>NZ_JAHHDX010000082.1 GCF_018619335.1 Alteromonas sp. ALT199 | reverse complement strand
ATTTCGCACAGGGTTGTTTTATCTTAAATTTAATAATTTAAACATGCGGTCTAATTGGCTAGTGGTGGCAGCAGAGCTGCGTACTTTCAGTTGTACGCCTAACAAAACGCTGTTGGCACTCCCTTCGGTCGCTGGGACGCTAACACGGGGCCGCTTCGCGATTATAGCCCCATGTTAGCGCCCCAAAGCTTAAAGTTATATTTATTGTTTAAGAGCTTTTTATGACAAACAACGTTCATGAAGATATTAAAGCAACACAAGCTAAATGGCTGTACTCAGCGATATCAGGATTTTGTGCTGCTTTTTTTCTGGCTTTATTTAGTGGAACGGAGCAAATACATGCTTCCTGTAGCCTTGAAATCTCGACTGTTTTATTTGCAATAGCTCTTCCTTTATTTTGTGTATTTTCAATAACTCACATTTACCTTCATGAGCAGGCTCTGAAAATTGAGGACTATGAAAATATTCTCCGTAAAAAATGGATACCTTGGTTAACCATTTTTGCCTTTGGTATTTTAATATTTGCTATTGGTTTTTTGATCAATCACTTTTCGGTGATTGCATCGTACGCTTATGTCTTGAGCATAGTCCTTTGTTTCGTAGCTTTTTGTTTCATATATATATCAACGCATAAGGTCAAAGCCGGAGTAAAATAAATATAACAAACACATTAAGCCGCTCGCAGGCTCGCTGGGACAGTAACACGTGGGCTCTGTCGCTTCGCTCGGATTTTAGCCCACGCGTTACTGCCCCTTATGTGGGTGTTATACACAAGGAGGGAACCCTACGTGTCAGAAGAAAATATCAAGAAAATTGTAAAGCGATACAAACTTATTTCATCTTTTTGGCTGTTTGTTTTTTTAATTATCGCAATGTTTGCCAACTGGGCACTAATAGATTCAAATATTCGTAACCACTCAGAGCTTGGCCTTGAATACTATTCAAGCGATACAGGCTTTATTTGGGGATCTATCATCATTGGCTTAAATGTAGTTTTGCAGTTATTTTTCTACTCTCTAGAAAAAATCCTGCTCTTTTTGCAGCAAGAAAGCAGTTCTTCGAATTAAATTGTGTATAACAAAAAAATTAAGTTCGCCCGCTGCGCGGGCTGGGACGCAAACATGTGGGCTGGCTCACTTCGTTCGGATTTTAGCCCACAGGTCCGCGTCCCTTATTTAGAAGTTAGGAGACAAGGAAATGTCAGCAGGCGTCGCACAAGCAAACAAATTTTATGAAGAAGTCGCAGCGACTCAAATAGTTTGGTTTGGTTGCCTCCCAAACGAAGTACTCTTAGAGTTTGATGTTAGTGACAACAAAGTATCTTTGCCACTGTGGTCTTCCAAATCTAGAATCGAGAGGCTTAAAAAACTGAATCCTGAACTGCTCGGAGACGTAGAGGCTCGAAGTGTTAGCTGGGCACAATTTAAGGAGCACTTCTTACCTATCCTACAGGATGATGAGAAAGTAGTTGGGATAAACCTTTCAGGGAAAAACCTGACCGGCATAGACATTCCAGCATCAATACTAGTTAAGCAAATAGAGGCATTTGGGTAATGTCTCCTAACAAAAAAATCAAGTTCGCCCGCTGCGCGGGCTGGGACGCAAACATGTGGGCTGCTCACTTCGTTCGGATTTTAGCCCACACGTCCGCGCCCCTTATTTAAAAGTTATATGCCAAGGAAAATTTTCCACTATGAATCTAAAAATAGTAAAAGCTGATTACAACAACGAAAAACACGCTCAAGATATTCCGTTTCTTTTAAACGAGTATGCTTGTGACCCAATGGGCGGTGGAAGCCCTTTGTCAGAAACAACTATGGCAAATCTTTCTTCTGAACTATCAAAAATCCCACAAGCTTTTAGTATTTTAATATACGTCGACGACTCACCAGCAGCTTTAGCTAATTGTTTCGAAGGGTTCTCGACTTTTTCGTGCAAGCCTCTTGTCAACATCCACGACATATGTGTTCACAAAAAGTATAGAGGCCTAGGTCTCAGTCAAAAATTACTCGAAAAAGTGGAATCAATAGCCAAAAACTTAGGCTGTTGTAAAATAACACTAGAAGTATTAAGCAATAATAACATCGCTAAAGCAGCGTATGAAAAATTTGGATTTAGTAGTTACGAGTTAGACCCAAGCGCTGGGAGTGCTGTTTTTTGGCAGAAAGCATTGGGCATATAACAACCCAATCAACACACTCACTTCGTTCGCTGGGACGCATACACGCGGGGCGGCTTCGCCATTATGCCCCACATGTCTGCGCCCGTTATTGGAAAGTTATAAGACAAAGGAAACTCAGTGAACAAGGTTGTTATCAGTATCCTTTCAATATTACTCCTGCTAACCAACGTGTTTTGGTTTTATCAGAGTTTGGATAACGGTGTCTCTTTAACTTATATGGAGGCAAGCCTAGAAACCCAAACTAAAATATCGGAGCAACTATTCGTTCTAACAAATGCGCACCCCATAGGTAAAAGCGTCAACGAAGTTAATAATATTGTTCCATTGGATATTTATGGCTCTCGACCATTCATAAAAAATGATTGCTTATATTATGGTTGCGTATGCCTAATCGTTGGTACAAATGGCACTATTCAGGGTTTTAAGTAACATGTCTTATAACAAAAAAATTAAGCTCGCCCGCTGCGCGGGCTGGGACGCAAACACGCAGCGCGGCTTCGCCATTATGCCCTACGTGCCTGCGCCCCTTATTTAAAAGTTATACGAATAAGTGAAAAACTAAAAAATCACTGGTAGTCTTAAGACTAAATTGAAATAAGGAAGTTCTATGAAAAGTCGTTCAAAAGTAGTTTTTTCAACAATCGCTTTCACTACTGTAATTAGTTTGCAGTCGTTCATCCTATATCAACAAAATCAAGCCAATAGTACTCTCCAGGTCAAAATAGATAGGCTTCAAAGTCAAATCAACCAAACAAGTAAAGCTAATAAAGATCTTCTTTCAAAAATAGAAACGTTAGAAAGTAGTTTAGAGCTTAAACCTCGCAGCCTTCTTTCTATGCATTAATTGGCTATTCGTATAACAAAAAAATCAAGCACGCCCGCTGCGCGGGCTGGGACGCAAACACGCAGGGCGGCTTCGCCATTATGCCCTACGTGCCTGCGCCCCTTATTTAAAAGTTAG
>NZ_JAHHDX010000018.1 GCF_018619335.1 Alteromonas sp. ALT199 | reverse complement strand
ATATAAGGGCCCCTAATGAATCATCTATTTTTTCAATTCTTAAAATATTAGTGGGAAATGTGTACTCTAAAGTTTGACTACCATCACTTTTACTAATTCTATAAAGTTTCTTGTCATTAAAGCCAAAAAGATAATCGTCGCTTTTATCAAAGTAAACGCCTTTAAGCTTGCTGATTGATAACGGTGTTTTACTAACATTCCCGTCTTTATCTATACAACCCAAATACGGCTGTAAAGCTGCGAAGCAAGTCACCCCGCTAGATGACGTTGAATAAAGCTGAAGTGTTGTATTTCGATAAGTTTTAAGTTCGAGCCCTATAGGTGACCACGTGTTGTCGGCCCTAAGTTCTAAAAGTTGATTCTTTGTAGCGGCTAACAGGGAATTGTGATGGACCAACAAACCAGTAATATTATAATTAGTCAGTCCCTTAATGAGAGGATCCCACCCAGAACCATTAAACTTCCAAACGCCAGTAACATCAGAAGATGCATAAATTTCCCCTTTGAATTCGACAACACTACTAAAGAGCCCGCTTCCTCCCCAACCTATACGCAAAATATCAGGTTCACCACTTGAAGCAGGTACTCCCATAACCAAAGTAGGATCCAAATTAGCCTTTACAATTAGCTCTACAAATTCTTGGCTACTCAGTAACTCCTGCTGACTAGCCTTTTGGCTTAAAGATTTCGCACTTTTAGGAAACAATACCAATAAAGTCTCTATTTTTGTCTTTATCTCTTCTTTATCATCTTGCTTCCATGTTGATATAAAGTTGTGGTCGCCGTTAGAAGCAGAAGCTAAAGTGCCTGTTCGAAGCATTTCAACGATATTGGATACTTGAGCGTCGGAAAACTCGTTTTGCGTATGAGCTTTTAGAAAATTAGCTACATGCTCTTGTAGGTTAGAGTCTTTTCTGCCTATTAAAGTGGTTGAAGTTGCTATTAGTTCATCCCCAAGCTGCGTTTCTTGCGAAACTGACGTTGAAGTAGAAGAACAGGACGTCATTAAGATACTAGCTGAGATGATTGTAAGTAACCGAAGGACTGCAATAGATAGTGAAGGGACTTTCATATGAAATTCCTTTGTTTTGCAATTTGAGAACAGCCAAGCTTATTGGCATCTGAAGACTAACTGTGAAAAGCACTGTGCAAGATAAGTCACCTAAAGTGTAGTTAGAGCAACTTAATGTAACAAGATAAATCCGTTCTTTTGTGTATTAATTATTATAACTTTTCGCTTACGGTGCTAATTCCCACCAAAATTTCGCCATTATCAGCTATATAGGGTAGCGGTAATGTCTGTCACTCGTGTAAACTACCGCTTTTATTTCAGGCAAGCCTTAGCGCACAGAAAAATTCTTCCTATGCTTTGGCCATGCAGTCATCATGTAAATTGAGGAAAACATGGAGCTTGACGCTATTATCAATCAGGCACAAAGCCAGATTGACGCTGCACAAGATGCAGCCACATTAGACCAAGTTAGGGTCGAATTCATGGGTAAGAAAGGTAAACTTACCGACTTACTTAAAGGGCTTGGAAAGTTATCGAACGAAGAACGTCCTGCCGCGGGCCAAAAGATTAACCAAGCTAAGCAGGTTATTCAGCAAGCTATTTCTGCAAAAGGTGAGTTTTTACGCACTGAAGAGCTTAACAAAAAGCTAGCAGAAGAAGCCATTGATGTAACTTTGCCTGGTCGCACTGAAAAGCCAGGTAACTTGCACCCGGTTAGCCGCACTATTGCGCGTATTGAATCTTTCTTTGGTGAGCTTGGCTTTTCAGTTAAGACTGGCCCTGAAATTGAAGATGGCTTTCACAATTTCGACGCACTGAACATTCCTGCGAATCACCCAGCGCGTGCCGATCACGATACCTTTTATTTTAACCCAGACATGATGCTTCGTACGCAAACTTCTGGTGTTCAAATTCGCACTATGGAAGCGGAAAAGCCGCCATTGCGTATTATCTCGCCAGGGCGCGTGTATCGTAACGACTACGATCAAACCCACACGCCAATGTTCCACCAAGTGGAAGGTTTGATGGTTGATAAGAACGTGAGCTTTACCGACCTTAAAGGTATTTTGCACGACTTCCTACATCACTTCTTTGAAGAGTCACTAGAAATTCGCTTCCGTCCGTCTTACTTCCCGTTTACTGAGCCTTCAGCTGAAGTAGACGTTATGGGCAAAAACGGTCAGTGGCTTGAAGTACTAGGCTGCGGCATGGTGCACCCAAATGTACTTAAAGCTGTGGGTATCGACCCAGAAGAGTACACAGGTTTTGCCTTTGGTATGGGCGTAGAGCGCTTAACAATGCTTCGTTACGGTGTTAACGACTTACGCGCGTTCTTTGAAAACGATCTTCGTTTCCTTAAGCAGTTCAACTAAGGCAGAGAGTACACATGAAATTCAGTGAAAAATGGTTAAGAGAGTGGGTTAACCCGTCGCTGTCGGCACATGAGCTGTCTGAACAGTTGAGCATGGCTGGCCTTGAAGTAGACGGCGTTGAGCCAGTAGCAGGCGATTTTAAAGGCGTGCTAGTAGGTGAAGTGGTTGAGTGCGGTCAGCACCCTAATGCCGATAAACTGCGCGTAACTAAAATTAACGTAGGTGGCGATGAGCTACTAGATATCGTTTGTGGTGCGCCTAACTGTCGTCAGGGCATTAAAGTAGCGGTAGCGGTTGTTGGCGCTGTATTGCCGGGCGATTTTAAAATTAAAAAAGCGAAGCTTCGCGGCGAGCCATCTTTTGGCATGCTATGTAGTTTCTCTGAGCTAGGTATTAGCGACGACCACGACGGTATTATCGAGCTTCCAGCCGATGCACCGATTGGCGAAGACATTCGCGATTACCTTGGCCTTGACGACAACGCTATTGAAGTAGACCTTACCCCAAATCGTGCAGATTGTTTGGGTATTCGCGGTATTGCCCGTGAAGTAGGCGTGCTTAATAACCTTGACGTGTGCGAGCCTGAAGTAGCAGCAGTAGACGCGACTGTTGATGATAAGCTAGTAATTACGTTAAGCGCTGACGACGCATGTCCGCGTTATTTGGGCCGTGTGGTTAAGGGCGTTAACGTAAAAGCAGCATCGCCACTATGGTTAGTTGAAAAGCTACGTCGTTGCGGTATTCGCAGCATCGACCCAATCGTTGATGTGACTAACTTTGTATTGCTAGAGCTTGGCCAGCCGATGCACGCGTTTAACCTTGCCAGCATTGAAGGCAACATTAACGTACGTATGGCGAATGAAGGCGAAACGCTTACGCTACTTGATGAAACCGAAGCTAAGCTGCAAAGCAATACTTTGGTTATTGCTGATGACAACAAAGCGCTAGCAATGGCAGGTATTTTCGGCGGCCTACACTCTGGTGTAACCACTGAAACGCAAGATATTTTGCTTGAAAGTGCGTTCTTTAGCCGCGATGCCATTATGGGCCGTGCTCGTCAGTACGGTTTGCATACCGATGCGTCGCACCGTTACGAGCGTGGTGTAGACCCACAGCTTCAGCGTAAAGCCATGGAGCGCGCTACTGCACTAGTACTTGAAATTTGTGGTGGTGAAGCTGGCCCTGTAGTAGAAGCCGTAGCTGAAGACAAGCTACCTAAGCAGGCTACGGTTACGCTTCGTCGTGAACGTTTAGCGCGCGTGCTCGGCATTAGCATTGACGATGTAAAAGTAACGGAAATGCTTAACCGCCTTGGTTTAGACGTTACGCAAACCGAAGCTGGTTGGGAAGCGGTTGCGCCAAGCTATCGTTTCGATATTTCAATTGAAGAAGATTTGATTGAAGAAATTGCCCGTGTTTACGGCTACAACAACATTCCTAACGTTGCGCCAAAAGCGACCTTGGCAATGCTACCTTCGCAAGAAGCTAAGCTGCCGCTAAACACTATGAAGTCTTTGCTACTTAGCCGCGGCTACAATGAAGCGATTACTTACTCGTTTGTAGACCCTAAAATTCAAAACGCATTATTCCCAGACGCTAAGGGCATGGTGTTACCACATCCAATTTCATCTGATATGTCGGTAATGCGCGTAAGTTTATGGCCGGGTTTGCTAGGTGCTACTGCTTATAATCAGAAGCGTCAGCAACAACGTGTTCGCATGTTTGAAACCGGATTACGCTTTATTCCTCAACAAGATGCGCCTAATGGTGTATTGCAACAACAAGTAATTGGTGGTGTAGTAGCAGGGCGTCGTAATGAAGAACATTGGGACTTGGGCGATAGCCCGGTTGATTTCTTCGATGCAAAAGCCGACGTTGAGGCGTTATTGGCACTTACGGGTAATACCGGTGAGTTCCAGTTCGTTACAGGGCAGCACAGTGCGCTACACCCTGGTATGACGGCAAAAATTTTGCTTAATGATGAAGAAGTTGGCTATATTGGTGCTATACACCCGCAGTTTACTAAATTGCTTGGTGTTAACGGCCGCGTATTTGTGTTCGAACTAGTGGTAGATGCCATTACCGATCGTAAATTACCGTCAGCCGTACCAGTATCGCGCTTCCCATCGAACCGCCGTGATATTGCTATTACGGTAAAAGATGAAGTGCGTGTAGGGAATGTTCTTTCTTACATAGAAAATATTGGCGTAAATCAACTAGTTGCTCTAAACTTGTTCGATGAGTACAAAGGCAAGGGAATTGAGCCTGGCTATAAGAGCCTTGCTTTGTCACTTCATTTACAAGATCCGGATAAAACCTTGGAAGAAGCTGAAATTCAGCAAGCTGTAGATACTGTGGTTAAAGGTCTGGAATCTGAGTTTGGGGCCGCGTTAAGAGAGTAAACTATGGCATTGACCAAAGCCGAGATGGCTGAACACCTATTCGAGAAACTAGGCATTAACAAGCGTGATGCGAAGGATCTGGTAGAGCTTTTTTTTGAAGAGATTAAAGGCGCTCTGGAATCTGGTGAGCAAGTAAAACTGTCAGGTTTTGGCAACTTTGACCTGCGTGATAAAAATGAACGTCCTGGCCGTAACCCTAAAACCGGTGAAGACATTCCAATTAAAGCGCGCCGCGTGGTTACATTCCGCCCGGGTCAAAAACTGAAAAGCCGAGTTGAAAACTCAGAGCCTGTCGACCAATAATCTTTAGGTCGTTACAATACTGAAGAAGAGCGGGATCTCTCGCTCTTTTTGTATTGCTTCTTTTTTACAGTGCACCCGCACTGATTTCTATATGCAATGTCTTTGGAGGAAAGTGTGAAAAAAGCACTTGTCGTTCTTGCTATTATTCTTGCCGCCACCTTTTCATGGTTTGCCTATTTGTCGCTAGATGCAGACAAACGAGATCAGGACGCAGCACAAGTTCCACTTATAACCGTTATGGAAATTCTTCACGCCAGTGATTTGCAGCAAGGTGTAAAACAGGCCGTTAAAAACGATGATGCCGAAGCTGTAGATTCATGGATGGCTCAAGCCCGCGAAGTAGGGCAGGCAGCTAAATTATCTTCAGAAGATATGGATTACCTTAATTCAGATACCGCGAAAGACTACGTTATTTTTAACGCTAAACGTCAGTTGTATAACGAAGCCTTTGAAGCGCGCTATTACGCCTTAGAAGATGTAGAGCAATTAAAAGCGCAGTACCCAGAAGCCAAAGACTTATTTCCGCGTACTGATGCGCTGATTAAAAAGCGTGATGACATTATTCAGCAAATTGCTGTAGCTATTTCGGGCAACGAACAGCCGGATGAAGCAGCGCTTGAAGAGGCGCGCAAGCAGTGGTTAGCGCAAGCGGCCAATTAGGCTATGTCTAAGGCTATGACTTAGGCTATGACTTAGGCTATGACTTAGGCTATTGCTCGCGCTGCACTCAAACACTCATCAGAAACCTATACTACGGACCAGCTTCATACCCCTTCCTACTTTTCGTACTATAAATTTATTGAAAGCTTGATTTGAAAATGTACGCAATATGGCGTACATTTAGCGTGCGTGCGGAGTTCTGGGTGGGTTAATAGGGAACAAAGCGACAACTCATTGACTGTCTAAATAAAGGATACGTTTCCCATGAGCAGAGAAACGATATTGATGTTAAAAATCTATTGGCAATTGGGCAAGTGTCGCTTGAGGAAGTTGCCGAAATTATAGGTCGAAGTCGAGGAAACGATTATTCTTCCAGCCCTCATCATTTTGATAGCAGCATTACAGTACACATAGTTAAGACGAGGCGAGCCGGTCATAATTGGTATGTTAAATGGTATTTTGTAGAACCGAATAGCGTTTTTATTAGCGTCCATCATTAAGGAAAAGATATGAAAATTTTCAAAGTCGGCGAGTCGCAGAAAGCGGCATGCAGCACGTGCCAGTCATTTGAAAATGCGACATTTCAACTTAGAGATGTTCCTTTCAGTGATGGTACGGGAGTGGTTA
Organism: Alteromonas sp. ALT199; assembly: GCF_018619335.1. GTDB lineage: Bacteria > Pseudomonadota > Gammaproteobacteria > Enterobacterales > Alteromonadaceae > Alteromonas. Next base: position 18,732 of record NZ_JAHHDX010000018.1, on the reverse strand, counting down.
AAAAGGTTTTGGTGGGGGTTTGCGATAAGTGTGAAAGCGTAACCGTGTTACCTCACCAATCTACACCTGCGGTTAAACGTCAATATGAAGCAAAGCGAAAGCCAGTGGAAGGGCGTTTACCTGCCCATTTAATCGATATTCTAAATTTAGCGACAATGGAAATCGGTGCAACTACAGACTTTGTTCCAAGCATGATGAAGTACTATATTCACTCATTGTCTGAAGATGAAAAGTCAGCAAAAAAGATAGCGAGTTACCTTCAAAGTGACTTGGCAAAAGGTAGATCAGAAAAGCGCCTATCGCTTAAAGGGCGTAAGATTTTCGAAGAAATAGAGTATCTTAAGTCACTATCGCATATAGAAAATACCACTGATTTGCTGAAAGTTATTATCCTAAAAATAAACGATGATGTGCTGCTTAAAAAAAGGCTTAAACCAATCGAAAACCTTAAAAACATAATGGCTGCAGTTGCATAACCAAATACCGCGTAGTTAGTTTTTGCTAGCGCAGTTAACGAGGTTCTAAATTGCGCTAAGTTAATTTACCGAAATATCCGCAAATTTGGCGCTTGTTAGCAAAGCCAAATCGGCAGGGGCAAGGGCCACTTCTAACCCTCGCTTTCCTGCGCTTACGTGCATAGTGGCAAGGCCTTCAGCGCTTTTGTGAATTACGCTGGCTAACCGTTTTTTCTGCCCTAAAGGGCTTACCCCACCTAACACATAGCCCGTTGCAACTATTACCGCGTTTGCCTGCGCCATTTCTACCTTTTTTACACCTAACGCTTTTGCCATTTTCTTTTCGCTTAGCTTGGTATTAACGGGTACTACAGCAACAGCCAGTTTATTGTTGTCTGTAGTAACCACTAAGGTTTTAAATACGGTATCGGCGTTAAGGTTTAACTTTTCAACCGCCTCTAGCCCATAGGATGCCGCTTTTGCATCGTGGTCATACCTTAAAACGTTATGGGCGATACGTTTTTTGGTAAGTAATGTGATTGCAGGTGTCATTCAACCTCTTTTTTATAAAATGTTCGGCTGTGTATTGAATTGCTAGGCAACAGAGGTGTTGCTGCGTGGGTGGCGTAATCGCTAAAACCTACTGTAAAAAATTCTGACAGTGGGTGTCCAGATTGGCCGCCAGGTAAGGTAAGAATGGCATCTTCCAAGTATCCGGGGCTAACAAAAAATCGCTCAGATGCGCCAAAGCTTGGAGCTTGAACCGCTGGCATGTAGGTATCGCCAAAACCTTCCACTTGTTGCATATTTAGCATGCTTCCCACTAACGGAATTTGACTAGCGAAAGGGTGTTCTACTGAAAGGGCATTGACCTTACCCCAAGCAAGGGTTTCCATGTCAGCCTCTACTGGCGAGTACTTATCTAGTAGTTTGTGTTTTGCGCGCCTGTAAGCATCTACCAATAACTCATCAAAACTTTCAGTGTCGGCAGGCAGCCAAGAGCTAGGCTGGCTATGAATAAGCTGCCAAGTGGCAGGTTCAATGCCCCGAAGCAGCGCGCGGCTGTTTACGCCTTGTTGGTCTAAGTGTGAAAGTAAACCACCAAAAAGCGTTTGTATTACTTCGCGCCTAAAGTGCTTAACTAAGGTGTAGCCAACCGAGTCTTCACACGCACATTCTTTCCAAGTGTTTAGGTAAGCGAGGTCTGGCTTAAACTCGACATCTTGCATATTAAGCAAGCCGTACAAAAGGTGCTGCCACGGAATGAGGAAGCGAGCATGATTATCTAACTGAATAGCGTAAAAGTCGGTTTCACTGAAGGTGTCTTTTTCAAAGAGTCTGTCTCTTATTTGCTGCCCGCGGGCACCAAGAGCATAGCCACCGTCGCCCCATACTTTGAAGTCATCAGCTGATATTACTCTGGCATTCGCTGTCCATATTCTTCCCATTTCAGGGTTTAACAACATTGGTAGTTTTGTAGCACGCTCAGGCACAGTCGCATCTTGCTGTTCTATGGCAGTGAACGATGCTTGTTGCCTATCCATCATCGCACCCCCAGGTAGCCACGCGGCATTGCCGGCTTCATCTACAATCACCAAGTTTTGCGTGGGGATGGCAACGCGCTTGGCTGTGTTTATGGCAGTTTCGACAGTTTTAGCGGTGCCGAAATTAATGATACCCAAATTGGCTGCAAAAGGGTGGTGAGCTACCCAATTAAGCGCGTAACGCTTGCCATTGAGTTCCTTTACAGGGCCGTATTCGCTTACTTCAAATTTGAACTCATGCTCACCATCGGGTAGGGGGATACGCTCTGTTACCGTGCTGGTAAGCGTTGAGTCATTTAGCGCTATCCAATCGACATTATCTAAGTTTGCGTTAGTAAAGCCCCACGCGATATGACCGTTGGTGCCCACCACTATTCCAGGTATGCCAGGCAAAGAAACGCCCGTTACTTGTACATTGCTACCCGATTCTAGGTAGTTAAGCTGGGCACGATACCAAATAATAGGTACTCGCAAGCCTAAATGCATGTCGTTTGCTAAAAGCCCTGCGCCTGTTGCCGTGTGGTTTCCGGTTACCGCCCAATTGTTGCTACCAATGTCGGGCAGCTCAGTGCCGTTATATTGGGCACGGGCAATCGCTGTGTTGTTTGAGCTATTGTTTGTTGAATAATTTGTAGGGCTATCTGAGCCCTTTTTTGTAACTAGCTCCGAGATTTTTTCTGTACTTAGTTCTAAGCTTTTTTCCGAACCTGCTTCCGTACTTATGTCCGTACTTATGTCCGTGCTTGGCTCAGAGCTTTGCTCAGGACCTTGATCATCACTCAGCTCAGAGCTTTGGAGGGTTTCGTTGTTTTGTTTACTGGTAACGGTACGAAGCGAAGTAGGGTAGTTTGGTATTTCAGCCTCAAGTAAGGGGATCTCGCTGGCGTCTAATGCTGCTTGATAGTTACTTGGCTGGGTAATAAAGCTATATACATCATTTCCAAAGGTTGAAACCAGTGCTTCTCTTGCTAAATCAAGCTCTACTTGCGTGCCTTGCAAATCTAAATACATGCTGTAAATAACAAGAATGCTGTCGGTGGGTTGCCATTGCCTTATGTCGACGCCTGCAGCTAGGTACTCGAACGGCGGCAAGGTGTATTCACTTAGTGCGTCATTTACACCGTGTGCGTAGCGTACTAGCAGCTCTTGCTGCGTTGGCGGCAAGTTTTTAAATACGGCTTTTGCGCGTTTTTCGAATTGGTGAAAACGGGCTTTTTTATCTATATCTAAAGCTACATCGCCAACCCATTGCGACAAGCTTCCCGATGCGGCGCGCCGTTGCAAATCCATTTGAAAGAAGCGGTCTTGTGTGTGGGCAAAGCCTAAAGCATAGGCTGCGTCGAAAATATCGTTGGCGTTAATTACGGCGTGACCTAGGCTGTCGCGGCTTAACTCCGTGGGTGCGTTTACGTGATAGGAGGCACTATTGCCATCAAGCGCAGGTAAGCTTAGGCGAAGCGATATGTAAAGCCCCAAAGCTGCTATTAGAAGCAGTGTCAAAACACTTAAAACCAACCACTTGAACCAATTTATCACGTGTAAAACTCCCTATTTTTCTCTATCCTAACCACAGAACTAGCAAAATTGAAGTGATGTTTTATGACACATACAAAGGCGGTGCTGTGGGACCATTAATGTTGGACTGTCAGGCTGAAGAACTTGCGCCTGAAGAAAAGGAAAAGTTAGCTCATCCAGTTGTTGGGGGCGTAATTCTATTTAGCCGTAATTATCACGATAAGCGCCAACTTTCTGCGCTTGTTCAAGATATAAGGCGCTATGCCAAGCGCCCTGTACTTATAGCGGTTGATCACGAAGGGGGCCGAGTTCAGCGCTTTCGTGAAGGTTTTACCGCGATACCTGCAATGGGAAATATTCTAAAGCAGTCAGAGCACAAGGATGAAAGTGCGGCGTATGCCAAGGCGTGTGGACTAGTGTTGGCACATGAGCTTAAAACGCTAGATATCGATTTTAGCTTTGCGCCTGTGCTTGATATTAACGGTGTATCGCAAGTTATTGGCGATAGAGCATTTGCTGACAATGCAAACGAAGTAATTCGCCTTGCCACTCATCTTATTCAAGGGCTAAAAGCCGTAAATATGCCCGCTATAGGAAAGCACTTCCCTGGGCACGGTAGTGTAGCGCCCGACTCACACATTGCATTACCGGTAGATGAGCGCGACTTTGATGAGATACGAAGTACCGATATGGTGGTGTTTGAACGCTTAATCGAGCGGGCGATGCTGGATGGCGTTATGCCTGCACATGTCATTTATAACCAAGTGTGCGACAAGCCTGCAGGGTTTTCACCGAAATGGCTACAAGATGTGCTTAAGCGTGACCTAGGCTTTGGTGGCGCTGTATTTTCTGACGATTTGTCTATGCATGGCGCGAGTGTAGCCGGAAGCTATGTTGAGCGTGCTAACGCTGCACTTGATGCTGGCTGTGATATGGTTCTGGCTTGCAATAACCCGAAAGGGACTGAGAGTATTCTAGATGGGTTAGAAGCGCGCTACTCAAACCTAAGTAATAGCGATTCACAAAAGCAAGAGCGCGTGATGGCGCTTTACGGGCGAGTTATGCCTGCAGGGCTTAATGATAAGTACGACAGTGCGGTTAAATTGGTTAAGCGTTTAAGCGAGCGGTAGGTTTTTTAACCCTACCGTTTTCTGATGATTTATTTTGCTTGCTTAGATTTTGTCGGTTTTGGAGCTAGCTTTGTTACTGGCTCTATAATTAGTTAACTAGTTTCGGCGCTGGTTAATTGATAGCAGCCCTTTATACCGAGGTTTCCTTTACACCAGCTTCTACATTCATATAGCGTGCAAAAGTGAAAAGAAAGTCGCTTAAGCGATTTAAATAGGCGTGCACCACTTCTGGTACTTCGTAGTGTTTAGATAAACTAATAACAGCCCGTTCAGCACGGCGGCACACGGCTCGGCACACATGGGCCTGCGCGGCAGCTTTACAGCCGCCCGGCAACACAAAGGAGGTATTGGGCGGCATTTTACTTGTAATGGTGTCAATCAGGCTTTCTAGGCTTTCGACGTCGGCCTGAGTAAGGGTAGAGCTTGCCGATATGGCAAAACCAGCTTGAAACAGGTTACGCTGAATATCGTGCAGTATAGGTTTGTGTTCGTCAGCAACATGAGCGGCTAGCAAACCAATATGGCTATTGAGCTCGTCCATATCGCCATAGCTCTGTACTACCAAATCGTCTTTATCAACACGTACGGCTTTGTCGGCGTAAATTTGCGTACTGCCTTTATCGCCAGTGCGAGTATAAATCTTCATAAAAACCTTATTTTCTTAACCTAATTGTATGTGCTGCTTTTATTCAGCGCAGTGCCTTTTACGCTGCAAACTAGCAACTAGCAACTAGCAACTAGCAACTAGCAACTAGCAACTAGCAACTCAGCTAGCGCCAAAGCAGCAAGTATTCTTATGAAACTGATTATTCGTTGGCATCAGGGCGCTTGTAGCGACGAACCTGAACCACAAAACCGAACAGCGGGTGGTCGAAGTAATGCAGTTGAGTACTTATCACGCGTCGTTGTTCTGCTAGCGGAACTGAAACCAGCTTATATTCGGTAGGTGTTGCTTGGTCAGCTGATGTAGCGTGACTTTCTTCACTACTAAAATAACTAAGCGGCACTGGCTGGCGATAGAACATCTCACCATCCACATGAAGATACGGCACGCGGTTGATGTATTTAAGAAATACTTTAATTGTGCCGTCAATTTCCCAAATGGGTGTTCTTAACGATGCGTCCGTTGCGTCATCTTCATCTTGCTCTACGATCATTGAAGTATCTAGCGCCTTAAACGCTTCATACTCAATGGCTTTTGGGGCCGCCAAGCGGCGATCTAGGTCAGCAAAAATATCTGAAGCAGCAACAAGCTCGCTTGCACCTTGCATTGAAGTGTCAGTGGCGTCTGCCGCAAGCGCAAAGTTATCTAAGCCATTTTGTCGTGTATTATTAACTTCACTTGTGCCAGACGTGTTTTGCGGAACTTCGTTTCCGTTAATGTCTACACTTGTGTTGTACTCAAATTCCGTAGCCACATTTTTTTGTGACTTAGCTTTCAAAGCGTTTGTTTGCTTCTGCTTGCGCATGTCGCCGTTTAAGTCGAACTGCTGGGCATAGTTTTGACCACCATATAAACGAACATCAAAGGCTTTGTTTTTGCCAAACATGACAGGTTGACGCCAGGTTGCATGGAACAAGCGTTCTAACTCTCGACTTGAACGTATTTGGCGAGATATAGATGATAACGCCTGTTGATTACTCGTTAGCAGGTGCGCTTTTGAAGCAAGGGGCCAGTCATGCCCTTCTATAATGATAGGCAAGCTAGCAGGGGCCGGTAGCCTGTTGTCTGGCTTGTTTACCTTCCAAATTATGGCAGGCTGAACGGCGCTATTTTTCGATGTGCTCTTAATTGCCATTGCGTCAGCGTTTAACTCGCTGGTGCTTGAAGCTACTGCGTTTATTACAGTAGTCATTTCAGCGCTAAGCCAGGGTTTTGGTTCTTCGCAGTACTTAAATGCAGGTACCGAAATGGGTGTTTGACGCGTTACGCCAAAAAACGATGTCCAATAGCTCGCAACGGTTGTCGCATCTGGTGCCATACCAGCAGCGTTTTCTTCATTTGAATAGTCAAAGCTGTTTGAATTATCCGCCGATGAGTAAGAAACGTTATTCTGATTAGAGTTATAAGTGCTTTCCTTCAGCGTATTACCATTTACGGCACTAGAAGAAGTATTTCCCGCCTGGCTTGAATCATAATTATAGGCGCTGCCAGTTTCTGCAGAGTAATAGGTTGTGGGCGTATCACCGTGCGGGGTACTGCTTTGGGCACTACCGTTCTGTGCGTTAGTTGGATTAGTTAGCGACAAGAAATCAACGTCTTTTGACGGAACATCAAAAAGACTTTCGTTAGGCCACTTTATCGTTGTCTCTGCGTCGCAAATGGCTAAGCCTTGTTTTAAATAGCTAATATCGGGTGCAATTACATCGCTGATAATATCTGCCTGTGCGCGAGGGGCTGACAAGTTGTCGGCCAGCGAAAACTGCTCTTCTAATTCAGTAAGTGCTACGTTGCGCTTAAACGCGATTACCTCCACATCAAACCACCAGTCATCATTGGCTTGGGCTGTGGTTGAAATTGTCGTTAAGAAAACGGCGCTTATTGATGCGACTAACGGGCACCAGCGAGATAACTTCATGTTACCGCGACTCCTTTGCAAAATCGGCAATAATATCGCTAATAAACGCGATGCGCTCTTTAGCTGTCTCGGTCTTTTTCACCAAACGCAGTTTTTGGCTACCTTCAAACTTAAAGGTGTTTGGCTTCGTTTGTACCAAGCTAATAATGAAGCCCGGATTGACCTTAGTGGTTTCTTTAAACTCTATGGTACCGCCTTGCGCTGACAAGTCTACTTTTAGAATCCCTAATTCTTGGGCTTTTAGTTTAATTTCAGCCACTTCTATCAAATTCTTAGCAGGTTCTGGTAAAAGACCAAAACGGTCAATACACTCTACCTGGAACTCATCAATATCGTCTTGGGTCGTACAGCTTGCTAAGCGTTTGTATAGCGATAGTCGAGTATTAACGTCGGCAATATAGTCTTCAGGTAAAAGAGCCGGAATGCGCAGTTCAACTTCAGTGTGACCTGATGTTGCGTCATCTAGCGAAGGCTCTCGCCCGTCTTTAAGCGCATTAACGGCTTTATCTAACATGTCCATGTACAAGCTAAAACCAATGCTGGCAATTTGACCTGATTGGTCGTCGCCTAAAAGCTCTCCTGCACCACGAATTTCTAAATCGTGCGTAGCAAGGGCAAAACCTGCACCTAAATCTTCAAGCTGAGATATGGCTTCCAAACGTTTCACTGCATCTTTGGTCATGCGCTTTGGATGCGGTGTTAATAAATAAGCGTAGGCTTGATGGTGAGAACGGCCCACACGGCCTCGAAGTTGGTGAAGCTGCGCTAAGCCTAAATGGTCGGCTCTGTCCATAATGATGGTGTTTGCGCTTGGTACGTCAATACCCGTTTCGATGATAGTGGTACAAACAAGTACGTTATAGCGCTGGTGGTAAAAGTCGCTCATTACGCCTTCAAGCTCGCGCTCTCGCATTTGACCGTGACCCATAGCAATACGTGCTTCCGGTACAATTTCAGCAATCTCTTCCACGGTTCGAGCTATGCTTTCTACTTCATTGTGAAGGAAGTAGACCTGACCACCACGTAAAATTTCACGCATGATGGCTTCGCGAATAACGGCTTTATTGCGCTGCTGAACAAAGGTTTTAATTGATAAACGGCGGGCAGGGGCTGTGGCGATAATAGATAGGTCGCGCATGCCAGATAACGCCATATTAAGCGTACGAGGAATAGGTGTAGCGGTAAGGGTTAGAATATCTACATCGGCACGTAAAGACTTAAGTTTTTCTTTTTGGCGTACCCCGAAGCGGTGTTCTTCGTCAATGATCACAAGCCCTAAGTCTTTGTACTTAATATCGCTAGAAAGCAACTTATGTGTACCAACAACAATGTCTACTTTACCTTCACCGATGCGCTCAATAACCGATTTTTGCGCTTTCCCGCTTACAAACCGGCTCATTACCTCAATTTCAAACGGCCAAGCGGCAAAACGGTCTTTAAAGTTCTCGTAGTGTTGCTGCGCAAGCAGGGTGGTGGGAACCAATATAGCCACCTGTTTACCCGCGTTAGCGGCAAGGAAAGCCGCACGCATGGCAACTTCTGTTTTACCGAAACCTACGTCACCGCATACCAGGCGGTCCATGGCTGATGGGCTGCCCATATCGTGCATAACGGCAGCAATGGCTTGCGCTTGGTCGGGTGTTTCTTCAAAAGGAAAGCTGTCTGAGAATGCTTGATAGTCATCCCAGTTTATATTGTAAGCAAAGCCTGGCTTGGCAGCACGGCGGGCATATACATCTAGCAGCTCAGCAGCAACATCACGTACTTTTTCAGCCGCTTTTTGTTTGGCCTTTGTCCATGCGTCAGAACCTAATGCGCTTACTGGCGCGCTATCGGCGTCACCGCCGGTGTAGCGAGAAATTAAGTGCAGCGATGCAACGGGTACGTACAATTTCGACTGTTTCGCATATTCAATACACAAATATTCGGTGGCTACGCCGCCCGCATCTAGTGTTTGTAAGCCTAAATAACGGCCTACACCGTGGTCTAAGTGCACCACTGGCTGGCCGATAGAAAGCTCGGCTAGGTTGCGGATAATTGCACTTTCATCGGTGGCGGTGCGTTTATCACGAAGACGACGCTGGCTAACTTTCTGGCCTAGTAGTTCCGTTTCGGTAATAAATAACAGCGCACCTTCTTGGGTTTGCCAGCGAAAGCTGTTATCAACCATACCCACGGTGATACCAATATTGTCGTGGCTTGCTATGAAGTCACTAAAGCTATCAACCATTTTGGGTTTAATGCCTGCTTTGGCAAGAACAGTGATTAAGCCTTCTCGACGACCTTGGGTTTCAGCACAAAACAGTACTTTAGCCCCGTTGTCAGTAGCGTGATTTACGGTTTTAATTAAACGCTCAGCAGGTACTTTTTTCTGCGAGTTAATCGCAATGTCATCGAGTTTTTCGCACTGAAGGTTGGTAGAGCCTGATTTTTCTTCAAGTACCTTGCTGGAAAGAGACGCACGAGGCCACTGCTTAATAGCACCGAATAGCTCGTTAATGGGTAAAAATAGTTCGTCTGGTGCAAGTAAGGGGCGGGCTAAGTTATAGCGATACTGCTCGTAGCGCTCTTGTACATCGGCCCAAAAGAACTCGCTAGCGTCTTGCACGTCGCCGTGAAGTAACAGCAGGCTTTTAGGATGAAGGTAATCGAACAAAGTCGCGGTTTGCTTAAAAAACAATGGAAGGTAATATTCCACACCACTTGGCATAGTGCCTTTGCTAACTTGAGAAAAGACGCTTTCAGAAGCGTTGTTGGCGTCGAATTTTTCTAAAAACTGTTGGCGAAAAAGGGTAATTGCTTCTTTATCTGTCGGGAACTCGCGAGCAGGCAGCAGGCGAATTTTGTTTACTGCTTCGCCAGAGCGCTGAGTGTCGGTATCGAAATAGCGGATAGAGTCGATTTCATCGTCGAACAAGTCTATCCGAAACGGCTGGTCGCTTCCCATTGGGAACAGATCAATAATGCTGCCGCGAACCGAGAATTCGCTGTGGCTCATCACTTGGCTTACATGCAGGTAGCCAGCTTGCTCCAGGTTTCGTCTAAATTGGTCTCTATCTAAAGTGTCGCCTTTATTTAGCATCAGTAGGTACTTTGCTAAATAGTCGGTAGGCGCAAGGCGCTGCATTAAGGTGTTAACAGGAACAATAAAAATGCCTTCGCCTTGCTGCGTAAAGCGGAACAGGGTTTCTAATCGCTGAGAAACAATATCTTGGTGGGGCGAAAACGAATCGTAGGGCAGCGTTTCCCAGTCTGGAAACAGGGTAATAGGCGTATTTTTTTGATTATCGCTTAAGAAAAATGCGATTTCTTTTTCAAGCTTCATTGCCGAAGGCGTATCGGCAGTAATCAATACAATAGGGCCTTTGTATTGGTTTAGCGTTTGGCTGATACATAGCGCGGCGCTGCTGCCTTGTAGTTGGCCCCAGTGTTTGTGATCTTGTGATGAGGCTTCTTTTTTAGGCGCAGGTAATGGAAGCGATAATAAAGTGGCTGTCATGACGTCCTGTTTTTTTAATGCAAGATAAGTTTTACGGCTTATATACTGTTCTTAGGGGCTATTCAGATCCCGCTTTTTTTGCTTTTGCCCGTTTTCTTAACTGTTGCGTTTGAATATGTAAACTGGCACGAACTAAAAGCTCCTGATCTTGCTCTCGAATGCTATTAAAAATAAAGGAGATATGGTAACTATCTTCAACTTGCTCGCAAGTAATTACTTCACCAAAACAAAAAATTGCTGCGGCTTCGGCATCAAGAAAGAGTTTTAGTTCTGCTTTAGTACCTACATCCAGCGAGTCAGTTGATTCGATAATCACGCCGCCGCCACCAAGTTTGACCGTTTTGAAGCGATGTTCGGGTTCGTCTTGCTGATGCAATACAAACGACATCATTAGATCAATTTTACGTGACTGATGATTTAAATATTCGGCTAAGGTTTCAGCATGATCGCCTAAATTTCTCAACGGGCGGATTGCCTGCGCTTCTAACGCGGCCATCTCACTGGCAATACGAAAAGCATAGGGCATCGAATCTTCAAGATTTTCTTCATCAGGCACTTTTTCGTTTTTGCCTAAAGGGCGCACGTTGGCATTTATGCTGTGCGCAATAGAAAAATACTCATCGAATTGGGCTTTTTTTTGTTCTAGGCTAAGTTCGCTCACATCATTCCTCTGCCACTATTTCTTGTGCAGCTAGTAACTTATAAGTAGTATACCGTTCACACGTAGTATACCCACTTTACTATTTTGGGGTTAACCCGTCATCTCGCCTTTGGGCTACTTATCTGAATTATTTATTCACTAAGCATAGCCAAATGTAAGGCAGATTACCGTATTACTGAAAAGCAAGGCGCTATGTTTTATCCTCTTTCTGCATTCATTGCTTATCGTTATGCCAAGTCTAACAAAGCAAGCCAAACCAGTTTCGTCTCATTTATCAACCGATTTTCAGTGGCCGGCATCGCGCTAGGGCTAATGGCGCTTATTATTGTCGTATCAGTAATGAACGGCCTAGAAGGGCAGTTAAAACAGCGCATTTTAGGCATAGTCCCACACATCGAAATTACAAAGACACCCATCGTAACCGAAAGCGTTAGCAAGACACCCAATGCAAAGCAAGTTACAGAGACACCCACGTCAAATAAGCAAAGTGAAAGAGAAGTTACAGAGACACCCAGGCTAAGAACACAAGAGGCAAGTAACGTTAGCAATACAGTGGAAGAAGTTAGAAAGACACCCACCCCAAAAGTTACCAAACCGAAGACGTTAGCCTTAAAAGAAATTAGCAAGACACCCATAGAAGGTGTTGTGGCCACGATGGCATATAGAGAAGCGGAAGCTGTAATACAGTCTCGTTCAGATTTACGTGGCGTGCAGGTTCACGGTGTTCAACCTGACGTTATGATTGAGCACACCCTAGTTGCAAACCATATGGAACAAGGGCGATTCAGTGATCTAACTAAGGGCAGTTTCGCCACTATAATCGGCCGTTCGCTTGCTATAAGACTTGATGCACGTGTTGGAGACAGATTGCGTGTTATGGTGGCTGGTGCCAGTGTTTATACCCCATTTGGAAGAATGCCAAGTCAACGACTTGTGACTGTGGTGGGTGTCTTCGATATGGGCTCGCAGATGGACGACAAGGTGATGTATATGAACCTTGAAGATGTGAATCGTTTGATGCGTGATCCAAAAGGCAGTGAACAGTCGCTTCGACTCTTTTTAGACGATGCTTTTAACTATCAGGCGGTTGTTAATATGTTAACCGATAGGGTGGGTGTCTCTGTAAATAATGTTAGAACCTGGCGAGAGCGCCAAGGGCCACTGTTTGATGCGGTGAAGATGGAAAAAAACATGATGACGCTTATGTTGCTGCTTATTATTGCAGTGGCGGCATTTAACATTGTGTCAGCGCTGGTAATGGTGGTAACCGAAAAACAGGGTGATATTGCGGTACTTCAAACACAAGGTATGTTGCCCAGTTCAGTAATGTGGATTTTTGTGTTAAATGGCTTATTTAATGGAATAAAAGGCGCGGGTATTGGGCTTATATTGGGTGTGGTTATTACTCTTCAGTTAAATAATATTTTGGATGCGATAGGTTCGCCGTTAGCCCTTGCGGCCGATGGCAGAGGGTTGCCCATTGAAATGGACCTAGTGCAAATTTTTAGCATTAGTTTGTTGTCTTTGCTGTTGTGCGTTTTAGCCAGCGTATATCCAGCACGCAAAGCGATGAAAATTGCACCGTCGCAAGCGCTTCAAAACGAATAAATAGTTGAATTTACCGTGCAAAAGACCGTGAAATTCACTATACTCGCGTCTTTTAAAATTTGCTCTGTGAGACGTCATGAACAAGAATTTTATCACCTCGCAATCGCTTCTACAGGATTCCTTTCGCTTAGCGGCAAAGGTGTATGAAGACGGCTTCCGCCCTGACTTTATTATTGGTATTTGGCGTGGTGGTGCACCAATAGGTATCGCAGTTCAAGAGTTCTTCGAATTTAAGAATACGTCAACCGACCATATTGCTGTGCGTACTTCGTCTTACTACGGGATAAACAAGCAGTCTAAAGAAATCCGTGTGCATGGGTTACACTACTTGGTTGAGAACGCGAATGCTGATGACAAGTTATTGATTGTTGATGATGTTTTTGATTCAGGCCGCAGCGTTGATGCGCTTATCAATCAAATAAACAAACTTATGCGTTTGAACATGCCTAAAGATATCCGCATTGCGTGCCCTTGGTATAAGCCTCAAAATAACACTACAGATATCGTGCCAGATTACTATGTTAACGAGAGTGATGAATGGCTAGTGTTTCCTCACGAAATTGCTGGTTTGTCAGAAGAAGAAATTCGTGAAGGTAAGGGTGAACTAGCCGACGTAATGGAGATTTTATTTCAAAAATAGTTGCTAAATGGCTGAAGTGGCATTTAAGAATTGCTATTAATGATATTTAAACCGCACGATTGTGCGGTTTTTTATTGCCAGGTGGTGGTAAAGACCAAACTAATGAAGGTGACATTCAATTATCAAGATAAAACTTGTCGTGGAATGTATAGACCCATGTTGGCTGATAGATGACAAGTAGTGTAATAGCCATGCCGTTTAACAGTGCTTCAGGGAACACGAGTAGCGGGATGAGTAAAATATAGTTATCGAAAACAATGTCCCAAGTATAGATGCCCTCAAAATAGTAGAACACGCCTAAAGATAATGTTTTTAGTGCAATGGACAGCGCGGCAGGGAAGAATGCACAGACGAAAATATACACGAAAAGCTGCCGTGGTATGCGGTGAAACGACAGCATGTAGAACAGATAGGTTATTCCAATTGGCAAAACGGTTCCGAGCAAACCATTGACCCCGAAGTTTTCCCATGCTCCATATCCCACTATATTTGCACCCAGAAGAGCAATAAAAGAGGCGATAATGGCGTTTCTAAAACCCAACATTAGTGTGAGTACAGAAAGGCCTAGAAAATGAACATCTAGGCCTTCAAAAATTCCCGCCTTAAACAACCAAAGCACGAATAAAGAAGCTGCGGTACCGAATATGAGGTGTTGTTGCTGCTTGCTGTGCCTAAAGTGAGTGAAGTCGACATGCTTAACAGCGCCCAATAAAAAAGCGGTGTAAATTAGCACTGATAACAACTGTAATGAACTCACTAATGCTCCTTGGTCGTGTTCGCTTTATCTATTTTCGGGCGATTACTATTTATATTCGGCCCAAATCGGGGCGTGGTCCGATGGCTTTTCGATGCCTCTCAAATCATAATCTATGCCAGCGTCACTAAGTTTTGCGTGTAACGGCTTTGTGGCTAATATAAGGTCTATGCGAAGACCGCGGTTGTCGTTGAAGCCTTTCGAACGATAGTCGAACCACGAAAACCTGTCATTAGTTTCTGGATTAAGTGTTCTGAAGCTATCTTCAAAGCCCCAGTCAATAAGCGTATTCAGCCACTCGCGCTCTTCCGGCAAAAAGCTGCACTTGCCAGTTCTTAGCCAGCGCTTTTTATTTTCTTCACCAATACCAATGTCTAGATCTGTATGTGAAATATTGACATCGCCCATCACTATTACATTTTCATCTGGCGTGAGGTTTTCGTTTAAGTAGGTCATCAAGTCTTTATAAAACTTGCGCTTAGCAGGGTACTTAGTTTCGTGCTTTTCATTCTCACCTTGAGGAAAGTACCCATTTAAAACCGTAACTGGTTTGCCATCGTCGCCAGTAGTTTTCAAAATTATCATTCTGCGCTGAGCATCTTCATCATCTGTCGGAAAGCCCATAGACACACTGAGCGGTTCTTTCTTCGCTAAAAATGCTACGCCGTAGTGACTTTTTTGCCCGTGAAAATAAACGTGATAGCCCATCTCCTCTACCGCCTTAACTGGAAACTGCTCGTTGTGAACTTTTATTTCCTGCAAACCAATTATGTCTGGTTGATGAGCGTCGATGACAGCTTGTAATTGATGAAGACGGGCGCGGATGCCGTTTATGTTAAAAGAGATTACTTTCATACTTTGTATTTTCATTTTTTCAATTTGAAATAAGTCTACCAGAAACTAGGCAAGCGCTTAACGAAGAACTGCCAATATATTAATGTGCTCAGGCGATTAGTTGGATTAAGTTTATTTATACTTTTGAGATTGTTTTCTCTATCGAGTTACATAACGAAGCGCGTGAGCCGAAAACATCGAATCACGCAGAAGTGTATCGAAAGTCGTTTGAAACGCTGTAGGGTGGGGCTTTCCCTAGAACTGATGGACGTTACTTAATTGCCTTCGGCTTGCCTTTGATCTCTATAATTTCAGCAGAGGAAATTAGATAGTTAAACCATGCATTCGCATCTTCCACCACATCGATAACGAAATCATTGTTATCTAGACCTAGCTTAGGTAGGAGAATTTCAACTTCTTGTTTGAAAGACACCCACGTTTTCGCGCAACTTGCCATCGCCTGATAATAATTAGTGGGTATATCGTGCTGCATTCCTTGCAACCTTCTAACAATAATATTTGCGCCCATAGAAGAACCTAACCATACATAACTAGCTGAAATTGCTTGGCTTATTGGTGAATTGAATTTTGGAAGAAGTTGGGGGTTAGGGTGGGTGTCATTGTAAGCTGCTTGCAACGAAGCGATTGGTACTGTTAAAGCATGGGGGGCACCACGAAGCTCGTCACCACCAAGCGCGCAAATATCATTACCAAGCGCATCTAGAATGGTGTTGCTATTTAGCATTGAGGCTATTGAGCTAAGTTCTGGCGCCTGAACTTCTGCGCGTTGAACCGCTTCCGCTGTTGTTTGGTGAAACATTCTCATGATCTGCAAAATGGCATTGTATGTCCCATCATCAAACAAACGTACTTCGTGAAAGATGGAAAACGGAAAAGTGTTTTCCAAAATGTTGTGTTTAGCATGGGTGTCTTGTTTAAGAGCAGTAAATAGATTGCGCATTAGTTATCTTTGCGTTTTAGCTTTTTTTTATTTGTTAACATGCGTTAACTTTATCATGGGTGTCTTTGCAACGGGTACTAACTTTATCATGGGTGTCTTTGCTAAGCAGGCGTATGTGTATTTTCTCAATATGAATCATGCTAAGCATGGGTGTCTTTGCACGGGAGGTTTTTCATGGTAATAACATTGCGCCTTGTGCTAGGGCGGGTATACTTGCCGCAAATTTTGAGATAGGTGGATAATCGTGTTTCCAGAAACAATTGCAGATAAGTTGAGTGATGCAGTAATTGAGCAGGCCATGAAGCTAAGTGCTGAGGATCGACAAGAACTTGTTGTTAGTTATATTGCAAAAGCAAATGAAATTTGGATGGTGCAGGGGAGCGAAGGTTTCGTAATGTTCGAGGATGGTGAGAGTGTTCAACTACCCGTTTTTCCACACCACGACCTGGCGCAAAAGTTTGTAGAGATGAACGAAATAGAAGGCCAGTGCGTGAATGTCCCCCTTGATGAATTTACACAAACTTGGCTGCCAGGTCTTACCAAAAACGGTGTGGAGCTTGTTATGTTCCCAACCACTAGCGATGTTGAAAACCTAGTAATGACCGCGGAAGATTTATCATCTGAGCTAGATGGCTACTAATTTAGGTGTTTAGTTGATGAATTCGGACGACGCCTTGCTTCCTTTAGCTTCCTCGCTCGCTACCTCGAAAGGTTGGGATGATTTTACGCGCACACTTATGCTTGCAGGTAAATCTCTCATACCACTTCCTGTAGATAAACGCACGACCATTACTGAAGTTGAAGGGTGTGAAAGCCCAGTGTGGTTAGCGTATTCAAATGAGCACGGAAGTTTGATGGCGTATTCGCCAAGCAAAGTCATTCGAGGTGTACTTGCTGTGCTTTTAGAAAAAGCTAATGCATTGACCACAGAACGGCGCAGTACATTTGACTTCGAGCTCTATTTGTCACGCTGTCAATTAGAGCGTTATCTGAGCCAGTCGCGCGGAAATGGCATCAAGTCTGTAATAACTAAATTAAAGGGCATCTAGTCGACAAACCCACTAATGCCCCTGCTTATTCTTGGCTTCAATCCACTGGCTCATGTACTTACTTGCCGCAAGCGTTTGATGCCACAACAAACTTTGCATAAACAAATCGCTTCTATGTTTATTAAGTTCCTGCTTTAACTTAGTTATTTTTTCGATAAATGGCTCATCTGGCTGCTGGTGTTTAAATGAATCAAGTGCAGTAAGGGTTAAATTTTTTGCTGTATTCCACGCATTTTCATCGCGATATAACGCTACGGCCTTATCTACGTAGTCTTGAACAACATCTTGTTTAGACAAATCAGTACCGCATAATGCCCCTGGCCAGTGTTTAGATTGTAAACTCGGTTGGGTGTCTTCTGTATTCGTGGGGACATCGGCATTAGTACTCGCGGTATATGGCACGATACCTTCTGCGCCTATCCATGTTGTGATGCTAGGGGTCGCGCATCGCATCGCATCAAGCAATTTTCCTTTTATACCTGCACCAAATCGCAACGGGGCGATGAGTACTTTTGCGCTCGTCATGACAGACTCTACATCTTTTGCCCAACCTTTCACTAGAAAGCCCTGTTTCTCATTGTGAAGTTGCGTGGCTTTCTTAGGCGGATAAGCGCCATAGATATGTATTTCGGCTTTGGGGAGTGCTTTTCTAATTGCAGGCCACAAGGTTTGTTTGAGCTGTAAGACCGCGTCCCAGTTAGGGGCGTGACGAAAATTGCCAATATGAACAAAGTGCGAGCGCTGTTCAAACGACGGGGTAGGGCAAACAGACTGACCAACAACAAGAGGGTGATATTGAAGCTGAGCTTCAGGTACACCGTAATGTTGTTTTAATAAATTCATTTCGTGTTGTGAGATTATTAAGGTGAGATCGCTTCTGATGATAGCAGCTAATTCCCGTTGGGCTAGTTCGCTATTTAGTTGCGCATGACCGGCATCTCCGTGTTTTTTTACCGCCTCAAACCTTGCTTGACGAAGACTATGTAGGTCCTCGGTATTAAGGATTCTAAGGGCATCTGGGCACGTTTCTTTTACACGCCAAGAAAACTGCTCCTCCGTCATGTAGCGGTCGAAAATAACTACATCGGGTGCTATATGCGCTATGAGGGTATTGAATGAGCTACAATTAAGTGTAACGGGCCTCACATTTACACCGATGGCCTCAAGATCTGCTTTATGTTCACTGTCGGTAGCCGCAGTCAAAAATGTCACTTTGAAGTTAGCAGCTAAGCAACGCTTGATAAGAGAGAGCATATTTTGCCCTGCCGCCGATGAATTTGGCTCGGGCCATACGTAACCGATTACAACAACATTTAACATGGAATGAGTTCTAACTTTCTCATTAAGAGTTTTGCCTTTAGTGGCACGGTAAACAGGTGACAAATGCTATCATAAAATTTAATTGACTATGACTTAAAGCATAGCTTTGTTAGAAAATCTAATTCTTATAGGTAATTACCCTAAGTTTTTCTTTGATTTAGAATTTAAGGTATGTAAAAACAC
>NZ_JAHHDX010000113.1 GCF_018619335.1 Alteromonas sp. ALT199 | reverse complement strand
TTTTTTTTACAAGAAGAAGTCGGCAATATTGTTTCTCTTTTTTCGGGTGGGCCGGGATTTTTTAATAAGAGAAATTTTAAATTTATTAAAAAAAAATCCCCGCCGATGGCGGGTATTCATTTTGTGTTCTGTCTAACTATTTCAGATATGGGAAGACTATACTCTAACTACTGAATCTCGTTTCACTACGGTAGGGGTATACTTAAAAGTTAGGCCTTCTTCTGGTTTACTTCCCGACGCGTACTTTAATGCTAACTCTGCAGCTTTTGCTGCCATCATTTCTACCGGATAACGCAGAGTAGTTAATTTAGGTCGACAGTATTTGGCTAGCAGTACATCATCGTAGCCCATCACGGAAACTTGTTCGGGAACGGAAATACCGTGGTCCTGCAGCATGGTCATTGCACCGGATGCCATCGCATCGTTATAAGCTAATACTGCGGTGAATTTTGCGCCTGTGGCTAGCAAGTTTTGCATGGCTAGTTCGCCCCCTTCTTGATCAGGCGTGGCGTACTCAATCATGCTCTCAGGTAGGCTTAGCTTTGCGCTATCGATAGCGTTTCTAATCCCCTCCAGACGATGATTCGGATCGTCGATGCGGTACTGGCTGCTTATTACCGCCACATGTTTATGCCCTTGATTAATGGCATATTCTGCCATTAGCCGACCACCGGTCACGTTATCAAGCCATACACAGCGGTTCGCTATTTCTGGGATGTATCGGTTAATTAGAACAAAGCCTGGTACCTGGCTTGCAAAGCCAATCAAGGTCTTATCATCAAGGGCTTTGCTGTGCACTACCATGGCTTCAACACGGTGTTCTAATAAGGTTTCAATGGCACGAAGTTCTGTTTCTTTTTCAATCGACCCAGCGCTTAGTAGAATTTGAACGTTATTTTTGCGCGTTATTGATTCAACACCATGGGCTAACATTGCGAAAAATGGATCGTGCAGTTCAGCAATAACCACACCCAATGAGGCACTGCGTTTAGTTACAAGAGCCCGCGCATTTGCGTTGGGACGGTATCCCATTTCTTCCATGATTTTTTTAACGCGCTGTCGAGTATCGTTGCCTACTTTTGGGCCATTATTGATGACTCTAGATACTGTGGCTAACGAAACGCCAGCAGCTTGGGCTATATCTTTTATTGTTGCCATTTTCTCTTTAACTTTGTTTTGTAATACGTTGAAGTCCTTAAGACCTGATTGGCATAGCGTACATTATATTTACATAAAAAGGTAAAATTCTCTCCTTACGTAGCATAGCGGCCAACCTTAGGTAACTGATAAAAGTATCAAGTGGTTTTACCATATCTAGTTCTTCGCTAAACCCCTGTCAAAAAGAACGGAAAACGTATAACCTTTTAGCAATTTTAAATCCTCTACCGATTCTAAAACTTTGCAGGCGAGCACGATAAATTGCCCGAGCTTAATTAAACGAGCTCCCGATAAGGTAAAATAATTGTTATGAAAATAAACGTATCTACATTTGGTGAAGTAAGCGGCAAAGCTGTTAATGCTTTTACTTTAAGTAATGATAACGGCATGTCAGTCACCTTGCTCAACTATGGCGGTATTATCAAGGAACTCTATTTTCCCAATGCGAAGGGCGAATTGATTAGCTGCGTTCAAACCTTTGATACGTTGCAGGGCTATATCGATGACCCTAGCTATCGCGGTGCAATTGTAGGGCGCTACGCTAATAGAATAGGGAATGGCACATTTACTCTAAACGGCAAAGAGTACACGCTAGATAAAAACGGCGGGGAGCATAATCTGCACGGGGGCGATGCCGGTTTTCACAAAAAATTATGGCAAGCCAGCACCCAGGAATCCAGCGATAGTGCCAGCGTAACATTCACCTTATTTAGTCCAGACGGCGAGGGTGGCTTTCCAGGCAATGTTAATGTTGAGGCGTGCTATACACTTAATCAGGAAAATGAGTTAACGCTTGTAATCAAAGCAACGACAGATCAAGAAACACCACTTAGTTTCACACAGCACGCCTATTTTACGCTAAGCAATGATGACAAAGTGGGTAATACGCTGCTACATATCGAGGCGAAAAAGGTGACAGACGCTGATAGCACGTTATTACCAACAGGGGATTTAGTTGAAGTCGCTGATTCACCCTTTGATTTCACTTCATTTAGTGCAATCAAGGAAAGGGCTGAACAAGACAATTCACATCCGCTGTTTGACCGAGTAGGTGGCTACGACCACAACTATGTGCTTCAAGTAGCTTCTTCGAGTATCCCACAAGCTACAGTTAAAGCGCCCGATACTGGCGTTACGATGGAATTATACACTAGCCTTCCCGGGCTTCAGTTTTATACGGGGAGCCTGCGAGAAGATGAGCAGCTTGGCGCCCTATGTTTAGAGCCTCAGCATTTTCCTGATGCACCGAACAAGCCATCGTTTCCGAACTGTTTCGTAAAGCCGGGCGAAACCTACGAAGAAACGATTCGATATAAGTTCAGCGCTGAGTAAATTCATCGAGGGACTAAAAGAAAATTAATTGTTACTAATTTAACAATTAATTTTCTTTGTTAGTTAATTGATAAACAGCATAGCTTGCTATATTATTGCTAGGGTAAACGTTTAACCCCTAAGTGTTATGCAAAAGCGTTATGTGAAAGCGCTATGCTAGAGCTTAACCAGTCTATTCAGAGAGAGTGATTATGGGAACCCCTTTCGACCCAACCAATGATCCGCATCGCCGTTTTAACCCATTGTTGGGCGAGTGGGTGCTAGTATCGCCACATCGTGCTAAGCGTCCTTGGCAGGGGGCTTCTGAAGAGCCAAATAACGAACAAAAGCCGTCTTACGACCCTACTTGTTACCTGTGCCCAACTAACACACGGGTAAACGGTGAGGTTAATCCAGACTATAAAGGGACATTCGTTTTTCAAAACGATTTTGCAGCTCTAAAACAAGATACAGAGCAGGCTAGCGAGAAAAAAGGCCTGTTCCAATTTGAAACAGAGCAAGGCTGTAGTCGCGTTATTTGTTTTTCACCTGATCACAGCAAAACACTACCTGAGCTTACTGACGAAGAACGGGTAGATGTGGTTAACACGTGGAAAGAACAAACCGCTGAACTAGGTGAAAGCTATCGTTGGGTACAGGTTTTTGAAAACAAAGGCTCAATGATGGGGTGTTCAAACCCTCACCCACATGGTCAGGTATGGGCGCAGCAGCACATCCCCACAGACCCGGCAAAAAAACTAGTACAGCTGAAGCAGTACTTTGGTGAAAACAACGCACCTATGTTGTTAGATTACGCTGAGCAAGAAGTTATTAAGCAAGAGCGCGTAGTATGCCAAAACGACGATTGGGTGGTTGTGGTTCCATATTGGGCTGCATGGCCATTTGAAACGCTATTACTGCCCCGTTTTAATGTTCAATCTTTGCATAAGCTATCTGACTCGCAATCGTTTTCACTTGCCAAAATTATTGGTGAAATAACGGCGAAATACGACAATTTATTTGAAACGTCTTTCCCATATTCAATGGGTTGGCATAGTGCGCCATTTGATAATGAAGACCACCCAGAGTGGACGCTACATGCACATTTCTTCCCGCCGCTATTGCGCTCAGCAAGCGTACGTAAGTTTATGGTTGGATATGAAATGATGGCCGAAGCACAACGAGATTTGACCCCTGAACAGGCGGCATACAGATTAAAAGCACTGCCTACGGTGCACTACAAGCAACGTGAGAATACTAATGGATAACCAAGTACTTTCTTCTAAATTTGAAGCGCATTACGGCAACGAGCCAACGCTAATAGCACACGCCCCTGGCCGAGTGAACATCATTGGTGAGCACACCGATTATAACGAAGGCTTCGTCTTTCCGGCTGCTATCAACTTTGGTACTTGGGTTGCGGCAACTAAACGCGACGATAATGACATTCTGGTTACTGCTATGGATTACGAGAATCAGCAGAACCAGTTCTCATTGTCAGACATTAATTACGACGAGGAACAAGGTTGGGCAAACTATGTTCGCGGCGTAGTGAAAGTACTAAAAGAGGCTATGCCAGATTTTGGTGGCGCAAATTTGCTGGTAACGGGTAATGTTCCACAAGGTGCCGGTTTAAGCTCTTCAGCGTCTTTTGAAGTGGCAATACTGAAAGCCTTAAGCGCATTGTATGAATTGCCTCTTGATGGTGTGCAAGCTGCGCTATTAGGTCAAAAAGCAGAAAACACTTTCGTAGGCTGTTCGTGCGGAATCATGGATCAGTTAATCTCAGCCATGGGCAACGAAGGTATGGCAATGTTGCTTGATTGCCAGTCGTTAGCCATTGAGCATTCACCGCTTCCAGATTCGCACCAAATTGTGATCATTAACTCGAATGTAAAACGTGGTTTGGTAGACAGCGAGTATAACTTGCGTCGCCAGCAGTGTGAGCAAGGTGCATCGCTACTGGGTGTTTCATCGTTGCGCGAAGCAACCATGGAGATGCTAGAAGAAGCCAAAGCACATATGCCTGAAGTAGTTTATCGCCGTGCGAAACATATTATTACTGAAAACGCGCGTACTTTAGCTGCAAGTCAGGCGTTAAAGTCTGGTGATATTGAAACGGTAAGTAACGCTATGGCGCAGTCTCACGTTTCTATGCGTGACGATTTCGAAATTACCGTACGCCCAATTGATTACTTGGTTGAGATCATCGGTGAAGTACTTGGTAAATCTGGTGGTGTTCGTATGACGGGCGGTGGTTTTGGTGGCTGCGTTGTTGCGCTTGCCCCCACCGACAAAGTTGATGCTGTTAAGCAAGTGGTGGCAGATAAGTACTTTGACGAAACGGGCTACCATGCAGACATCTACGTATGCACTGCAACACAAGGCGCATTTGCCTAAAGATACATCAGCAGGAACAAAGATTTTAGGTACAGAACGCTCCCTTTTCTAAACAATCCTATTCGCTAGAATTGTTTGTGTCCCTTAAGCCGCTACCATAGGTAGCGGCTTTTTTTTTACAAAAGTGCATATTTCTTGTTAAAAAAAATCAACAAAGTGTGTTACTAATACTACCCGCAATAACACGAAGCGTGTATCGGTGGTTTTCTGACCGGTTGACGGTTTATCGTAAAATGCGAAACGCGTTTTCATACGCGACACTGGTGTGGCAAAAACCAATACAATAATAAAAACAATTTTTCACCTGTGTACCCTGCATAATAATCGCCGCACCCAAAATAAAAACTTTGGGAAAAATTATGAAATTAGCATCAATAGATATCACTTTGTTCGTGATATACGTCGTCGCGCTTGTCACAATAGCGTGGTGGGTTTCTCGTGAAAAGCAGGGACACCAGAAAGACACAAACGATTATTTTTTAGCAGGCTCAAGCTTGCCATGGTGGGCCATTGGCGCATCATTAATTGCAGCCAATATTTCCGCCGAACAAATTATTGGTATGTCTGGATCAGGCTATCAATTGGGCCTTGCTATAGCGTCGTATGAATGGATGGCCGCCATTACGCTGCTTATAGTGGGCAAATTCTTTTTACCTATCTTTTTAAAGCATAAAATATACACCATGCCTCAATTCTTAGAGCAGCGGTATGATCATCGCGTGCGCAAAGTAATGGCAATATTCTGGCTAGGCGTTTATGTATTTGTAAACCTTACTGCAGTTCTGTGGCTGGGTGCTCTGGCTATTAACACTATTGCCGGAGTCGATATGGTTTACGGTATGATGTTTTTAGGTCTTTTCTCGCTAGCCTACTCACTTTACGGCGGCCTGAAGGCGGTAGCGTTAACCGACATTATTCAAGTGGTGCTGTTAGTTATTGGCGGGTTATTCCTATCGTATACCGCATTAAACCTAATCAGTGATGGAAACGGTGTTATTCAGGGTTTTGTCGATTTAACCAATAAACTACCTGAAAAATTCGACATGATTTTATCAAAAGACAACCCGCACTATATGGACTTGCCGGGCATTTCTGTACTGGTCGGCGGTATGTGGATAATGAACCTGTCGTACTGGGGCTTTAACCAGTACATTATTCAGCGTACTTTGGCGGCAAAAAGTGTGCAAGAAGCCCAAAAAGGTATCGCGTTTGCGGCATTCCTTAAGTTACTTATGCCGTTAATTGTGGTGTTGCCTGGCATAGCTGCGGTACTCATTGTGCCTGACCTAGCTAAGCCTGACCAAGCTTATCCAAGCTTGATGACGCTAATGCCTGTTGGCCTTAAAGGTATTATCTTCGCCGCGCTTGTGGCGGCGATTGTCTCATCACTAGCCTCAATGACAAACAGTGTGTCCACTATCTTTACTATGGATCTTTATAAAGATAAGCGCCCTAACGAGTCGCAGCAACATTACGTAAAAGTAGGTCGGATCGTAAGCTTGATAGCGCTTATCATAGCAATGGTTGTGGCTAAACCACTTTTAGGCAATTTCGATCAAGCATTCCAATACATTCAAGAGTTTACCGGTTTCTTTACACCAGGTATCTGCGCGCTGTTCGTTTTGGGTATGTTCTGGAAGAAAACCACAGCAAACGGTGGCCTATTAGCCGCCTTAGGTTCATTTTTATTAAGCATTGTGTTTAGACAGTTCTGGCCTGAACTGCCGTTTATCGACCGTGTTGGGCTCGTATTCCTGCTTTGTGTTGCTTTAGCTGTGGTTGTTTCTCTGCTAGAGAAGAAAGGCATTAGTGAAAACGCGGTTGATCTAAATGAACTGCAGTTCAAAACCACAAGCGGATTTAACGTAGCGTCAATCGCGGTGATAATAATTACCGCAGCGTTTTATACCACGTGGTGGTAGTAGGGCAAAGAGGGCGTTTTTTACAATAACGCCCCTACTAGGCTCTGCTCAAAACAACGCGAAAGTTCAGAAGACGCTGACAATAAATTTTGTTAAGTTCTAGAATGTGTTGCAGTTAGTAACGTAAAGGTGAGGCGAAAAACTTCAAATTTTCCCAATAAAATACGATATACTAACCGGCTAATATTCGATGAACTTTCGCGCTTGCTGATGTCTTACTTAATGAAGAGTTATACAGCAAGCCACTAAAAACGTTACAGGAGACATCAATGGCAACGAAAGGCGTTAATAAGGTTATTCTTGTTGGAAACCTTGGCAATGATCCTGAAGTTAGATACATGCCTAACGGAAACGCCGTTGCGAACTTAAGCCTAGCAACTAGCGAAAGCTGGAAAGACCAACAGGGTCAGGTTCAAGAGCGCACTGAGTGGCACCGCCTTACAATGTACCGTCGCTTAGCAGAAATTGCCGGAGAGTACCTGAAAAAGGGCTCGCAGATTTACGTTGAAGGTAAATTGCAAACGCGTAAGTGGCAAGATCAGCAAGGCCAGGATAAGTACACTACTGAAATTATCGTAGACCAAATGCAAATGCTTGGCGGTCGCGGCGGTGATGGTGGTGGCGGTAACGGTGGTTATCAGCGTCCTCAAAACAACCAAGGTGGTTACAATCAAGCACCAGCGCAGGGCGGCTATAACCAAGCGGCACAGCAAGGCGGTGGTCAACAAGGTGGTTATAATCAAAACCAAGGTGGCGGCTACAATCAAGCGCCTCAAGGTGGCAACCAAGGTCAGCCAAAGAACCCGCCAATGGCTGAGCCAGACTTTGATTTCGACGACGATATTCCGTTCTGACTTTCACTTAAGACATGATTTTGTAAATAGTTTCATATAAGCCCTCTTCCTGAGGGCTTTTTTTGAGCTCAGTTTGCTCATTTGTGAGATTGATGCTCGTCTTTCTATCATTAGATATTTTAAAATTGCGCCATCATTGCTAAGCATATTTCATCAAATAAACGCTTTTAGATAACCTTAACTAGTGCACTTTGCTTTAAGCAGTAGTCAGCAGGCCTAATTGCTTAAAGGATTGAGTGGTGTCAAAAGTTACAATCTTCATCGTTTTTCTTTTACTATATCTCAAGAGCAACATGTTATTCGCTCAAACAGAGAGTGAATGTAAAGGAAGTAGCTGTTTTACTCAAAAGCCTATAGTGGTCTGGTTGCGGCCACCTGAGCTAGGTATTGAAACTAGTGGAGTCAGTATTACTTCGGGGCCGGTTTATGATGTTATGGCTTACCTTGCTACTCACCTAAATAGTTATCAACATCAATTTGAAGCCTATCCGGTTAAACGTGCATGGTCGCTAGTGCGGCACGAGCAATCCACTAAAAGAGTATATTGCTTTTATGGCGCTGCGTACCAAGAGGAAAGGACCGAGTGGGGGAACTTTTCTCAACCCACTTCTATTAATTTACCGATGCTTACTGTTGCCAGAAAACCGCTTTTGCATAGCATTGACAACAAGGTAGACAATACTGAGTCGAACCCAGTAAAAAACTATTTTGAGTCTATTTCGATACAGAGACTGCTTCAGCAAAACTTAACAACAGTACTCTATAGCGACGTAACCAATGCTTACGCCGATGCAGTTGAACGATGGGCTACTCGCTATAACGTTTTGCGCTTAAATAGCTTAGGAAAAGACCTAGGAATGCACACCATTGCATTATTAAAGAGCGGCCGAATAGACTTTGGCTATGTAGGTCATCGAGAGCTTTCTACCTTGTCTGAAGAAGAACTGAGTGCGCTTTACATCTATCAAGTAAGTGAGTTGTCGAAACAGTTAAGAGGAACCAAGCGTTTGCTTTGTTCCAAGAGTGAATTAGGTATTAATGTAACCAATGACTTGAACCATGCACTAACACGTATTTACTCTTCGCCTTCGAATAGCCAAACTTTCAGAGATATTAATTTTGCGGCGGATGGATATCCATCATTTCTAAAGCCACTCTTCGATGAAAGGTGGCACCGATACGTGTCTAAAAAATAAACTTCGGGTAATACCTTTTACCATTTTCTTTCAATTTGGCGCTAATAAAAATAACGCAGAACACTTGCACTTGAAGTAGGGAAGAATACGAGATATCTCAACCGCTTTTACGTTCATTCTCATTGTTAAAATAAGGCCTGTGGCCCTTATTTTTATTACCCTTTCTTATGTTTCCTAATCACCAATAATAATACTGTTTGGCTTGTGTGATAGTTGCAACGAGGTATTATGAATTTGCCTTTAAATAACGAGAAAATCATCATAAATTATGAAAACGTTATCCCTACTTGCTAGTGCGATCGCTTTGGTTTCAGCAACCACCATCGTTTCACCTACAGTATCAGCTGCTCAAAAGCTGTATAAGCCTTTTCCTGCCGACGTGATGCCGTCGCTCAGTGAGAAAGGTACACATACAGTTGGCGTAAAAACTATTGAAGCCACTTATCCTGAAAAAGTGAAAGATATCGCCGGAAATGATGTCGAGCGCAAATTGACGCTAGAGGTTTGGTATCCAGCTTCAAGTGTTGCTGACACGGCAACGTATGTGAATGAAACACGAAGTGGTCAAGTATTTGAAATTGAAGGCGATGCAAGTCGCAATGCGCCTATTGCTGCAGCAGAATCTGATTACCCTGTGGTGGTTATATCTCACGGCTATACTGGTTATCGTACGCTTATGTATTATTTAGGTGAACACCTAGCGTCTCATGGTTATGTTGTAGCATCTATCGACCACACAGATTCTACGAATAAAGATGTTAATTTTGCAGAAAACCCGTATTCAGGCTTCCCAAGCACGCTACTAAATCGCTCTCGCGACCAGGTTTTTACCCTAATTAGTATTAGCGAGCATGACTTTTTTAAAGCGAGCGTTGATGCAAGTAAAGCAGGGGTGATTGGGTACTCCATGGGAGGCTATGGTGCGGTAAGTACAGTCGGTGGTTGTTATGCATTTAACGATCAAACAGCAGCAACCTTTACCGGTACACAAGACCCTAAAGTGGCAGCTCTTATCAAAGACGCACTAAATACTTGCGCAGGTGGCGAAGAAAGTAGCAAGGATGTGCTGCCAGCTTGGAAAGCAGCGTTAGCGCTTGCCCCATGGGGCGGGCAACATCAGCTCTTTGACGTTGAATCACTGAACAATATCAAGGTACCTGTTCTTTATGTGGCGGGTGATAACGACGATATTTCTGGTTACGATGGTATTAAATGGTTATTCGAAAATACCGGCAGTGAAAGCTCTAAGCTACTTACCGTTAAAAATGCGCGTCATAACGTAGCGCCTCACCCCGCCCCAAAAGAAGCCTATGGCAGCGAGTTTGATTTGGGCAGCTACATTGAGCCTGCGTGGGAAGTGCAAAAGCTTAATGCCATTAACGAGCACTTCGCGTTAGCGCTGATGAACTGTCACGTGAAAGGTTTAAAAGATGATTGTGAATACCTGAACGTGAGTGGCAGTAGTGCTCAAGTACCCGTAGACGGTAAGAAGCCAGAGCCTTGGAAGGGATTCGACGACCGATGGGCATTGGGTCTAGAGATAGACAGTAAATAACAGTTTGAAAAGGGTGCTTCGGCATCCTTTTTTAATTTTGTTACATATTTATTTTCTATCGTGACGCATAGTGGCGTAATGTAAGACTGCTTCTACCAATCCTTGATAGTAAAAAGTGCTCTAGAGCGGCATTTCGGATTACTTTATAAAACAAACCATAAGGAAGTGAAAATGCGTAAATCTACTGTGTCAGCACTATACGCCTGTTCTATTTTGTTGATGCCATCAGCGGCTATTACCCAAAGCTATGCAGCAACACAAAGCGTTGTTACAGCAAGCGCCGATGATATAGCGACGCTAAAGGCCTACTTCAAGCAAGGCGACTTTAATTACGTTGTAGAATCCCTCAAAACCGTTGAAGGCAAATCGCCAGAGCAACACAACATGCTTATTTCTGCCCTAATGAACATAGATTTAGATGATGCCGAGGAGGCAGCAGAGCAGTTTATTCAGGATTACAGTGATAACTATAAGGCTTACCATACACACGCCAGCGTAATGGGAGCCCAAGCCTCAAGTAGTATATTTTCAGCCCTAGGCTATGCGAAAAAAGCAAAGAAGAGCTTGGAAAAAGCAGTGGAAATAGCCCCAGAAGAGGTTGCTGTTTACCAAGCCTTAATGCAGTTTCACTTAATGGCTCCGTCTATTGCTGGAGGGGACATGGATGAAGCAACGACGCTTGCGCAAACAATTTCAAAACTAGATGCTACCGAAGGTCAGTTCGCTTTAGCTAAGGTTTATTTGGAAAAAGATGAACAGGCAGAAGCAGAGGTGATTTTTGCCTCTTTAATTGAAGATGACAGCACCCAAATTCGCGCTAGGGTTGAGCTAGGTAGTTTCTATTTCGGTAATGAGCAGTACGCTGCATCTTACGACACTTTGTTGCCGTTATCAGATACAGATGTGACCGCAGTTTCCAAAGCAGATACTGAGGCTTGGGATACTTATCAAAAGCGTAAAGCCAGTCTTATGTATGGAAAGTATCGCTTAGGGCAAGTTGCTGTTGAAAGTGGCGAGTACACAACTTCAGGTATAAACGCGCTAAAAAGCTATTTGGAGGACTACCAGGTTGCGACCATTGATACTGAAGGTCTACCAACAGCTAATTGGGCTCAGCTACGCTTAGCTGAACTTCTTCTTAATGCAGATAAAGTTAATGAAGCGCAAAACGTTGTTGAGGCAATAAAAGAAGAGCAAGATGAACGTTTTGCTAAGACACTTAAAAAAATTAAAAAGGCACTAAAAAAGCGAGCGGCGGTGTAATACCGCATAGCTCGCTTAATTGTATTTTCTGTACCCAGCGCTCAGGAGGCCACAGCGATTTAAAAGCCACAGCGCTTAAAAAGCTACAGGGCTTTAACAGTATAAATCAGCGCTGTTTGTGGGAAGAGTACCGGCAGCTGCATGCCGTATTTCATTAACACTTCACCACTGAATACTTGCCCTTCAGTTTGTTGCAAGATTGAGGGTGTGTATTCTTTTAGCTTTTCAGGCCACACACGCTCAATGGTGTATTGCTTGTTAGCATCAAGCCCTGCGAAGTAGAAACGGTTAGGCGTAGTGCGTACGGTTTCTGTAACACTGTTATATGCAAAAATACCTTCCTGCTTGTCTTTCGACACATAACCAAATTTCACATTCATGCCGTCATCATCCATGCGGAATAGGTCGCCGCCGTGGGTGATATGACGATATTTTTTATAAAGCGAAATGGCGTCGGTTAGCACGCTTTTCTCGTGGTCTGTCAGTTCACGTGGGTCCATTTCTATGCCCATATGACCAAACAAAGCGACTGCTGAACGAATTTCTATAGGCAGGTTACGACCCGTAATATGACAGTCACGCGGGCCTACGTGGGCGCCCATTACTTCAGATGGGAAGAAGTAAGAGCAACCGCGCTGAATATACAAACGGTCTAGTGCATCGTTAGAGTCTGATGTCCAGAATCGGTCTGTATGTGGCAAAATGCCTAAATCAACACGTCCGCCACCTGAGCAGCAGCTTTCAATCTCAATGCCTGGTTTAGCGGCTTTTACGCGGTCGATCAAGCCGTAAAGCGCTGCCATTTGGCCGTGCATTGCCGGTTTGCCTTGAAGGTTACCTGGATGATTTACATCGCGGTTCATGTCCCATTTGATGTAGCTTATTTTTGGATAGGCCTTTAGTACATCAGTAATAACTTTATACAGGTACTCAACCACTTCAGGGTTGGTCAAATCTAAAACGTATTGGTTTCTAAATGGCACATGAGGGTTGTTTTCAGTTTGAAGTGCCCATTCAGGATGCGCGCGATACAAGTCGCTATCTGGGTTAACCATTTCTGGCTCAAACCAAATGCCGAATTCCATACCAAGACCAGTAACATGATCAATTAGCCCATCTAGTCCTTCAGGATAAATAGCTTCATCTACAAACCAATCACCCAGCCCGGCTTTATCGTTTCTGCGACCTTTGAACCAACCATCATCTAATACAAAACGCTCAATGCCTAACGGCGCTACCTTGTCTGCCAAAGCTTTAAGTTCGTCTTCATTATGATCGAAATAAATGCCTTCCCACGTGTTGTAGTGAACTGGGCGAGGCTTAGACTCAGCGCTGTGGTTTAGCACATTGCTACGAATGAAATTGTGGAACTGCTGCGATAGTGAAGAAAAACCTTCACAGCCATAGCCGGTATAAAGCATTGGCGATGTGTAGCTTTCCCCGGCATCAAGTACCACTTCCCCCGGAAACAGTAATTCACCGAATTGAACATAGCTTCTACCATCAGCCATTAGTTCGGCGCGAAGTTTGTGGTTTGCTGAAGCGCCAAGGTGGTAACCAAAACACTCACCGTTAAGCTCGCCTGTCCCTTCAGGGAATGCAATTAAACCGGGAAAAGTGTCGTGAGACGTTTTACCGCGACGGTTTTCACGTACATAGCTGCCAAAGAATAGGTCGTGATCTTTGGTTTGGAATTCAGCAGACCAACGACCTTCGAATGTTTTGATTTTACTAACCGTTGTAGGAAGTGGAAGGCTAGCAGCATTTAGGTAATTGAGGTTCAGCGTACTGCTGCCGGTGTTTTCTACACGAGAAACATATTTGGCAACACTGGTGTCGGTATCAAGCTCTACACTTGTGATAAGGCGCATACCGCGGTGTGCATCTTCAGCAATGAAGGCAACCGATTGACCGTCATGGTTTATCTCCACTAGGCTAAAGCCTGCAGACCACTGGTCAGCATTACCAGAGATTTCAAGACCTGGCTGACCTGTCCAACCTTCACCATGGGTAGGTACTAGCGTAATTGGTGGCTCTATTACCGGCGCACATTTAGCTTCTTGGCGTGTATTTAAAACGCTTAGCATTTCAGGCGTTGTGCTGTCACTTAATGGCGCACCATAGTAAATGACTTTGGGCATACGACCCTGACAGTCGAATATCAGTGTGGCTTTTTCATTCGACAGGCGAACGAATTTAGAAAGTGACGACATAAAAACCTCGGCGTTAATAAAACGTAAATTTTGTGGTGAAGCTATTCATTTACAACGTATTGTGTGTTTTTGCACAGCATACTTTTGCATATTAAATCACGTTCACTATACCTATTCTACATTTTTAGGGTAAACGTTTAACTTTCAATGTTAGTCTGCATTTCAAAGGAAATGAAGTCTGACCAATCTAAACAAAATTTCATTGAAATAATATGTTAAAAACAAAAAAGGATGTCAAAAGACATCCTTTTTCTACATGTTACTAATTTGTTAGG
This sequence comes from Alteromonas sp. ALT199, assembly GCF_018619335.1. Classification (GTDB taxonomy): domain Bacteria; phylum Pseudomonadota; class Gammaproteobacteria; order Enterobacterales; family Alteromonadaceae; genus Alteromonas. The sequence continues at coordinate 6,905 of NZ_JAHHDX010000113.1, read as the reverse complement.
CTTCTTTTTTATAAAGCTCTAACGAGAACTCTGCTTTTTGATTAAACACTACGCGGTTAACTATAAGCGCGAAGGCGATACAACCAATGAGAGTAGCAAACATCAAATGGATGTAATGAAGTCCGAATGGGGCGTACAGAGGTGATGCTTCAAAGCTCATTAATGCGTAAATGGAGACGCCGAACAGTACCGCGCCAATGGCCGCGAAAGCATGTACGTTTCTAAACAGTAAACCAACGATAAATACCGAAAGAATAGGCATACTTAATAGGCCATAAAGCTTTTGAACCAAGTTAATAATACTATCAGCTTGTTGGTATACAGGGATTAGCGCAAGCGATACTAGGCACAATAAAACCGTAACGTAGCCGCTTAGCTTAGGTACGTTAGGTGTTTTGTTGATATAGCTTTCGTGAATGTCGCACACGTAAAGTGCAGTAGCCGAGTTTAGGTTACTGTTAAACGTGGTTAACACAGCAGCTGCCATAGCCGCAGCGAATACGCCAGAAAGCCAATCAGGCAATACCGTTGCAACAATTTTTCCGTAAGCACTATCACCAATATCACCAAATAGCTTATACGAAACAATACCCGGAATAACGATAATGGCAGGCACAATCAGCAAGCGAATGCCGGCTGCAGCAAATACACCTTTTTGCGCCTCTTTTAACGAAGGTGCAGCCATAGCGCGCTGTGTAATTACTTGGTTAGTACCCCAGTAAAACATCTGAATGAAGATCATACCGGTAAGTAGAGTGTGCCAAGGGATAGGAGAATCGTTATCGCCAATTAGCGTAAGTCGTTCTTGCGGAATGCCATCAAAGTTATAATCGATGGCTTGAAGCGCTAGAATAACCACCAATACGGCCATGGTTAATAGAAGCACGCCCGAATAGGTATCAGACACGGCTACCGCACGAAGACCGCCGAAGATCGCATATAGGGCACCAACGATAACGAAGATAACTGCAATGTACATAAGCGGCAGTTCAACGTTAAACATAGACTGCATGAACAAAGAGCCAGAATAGATTACCGCTGGGCAGAAGATCAGTGCACTACCTGCGAAAAAGAGCGCACTGATTACTGCACGAATGTGCTTATCGTGATAGCGCTGCTCAAGAAGCTCTGTGGTGGTTGTACACTTGAACTTGTAATACACAGGCAAAAATACTTTTGCCAGAACGAATAAGCCAACAACGGCTGCTAGTTCCCATAGGGCTAACAAGGCCATTTGGTTACCATTCATACCTACTAACTGATCGGTACTTAAGTTGGTAAGGGTGATACTACCTGCAACGAAATACCAAGCTAGGCCACCGCCTGCGAGGAAGTACTCGCGATTTTGATTTTGTGCATTTCTGTTTTGGCCTCGGCAACTTAAATAGGTAAGAAAACCAATTAAAGCAGTCACAAAGACAAAAACAGACACCTGAATAGTGCTGGAAAACATGTTTTACTCCTAAGGTGCAGTTATGACTTGCTGGTTTCGAACTTGATGTTGTTAACAGCGCGACCAGGGAACTTAGTGTTGTGAAGGCGAATAACGCGGTTCACTTGGAAGATTGAGCTGAGAATACTGAAAAGCACATTCAACAATCCCTTTTGATTGAGGCTTGCAAGCTCTTCACCGGTGAGGGCCTGTAAGCGCTGCTCGCTAACGGTAGCTAGGCCACCTACTCGTTGATTAGTGTTGTCTTTATATTCGATAATCAAATCAACAGCATGGATGAGTCCCATTTCGCTAAGCTGGTTTAACATGGCAGCGGTTTGTTGCATGGCATTAACCCGCTCTTCAAGCAGCTTCTTTTTGTTATCTAAATAAGCGGTAGGACGTTTAGACTCTAAAAAAAGTGCCTCGCCCGTTTGTGAAGATACGGCAGGAGATTCAACATCAACAAGAACTTCCTGCTGCTGAGATCCCTCATTTATACGAGTGACGAAAGGCAGAGTGCGCAGGCTAAGCGGTGCGTAGTGGCCTAACCAAGTACCTTTTGTCTCAAATACATTTTCTTGCGGCGCTAGACCGCATAGGGCAGAGATAGTCCAATATTTTGCATCTGATGACTTACTAAAAAATAGAGGAAACTCACTAGCAGCCTGAACTGCCTCTTTAATTTCAACATTAACTAAATGGAATTTAGAATAAGTTGTAGCTAGCTTGCTCTCATCAATAGCAATATCGCTGTGAGTCTCAGCCGATAAGGTTTCAAATTTTGGCATATTATAGTTCTCGTTAGCTTGCCAACCACTGCTCAATGTAATCGCGGTGATTAGGTAAGCTGCTTAGTTTCTGCTGCGTGATTAGCTGATTTTGTTGAATCACTTTATCAGCTAAGTCACGTTCGTTGTAGAAATGAGATTGCAAAGAAAAGTCTGGAGAAAATCCCATTCCGTATAACACATACTGATAGCTGGCGGCAGGAAATAGCTCTATTGCCGCTGAAAAATCAGCAATTTGGGGGCCGCGATACTTCCAAATTTCCAAATCTTCTTTCAAAGAGTCGGGGATAGAAGACGCATCGCGATTGGCAACCCAGTAAGGTTCACTGCGTTGATTGAAAATATAATGGAGTTTCAAAAAGTCGATAATTCGCTGCCAGCGATAATTCATTTGTTTGTTAAAGCGCTGGCTGACTATAGGCATAGCCGAGGCGGGAAGCGGCATTTGCTCTGCAATATAACGTGCTGAAATCTCAATAAGCATAAGGGCTGTTGCCTCTAATGGCTCTACAAACCCTGCGGAAAGACCGACACCAATGCAGTTGCCTTTCCAAATACGCTTCTTATAACCAGAGTTAAAGCGAATTGTGCGCGCTTTTAAGTCACCGTGCTCGTCACCTACGTACTGACGCAATACTTCTTCCGCCCGTTCGTCGGTAGTAAAATCGGTCGAGTAAACATGGCCTACACCTCTTCGAGAAGACAAACCAATATCCCAAATCCAGCCTGCTTCTTGAGCTGTTGCTTGGGTATAGGGCTTAATTTCAAAATCTTCTTCGTGGGGTACATGAAGGGCAAGGGCAGAGTTATTAAATAGTACGTCATCGGTAGAAATAACGCTTTCACCGAGTGTTTCGCCAAGCAATAGTGAGCGAAAACCAGAACAGTCGACAAATAAATCGGCGTCTAAAACCATACCGTTGTTAAGGGTAACATTTTCGATATGTTCGCTTGAGGTTGCAGCTACGCTTTGTACAGTGGCAACAATGTGCTTAACGCCTAACTCCGTCTTACAAAAATCCCTTAACATGTCGGCAAATGCACCAGCATCTAAATGGTAAGCGTAGTTCGATTGCGCGCTACTGTATTCTTGCTCGCTAAGTGTGCGAGGCGCCATATTGCGTTCACACACATGCTGCTGAAAGTTAGTGGCATTCGCAAAGTTTGCTACATCACCCACATAAGGAGCCATCTCAACACGGCCATAACCTAGCGGAACCGTGAACGGGTGGTAATAAGAATCGCCATTTCCCTTCACCCAGCTTACAAATTTGCCGCCCTGCTTGAATGCGGCACTGCAGCGTCTAAATACTTCTTTTTCAGATAGGCCAATGTCTTTCAGCGTGTTACGCATCGTTGGCCAGGTTCCTTCACCTACGCCTACGGTGGGAATGTCACTGGATTCGACTAGAGTGATGTCTAAGCCACATTCACCCATTGCTACCTTGTGTTTAGCAGCGACAATGGCGGCAGTAAGCCAGCCAGCGGTTCCGCCACCTACAATGACAATACGCTGTTTTTGAGATGTATTAGATGAATGGTTCATGAAACGACACTGCTTAAATGGAATAATGACTGTTTTCTACATTTATCCATAAACGTACTCGTTTTGCCAATAGGCTTATGGATAAATGGCAGGGTTTTACCCCTGCCAAAACACACACACAAACTTTAGAATGAGCCTCGGATACCTACAGAGTAGCGAGCACCATTGTCTTCAATTGAGTATATTTGGTCTGGGAAGCGGCCTACTTGTGTAAGCTCTTCTTCAGTCACGTTAATACCTTCAACAAATACCGTAAGATGTTCGTTGATGTCGTAACTTGCACTTACATCCCACTGACCGTAGGTTTCAGTAGTAATTGGCTCGCCTGTCGCGCCGCCAACTTCAGTGTTATCTAGTGCAAATAGGAACGACTCACGGTTATTAAACGCTACACGAGCCTGGAACGCATCGCGCTCGTAGAACACGATAAGGTTTTGTGAATCACCAAGACCTGCCAGTGCAAACGTCTGCGCTGTATCGCCAGATACTTCCGCATCACTGTTAACTACAGTTGCGTTAGCGGTTACACCAAAGCCGTTATCCCATACGTGGGTAATAGCTACTTCGTAACCATTAACCGTCGCTGTTTCGCCGTTTTGAGGGCGAGTAACGGTATAAACCTCGTTTGCACCATTAAGCTCTTCTGTTTCTGCAACAACGTCTCTGTCTGGGTTTTGCGCATCTAGTGAAACACCTGGAGCACAGTCTGCAGCAGTACAGCGGAAGTCAGGACCAACTCGGTCTGTCATGGCGAAAGTTTCATCGCCTGAAAGGGTTACGATAAAGTCTTCAACATCTTTACTGAATACCGCAAACGAGAATACTGAGTCGTCGCTGTAGTACCATTCAAACGATAGGTCCCAGTTTTCAGCGCTAAACGGCTTAAGGTTAGGGTTACCACCGCTTGCCTGAAGGTTTTGACGACGAGGTTCACCAAATGTCGTTGCTGGAGACATCTGAGACATAGTAGGGCGTGTCAAAGAGTCGTAGCGAGAGAAACGTACAATCATATCTTCTTGTACTTCTAACTTAACGTTTAAGCTAGGTAGAAGGTTAGAATAAGATGTTGTGCCAGTAATGTCGTTTGCTGGTGCAAATACGTTAGAGAATAACGTAAGGTCCGTTGTTGGGACTACATCAGATATAAACGCTTGTACCGCAGAAACTGCTACGCTTGTTTCTTCATAACGTGCGCCAAAGTTCATGGTTAGTGGCATATCACCGATGTCATAACCAAACTCGAACTGTGCATAAAGTGCGGTTACGTCTTCTTCGATATTATAGTAGTTAGGCTGAAGTGTTGGTACTACTGGCGCACCTTGAGCAGCAAGGTAGTCCAGGTATGCATCGCCATCGTACGTATACCAAGTGTCAATTAGGCCACTAAAGAAGTTGTTCGCAGTGAATGGGCGGATATTCAGTTCATCGATTGGCGCTTCTGTACTATAGCCACAGAATGCACATTGTGACGCAAACTCTTGGAAAACGAACTTTTCACGCTCTGAACGCAAGATACCGAAATCAACTTTACGGAAAACGTCAGAATCAGCGAGATAAGTGAAATCTGCTTTGTACTCTGTTACTTCGTCTTCTGACGCAACAACGTTACCTAGATCATTATAGTGAAGACGGTTAAGAGAAATATCTGGAAGCGAACCGTTGCCAAAACCATCGTGAATTACAGTAGGTGTACCACCTGTGCTGTCAAACTCGTAGTTATTGATAATACCGACAACATTAAAACGACCTTCGCCAGCAATATCGTTTTCCGCTTCAGAAGTTGAAACATCGAAGGTTGCTGAAAGGGCGTCAGTTACTTGCCAATCAACGTTTAAGCCGAACCCTTTGTTAGTTACATCACGTACACCACGGGTTGATGATACGAAATCAGATGCTGGGTTACCGCTACCTTGGTGCAGGTCAATTTCTTGGGTAAATTGTAACGCTGTGCCGAACTCAGAAATAGTTGCAGAGCCTACGCGATCTGGTTCAAACCATGACGCAAGGTCAGTAACCTGTGAATCAACTTCAAACTTAGATACGAAACCGTCTAATGTGATAGTGACATCGTCAGATGGCGCAAACTGCGCAACAAGTGACGCGTTAGTACGGGTTCTATCTTGTTGGTCGACAACTTGGTCCCAGTTACGTGGAAGGTAAACATCTGATGCAATTACACCATCGTTTCTGTTCGATAGCGTTAGACCAGGACGCCAGCCCGCTGTCTGGATTCGGTTAACTTGAACTTGACGCTCTTGATGAGATACCGCAAGTAGCAAACCAAATTTATCGTCAGCAAATGTGTTGCTAACTAAGAAAGAAGCTTGTGGAGACGTTTCTTCTGAAAGGGTTTCATAAACACCTTTTACGCTTCCTACTGCTTGGAAACCGTCATAGTCGAATGGGCGAGCAGTAGATACGTTGATGGTAGAGCCGATGCCACCAGATTGAAGGTTGGCAACGCCACTTTTGTAAATACTTGCGCCAGTAATCTGGTCTGCAGCTAATACGTCGAAGTTAAACGCACGGCCAGCATCGTCGGTAGCCATTTGGCGCCCGTTTACAAGTACGGTGTTAAACTGTGGGCCGAAACCACGCACTGTAACTTTTTGGCCTTCACCACCGTTACGGTCGATAGAAACACCAGTGATACGCTGAAGTGATTCTGCCACGTTTAGGTCAGGGAACTTACCTAAATCTTCCGCTGCGATACCGTCTGAAACAGCGAGGTTTTCTTTCTTATCAGACATTGCTCTTTTCAAACTGCTTACAATGCCGCGAACTTCAATAACTTCAACAGGTGCATCGTTTACACTCTGAGTGTCAGCATCTTGAGAAAATGCTACCGGTGCGTGTAGGGCAGAGGCGATAGCAACACCTAAAAGTGAGCGTTTCGCAATTGGGCCTAACTGTGATGTGTTAATTTTATGTGTCACTGTGTTTTCTCCGTGAGTAGGCTACGTTTTAACGTACTTTGCACTTAAATTACGTTTTTAGTATGTGCGGATCAAGCTTATTAACATTACTTTTACACATTTAACGTTATATTTTCTCTGTTATTATTTGTAACTTTATGAAAAATATAGTGTTTATGTTTTAAGGTAAAAGGTGAAACGTTTACCTTAAATCTAATACT
>NZ_JAHHDX010000008.1 GCF_018619335.1 Alteromonas sp. ALT199 | reverse complement strand
TTTTAAAATAATTAAAAACGAAGATAAAACAAAAGATTTTTCTCTTATCAATAAAAATTTTTTAAGGGTTTGCACGGTAACAATTATTTCGAATATTTATTTGGATTACAAACCGTTTTAGAAAAGCTCCCTTGTAGTTTTTTAAGTATCTAAGGTATTGAATTTTAATTAATTTTCCGTCGTTTTTTGTGCAAGGGAACGTTCGGTTTGCTGTAACAAAAACGTAATAAATTTCAGTGTTTTAAGTCCATGAAATTCTAATGAATATACAATTAAAAATTCTTGTCGCTACGATGATTAAAATTCATTTTCTCTTTCGCGGCTTACGATAATAATTAAGGTGTGTTAATTACCAAGAGAAGTCGATGAGTAAAGACTATCGTTACCAGCGTGATGAATGGGACTCGGTAGAAGAGGAAAACATTCACGCTAAAAAGCTAAATTCAAAACGCCACAGTACGGTGAAAGAAAAGCAGAAGCGTGACGTGCTGCGCCGTGACAAACAACGTCGCCTGTACCAAGAAGAGCATTAATTCAGCGAGTTGGTGAAATTTTAATAAAGCGCACCGCTTTAAGCGGTGCGCTTCTGTGCTTTTGTGTTTACTTGCCGTATTATCTGTGTCAATTTAGTTTTACTTCGATTCGGTTGTACTAAAAGCATGGATATACGCTTTCTAACCACCTTTATAGAGGTGGCTAAAACACGTCATTTCGGTAAAGCAGCAGAAAACCTTTACCTCACACAATCTGCCGTTAGTGCTAGAATAAAGCTACTTGAAGAATATTTTCATACTACGCTTTTTATAAGGCAGCGAAACAGTATTCAGCTTACTCAATCTGGCGAAAAACTGTTGCCATACGCCAAGCAGTTATGCGCGACATTAAACGAAGCAAAGCAAGAACTGCAAATTCAGTCATCTGAATACGTAGTATGTGGAGCGACGCAGCTTGCCAGTGAATTGCTGTTGCCGAAAATGCTAAGCCATCTTCACAATTCATTTCCTGATTGGTCGGTAAAGGCTGAGGTGTTAACGCTAGACACCCTGTCTCGCCAGTTACATGAAAGAGTTACAGATCTTACTTTTTCCACAGAGCCGCTTAAATCCGAAGAGGTGAATAGCCATGTTTTAATGGAGCATGAGTTAGCGCTTTATCGTATTGGGGATGTCTCGGATACTATAAATGCTGCTGACTTTGTAGCAATAGATTGGGGGGCCAAAGCTAGAGACTGGCTTCTCACCGCCTATCCTCAACTTCGCGATGCTAAGTTAAGAACAAATTCATTAAATCTTGCTCTAAATAACTTACAAAGAGAAGGGGGAATTGCCGTGCTTCCGATTGTTGTAGAAAGTCAATTACCCGCTAGTATTGAAATGACTAAAATAGAAACCCTAGAACACGTATCGTTTAAAGTATATGTACACAGTATGAAGCAAGTACGACGCGTTGGCCTTGCTGAGATAATAGAGAGCGTATCGACCGCGTGTTAAACGCTACCAATGGTTTTTTTAAACGTGCCGTAATGTACGGTATGTAAATGACAGAATTAAAGAGAGTTTTATGTCCCAATTACATCCTTTATTAGAAAAAAACGCATTTCAACGCTTGGAATCTAGTTTAGCGACGATTAAAGCTGAGCAGAAACTGTTTATCCTTAAAGATGAACATGGTTGTGTAATGTTAACCACAGACGAAGAAGATGGCGTACCGGTCTGGCCAGATGCTGAGCTTGCACTTTTGTGGGCAACCGAAGACTGGGAGCACTGTGAAGCGATGGAGCTAACCACTCAGGAGTTTTTAACTAAATGGGTACCTGGAATGACGCAGGACGAACTCATGGTTATCGTTTGTCCGGTTCCTGCTGAAGAAGGTGAGGTGATTTCACCAGAAGAGTTCGCTGAGCACCTTTGATGTGTGATCTCAAAAGCTGTGTGATCTTATGCCCGGAACTTGGGGTAAAAATTCAGTAACTAGATAGGGGCAGTTGAGTGGTTGCAGTGCGCAGCACTTCGCTCGTTATATCTATGCCTCTTTTTATCATTACCCATGGAGGCGTTATGTTTACCGAACAACCCACAATGAACAGCTTATTCAGCCAATTAGGTCTAGGAAGTTCTGATGAAGAAATTGCTGAGTTTTTTGAGACACATCGAGGACTGAATAAGAGCCAACACCTACATGAAGCGCCTTACTGGAATGAAAGCCAGTCCGCATTTTTAAAAGATTCTATCTTGGAAGATGCGGCATGGGCTGAGGTTATAGACCAGCTAAACGCAGAACTTCACGAATAGCCTCATTTAACATCCAGTATTAGCTTTCGTAGTTTATTTCTAACATTTTAAAAAAGGCAGTAAACGCTTTGTTGTACCCAAGCATTGACGATTTGTGGTTTGTCCCTTTAGGTGGGACAGGCGAAATAGGTATGAACCTAAATTTATACGGACACAATGGTCAATGGTTGATGGTAGATTGCGGTGTGTCATTTGACGAGCCCCTTGTCCCCAGATACAAAACTGGTAGCGAGCGAAGTGCCGGTATTTCATCAACAGGCCCTACGCATAGAGTAGTGGCGCCTGACCCGACTTTTATAGCGAAGCAAAAAGATTCACTAGCCGGCATTGTTATAACCCACGCTCATGAGGACCACGTCGGCGCGATCCCCTATTTGTGGGAGCGATTTCAAAAGCCGATTTACACTACATCATTCACCGCCGAGGTCTTACGGAGAAAGCTTGCCCGTAGCAAACTTGCCAATCGTATTTCTATTGTCGAAGTAGACGCGGGCGACACCAAACAAATAGGGCCATTTAGTGTGAATTGGCTGGCTATTACTCACTCCTTACCCGAGCCTTTTGCACTAAAAATTGAGACACGTGCAGGTACTGTGCTTCACACTGCTGACTGGAAAATTGATGCTAACCCTATTACCGGGGCGCCTTTTGATGCAAACCTTTATAAGCAGCTAGGTAACGAAAACATCCTTGCAATGGTGGGTGATTCTACCAATGCCCCTAAGCCCGGGTTTTCTATCTCAGAGAGAAATTGTTATGACGGCTTGCTTAGTACAATTTCGCCGCTAAAAGGTAGGGTAGTAGTGGGGTGTTTCGCCAGTAACATTGCAAGGCTTATTTCGTTAGCCAAGGTTGCTAAAAAAACGAAGCGATACATGGCGCTTTACGGACGTTCGTTACTAAATATGTATGGCATTGCTAGGCAGCAAGGTATTTGGCCCGATGATTTACCAATAACCGACCCCCAACACCTAGGCTATTTGCCTCCTAAAGAGGTACTAGCCGTAGCAACAGGGAGTCAAGGGGAAAAAAATACCGCACTTGCGCGTTTAGCACGCGACAGTCATCCACATCTAAGCTTGGAAAAGGGCGATACCGTTTTGTTTTCCTCTATCGTTATTCCCGGAAATGAGGAAAGTGTAGGGCGCTTGAGTAAAGCGTTACTGGCAAAAGGAGTTTCTGTAATTCACAGCGAAGATAGCATCTTGCCTATTCATGCTAGCGGCCATCCTTACGAAGAAGAACTGAAGCTTATGTATCACTGGGTTAAACCTAAGATTGCTATTCCAGTTCACGGTGAACACGAGCACCTGCAAGCGCACGCAAATATTGCCAAGGCATGCGGAGTGACGAAGCATTATGTCGGTGAAAATGGCGACTTATACAGGTTAGCACCACAGCCTAGTATTAGGCGACAACTTGTGCCAGTTGGGCGAATTCCTGTTCAACAAGATTAATGTTCTACACTCATTGTAAAAATTGATACGTAAGGAAAGCGCTTTAACCTTACTGACTGTTTAATGGTTAATTATCGCTAAAAGGTCGTATTTTTTGCGTTAGTATAGTTGTATTCACTAAGTTAATTAGTCTTTTAATATCAATGTTATAAGTTTTTTGGACGGGGTCGTAAAAACCTTTCCTCGAATGTGCCCATGTTTCGAACATTCTGTTACACTGATATGTATAAAAATAATCTTAATTATGCGATCCATTTGTGATGAAGCGTTTATTCTACCTTTTTCTTTTGGTTTTTTCTGTCTGTATAGATGCAGCGGCCTCCCCACGGCTATCCAACCCCGTATTTCAATCTCTATCAACAAAAAATGGCCTTCCTCAAGACAACGTAAATGACATTGTAATAAGCGAAGATGGATTTGTATGGATAGCCACAGAAGGCGGCTTAGTGCGGTGGGACGGGGTAAAAACTAAACTTGTAACTGGGCCATCAAATACTTTTGCTGATGCATTTGTCCATCGACTTGCGCTGCAAGGCACAGAGGCACTTTGGTTTAGTGTTTACGGGCGGGGAAACTACTATCTTGATTTAGCCACTCAAACAGTGACTCAAATACAGCCTACTTACTACCGAGATATTGAAGGTATTGTCCAACACGCTGAGACTTTTCACTGGTACACGCCAAATAAATTAGTCATTGCGCTAAACGAAGAAGTGCAGCTATTTGATACCGAAACAAAAGAGTTACACCGCATTGCCAAACTACCCGCAGCACTATTAGACAATAATCATAGTATTCGCGCTGCTATTACTATCGACGACGTTTTGTTGGTTGCAACAACCAAAGGTGCTTACGTTAAAAATCTTCACGATACACAACAGTCTTTAGTCAGCCTAGATTATCTAGGGGATATTCAACAAAATAAAGACAACATAAATGCCAAGTTTTTGCTGTTAGACGACCAAAATAGAGTATGGATTTCTACGGTGCTTGGTGTATTTGTAGCGCAGAAAGACGAGTTTTTATCGCAAGTAAATAGTAAGAAAGAAAGCGTGTTTTCTCAGGTAGTTTCTGACAGAAATGTTTGGACTATGATACAGCATAAAGACAATGCGTTTTGGATGGGAACAAACAAAGGACTGTATCAATTAGTTCAGACTTCCAATGGTTGGCAAAATGAGCATATTTTAGAACCAAATAATGGGTTCACTGAAATTTCTAATAAGAAAATTACGGCAATAGCGAAAGACGAATCAGATAACCTGTGGATGAGTTCTGTCTATGCTGGGGCTCTATACTTTGGCGTAAAAAGCGCTGACATATTTGTAATTCAAAACGAGCGGTCTGCCAGTGAAAGCGCGCTAACGAATCACGTAGTGTGGACTTTTGCTGAAACAAAGCCCAATAAAATATGGATTGGCACTTCAAACGGGCTAAATCATTACGACTTCACCACAGGAAAATCAGAGAAGTTTCTTTTTTCTAGCGACGACAATGCCATATATGGAAAGGGGTCTGTAGATAAGATTATACCTATCCAGAGTGGAGAACTGCTGTTAAGCACTTATGAAGGTATTCGATTATTCGACCCGAAAACAGAAAAAGTGAGTCGGCCTGAAGTATTAAAAGGCGGGGAAGACTCGGTTTTCGATACCTACGCCCCCGGTATGATGTTATCAAATGATGGAGTGTTGTACTTTATTGGCTATGAACGCTTTTTAAAGTATGACATCAATCAAAAAGAAGTTTCTCCACTGAACCTCGACCCACGGGTTTTTGATATCAATTTCTCTATTGGTTTTATTGGGCAGTCTACGTACCACAATAATAGGTTATTCTTTGCAACCGAAGGCGGATTGTGGCTAATTGATCCCGCAACTTCGCAGCATGAACTTGTCTATCGCTTTCCAGAAGCACAGCGAGGAAGCGATCGCTCTATATCATCTTGGGTAATTGACGATATGGGCGTACTTTGGCTTGCTTACAGTGGAGTAGGGTTGGTTGGTATTGATGCCGACACGTTCGAACCACTCTATAACTTAAACGACAGCAATATTTTATTATCAAACGTTGTTTATGGGCTACAAAAGGATGAGTCTGGCAGTATCTGGTTTAGCTCACACAAAGGCCTTCACCGGTACGATCCGTCGACCGGGCAAATAAAAAACTTCATTTACGGTCGCGAGTTAAGTGTATCAGAGTTTAATCAAGGTGCTTCATTCAAGCTTAACGACGGTAGACTTGCTTACGGATCAACAAGCGGTGCAGTTGTATTTGCGGCTTCTCAGCTTGAAAGTTTTGATATGGGCGCAAGCTTGCTGAGCAAACAAACAGCTATAACTGAAGTTTCGGTAGATAATCGCGTGCTCAACCAACCGCTCAAAAATTTGAGTGGACATCACTTTGATTTAGATTATGAAGACTATGGTTTAACCATTAACTTTTCTTCGCTAGCTATGTCTGGGATAGGTAAAGTTAAGTACTATTATAAGCTTCTCAATGGCGACCGAGTTGTTACTGAAGGCATTACGGACGATGCTAAGATAACGTTTACCAATATAGAGCCGGGAGACTATGTATTTTCCGTGGCTCCCACGCCTGGTAGTTTTGATTTCAACGTTTTGCCTGCTGAAATAAGCCTTTATATGCCTTACGCTCCTTTACGTTCTCCTCTGGCCTATTCGGTATATGCTACGTTAGTTGTTGCGCTTTTAGCGGCTTATTTAATCTCGCGGCAGCGTCATATGTTTCGACTGCAAAAGGCAAAGCAACAGGTTACCTTGTTCAGCGATGCGTTTAGACAAACCCGAGACTGGGTATTAATTTTTGATAAAGAAAAACGCTTAGTTGCCGCCAATCCTGCCTTCGAACAAATATTCGGCTTTAATAGCAGAGATCCACTACCCAAACAGCTAGCTCGCCTGTACCTTCGCTACCCTAACCTTAATAGACACTTATCAGGCAAGCTCCCGGAATTGCAAGGCGGGGACTTTTGGAAAGAAGAAGCGAGCATTGATGGTGCGGACGGAAAGCGTTACGACGTGCTCATAGATATCACGGCAGTCAGTGGCGGAAGTAATGACGCTGAGCATTATCTGATTGTAATTTCCGACATTACTGAACAGAAAAATGCAGAGCGTAAATTACTCAAAATTGCGACTTACGACAGTTTAACCGGGTTAGTAAATAGAACTTTGTTGCTTGATAGATTAGAGCATGCAATTGGGCTAGCTCGTCATCATGAACATCGTTTGGCTGTCATGTTTGTAGACTTAGACAGATTTAAAGGCATTAACGATTCTCTTGGTCACGATTATGGTGACAAGTTATTACGCATTGTGGCCAATAGGATGCGTAACCTAGTGGCAGAGTCGGGCACGGTGGCGCGATTAGGTGGCGATGAGTTTGTAATTGTTATAGAAGAGGTTGCTGCTAACGATGATTTAAGCCCATTTGTCGCACAAATTATTGAATCGGTAGAAACTCCAATCTCATTGGCCGAAGAAGTACTTCGCGTTTCGTGCAGTATCGGTGTCGCTTTTTATCCAGAAGATGCCTCTGAACCCGCCGAGCTTATTAAGCAAGCAGATGTTGCCATGTATAGCGCTAAAAAAGATGCACTAAGTGGTTTTACGTATTTTACCAGTGACATGAATGAGCGTGCAAAAACACGTCTACAGCTAGAAAATAAGGTAAAGCGCGCGTATTCAGATGATTGTTTCTTTAACCATTACCAGCCAATCATAGATGCGAGAACCAATACGACTATTGGCGTTGAGCTACTGCTGCGGTGTAAGTTAGACAACGAGCAGTTATTCCCAGATCAATTCATACCTATCTTAGAGGAACTGAAATACATCATCGAAGTAACGCGGCTAGCCATGCGACGATCAGCTGAAGATTTGTCGTCATGGTACGAACAAGGCTTCAATGGATATATGTCGATTAACTTGTCGGCGCTACATTTCAAAACCGAATTCGACTTGAGCGGTGTACTTGGTCTACTGAAAGAATTTAATTTACCAAAAGAGGCATTTAGGTTCGAGATCACCGAAGGTGTGTTAATGGATGATAGCGACAATGCATTGAGACAGATTAATCGCTTTGTAAGCGAAGGGTTTGTTTTAGCCCTAGATGATTTTGGAACCGGTTATTCATCGCTTAGCTATTTAAAACGATACCCGCTGTCGGTGCTGAAAATAGACAAGAGCTTTGTTAACGAAATGGCACCTGGTAATGCAAATGAGGCCCTAGTGACCACTACCATAGCCCTAGCGACTAGTTTGAATATGAGCTGTGTCGCCGAAGGAGTGGAAACAAAGGCACAGGTAGATGAACTAATTGGGAAGTCTTGTTATTTCCATCAAGGGTATTTTTACGCGAAACCTTGCCCAGCCGAAGACATAGTACCTTTGCTATTTAAAAGTTGGACGTAGCATAAATTTGTCTTTTACAACCAGTGCAAGTATAAAAATTAAAAAGCGTCATCTATAAGAAAACTAAATTTTAGTCTTAAATGTTTGTTATTCATCGCAAAGAATGTAAACGCTTGTTTAAAAAGCTTGTTTTTCACTAAAAAATAGGGCTTATTAGAAGTCTGTGAAATCATTGTAAAAATGAGCTACATTATAACAACATATGAGTGACTTATGCCGCTAGACATGACAGCAAACGCAAATACCACGGAAGTAATAACATCGCCATTAAGTATGTTGTACCACTGGGAACAAAACCGTGGCAACGACGTATTTCTTACGCAGCCTATTAACGGAGAATTCCACGACTACACCTGGAAACAGGTTGCCGAGCAAGCCCGAAAGGTAGCAGCACGTTTACGCGAATTCGATTTCCCGCAAGGCAGCCGTATTGGTATCTTTTCTAAGAACTGTGCGGAATGGTTTATCGTTGACTTAGGCATAATGATGGCAGGTCACGTGTCTGTACCTATTTTCTCAACTGCCGGGCCAGATACAGTTCAGTATGTATTAAAACACGCTGACGTACAGCTTTTGTTCGTAGGGAAGCTAGATAACACCGCCGAACAAGTTGCTTCTATTCCTTCAGAATATTTAACAGTTGCTTTCCCATATCCAAACATTGCTACCAAACAGCAATGGAAATCATTTATGGATATTGCGCCCATTACTGATTTACCCGTGCCTGACATGAACGATATGATGACTATCATCTACACGTCTGGTAGTACGGGTCAACCGAAAGGGGTAGTGCACAGTTATAATACCGCTTGTTGGGCGGCGCGCCGCTCGCTTGACCAGTTAGGTATTAATGAGAACGATCGCACTATGAGTTACTTACCTCTTGCACACATTACAGAGCGTGTACTTGTAGAACTTTCGAGCTACTACAGCGGTGGAAAAATTCACTTTGTTGAAGACTTAGCGACTTTTCCGCGCGATGTAGGTCATTGCCAGCCAACATTGTTTATTTCCGTACCTCGTCTGTGGACGAAGTTTCAAATGGGCGTCTTGGCGAAAATGCCGCAGAAGAAGCTTGATACGCTACTGAAAATTCCAATCCTTAACAAAATCGTAGCTAAAAAAATTCGCAATGGCTTAGGTATCAGCAATGCACGTTTGTGGGCGAGCGGTTCAGCCCCACTTGCGCCAGCAGTCATAGAATGGTTTGCCAAAATTGGTATCTACATTTCTGAAGGTTGGGGAATGACCGAGAATAGTGCTTACGGCACAGGGAGCGTACCTTTCCGCCACGACAAAATTGGTTGTATTGGTAAGCCCTACGAAGGCGTCGATGTCCGAACATCGGAAGAAGGCGAAATTCAGGTGAAGTCTCCGTGCAACATGTTGGAATATTATCTAGAGCCCGAGAAAACCGCTGAAGTATTTACTGAAGATGGTTATCTACGTACAGGCGATAAAGGCGTCATTGATGCAGATGGGTACGTTAAAATTACAGGCCGTTTGAAAGATATCTTTAAAACGGCGAAGGGAAAATACGTTGCACCAGCACCTATCGAAGCTAAATTTATGGAAAACCCTGTTGTAGAACAAGTTTGCGTGACCGGAACAAACTTACCACAGCCAGTTGCCCTGTTGGTATTAAGTGAAGAAGCTCAGAAAAAAGACAAAGCGAGTATAGAAGCTAGCCTTAAGAAAACATTCGAGGCTATCAACGCCAATCTGGAAAGTCATCAAGTGATGGACCGCGTTGTAGTCATGAAAAACGAATGGAGTATTGAAAACGACCTACTTACACCTACGCTTAAGGTGAAACGCCACGTGTTAGAAGATCGGTTTGTTGACATTATTCAGGGTAGTTACAGCGATAAACTCGTTTGGGTTGACGCGTAAGTTTCTAAAATCCGTTGTCAGGAATATGTTAAAAAGCTCTGTTATTACAGAGCTTTTTATTATCAAAAAAACGTCAACCTAAACAGACGCTGAAATTTCGGCATTAACTCCGTTGTTTCAACATCGTTCTATGAAATTCAGGATGCCGGACCACGCTTAAGAAGGGTAGCGCGCCTGTAAGCCTTTATAGACTAAGTCGCTAAACTCAGGCCTAGTTAAATCAAGGGCGTCCATCACCTCTACCAAGTGCTCATTGTCTTCACGACCTTCCCACACTTTAACGTATGTTCCTTCTTTGTATCCGTTGTCTTGACGGAAGAAATTAAGAACGTTTTTGCCTACGTACTGACGATAAAGCTCGTCAGCAGACATTTCGCATTGGCTTACAATGAACATAAATAGTGGAACGCTAAAACGTTTTGCGGCACAAAGGCCTGTCATCAACTCTAAGTTATCAAGAAGCGATTGACTTGATGCGTCATAGTCTTTGCCATCGAAGGTAACTAGGGTGTTGCCACTTGCCAATTCAGAAGCAATACTCTTCGCAGAGTCAGAGATATCACCCTTATATTCGATAATGCAGGCGCTTAGCGCAAAATGCCAAATATCCACTAACTCCATTTGAAGTTGTGGTAAGTCTTTTTGCTGTGCTTTCCACCACTTCCAACCGTGATGTTCAATAGCTTCAACCGACTCAACCATAGCTGCACGTAAGTATCCATAACCTGCGTTTAGCCAGTCTGGATTTACCTTTGCGTTCATTTTATCTTGAAGAGAAAGCATGGTGGCGAGTTGTTGGGCGGTTAACATTGTTGCTCCTGACCGTAAAATTGTATTGCGTTTTTAAAGGCCAAATTGTACTTGAATGATGCTTAAGGAGAAACTGCTAAATTTTAACCCGTATTAGCAAATGGCTATGTTTACTATGTGCTTGCTTGTGGTGCACTTGCACCAACGTAAAACTATGACTTATTGGTCATGTTTTTTTAATTCCTTTAAGGTATTGATTTTTATGGGTTTAAAAGTTGGCACTCAACCTGCAAAACATAAAGTGTTAACAGTGCTGCCTAGTAGCGCTAACGTGAATGAGTGCCAGGCAACACTTATTCACGTTGTTACTGAGTAGACCGTAAACCTTACCCATACAGATTTTTCGTGTCCTGAGGTCTGTGTGGGTTTTTTTTCGCCTGAAAAAAGTTATCATTATTATTCTTTTCGATTCCCCCTTTTATTAAATTCAATACTCTAATGTAGGTCGTGTTCATCACATAGCTTCAATCATTTTCCCAAGTGTTACTATTTCTACGTGAGTTCCGTTTATTTTCTTGCTTAAGTAAGACATTTGCTTATCTAATTTTAGAGAAATAACTTAACTACTTGGCCCAATGCGATACACTTAAACTATAAGTTCGACGATGCGTGCATAGTCTTTGTACAGTATTTAAAAGCACGTTCTACAAAGGATTTTTCGATTGCTTGCGCTATATCCCTCTAATAAATTAGAACATTTGAGTTTTCTTCTCACCACGCTTTTGAGCCAGCAACCCTTAGGTGTATTTACACCTGAAACTATCTTGGTTGAAAGCCCTGGTATGCAGCATTGGGTAAGTATGCAATTGGCGTCTGAGCGTGGCGTGGCAATGAATATAGACTATCCGTTACCAGTACGCTTTATGTGGAACACGGCACGTGCGGTATTGGGCCAGGACAAAGTACCTAAGCAGTCACCTTATCGCCGTGAAGTGCTTACATGGCGCATCGATAATATTCTTCAAGATAGCTCATTGATGAGTGGCGAAGCTTTCGAGCACGTTAATCGGTATTGGCAAAATGCTGGCAGTGAACAAGAGCAGGGGCTTCAGCGCCTTCAACTTGCCACTGCGCTGGCTGACGTGTACGAGCAGTACTTGCTGTACCGTCCTGACTGGTTATTTAAATGGGAAGCGAATGAGCGCGCCGTATTCGATGACATGGAAGTGTGGCAAAGTGAAATCTGGCGCATCCTTGTAAAAGATCAGCCTTTACATCCTGCGCGTTTGCATCAAATGACGCTTGAAGCATTAAATGCTGGCCATTTACCCAATAAGCCTACAAGTAATTTACCCAAGCGCGTGATCGTTTTTGCTATTAATACTATGGCGCCGCAACTGATAGCTTTCTTTGATGCCTTGGCTCAGCACATTGATATTCATATATTTCATTTAAACCCTAGCATTAATTATTGGGGTGAAGCGAAAAGCAGTAGCGAACAAGCAAAGATACTGCGTTTAGAGGGGCTTAAAAAATGGATGGAAGAAGACCAATCTAACCCGTTACTGGGTAATTTAGGTAAGCAAGGCAGAGAGTTGTTCAACTTATTTACTGAACTCGATACCTTTGAGATAAGCGCTTTTGATTCTCCAGATTTTAATGAGGTAATGGAAAGCGAAGACGTTATGCCTAGTCATGGTTTACTTGATTATATTCACAAAGATATTCTGGTTGCCGCTCAACCTGCACCACTTGTTAGTGAACTAAGAGAGTATGACGATAGCGTAACCATTATGTGTACACACTC
This sequence comes from Alteromonas sp. ALT199, assembly GCF_018619335.1. Lineage (GTDB taxonomy): Bacteria > Pseudomonadota > Gammaproteobacteria > Enterobacterales > Alteromonadaceae > Alteromonas. The sequence goes on along the minus strand of NZ_JAHHDX010000008.1, from coordinate 8,636 downwards.
CGCGCTTCGCGAAGTTCAGGTGTTGCACGATCACTTATTACATTGGTTATCTCAAGATAAAACGCGCACACCTTCCGACATTCTAGTGATGTGTCCGGCTATTGAAAACTATGCCCCGTTTGTGGATGCCGTATTTCACCGAGTAGGCACTAAATCCTTAGCCGGCACTGGCCAAGTCAGGCTTCCTTGTACCATAGCTGATAGAAGCCCGATGGACGCTGAACCGTTGATTGCGGCGTTTATGCAACTTTTACAGTTGCCCGATAGTCGTTTTGGCGTGTCGGATATCATGGATTATTTGCAGTTAGATTCTGTTCAAAAGCGGTTTTCAGTATCACAAGATGACATAGAGCAAATGGTGGTATGGTTAAAACAAGCACATATCCATTGGGGGCTAAATAGCGCGCACAAAACTGCAGTTTCAGAAGGTGTTAACCTAGATGAAATTTACAGCTGGTGGTGGGGAATTCGCCGTTTGCTAATGGGTATGCTCGCACCAGATAGTGAAATGATTGTTAGTGACTTACTCACGATCCCCGACGTAGAAGGCCAAAGTGCGCTTACCTTAGGTAAGCTTATTGATATTGTGGCGCTACTTGGAGAGTTTGCCCAGGCATTAACAGCCCCGAGGACGCCTGCGCAGTGGTCTAAAGCAATTATTGCACTTCGCGATGCGTGTTTTATGCCGACAAAAGAGCAGCAGCAAAGTTGGGATCTTATTGCTAAAGTTGCAGCAGATCTTGCCGCTCGATGCGAAGAGGCCGGTTATGAACACGAACTCACCCTTCGTCAGGTGCGCGACCTTTTACTCAATCGATTTTCGTCGCCAGATGCCGGAAACCACTTTATGACCGGTCAGGTTACAGTGTGTTCTATGCTGCCAATGCGAAGCATACCGTTTAAGAAAGTGTGTATTTTGGGGTTAAACGACAGTGAATTCCCCAGAAAATCAAGCCCTCTAGGTCTCGATTTAATGGCAGGCTCTAACCGTAGAGTCGGCGACCGTTCAAGGCGATTAGAAGACAGGTATCTTTTTCTTGAAGCCATTATCTCAACTCGCGAGAGTTTATATTTAAGTTACCAAGGCAACGACGTTGCGAATAACAGCGAACGCCAACCCAGTCTGGTATTAGCTGAGTTCATAGATATGTTAAAAAACAGCTACGAACTAGATTTATCAAAATACAGCATTAATGCGCCGCTACATCCTTTCAGCGAAGCGGGGTTTTCGGGGAAAATACCAGGTTATGAAACAGGGTGGCTACGGCTTGCTGATGCGCTACAACAAACGAAACTACATACCGAAAAGGCAGATGGTGGTTTCGTTGATGAAGGCAATACAGCAGTGCTAGAGCCTTCAGATAAGCTTTCATCTCAGACGCTTCGTTTATCTAGTAGCCAAATTGCGCGCGCTTTTAAAGATCCACTGGAGCATTTTTCTATCCAACGGCTCGGCGTGAACTTGTCTCAATCGTTTACGCTACTTGAAAACAGCGAACCGTTTGAGACCAATGCGCTACTGCGTTATCAGGTGCTCGACGCTATATTTTCTTCGCCGGAACGCAAGTTGTCAGAAGAACACGACTCAACCAGTCTTTCATATAGTGAACAAGTGATCACTTATGCTTCGCTTAGGGGCGATATTCCTAATAATCCTGTAGCCAGAGATGAAGTCGAGATGTGGAAAGAAGGGGCACTAGCGCTAAGTCAGGCCATGGGGCCTCATGACGCTGAGCCTAAAAAAGCGCACTTTCAAGGTAAATATATTACGTTTACGACAGCCGCTCTATTAGGCAGTGACGCGTTAGTCGAGCTTTGTGCAGGCAAGGTTGACGCACACCGCGCGTTAAGTTTTTTCATCTCCCAGTTGATATTTTCAAGCAGCGATGAAGCAACAAGCTACAGCGACTATCCGCTAGATATATATTCGTGCTCGTGGGAGAAGGGCGAAACGGTGTTGAAGAAACAGCGCTTCCCAGCATATGACCAAAAAACTGCAGTGCATTTACTTTTGTTTATAGAGCAGCTCTACATGGCGGTTTATACGGTGCCAACTCCAGTGCATTTAAGTTTGTTCGGTACTTTTATGCCCGGAAGTAGAAATTCAGACACTAAGTCTGTAGTGGAAAGTGTAAAACCTGAGATGCTCAACGATATCTTGCATGCGTTACTAGATAGTGCAGATATTACAAGTGAAACCGATAGGGCGATACTTGACCAAGTTCAACATGCAATTGATGAGGTGTGTTCGTTCGCGAGTAAAGACAATGACACTGCCAGCGAAACGGCAAGTGAAAAACACGAAAAAGCGAAACAAATCGTCGACCAATCCGCCGCACTCTTTAACACAGTTGAACTACAGCGAGCGTTAACCGACTGGCAGCAAAGTAGCGGGCAATACAGCGCCGATATGGCAAACAACCCTTATCTTAACTGGCTGTTTCCTCAAGGCGTGAGTTGGAACGATGTGCCGCATTTGAGTGCTTTTGTACTGCTTGCCATGGTTAACAATGCGTCTCAGGAGGAAAAGCTATGAGTTACAATTCTATATCCTCTGACAACCCTATGAACGAGCAAACTCAACTGCAAACCGACAAACACAGCGGTTCTGAAGCGCAGTTACTCGATGTAGTCGCTATGCCGTTAAAAGGGCGCCATCTTATTGAAGCGAGTGCGGGTACTGGTAAAACTTTTAACATTACGCGTTTGTACTTGCGCTTGTTGCTTGAAAAAAAGCTCAACGTTAAAGAAATATTGGTGATGACCTTCACCAAAGCCGCGACCGAAGAAATAAAAGGGCGTATTGCGGCAACGCTAAGAGAAGCACTACTTTTTTGGCAGCATGCCAAAGACAACGGCAATGAAATAGATAGTAGCTGTGACCCGGTTTATCAGCACTTATTTAATAGTTGTGATACTGACGAGAGTTTGGCTCTTTTAAAGGCGGCACAGTTAGAACTAGATGAAGCCTCGGTGTTTACCATCCACGGTTTTTGTCAGCATGTTATCACTCAACTGGCCTTTAACAGCGGCTTTGCCATGTCGCTTAATTTAGGGAATGACACCAGCGACTTATACCTTGAAGCTGCCGAAGATTTTATTCGGAAAATAGGTAAAAGCGAGGACGACTTCAGGCTATTGGCAGAGTCGGGGTGGCATATTCCTGAAAAATTGCTGCGTGAATTCAACGCCAGCATTAAAAGTACTCTGACCCCATTAGTTCTTAGTGAAGATGACATTGAAGCTGCATTTAAAAAGCAGCTAGACGAAGCACCGCAAACGTCTTTAGCCTACGTAAAATCATTATTGCAAAGTGTGGAAGACAATGAGGCGCTATTAGTAGAACAGCTCATCAAAACACCGGCACATAAAAAAGAACGGCCGCTGGAGTTAGCGGCGCTTAAATCTTGGCTGCGTTCGTGTGTAGATGAGCAAAATTATTATCTACCACCGCCAGAAGCAGAGGCATTCGTTAAAGGGAATAGGTATGCTAGGAACTCTTCGGGTGTAAAAGAGATTTTAACGCCTATCAAGGAATTTGCTGGAGCACTTAAAAAAGCATTTGGTGAAAAAGATAAAGCGCTGAGTAAAGTACCTGTCTTCAATCTAGTTATCGAAGCCATAGAATTTATTAAAGAGCGCGTGGAGAAGCAGAAAAAGCATCTTGGCGTTATTGATTTTGACGACCTTATTCGCATGTTAGCCGAAGAGGTAGTAAAGCCAAATAATACCCTTGTGCCTGAGCTTCGTAAAAAGTTTCCAGTCGCGCTAATCGATGAGTTTCAGGATACCGATGCTAAGCAGTACGCTATTTTAGACGCGGTTTACCCTAACTTAGCTCAAGCTAACGAAAATGCGCTGCTGATGATAGGCGACCCGAAGCAGGCTATTTATCGCTTTCGGGGGGGCGACATCTTCACCTACTTGAAAGCGGGTAGGCAGGCAGATTACCGCTGGGTGATGAATACTAACTGGCGCTCAGTTGAAGGTATGGTTAGAGCCTACAACCGATTGTTTTACGGAGCGCCAGTGGTATCAGGTAAACCAACTGATGTGTTTGGCTTTGATATCAAATACAACCCTGTTGAATTTACGCCTAAAGCTGCTGCGGCTAAAACACCACTGGTGGACCCAGCCAAGCAGCGCAGCGCAATGAACTACGTTAGCATGTGTTTAGAAGAGAAAGAAAACACCAATATTATGCGACGAAAAATGGCCCAGTGGATTGCGCAAGAGATTTATCGCTTGTTAAATGAGGCTCATTTTGAAACGGCTGTCGGTAATATTTCTGTGAAACCCCAGGATATTGCTATCTTGGTAAAAGACAGAACCGAAGCCGGCACGGTCAAAAATGTATTACAGAAAAAAGGGTTAGCTTGCGTTTATTTAAGCGATCGCAGTAACTTATTTGCGAGTGCCGAAGCGAAAGATGTACTTAGGCTGCTTAACGGTATTTGGCATGCAAATGATACCAGTAAAGTGGCGTCCAGTCTGGCATCACCGCTTTGGGGTTATAGCGCACAGACACTTATCGAACTGCTGTATCATGAAGACGATACTCAGTGGGATGCCGCTATCGACAAAGTATTGTCATTGCGCGATATGTGGCTACAAAAAGGCTGTATGAGCGTGCTGCTGCACTTAATGCAAGACAGCTATCAACCTCATTCCGACAGCGTAGAGCGGGCACTAACAAACTATCAGCATCTAGCTGAAGTGCTGGAAAAAGCCAGCACCACTCATCAGCGTCCTGAGCAACTTCTTGATTGGTTGAATAAACAAATTCACAAACCAGAGAGCGACGAAGAACTCACTCTACGCCTTGAAAGTGATAGTCAGCTTATTCGTTTAATTACGCAGCACGGTTCAAAGGGACTTGAGTATCCTATCGTATTTGTACCTTATGCCACAGGCTATAAAGACGCTTCTAAAAATGGTAAAGCAACGTCTCAAATATTTACCTACTACGACGAGCAAAAACAAGACTTACAGATGCAGCTTGGGCAGACTTCACAGGCTATTGCACGTGTTCAACGTGAGAGCGAAGCGGAAGACATGCGTCTTACCTATGTTGCAGTGACCCGGGCTGCGCACCGCTGCTATATGGGTGTTGTACTGCTAACTAACAATGAAAGAAGTGCGTTAGCAAGGGCCCTTGGCGTAGGTGGCGATGGCAGCAACAACGATTGGTCGAGTGTGTTAAGTCGCGTTGCTGAAGAAGATGCGTCCCATGCCAGCCATATCAACGGCGATGAGTTTGAGGAAGTCTATTCTGGTTTTGAGCAAGAAGAGGTTTTACCACAGCTTACTGCGTTGCAATTTACCGGTACGGCAAGCGAAGAGTGGCGGCTTTATTCATTCTCAGCTATGAGCCGGTTAACGACGGTTAGTGCGAGCCAAAGCGTAGAATCAGGCACAGTAGCCGAGCCCTTAGGTCAGTCGCTCCCTAGTGTGCCCGTACTTCAAACTATTCGAGATGAAGAAGTATATGCAAGCGACACGCTGGTTGACGAGTTGGGACCAATAGATGCAGATGCCCACTCGCTTCAAGATATAGCGAGTACGGTGAGTAAAAGTGATCTTCGTTTTACTCTTGAGAAAGGTGCGAGTGCAGGTAATCTACTTCACGATATCCTTGAGCACAGTGACTTTAGTGCGCCTGAATGGGAAGAAGTCGGAGCAGAACTCGTTAACCGTTTTGGGTTAGACGAAAAGCGTACGCCGCTACTTTATGAGTGGCTGGAAGAAGCTCTGCAAACGCCGCTGTATCCCAATATGAAGTTAAGCATGAGCGATTTGCCGTTAGCGCAAACCCTACGTGAAGCAGAGTTCTACTTTCCAATGAACGATACACAATGGACTCAGCTTCGTGAAGTACTGGCTACCCATCGACAAAACGTGTCAGATCTTATTGGTGGCGAGGTCGAAACAGCGCCTCAATTAATCACAGCAAAATTACAGGGAATGATGCACGGATTTATTGACTTAATTTTTGAACATGACGGGCAGTTTTTCGTTACAGACTACAAATCAACCTGGCTTGGCGATACGCTCGATAGCTATACGCCAACTGCGCTGTTTCACAACAACCAGCATCACCTTTATGACCTTCAGTACTTAATTTATTGCTTGGCGCTACACCGCTATTTGAAAAATACGCTGCCAAATTACGACCCAGAAATTCACTTTGGTGGGGTGTACTACTTGTATTTACGCGGCATGCACCCTGAAAACGAGAGCGGAGAAGGTGTGTTTTATACAGATATTCCATTGTCTGTACTCAACCAATTAGACGGGATATTTGCGAGCAAAAACGGTGCCCGACAAGATAGTGGTTCGAAGAATACCAGTAATGCTCAGCAGAATTTGGGTCAACAATCTTCGGGTCAGCAGCAGTTTAGTTTCGATGACGAGTAGTAAACGCCAAAAAAGTGAAGCAAAGGGAAACAATGGATAACAATCAACATTCTGTATCGTCATTTTTTGATAACTTATTTGGCATCGAGGCTATCGACAAGTTTGTCGCAAAAGAATTCGGCTTTATTGATGAACTTTCACAAGAAGAACAGTCTATTTGGGCTGGGCTATTGGCGTACCTGTCCTACATGCAGCGCAATGGTCATAGCTGTGTCTATCTTAAAGAAATAGCAGGTACCACGCTTTTTAAAGAAGTATTAGCGGAACAAGAGGCGCCCTCGGCTGCTGAAATGCGAAATCAAGACGATAGCTCGTCGGTTGACGTCCCTAAGGCGCTTGTAGAACAAATAGAACAGGAAAAAGCACCTAAAACAGGTATTGACCTGCCACAACTTACGCCTCTACTCAAAATTGTGAAAGGTGCCTTGGTTAACAAGCAAGTAGCTCAGTTATTCGTTTACGACAACGGTAAGCTTTACAGCCGTCGCTATTATGAGTTTGAACAAGAGGTGGCTCGAAACATTGTGAAGCGAACGGCATTTACGCCGTTAACAGATGAAGCTAGCGAAAAAGTAAAGCAACTTTGGCCCGCTATATTTCCTACTCAAGCGACAGATCAACAAGATTGGCAGCAAATTGCGGTAGCGAAGAGTTTGATGCAGCGCTTCTGTGTCATAAACGGTGGCCCTGGCACAGGTAAAACCTATACCGTACTGCGTTTATTGTTAGCGCTACAAGCATGTGATGAAAATTTGAAAATTGTGCTAGCGGCCCCAACAGGTAAGGCGCAACAGCGTATGACCGAATCTATCATAAACAGCATTGACGGGCTTCGCGGCAAGGTTAACGATACAGCACTGGATAATGTGCCTACAGATGCCGTTACGCTGCATAGGTTACTAGGGCTTCGCGAACACAATGTGTCGACTAAGTACAATCAGCATAATCAGTTGGCTGCAGACGTACTTATTGTTGATGAGGCTAGTATGGTCGACTTAGCGTTAATGACACGCATTGTACGTGCGTTGCCAAGTCATGCTCGACTATATTTTATCGGTGATGCCGAACAACTTCCTGCCGTCGAGCTAGGTAACGTACTAGAGCAGCTTGTCAGTGAGACTACAAGCTCTGTCGCAGAAGAGAATGCAATGTCTAGTCGTGAAAATAGCTCACACAGTCATAACGACCCACTTTCATTGGGAGCCGCATCATCGTTAATGCGTCAGCATATCGCCGCACTGTGCCCACATCTTCCTATGCTACCTGTTAATGAAAGAGCAAAAAGCTACGTGGCAACGCTGCAGGCACCGCAGCGTTTTAAAGGACAAGTTGCAAAAGTTGCAACGGCCATACAGCAAGGTGATACGCCTGGCGCACTTGCCGCCATCGCCGAAAAGGGCAATGAAAGTAGCAAAACCGCGAGCCTGGCTTCAAATAATATGTCACGCCTACAATCTGGCGTTCATTTATTGCCAGAATACCAAGTTAGCGGCAGTGATTTACATCAATTAGCCAAAGAAAGCTTTTTACCTATTTTTGATGCCAACAGTGCTGAAGAAGCACTTAATCGCCTAAATTTTGTAAGGTGGCTTACACCTATTCGCAGAGGTGCAATGGGGGTTGAAGGACTAAATAGCTTGGTATTCGACGCCATTAAGCACAAGATTAAAAGGCGGGAAGGGCACTTCTATCAAGGCCAACCCATAATGATTGTAAAGAATCATCATCCACAAAGACTGTCTAATGGTGAAGTCGGCGTAATCTGGCCTGATAGCAATGGAAAACTATATGCTTGGTTCTATCAAGACTCCCAAGGAACAGAGGTAAAAGAGGGATTGAATGCGGACAAGAGCGCCGATGGGGATCTAAACCAAAAGCAAGGACTACGCAGCATATCGCTATCAAGAGTGCCGCAATTTGAAACTGTGTATGCTATGACCATTCATAAATCTCAGGGCTCTGAATTCAACCACGTTGTGCTTATATTGCCGAGACCTGATAGAGAGAAAGCCGCAAACCTATTTCATCGAGGCCTAGTCTATACCGGCTTAACCCGCGCTAAAAATGGTTGTTTGATTATTTCTGACGACACAACATTTAGCCACATGGTTCAACGAGTAGATAAGCGCTATTCAGGACTGTCAGAAGCAATCAGCCAATACCTAGAGGGTAAGACTGGCGATGCCATAGAAACAGAATAAAAAAATGTACTCTGACCC
>NZ_JAHHDX010000099.1:940-2460 GCF_018619335.1 Alteromonas sp. ALT199 | reverse complement strand
AACTTCAAATCAACGCGATTACGGGGCAGCGGCGTTATAATGGCCGTTACGTCAGCATTATATTTACCTATGCTGTAAAAGAAGTCTTTTAGGCCATTCTCAATAGAGGTTAATACGGTCTTATCAAGTGGCTCACCGATACGGACACCGTTTCCATCCAAGCTCTCTTGAAGCTGTTCATCTTTAATATCATCATTGCCGTCAAAAATAATATTACTGATGGTTGGGCGCTCAGCCACACGCACAACAAGCGTGTTGCCGTCACGAAGAATTTCTACATTTTCAAAGTGAGTTGAAGAGTATAACGAGCGAATAAGCTGCGTTACCCTGAATGTATTAAGCTCGTCGCCAACTTGAACGGGCAAGTAGGTTAAGGCTGCACCAAGTGCAACTCGTTGCAAACCTTCAACGCGAATGTCTTCAACGACGAATTCGCTTTCTTGCGCCGCAGCATTGGCAAAGCTAGCACTGGAAAGAATGGCTCCGGCTGCTACTAACTGTTTTAACTTCATCTATTTTTCTTTTCCTGGCCGCGTTTTGTATTAGCTGTTTTGTACTTCCTGATTTGCATCAGGTTATGCGAGCGATATCGTTAAAAATTGCGATACCCATGATCATAAACAGAAGCACGCCACCTATTCTGTATCCCCACTCCTGCACCGCTTCAGGCACAGGCTTGCCCGTGATCCACTCCACAATAAAAAACATGAGGTGACCACCGTCAAGCATGGGCAAGGGTAATAAATTTATTATGCCTAAATTTACGCTTATTAAGGCAAGAAAACTCAAGAAATACGCAAGTCCATACCCAGCACTTGTTCCCGCACCTTGAGCAATTGAGATAGGGCCACTCAAATTCTTCACAGACACGTCGCCTGTGATGAGTTTTCCAATCATTTCGACACTGAGTGTCATAAGACGCCAGGTTTTATCTAGCGCCTTCCCAATAGCCTCTATAATGCCATATTGATGAGTAAACACATACCCTTCTGGCCAAGGCTCAAATGTTGGGCTCACACCTAAATACCCACTTTGCCCTTGTGGTGTATCGCGGCGCGCTATCGTGGCATCTAACGCAAGAGGTTGTCCATCCCTTAGGATATCAAGCGAAATACGCTCTCCAGGACTTTCAACAATAACGTCTACCAAACTTTCCCACGATATCAGCTTAGTGCCGTTTAAAGCGATGAGCTCATCACCAGGTTTCAACCCTGCTTGCTGTGCCGCACTTTCCTCTCCGACGAAACCAACAGTTAATGTTGCATCTGGTCGATAAGGAGTTAAACCTAAGCTGCTTAAAGGAGACTCGCTATCTGGGTCAAAGTTCCAAGAACCCAATGTAAAAGTCAGTTCTTTTTCAACATTTGACGAATTTTTAACCGTAACATTGGCTTTTTCAGAACCAATATTGGAAACAATCTCTAAATTAACGGCTTCCCAATCAGGTGTATCTCGGTTTCCCACCTTAACTATTTCGTCACCAGGTTGAACCCCTGCAATAGCCGCTATGCTGTTAGGCT
>NZ_JAHHDX010000099.1:0-737 GCF_018619335.1 Alteromonas sp. ALT199 | reverse complement strand
AATATTTTTTACAACTGGCTTTACGGTGTCTAATCCTACTAAGTACATTAGCCATAAAGCGAAGAACGCAAAAATAAAGTTAACGCCAGGGCCTGCAGCAATAACCGCCATACGCTGTAGCACAGGCTTATTGTTAAAGGCTTTATCTTCTAGCTCAGGCGGAACGTCATCAATACGTCCGTCAAGCATTCGAACGTAGCCACCAAGAGGAATCATAGCAATGACATATTCAGTGCCAGACTTACTAAGTTTACGCCAAATAGGCTTGCCAAAACCGATTGAAAAGCGCTCTACCTGTACACCACATTTACGGGCTACGTAAAAGTGCCCCCATTCATGTACAGCGACTAAAATACCTAGGGCAACAATGAATGCACCAAGGCTCCATAAAAATGCTAGCACTGGAATTTACCTCGAATAATCTCGTTAGCTTTCGCTCTCGCTAAGCTGTCTTGCTCTAGTATTTGCGCAATAGAATTTACCGATACATAAGGCATTGCATTAAGTGTGGCTTCATTCACTTTTGCGATATCGCAAAACTGAATTGAACCATTAAGAAAAGCCGCTACTGCTACTTCGTTGGCCGCATTCATTCTCGTAGTAGCGCATTGCCCTTCTTTACACGCGTCTATGGCCAGCTTCAAGTTTGGGTAGCGCTTATAACACGGTGTCTGAAAACTAAAATTAGTAATATCGGAGAAATCGAGAGGTTTAACACCAGCATCGATTCTATGTGG
>NZ_JAHHDX010000079.1 GCF_018619335.1 Alteromonas sp. ALT199 | reverse complement strand
GTTATATTGCAAAGGTAATTTAATGAATGACGGAATATTCGGTATTGCTGTTCTTGCCACAATTGCGACGATTTGCTCGTTTGTGTCTCATTTATTTATTAAAAAGTTCGTTATAGCGGTCTTTGTTTCGGGGATACTCAGTGCGTCAGTTTTTCAGCTTGCAGCATATTTAAACCTTGGACAGCTTGATCCTTTTTATTTATTTGCCGCATTTGCTTCATTTTTAATTAGCTGCGCAATATCAACGATAATTGGCAGCGTGATGCTCAAAAGAGTCAATAGCTAGGCTGTTTAAACATGCAATATAACAAACCAATTAACATGCTCACTGCGTTCGCTGGGACGCATACACGCAGGGCCGCTTCGCTATTATGCCCTACGTGCCTGCGCCCGTTATTGAAAAGTTAGGTGCTTATGGGAAAACCTACATATTTACTCACTAATAAACCAATTTTTATTCTAGGTATCCCAGCTCTAATACTTATTCTTCTGGCTGTTCTATTTCAGTTTACAGTTGTGACAGGAATCGAAAGTGGCACTCTAGAAGGCAAAGTTTACTCTATTTCTCAACGCCCACTTGGAGGTGGTAACAGAAGTATCCGTAAGATAGATTTAGCTAAGGTGAAACTTCAGGACGGAACATTCATTATGGTGAGGTGTGAAAGCTATTGTCAGTTGGACCAAGAAATCAAAATCACAGTTTACAAACCTTTATTTAGCAGCGAACTTAGGTATGTTTATGAACGCACCTAACAACTCAATCAACACACTCACTTCGTTCGCTGGGACGCATACACGCAGGGCGGCTTCGCCATTATGCCCCACGTGCCTGCGCCCCTTATTTAAAAGTTAGGTGCTTCTTTGAATAGAAAAATCAGTGGTGTTTTTAAAGAGTCTTTTATCGCTCTTTTATATTGGATATTCACTGGTGTTGTTATGTGGATTTTCAGCAAATCTTTTACTGCATGGATGAATGACGACCGTTTTGAATTTGTTAGTCTAAAATTGAGCTTCTTAAATAACATGCCAGAAGGCGTAAAATTTATTGTCGTCAGTTTTGGAACTTTGTATGCGATTTACTATTCAGTGAAACAAACAATAAAAGCGTTTTATTTAATCACAAGTAAGCAAAACTAGGATGTATCTACACGCACCTAACAAGCCAATCAACACACTCACTACGTTCGCTGGGACGCATACACGTGGGGCGGCTGCGCCATTATGCCCCACATGTCTGCGCCCGTTATTGGAAAGTTAGGTGCCAATGTCGAAATTTAATATCTCAATCCTATTAATTATGTTTGGCCTAGCGGGCTCTATCTGGATTCAAATTCAAATTGATGCTGAGGTTCCTAAATTAGAAGAGTATTCGGTAGTCTCAAGTTATAAACCTGTAAAGTACAATACTCGGAAAACAAACGGTAAGCCAAGCTACGAAATAACCTCATTTACCATATCAGACGTAGAATTTGTTATTACAGACAACAATCCATTCTATAGTCATGTCTTATCAGCGTTAAACGCTGGCGGTAACCTTCGCGTTTGGTTCAAGCCCACAGATAACTCAACAATGATTTATCAACTCTCACAAAATAATAAAATAGTGGCCCCATTCGACAAATTGGTTTATATCAATGGGTATTCAGGAAGTGGAGCGGCGGCAATTCCCATATTACTTGCTATAGTTTTCGTTTTTTCGTGGTATCGCGAAAGTGGCACCTAACAAAAAAATTAAGCCACTCACTCCGTTCGCTGGGACGCATACATGCGGGGCGGCTTCGCCATTATGCCCCACATGCCTGCGCCCCTTATTTAAAAGTTATACGCAAAAGGAAACCTGTGAGTAAAAAGGAATTTATTGGTCTTGTTGTATTAGTTTGCTTACTCAATTTTATACTTCAAATTTGGTATGTAGGTAATGCAGGCGATTTCATTGCAAATTATGTTGGTTACCCAATAAGCGTTTTCATCATTCCTATTTTCATATCACAATTGCTCCCTTGTATTGCTCTTTCAGCTAGTTCAAAGTCTCTGGCGCTAAAACAAAAATTGCGGTTATTTGGTATTCCTTGCTTTGTTTCGGTATGTTTGGTTTGTGGCTTTTACTTAGTAATGCAATATGGCGGTTGATTTTGGCAATTGCATATAACAAACAAATTATGTCACTCGCTGCCGCTCGCTGGGACGCAAACACGTGCGCGGCTTCGCCATTATTGCACACGTGTTTGCGCCCCATATTTGGAAGTTAGGCGTCATTTAAAT
>NZ_JAHHDX010000171.1:712-2267 GCF_018619335.1 Alteromonas sp. ALT199 | reverse complement strand
CATTATGCCCCACATGCCTGTGCCCCTTATCTAGAAGTTAGACTAACGTGGTGAATTACAAGGAAGTAAACCATTGATTAAGTTCCTCAAGAAAAAACTTAAAGAAAGCGAGCTATTTCAATTATTCAGTAATGACAATGAATACCGCAGCCTTGTTCTGGGTTTAACAATCATTTGTATATTTTTTTGGGCTACTGCTTGGTGGTCACCTTGGCCATTCATTGTAATAAACATAATTTCAGCGTTTTTAGGTAAAGGCGCGTTTACTGGTTGGGGTGACACCATTAAACGATGGCACCAGCCTGATTGTCATCCAAAATTTATTGCGCTGACGGTATTCACAGTACTAATACTTTCAATAAAATTATTTGCTGCCCTCTACATGTTAGGTAAAGTAGCCGATTCAAATGGAAATATTATTAGCAGTGTTTGGGATCATGTTTACTTCAGTACTGTAACCGTTACGACACTTGGTTATGGAAATATTGTACCCGCAAATACTTTTACAGAAGTGGTAGCCTCTATTCAGGCTATCATCGGCTTTTCAGGTTTCGCGGCTTTAACAGGTGTTGTAGTGTCGGTGGCTTATCGCAGAACTGCGGGCGGTTAGTCTAACAAACCACTCAAGCCACTCGCTCTGCTCGCTGGGACGCTAACACATGGGCTGCGTCACTTCGTTCCTAATTTTAGCCCATGTATTAGCGCCCCTTAGTGGGTAGTTAGTTCCCAATAGGACAGTTTATGAAAAAGGAAATTTTGATTTTAGCTACTCTCTTCTTTAGCTTCTTAAGTTACCCAGCCATCGCGATTGATAAAGGTGCGCCTGAAACTCAAGATAGTGCTCCGACTGAAGGTTGGGTTAAACTCTCATTTGAAATTAGTGAAACGGGTAAAACTGAGAACATTCAAGTGATTGAGTCTTCGCCTGCAGGGTATTTTGACGCAGAAGCAATCAAAGCACTTGCTAGCTGGAAATATAAACCAAAGGTTGTAAATGGAACCTCTGTTAGGCAGTTTGACCAATTTGTACAATTAGATTTTGCTATTGAAGAAGATGGGAACTAACAAACCAATAAACACACTCGCTTCGCTCGCTGGGACGCCTACTTGCTGCGGCTTCGCAATTCTCGCAGCAAGCATTCGCCCGTTATCGGGGCGTTATGTAGCTTGAAGGATATGGACATTCACAATGCAGAATAAACTAGTCATGGCCTTAGGAACTCTTCCTAGATATCTAGCATTTCAGTTGTTTTTCCTTACGTATGTGCTCTCTATCTTTATCCATGCACCTGAACCATCTCCTAAAATTTATCAATCCGGGATGTTTTTTTATCTTCTCCCTTTAGCGATGGCTATGGTAGTAACACACTTTGGCTACATAACTGCTAGAAGTGGGAACGTAAGCAAAACACAGTATTTACAAGCATGCGGGATTTTTGTGCTCTACGGATTTATCTGGCATGCTCTTTTTTAAAACGCTACATAACAACTCAATCAACTCGCTCACTACGTTCGCTGGGACGCATACACGCGGGGCGGCTTCGCCATTATGCCC
>NZ_JAHHDX010000171.1:0-462 GCF_018619335.1 Alteromonas sp. ALT199 | reverse complement strand
GCGGCTTCGCCATTATGCCCCACGAGCCTGCGCCCGTTATTGAAAAGTTAGACTTCAAAAGGATGTTTTGTGAAAATCTCAAGAGTTTTATTTTTTGTTACCTGCTTTTTTTCACAAACCAGTTATTCAGATGATTTGCTAAATAAGGTTAATGCTGATGTTAGGGTTATAAAAGCAATCAACCTACCACCTCATGGTTCAGGTAAAATTGAAATATCTACAGATAATGACCTATGGGTTGGTTTTAACTTTGAATTTCCGCAAGCAATGGTTGTAAGCTTTAAAAAAAATTACATACTTGAAATTAAAGATAAAAATAGCTATGCCAGTGTTTCTACAGGGCCTACAGACAATGGAGCAAGCACTATTTTTAAAGAGAAAGATGGTCAATTAGCATTCACCTATAAAAATAATACAAATTTAGAATACAAAGTTATATTCTGGGTTCGCAGTATTTAAAGC
>NZ_JAHHDX010000088.1 GCF_018619335.1 Alteromonas sp. ALT199 | reverse complement strand
TAATACTGTTTTCATTGTCATTTCTCATCGGCTAATACTAAATTTAATTTACGGCTGTTTGCCTTTAAAGCAACGATAGCCTTTATCTTAGATTAACAATCAAACTTCCTTTCGATAATAGTAACTTTGGTTAAAGCAGCTTCAATAGAATCTATATAATAAACCTCTTATTTTAACTCATTTCTAAAATGCTTATATCAGCGACAGATAATTTATAAAAACCACCTAGCCAGCGCCTTCAATAACACTTAGACTGCGAAGACAAAAATAAAAACGACAGGTATTACGCCGGCTTTCGAGCGAGGCGTTCGCCATCTTATGTATGCTATGCAGGTAGCCTTAACCATTTTTGAATTGTGGTGTACTGCGCGTGGTTTCAACATACATATGATGAGGTACTTTTCATTTTAGAAACAAGGGTTCTCAAGTTAATGTCACAACAAAAAGTAGGTTTAGTGGGCTGGCGCGGTATGGTTGGCTCAGTATTAATGCAGCGCATGCAAGAAGAGCAAGATTTCGCGCACATTGAGCCCACCTTTTTTACCACCTCTCAAAAAGGTATTGCAGCGCCAAACTTTGCTGGCAAAGACACTGGTGTTTTAGAAGATGCCCACGACATCGAAGCGCTATCAAAACAAGATATTATTATTACTTGTCAGGGCGGTGATTACACGAAAGCCGTTTATGATGATCTTCGCGCGTCAGGCTGGAATGGCTATTGGATTGACGCAGCGTCGGCCCTTCGCATGAAAGACGATGCGATTATTGTACTAGACCCAGTGAACCGTAAAGAAATTGATAGTGGCATTGAAAAAGGTATTCGTACATACGTCGGCGGAAACTGCACAGTGTCACTTATGCTGTTGGCTCTAGGCGGCTTATTTGAACAAGACCTTGTTGAATGGGCATCTCCGATGACCTACCAAGCGGCTTCAGGGTCTGGCGCTAAACATATGCGTGAACTTATTAGCCAAATGGGCGCTATTCATAGCAATGTAAAAGATAAAGTGGAAGATCCGGCTACTGCTATATTGGATATCGATCAGCAGGTATCTGAATTTATTCGAAGCTCAGAATACCCAAGCGAGCAGTTCGGGGTTCCTCTTGCAGGAAGCTTAATTCCGTATATCGACTCACAGCTTCCATCTGGACAAAGCCGTGAAGAGTGGAAAGCCCAAGCCGAAGCTAACAAGATTTTGGGTATTAACGGCAGTGAAGTGCCTATCGATGGTATTTGTGTACGCGTTGGTGCCATGCGCTGTCACAGCCAAGCGATTACCCTTAAGCTTAAAAAAGACTTACCAGTTAGCGAGATTGAAGAAATCTTAGCGAAACACAATGATTGGGTAAAAGTCGTGCCTGATGATCGTGAAGTGACTATGCAGGAACTCACGCCTGCCAAAGTTACCGGTACCCTGTCTATTCCAGTAGGTCGAATTCGCAAGCTTAACATGGGCCCTGAGTATATCTCAGCGTTCACCGTTGGCGATCAGCTTTTATGGGGTGCTGCAGAGCCACTTCGCAGAATGTTGCGCATTGTGCTTGAGCAAAACTAAAACTTAGTTTTACTTAGTAAAGTCTAAAACGCCTTACCAGTGACTGGTAAGGCGTTTTTTATTTCTAGTATTCCTCGTAATGTACGTAAAACACTAGAAAAGAGTATGATACTAGTTAGCCGACTCAGACCAAACAGCAAGCTCATTGCCACCAGGCTCTACAAAATGAAAACGGCAACCACCGGGAAAATCAAATAAGGGTTTGGTAATTGTTCCGCCCGCGCTTTCTACATTGTACTGTACTTTAGCAATGTTACCGGCATAGAGTACTAACAAGGGCGCCCCGCTCTCTGCTTTTGAAACCCGTTCCGCTGCGAATATGCCACCCTCTAACCCTGCATTACTAAAGGCACTATACTCACTACCGTAGTCAGTAAAGCACCAGTTAAAAGCATTTTCGAAAAAGGCTTTTGAACGTTCTAGATCAAGGGATGCAAATTCAACATAGTTAAGTTTAGTACTTTCCTGCATGAGGGTTATGCCTGGCGATAAGCGAATTTGACAGTATCATAGCACTAATCATTATCGAGTCGACTATACAGACATAACTCTGTTCGCTGGGTTAAGCCGTTACGGTAAATGCAAAGTACGGCCGTGTATGTCTAGTGCAAGGCTAAAAGCTTATATCCCACTGCAGTGAATAGATTGTACTATCGCCGACTTCAGTGTCGAACTGATCAAGAGAGATTCGGCTTACCTGCGCAGTAAGTTTGTTGCCATGACCATTAAAAAACCAGTTAAACGCCAGTGATTTTTCGTAAAAATCTTCGTCTTTTTCGCTAGTATTAGGTGAATAGGTAGCATAGCGCACTGCAACTTCTAAAGGCTTGGGCCACCAGCTTAATGACTCATTTAAAAAGTAGCCAGCTTGAACGTAATATCCGCGCAATGTTGTTTTGATGTTGTCATTAGCTGCGTCCACGATTTCTTTTTCGTGATATTCCGCCTGCGCGTTAAAGCCTTGATAAAAGTACGCACCATCAATCAAAAACTGCCGAATATCGTACTGCCCTTCAGTTTCACCTTCATCAAAGTGGGTCAAATTACCTGCTCCAGATGAAGAGAAACGCGTGAATTGACTTTTAAACCTAGCGCCAGCGATAGCTATCGCGGCTTTCGGAGTAGATGAACGAGCAATGTCGCTATTTTTAAAACCGACTTCTTTACCTAAAAAATTCCACTGCAGTCGACCCGAATACATGGCCTCACCGTCATGATTACTATAGTCACCACGACCTGAACCATTAAACACACCTGCCCAGTAATTGAAATTAGCAGCACCGCCGTTATCGATATAACCGTAGATAGAAGCGCCCATTTGCCTGTCTAGTGTGAATATTCTATTGATGATAGAACGATCCATCATTTGTTGACCGCCGCTGCTCACACTGCGCTCTCTGGAATATTCAACTTTCCACTGACCGAACTTAAACCGAAGCGCATCATACTTTTCAAAGGCGAGCGTCGCACTCAGCGTGCGCTGATCGACGGCATCGTATTCCACAGCGTAGTTAATCCACTGCATAGCAATGTGACCGTCTAACTTAACTCGCGCCCTGTTAATACCGAATTGATTACCAGCGTTGTGGTTAAAGTCGGCAAGTTCAGTTGGCTGGCCAATGCCAGGGTTGGCATAGCGAAACTGTACTCGCCCCCGCGCGCGTAGCGAAAAGCCGTTGTTGTCACTATGAAACACTAGACCGTCGCCATTGTAAGCGGGCAAGGTCTCGTAAGACTCTTGCTTAGCGTCTACCTTAGAAGCCAACGCAGCCGAGGAGAAAAGTAACGCAAAGAAGGCACTCGATATAAGGCACAAAGAAAAACGATATTGGTAAAGCAAAACACACTACGTATAACGGAAATTTGTGCGTAGGATATATACTTTAGTATAAGGATCAAGAGCACTGACACAAAAGTGACATAAAAATGAAATATTTAATGATTACTTAGCAATATAGCGCTCTTCTATA
>NZ_JAHHDX010000167.1 GCF_018619335.1 Alteromonas sp. ALT199 | reverse complement strand
GTAATGTCTAGTCATATAGTGTTTTACTGATTTAGACGGAGCTTATGAAAAACAAATTATCGAAGCCCAAGTAGTTATTTATATTGTTAACAGTTTAATGTTTAACCTTATAGGGTTATACTGCCTTTAATTGTTAACAAAATGTGAGTTACCAAAATGAAAAAAACAGCAATAGCTTTAGCGCTTTCTGTCATCCTTATGGGGTGTCAAAAATCGGAAGAAAATCATACAAACAACGTAAACACATCTGGCTCTATTGAAGCTAAATCTGAAAGGAACAGCGAACATCCACTAATCCAATTATCAAAGAAAGACGCTGCTTCTCAAATTGACTTAGTTAACGCCAACGTCGACTTTGTTGGGAATAGCTTAAACGTTACTTTTCTTGCGAAAGAGAACCCTCATTCAGGCATTAACTTACGTCCTAGCACGCCATGGGACCTGAGTGAATTTGATGATTTTAATTTGGCGATGGATATTAAAAACCCCGGCCCGCACTCTGTGCAACTGTTTTTGAATATTACCGACATAGACGGTGCTACATACACGCGAAGTGTCGCCGTTCCTGTGGGAGAAAAAACAACCTATTACGCAAAGATGCGTGGGCATGACTTAGCAACACCTGATGGCAACGTGAACCAAGAGCTCAACTTCTTATCCGGTCTACGCTCTAACCCAGAAACGTGGGAGTCGAATGAGGTTCAATTTATTTCCATGTGGGGAAAGAAAAATCTCAATCTAGAAGGCATTACTCAAATAAGCTTATCTATTGATAGCGCACTGTTTGATAAGACGATAGAGCTTAGTAATATTCGCTTGCGCCCAAACCCTGAGATGGATACGGAGTTTCTTACCAATATAGTAGATAAATATGGTCAAAACGCTACAGTGGAATTCCCAGGTAAAATTCATTCTCAAGAAGAGCTTATTGCAGCTAAAGATACGGAGGCAGAAAAGCTAGATAATAAACTAATGCCTGATCGTTCTCGTTTCGGTGGATATAAAAACGGGCCAAAGTTAGAAGCAACGGGTTATTTTAGAACCCAAAAGGTCGATGGAAAATGGGCATTGGTAGACCCTGAGGGCTATCTTTATTTTGCTACAGGTTTAGACATTATTAGGCTGTCTAATACTTCAACTATGACAGGGTACGGCTTTGACGATGCTCTCGTTAGTCTAGGAGGGGATGGTGTAACGCCTGAAGATTCTAAAGGGCTGAACCGTGTAAACGATGCTGCCGTTCCAAGTCGTCATGTGGTATCAGATGTCAGAGTTAACATGTTTAATTGGTTGCCAAGCTATGACGAGTCACTAGGTAAGTGGTTTGGATATCGCGGGAGCGCGCATTCAGGCCCAGTCAAAAAAGGCGAAACCTTCAGCTTTTATGCCGCTAACCTAGAGCGCAAATATGGCGCTGAAGATCCGTTAGAAGCATGGGAGCAGGTAACCCTTAAACGTATGAAACACTGGGGGTTTAGCTCGTTAGGGAATTGGACCGACCCTAGGTTTTATCAAAATAATCAGGTGCCGTATTTTGCCAACGGATGGATTATTGGTGATTTTAAAACAGTTTCAAGCGGCAATGACTTCTGGTCACCACTACCTGATGTATTCGATCCAGAGTTTGCACGACGGGCTGACATAACGGCTTCTAACGTGGCTGAACAGGTGAAAGGTAACCCTTGGTGCGTGGGCGTATTCATAGATAACGAGAAAAGCTTTGGCCGTAGCGAAACTAACGAAGCACGTTACGGTATTGTCATTAACACCTTGACTCGCGACGGTAGTGAAGTACCCACTAAAGCTGCATTCACCAATCTAATGAAGAAGAAATACGAGAGTATCACCGCACTGAATAAGGCCTGGGATACAGATATAGCGTCTTGGGATGCCTTTGATGAAGGTATAGACTCTAGTATTCGTAACGATGTGCAACTTGCTGACTATAGCGATATGCTTTATCTCTACGGTGAAAAGTACTTTAGTATAGTCAATGCTGCTTTGGACAAGCACATGCCAAATCACATGTACCTAGGCGCGCGTTTCCCTAGTTGGGGTAAGCCCAAAGAAATTGTAAAAGCGGCAGCCGAACACGTTGATGTCATGTCTTACAATGTTTACAAAGAAGGTATCCATCCTAAATCGTGGGCGTTTCTTGAAGACATAGATATGCCGAGTATTATTGGCGAGTTTCACATGGGCGCACGAGACAATGGTCTGTTTCACCCTGGTTTAATTCAGGCTGCGACGCAAAAAGATCGGGCTAAAATGTATAAAGACTACATGTATTCAGTAATAGACAATCCATACTTTGTTGGTGCACATTGGTTTCAGTACATGGACTCACCTATTACTGGGCGAGCTTACGATGGCGAAAACTACAATGTCGGGTTTGTAAACGTTACCGATACTCCATATGCTCCGATGGTGAAAGCAGCCCAAGAAATTAATAGCGAAATGTATCCGCGCAGGTTTAAGTAATATGCGAGGATTTGCTTAGAACTTTCTAAATTCACATCCCGTTTATCACGGGGTGTGAAATCAAAAGCTTGGGGCCGCGTGGTGTGCGACGCTAAGCGTTCTTTACTCACTTTTTATCCAGCCTCAAAAAACTTCCCCTTTATCCTTACAGATATGCGTTGTTACACATCGTCAAACGTGTCTATTATCACGTTAGTAATAAGTGGCGGGCCTTGAGCTCTTGAGCCTTGAAGAAGGGGGGACTGTTGATTCATGGAATGTGGCAGCATCTTTTTATCGCTAGAAGAGCATCGGGTTGGGTAAGATATTGGTGTTAAGCTATTTAGTTTTAAGCCAGTATGGTAATTACGAATAAAGGCAGAGAATCCAACGATAGGTCAAGCCTATCGAATATTGAATTCCCCGCCTTATTACTTCTAGTCTGTGGTATACAATTTATTCGCTTTTAAGTCCTTAAGTTCCAGTTCTTCACCATTTCGCCACTTAATTATGGCTGAAGTGATATGATCATCTTTTCCTAGACCAAAGTGAACAATATCCATCAGGCTCTGAGAGTGCACTTCTCCAGCCGAGCCGACTCGCTTTTGATAAGTTTTACCGGAACGGGTTTTTATGCTGACCGTGGCTGAATAAGGGTCAATATTCTCTTTGGGACTATAATTTACGTCAATGAGAATATAGTTATTTTGAAGCTCAGTTTTATTTTTGTATAAGTACCATGCCCCTTCTTCTTCGCTACCATTGAGCAAATCTACGAGCCCATCGTTATTAAAGTCGAAAGCTTGCCCCATATCACCGTGACCTGTGTCTTCGGTTGCTGAGGCGCCATGAGTCATAATATTCTCAAATCTTCCTCCGCCATTATTTAGTAGCAACAAATCAGCAACTCTTTCGGCTAAAAAACCGTACCGGTGCAAGAATAAATCTTGCCAGCCATCGTTGTTAAAATCGGCTCGTGTGACTCCCCAGTGGTTCCCTCCGAGCGGGATATTCCAATCTGCGCCGCGCTCTACAAAAAAGTCATCTCTGTTTATCAGCAATATGTCTTGTACGTTTCTATTGTTAGACTCCCAGTCGTATTGAATATCTTGAAGCCCTGTAAGGGAGAAAGATACTTTCCAGTAAATGCTCATATCTCTGACCCATTCTGCTTTCCACTGATTATCACCAAGATAACCAATATAAAGACCATTAGATTTTCGCTCCGTCGGCCAACCTTCAGCGTCACTAGGGTTTATAACAAGCTTCGACGGCGCGGTGCGCATTTCTTTAGGACGCTGCTCTGGCATGAAACCTTTAGCATTAACTACTGTTCTTGTTTTCTCATCACCCAGGAAGATATCGAACCCGCCGTTGTACATTCGATAGGTAAGGTCTAGATCGGCTAATGTGATTTCTTTATCAGCAGTGAATGTTATTGCAGTAGTGCCTATCTCGCCGTCATCACGAATATCGAGACGTTCGGTTTTAGGGTTGAAGTCGATAGATTTACGTGAGAGTTGATAGTGCGTTTTGCTTCCTGCAAAGTATAGGTCAAGTAAACCGTCATTATTTACATCAATGTCAACGGCTGCGTAATAACCCGATTTACCTTGTAAGTGTTTAGGGAGTTTCGCTGCTGTCACATCGGTATAACTGAAATCACCGTTACCTTGCCACAATGTAATTGGGGAAAATACGATAAAATCATCAATACCATCATGATTAAAATCAGTGACTAGAACACGCTCGCCAGCTGCATCTTCAACACCGGCAACGCGTTGTTGAGAAAACGTCTTATCTCCATTATTTTTAAAGAAATACTGAACTGGATTCTTGCTGAAAGGCGTAGGAGCGTTGAATAAAGCTACGTCTAGATCCCCATCTAAATCCATATCCACCCAACGTGGAGAGCGCCCCCGAGCCGGGGTTAGAATTCCAGCACTAGCAGAAACATTGGTGAATTTTTGCTCGTTATTTTCCAGTAAAATGTAAGATGTCGGGTTGGTGCCGTTAGCGCCACCTTGAGCAACTAATATGTCCAAGTCGCCGTCGTTGTCGTAGTCGCCCACTGTTGAACCATGAAAGTCTAGAGGATAATTGAATAGTCTTTCGAGCTTAACAGGCTGATCACCATTATAGGTTACTAATTGCGTTGGAACGTGATTGTGATTATTTAATACGTAGTCGTAATCACCATCAGCGTCAACGTCCCCTATAGCTGGCCCACCATACTTATAACTTATTTCGGTCTCTAACTGGTATTGTTCAGATGCGTTAGTAAAACTAGGAATGACTAAGTTGTTAACCTCTTCGAATGTAACTTCATTGATAAGAATATCATTGCTGCGTCGTACAAAAGTTAACGTGTGCTTGCCGGTGGTTTCAAAATCGACGAGAACGTTTAGGCGATGCCTTCCTTGCTTAGGTACATCGAGATTGTCTACTAATACTTTGTTACCGTTCATGATACTGAGCTGGGCGTAGTTACCCTTTGTCTCTAAATCAATATTGAGACGTTTTACCGTGGAGTCTGTAACGTAGTACTCAGCAGTAAAATCTGTGGAATTAGTTAACGTTACAGGGCTCTCTACAATTTCTAAGCGACTACCTTGTTCAGCGTACGTATCAGACTGCTCGACCGACAGATTCTCACAACCGGTTAGCAGCCCTATAAGGAGGCTGCCGCACAGCAGGGGCGAGCAAATAGGCAATTTGGTTTTTTCCAACATATTAGGTTCCACAACGTATTGATTATATTTTATTACTATACTATTACAT
>NZ_JAHHDX010000031.1 GCF_018619335.1 Alteromonas sp. ALT199 | reverse complement strand
GCAATAGCTTTATATAGGCTTTAGTTCAAAGCTGAAAAAGTTCAAATAAATTCGATAAGTTTTTTGCTTTGTAACAAAAATGTCACCGATCTCATTTACTCTCTAGCAAACCTTAGAATCCGTATTACAAAAATCTGGAGAATTTAATGGAAATTCGTAACATATTTAAGGTAAGCGCTATAACGACTGCGCTTGTCCTTGCAGGCTGTGGCGGTGACATCAATATTAATGAAGGTGATGAAGTAGTAACAACTCCAACAACACCAACTACACCTACAACACCAACGACACCGACTACCCCTGATGTAGATACGCCGTTCTCCTTAGGCTTTGCCACTGACGTATCAAGCGAATTCTCAGGAACGATTACAGACAAGCCCGTCTATCGTCTAGATACTGATTTAACTATCACTCAAGATATGACCTTAACGAACGATGCTCACTGGATCATCAAAGGTCGTACGGCTGTTGGTAACGACAACGCTGATGCAGCGGTACTAACTATTCAAGAAGGTACTACAGTAATCGGCGAAGACGGCGATGACTTCTTGGTTGTACGTCGTGGCTCTCAAATTGACGCATCTGGTACGTCTTCAGCGCCTATTGTAATGACATCGGTACAGGACGTTACTGGTGAAGAAACTTCAATCGGTCAGTGGGGCGGTGTCGTTCTGCTAGGTAATGCACCAACTAACCTTTGTAATACGGGTGACGATGCAGATACATCTGATGAAGAACTAGCAAACTGTGGTGTTTCTGCAGAAGGTGACGCGGGTCTTTACGGCGGTAATAATCCAGAAGATAACTCAGGTACCCTAGAGTATGTTGTCGTTAAGCATGCGGGTAAAGCACTGGCATCAGGTGACGAGTTAAACGGTATTTCATTCGCTGGTATCGGTTCAGGCACCACAGTTAACTATATTCAGGTTCACCAAAACCTTGATGACGGTATTGAGTTCTTCGGTGGTACAGTTAATGTAAGTAATGTTGTACTTACTGACATCGGTGACGATTCACTAGATTGGTCATTTGGCTGGACTGGTAGCGCAACTAACGTTTATATCCAACAGTCAGCTGACGGCGGCGACAACGCAATCGAAGCGGACAACAACGAAGACAACCCGTCATGGTTACCGCTAACTAAGCCAACTGTTTCAAACGTGACGATTGTAAGTGCTGATGGCACAAATGGCGTACGTTTACGCAACGGTACGGCAGGTGTACTTTCAAATGTACTGATTACAGGTTCTACCCTGGCGAACAATTGTCTTCGCGTAAACGGTGACGAAGCGATTGCAAATGCTGAGTCGGGCGAGCTTTCAATTACTGATTCTATCGTTGCGTGTGAAACGCCTGCGAACAACTTTGGCTCTGACACCATTAATGGTGGCACTACTCAAGCATGGTTTGAAGGTCAAGATGGCAACAGCGTTTTAGCTGCTTCTGCACTAATGCTTGAAGACAATGGTTACTTCCCAACAGCCTCTTCTCCTGTTGCACTTGGCGGCGGTCAATATATAGGTGCATTCAACCCTAACGGCACAGATTGGACTGTAGGTTGGACGGTTGGCGTAAACGGCGGTTTCCCAACTGACGTTCAAAACGCATTTGCACAAGGTTTAGCAACAGACGTATCGACTGACTTTGACCTAGACAAGCCGGTTTACGAAATTACTGCAGACACCACATTCACATCTGACGTTACTCTTACCAACGATGCTTACTGGCTAATTAAAGGTCGTACTGCTGTAGGTAACGACAACGATGACAGTGCAACACTATACATCGAACAAGGTACGACTGTGTTTGGTGAGCAAGGCGATGATTTCTTGGTAGTACGTCGTGGCTCAATGATTGAAGCTAACGGTACAGCGAGTGCACCTATCACGTTTACCTCTGTACAGGACCTTATTGGTGATGAAACGGGTATCGGTCAATGGGGCGGTATCGTACTTCTAGGTAATGCGCCAACTAACCTATGTAATACCGGTGACGATTCAGATACTTCTGACGCTGAACTTGCTGCATGTGGAGTGGCCGCTGAAGGTGATGCGGGTCTTTACGGAGGTAATGACCCAGAAGACAGCACAGGTTCACTTCGCTACGTAGTAGTTAAGCACGCAGGTCGCGCGCTTGCAGCCGGTGACGAACTAAACGGTATCTCCTTTGCGGGTATTGGTTCAGGCACTAAAGTTGAATACATCCAAGTTCACCAAAACTTAGACGACGGTATTGAATTCTTTGGCGGTACAGTTAGTGTGCGTAACGTTGTACTTACTGATATCGGTGATGACTCGCTAGATTGGTCTTTCGGTTGGACGGGTAACGCGCAAAACGTTTATATCCAACAATCAGCTGCTGGTGGCGATAACGCTATTGAAGCAGATAATAACGAAGACAACCCAGCGTGGCTTCCACTCACTAAGCCTACTATTTCTAACGTGACTATCGTTGGCGCTGACACAACTAACGGCGTACGTCTACGCAACGGTACTGCGGGTAACATTCGCAACCTAGTTGTTACTGCTGGTGAAGGCTACTCTAACTGCCTACGTGTTAACGGCGACGAGTCGATTGCTAACGCAGTATCTGGCGAGCTTTCTGTAGAACATTCAGTGGTTGCTTGTGAAGCAGGCAATAACTTTGGTTCAGACACTATCGGTGGTGGTACTACTCAAGCATGGTTCGAAGGTCAAACAGGTAACAGCGTGCTTACCGCTGATGCACTAATGCTTTCTAACGATGGCTTTACACCTCGCTCTGGCTCACCACTTCTTGGCGCGGGCGTTGATGTATCACAAGAGAATGACTTCTTCGCAGCAACTGACTATATCGGCGCATTCGACGGTGACAACAACTGGATGGACGGTTGGACTGTTACGGTAAATGACAGCATTCCTGCTGACGTTACAACGGCACTAGAGCAAGGCTTGGCGACCGACGTGTCTGCGAGCTTCCCTGATATCACTGATAAGCCTGTTTATCAGCTCGCTGCTGACACCGTGTTCACGTCTGACGTATCGCTAACTAACGATGCTCACTGGCTAATTAAAGGTCGTACAGCGGTAGGTAACGACAACGCTGACAGCGCTTCACTTTACATTCAGCGTGGTACTACGGTATTCGGTGAAGACGGTGATGATTTCTTGGTTGTCCGTCGTGGCTCTAAGATTGAAGCGTCTGGTACTGCAACACTGCCAATTACCTTTACATCTTCAGAAGATATGACTGGCGGCGAAACAGCCATTGGCCAATGGGGCGGTCTGGTTATTCTAGGTAACGCACCAACAAACCTATGTAACACAGGTGACGACGGTGATACGTCTGAAGCTGAACTGGCAAACTGTGGTGTAGCCGCAGAAGGTGATGCAGGCCTATATGGTGGTGCAGACAGTGAAGATAACTCAGGTACGCTTCGCTACGTTACCGTTAAGCACGCAGGTAAAGCACTTGCAGCAGGTGATGAGCTAAATGGTATTTCATTTGCGGGTGTCGGTAGCGGCACTGAAGTAGACTTCATCCAAGTTCACCAAAACTTAGATGATGGCGTTGAGTTCTTCGGCGGTACAGTGAACGTAAGTCATTTAGTTTTAACAGCTATCGGTGATGATTCTCTAGACTGGTCATTCGGTTGGACAGGTAAGGCGCAGTACGTAGTTATCAAGCAAGATGCAGCGGGCGGCGACAATGCCTTTGAAGCTGACAACAACGAAGATAACCCTGCGTGGACACCACTGACTACACCAACAGTCTCTAATGTAACAATCTTAGGTGCAGACAATACAAACGGTGTACGTCTTCGCAACGGTACAGCGGGTACAATCAAAAACCTAGTGGTTACCGGTGGTGCAAACTACAGCAACTGCCTACGAGTGAATGGTGACGAGTCAATTGCTAACGCAGCAGCAGGTTCACTAACTGTTACACACTCAACAGTAGCATGTTCATCTGCGAGCGCATTTGGTTCAGATACAATAGGTACAGACAGCACCCAAGCGTGGTTTGAAGGTCAAGACGGCAACAGTGTACTTGCTGACACTGCAGCACTTGGCTTTGATTCAACAGGTTTCGTACCTGCAAGCAATTCAGTTTTATTAGGTTCAGGCTTCGACGCTTCTACTTTGGACGCTTTCTTTGATAGCACAGACTTCCAAGGTGCATTCGACGGTGAGTCTGACTGGACACTGGGTTGGGTAACTGTTGGTCTTCAAGACTAATAAGTGAATGCGAGACACAGTAAAGCTAAGGCGTTTTTACGCCTTAGCTTTTGTGTAAGCGCAGCTACCTGATTACAGTTTCTTAGGAGTTACACAATGAAAAACAATCAAACGTCAGCATTCAAAGTGGGTGGACTTTCGCTGGCTATCGCGTCCATTCTTGGCGCAAGCGCGTTACCGTTATCAGCAGTAGCACAGCAGTCAGAAGACGAAGTAATTGAAGAAGTCGTTGCTAC
The DNA here is from genome assembly GCF_018619335.1 of Alteromonas sp. ALT199. Lineage (GTDB taxonomy): Bacteria > Pseudomonadota > Gammaproteobacteria > Enterobacterales > Alteromonadaceae > Alteromonas. The sequence continues at coordinate 2,701 of NZ_JAHHDX010000031.1, read as the reverse complement.
GGGCACGCGACTTAAAGGAACCGCAACGGCGGTTTTACAAGAGCGTCAAAATCAGGCGTTCGTTGCTGATATTCTTGGCGCAGAACAAATTTCTCGTACCGGTGACGGCGATGCCGCTGCTGCACTTCGACGTGTAACAGGTCTTACGCTAGTTGACGGTAAATTTATTTACGTTCGTGGTTTAGGTGAGCGTTATTCAAGCACACAGCTAAATGGCATGACGGTACCAAGTCCGGATCCTACGCGCTCGGTTGTACCGCTTGATTTATTTCCATCAAGTATCATCGAAAGCCTGAACGTTCAGAAATCTTACTCACCCAATATGCCTGGTCACTTTGGTGGTGGGAACGTAAACATTCGTACTAAATCAATCCCATCTGAGTTTGTATTTAACGTAAGTGCAGGTGGCGGTTGGAATACGCAAAACAGCGATACCGGTGTTTTCTATTCTGGTGGCGGCGATGATTGGACAGGTCGTGATGACGGTACTCGTGCACTGCCTGACATTATCAGCTCGGGTCTTGCTGCAAATGGTTCTGCAGGCTTCGAGGGTGACCGTACAAGAACACTGGCTGAAACGCAGGATATCCTAAGTTCATTTAACTGGGACATCGGCCCAGACGAAAAGTCTGTAGACCCGAACTTCAGCTTGGGTACGACCATTGGTAACAATTACGTTTTCGACAACGACTCTGTACTTGGTTTCCTTGCAACGGTTTCTTACAGCAACGAATGGACCGTTGCCGAAGAGATGTTAGGTAACGATATTGGTGGTGGTCAGGAAAATCCACGTTTCACTAAATATCGCGACATGGTGTCTACTGAGCAAAACGTACGTTGGAGCGGTATGTTCAACGTGGGTTACGAATATAACAGTAACCACAAGGTAGAACTTGTGAACATGATACTTCACGACATGCGTGACCGTGTTCGCGATGGATACTACTTCGATGAAAGTGAATCTAATCCTGGCGTGGAAGAGTTTCGCCGCATGGATATCATTTTCGAAGAACGTGAAATGGTTTCTTCACAACTGAAAGGCACGCACAATTTCCTTAACTTGTTAGACGGTGTGTTTTTCGATTGGTACGTTGGAACTAGCCGTGCGTCTCGTGAAGCGCCAGACATCATGGAAGTAACATTCCAGCAGTTCTATGACGAGTCGGGTGCACTAGAGCTTGAACGCCTTGATGATACGCCTGGAACTAACCTTAACCGTCAATATCAGGTGCTTTATGATGAGTCTGACACCTATGGTTTCAACGTGTCTACCGCATTCTTTGGCGACGGTTACGATGTTGAACTTAAAGCCGGTATGGATTACTACGACAAAACCCGTGACGGTAACAATATTGACTTAGCGGTGCGTCACTTTGGTATTTCTTCTGACTTTAAAGAAGGTAGCCGTTTGAATGAAATTTTCTCACAGGAAAATATCTATAACGACGACTTCTACACCAGTTCAACGGGGCGTTCTGTGTTTCAGGACAACACAGGTGCAGGTGATAAGTACTCAGCGGCAACCAAACTTACCGCAGGCTATTTCATGGTTGATGCATTCTTCAACCAGAAGTTCCGCGTAAGTGGCGGTGCTCGTTATGAAGATTTCCAGCAAGTATCGATTCCATTTGTCGAGCATTCTGATACGTTTGCAGATGATACCGATGCTATTGTTGACAGCATCTACAGTGAAACTGATGTACTACCGTCATTGGCTTTCACTTATATCCCAAGTGAAGAAATGCAGTATCGCTTTAACATCAGCCAGACGCTAATTCGTCCTGACCTACGTGATATCAGCTCAACCTTCTTTATTGACCCGCTGACAGAATTCCTTGTACGTGGTTCTCCTTCACTGGTTGAGACTGAACTGACCAATATCGACTTCCGTTGGGAGTGGTATATGTCACAGGGTAACAACTTGTCTATTGCACTCTTCTACAAAGATATGGAAAACCCTATCGAGATGGTGCAGTTTGACGGTGGTGAAGGTGTGCCTCAGCTATTAACGGCTAACGGACAGGAAGGTGAACTGTATGGTATCGAATTTGAATTCTTGCACGACCTTGGCTTTATTGGTGATAACTTCAGTAACTTCTTTGTATCAGGAAATATGACGCTTTCTGACTCAGAAGTAACCATTGGCAGTGGCGATCAAGAATCACTGTTTTCTCAGCAGGCTCGTGAAGCTTACGGCGGTACTATCACGGCGACCATAACTAATGACAAACGTCGTCTAGTGGGTCACTCAGAGTGGGTTGCTAACCTTCAGCTGGGTTGGGATTCTGATAACGGTGAGCATTCAGCATCAATAGTTTATAACTCATTTGGCGAGCGTATTATTGCGCCTGGCGTGCGTGGTTTTGAAGATGGTATTGAAAAACCGTTCCATTCATTGGATGCTGTTTATACTTACTACCCAGACTTCAACACTACGATTAAATTCCGTGTACAAAACATTTTCAATGATGAAAAAGAAATTGAGCAGGAAGGTCTTACGCTTCGTAAGCTAAGCGTAGGTACAGGTATTAACGCTTCAATTACTTATAACTTCTAAGAAATAACACCCAGTTTGGCTTCTTTGAAAAGGGAACCACAACATTCACCTAAAGCCCGGTTTTTCTGCCGGGCTTTTCTTTTTGTGACAATAGTCATCGATTTATGACAGTTCCGTAATAAAACTGTCACAGAAAAATCCTAT
>NZ_JAHHDX010000064.1 GCF_018619335.1 Alteromonas sp. ALT199 | reverse complement strand
CATTTATATTGGTAATGCCAAAAATATTAAATATTTTGACCATTTTTTAACATTCCGTGTTGACCAGTGTGTAAATTTGTCTTACTTTTGTAACTGTCTTGTAAAGTAGGTGTAATGCAAAATTTGCAGGGCGGGTTAAGTTGCAAATCAATTAAGCGGTAAGGAATGAGTGATTAGACATTCCTCAATCCTTAAGAGGAAAACACACATGGCACACAAATTATCTAAAATTACACTTGCGGTACTTTCGGCTACGACACTAAGCCTGACCGCATCAGTAAATGCACAAGAAACACAGCAAGAACAAAATGAAGATGTAGAAGTCATTGAAGTATCGGGTATCCGAGCGTCACTCGCTAGCGCAATGAATGAAAAGCGCTTCAAAAATAACCTTGTTGAGGTTATCGAAGCAGAAGATATCGGTAAATTACCAGACCAGAACTTAGCAGAAGTGCTTGAGAACATTACGGGTATTCAGATTACTCGTGAAGCGGGTGTTGGTACAGGCGTACAAATTCGTGGTACCGATGCTAACCGAACAGAAATAAACGGTGTTTCAACAGTTGGTTCTGGTGCAGGTCGAAGCGGTATTGACTTTGAAGACGTATCAGCCGCTATTATTGCTGGTTTGGAAGTGACTAAGTCGCCAGACGCAAAAACTATTGAAGGCTCAGTGGGTGGTACGATTAACCTGAAGACAATTCGCCCCTTACAGCTTAATGAACAGCTTGCAGCGTTTCGAGTTCAAGGCGAGAACAGTAGCTTAACAACTGATAGCAACTTTCAACCTCGTATCTCGGGGACGTTTGGCGATAACTGGGATACCGACCACGGTACCATTGGTGTTGTAATAAGTGGTAGTTATGCCCAGCAAGACGTAACGGCATTTCGTCCTCGCGCAGATAGAGATAATATAGTGCGCTCTGATAGCGATTTTCAAAGTGCGCAGTCTTTCGACTTTTTGCCTATCCAATTCTTTGTTCAAGACTACGATAACTTTGAATACGAAACTAAAAACCTAGTGGGTACTATTGAATGGGCGCCGAACGACAACACTAAGTTTTTCTTTGACGCCATTATTAATGATCAAGAACGTCTGCAAGAAAGTTCTCGTGTTCAAGCTTCTGGTGTAAGTAATCTACGTCAAATTTCGGTTCCAGATGAATTTGAAACGATTGATTTTGGCTCTTTAGGTGGCACCGATCTGGGGTCAATAGAAGCAGCGCTACGTGGTGTCATACCGGTCAACTTAGACCATGACGACGACGATCCAAATTTACGCTTTTCAAGTGATACTAATTCACGTGTAACAAAAAGCGAAATTTTTCGCTTAGGTGGTGAATGGCAAGGCGAAAAGTGGAGTGTATTTGCGGAAGTGGCATCCACAACATCGGATACAACAACGCCAAGCTTTAATACAACGCTTAACTTTATCAACCCGAATGCGCCGTTAGATGCCGGTGGCGGTAACGATAACTCCGTTCCTTTTGCTTATGATCTTACCGGTGGCGCATTGACGTTTGGTATTGCTGAAGGCGCTGAGTATGCTCCAACTGTTGAACAATTACTTGATCCAAACAATGTAGTGCTTCGTGATGTGAATATTGGTCGTGATTCTACCGAAAACTTTGAAGATGCATTTCGCGTAGACTTCACTTATTTCGTAGACACCATGATAACGTCAGTCGATTTTGGTTACCGCTACAACAAATCAGGCAGCAAGCGTGAAGATATCGGTACCAGCGTTGGCTTGCGAACAATGGAAGACAGTCCTCGAGGCAGCTTGTTTAGCGACTTACTGGTTGCTGGGCCTGACAACTTCAACGATGCAGACGGACGTGAGCTTTATGTTAGCGACTTTTTGCTGATAGACCCAGAGCAAGTATCGTCTGACCCTGACGCAGTGCTAGCTACGCTTCAAGCTGCAATGGAAGCACATGGCTCGACACGCTCGTTAAGCGCGCCTACGGCGAGCTCTTCAGGCTTCTTTGATATTGAAGAGGAAACCCATGCATTATATGCACAGGCTAACTTTGAATATGAGATGTTCCGCGGTAACTTTGGTGTTCGTTATTTGCAAACAGATGTGACATCTGTGGGTAATTCAATAACCGAAGACGATGCAGGAAACGAGTTGGTTTCTCGTGTAACTAACACGGGTGATTACGACTTCATTCTTCCTCGCTTCAACTTGGTAGCAGATGTTACTGATGACGTAGTATTAAGATTTGGTGCCGGTAAAGATATTCGTCGTCCTGATTATAATGATTTATCAACCTCGGTAACTTACAGCACCAGTCCTAATCCATTCGTTGCAATTGGTAACCCAAACCTATCGCCTGAAGAAGTCATCTCATATGACTTAGCGGCTGAATGGTATTTCGCAGAAGCCAGTGTTTTTAGCGTAGGCATCTTTCATAAAACCCGTAAAGATCTGTTCGTAGATCAGATTGAGACTCCTGTTGAGGATCCTATAACAGGTTATCGCGACCTAACTGACCCTTGTGAGGGTGGCGGTATCTTCAATCCAATTGCTGATATCAATGTATTTGGTCCAGACCTTGGTACAGGTGTTTGTGTAGGTACAGAAACTAAAGTAAATGACACCGCCGAAACTACCCAGAAAGGTATCGAGTTCGCGGTTCAATATGATTTATCTGGCTTTGAAAGCGAGTTAGGGTGGGCTTCAGGTTTTGGTGTTCTTGCTAACTATACAATACAAGAGTTTTCTGGTGGAGAGCTGGAAAACACTGCCACTAATAGAGCTGGTCAAGTATTCGCTGCAACCACAGGAAGCGACGAAGAAGTTACTAGAGTTCAAGGCTTATTAAACCTTTCAGAGAACGCTTACAACATTACGCTTTACTACGAGAAGTTTGGTTTATCTGCTCGTATGCGCTACACATGGCGTGAAGCTTACCGCACTGATGACTTCGGTAGTACGTCTAGCTTCCCGTGGGGTTTCCCAGCGGTACAGGCTGACCGTGGTCAGTTGAACGCAAGTGTGACTTACGATGTTAACGAAAACCTTAATATTGGTGTTGAGGCGGTGAACATTACTGAGTCTGAAGTAGAGCAGTACTGTGTTAATGAAGGCTCGCTATTGTGTTTCCAAGGTCTGACTGACCGAAGAATCACTGTTGGTGCGAACTATCGTTTCTAAATTGTAAAACAACTGCCGTGACAAGCGGCAGTAACTACACCCTGGATCACAAAGTGTGGTTGTGATGTGTGCATTAGCCCTAACGCCAGTTAGGGCTTTTTTTGTTTTTAAAGCTCTTGCATAGCCCCTATTCACCTATTGTTAAACGCTTCATTCCGATTAGGTACCTGTTCAAAGAAGGTTTATTGGAAGTCTCATATTATTATTGAGTCAGGCGTTTTCAATACTTCATAAAAACCATAAGCTGTTGGTTGAGCATTCCAACATCCGCTTTAAGCTCTCTAGAGAACAGGCCCAACAAGCGCAAAGGTTTGCTAGGAGTATTGATACTTATCACATACAAAAAAGGCACCGCGAATTACGCTGGTGCCTTTCAATAAAGCTAGTTAAACCATATTTGGCTTAAGCTTATTGACCTTTAATTTCGGTAAGGCCATTATAAGTAGCAGCGTCACCTAGCGCTTCCTCTATGCGAAGAAGTTGGTTGTACTTAGCAACACGGTCAGAGCGACATAGTGAGCCTGTCTTAATTTGGCCCGCCGCTGTACCTACTGCTAGGTCAGCAATAGTAGCATCTTCAGTTTCGCCAGAACGGTGAGAGATTACCGCTGTAAAGCCAGCGTCCTTCGCCATTTTAATTGCGTTAAGGGTTTCAGTAAGTGAACCGATTTGGTTGAACTTGATAAGGATTGAGTTACCAATACCGTTATCGATACCGCGCTTAAGAATCTTAGTGTTAGTAACAAATAAGTCGTCGCCAACTAGCTGTACTTTGTCACCAATCTTCTTAGTTAGGCTTGCCCAGCCGTCCCAGTCGCTTTCGTCTAGGCCGTCTTCAATTGATACAATTGGGTACTGTGCAGAAAGGTCTGCAAGATAGTCGCCAAACGCTTCTGAATCGAAGCTCTTGTCTTCGCCAGATAATACGTATTTGCCATCTTTGTAGAATTCAGACGCCGCACAGTCTAGTGCTAGCGTGATGTCTTCATTCATTTTGTAGCCAGCATTTTCAACGGCTTCAACGATAACAGCAAGCGCTTCAGCGTTTGAGCTAAGGTTAGGGGCAAAACCACCTTCGTCGCCAACTGCTGTGTTAAGGCCTTTAGCAGAAAGTACTTTCTTAAGAGCGTGGAAGATTTCAGCGCCCATACGTAGTGCTTCTTTGAAGCTCTTCGCGCCAACTGGCTGCACCATGAACTCTTGAATATCTACGTTGTTGTCAGCGTGCTCACCACCGTTGATGATGTTCATCATAGGTACTGGCATAGAGTATTGGCCAGATGTACCGTTTAGGTCTGCAATGTGCTCATAAAGCGCTACGCCTTTTTCCGCCGCAGCCGCTTTAGCTACAGCAAGAGATACTGCAAGAATTGCGTTTGCACCAAGTGTTTCTTTGTTTTCTGTGCCATCAAGGTCAATCATGATGCCGTCGATATCAGCTTGTGCTAGAGCATCTTTGCCGATAAGTGCAGGCGCGATGGTATCGTTAACTGCTGCAACTGCCTTTGTTACACCTTTACCTAGGTAACGAGACTTGTCGCCGTCGCGTAGTTCTAGTGCTTCGCGGCTACCAGTAGAGGCACCAGATGGTGCAGCAGCTCGGCCCATTACGCCCGATTCTAAATATACGTCTGCTTCTACAGTAGGGTTACCGCGTGAATCTAAGATTTCGCGTCCGATAATGCGACTAATTTTCGCCATGTTTTTTCCTCAACAATTGAATGGGGCGCAACGGGAGAGAGCGCCCCTTTTATTAGAAATTAGTGATTTTCTTTCTGGTATTTTCCTGCCGCAGCAACGAAACCAGTAAACAGTGGGTGTCCATCCCGAGGAGTTGATGTGAACTCAGGGTGGAATTGGCCCGCAATGAACCATGGATGATCAGGGATTTCCACCACTTCTACAAGTCGCTTGTCAGTGGACAAACCACTTACCTTTAATCCCGCCGCTTCAATTTGGTCGCGCAGGTTGTTATTTACTTCGTAACGGTGACGGTGACGCTCATAAATCTCGGCATTGCCGTACATCTCGTGAACTTTTGTACCTTCGATAAGGTGGCAAAGCTGGCTACCTAAGCGCATAGTGCCGCCCAAATCAGACGTTTCGGTACGTACTTCAGTGGTACCCGCAGCGTCTAACCACTCGGTAATAAGACCCACAACAGGATAAGGTGTGTCTGGATTAAATTCAGTACTGTTCGCGTTTTCCATACCTGCCACATTACGTGCATATTCGATAAGCGCGACTTGCATACCTAAACAAATGCCTAAGTAAGGCACCTTGTTTTCACGGGCATAACGGGCTGCTGCGATTTTACCTTCAATACCGCGTTCACCGAAGCCGCCAGGTACTAAGATAGCATCTAACTGCTCTAGGATTTGTGTACCTTTGCTTTCCACATCTTGTGAGTCGATGTGATGAATGTTCACGGTAAGACGGTTTTTAAGACCAGCGTGCTTAAGCGCTTCATTAACCGACTTATAAGCGTCTGGCAATTCAACGTACTTGCCGATCATTCCGATATTTACTTCAGCCGTTGGGTTAGACTCTGCGTAAAGTACTTGTTCCCATTCTGATAGATCGGCTTCATTGCACTCAAGACCAAAGCGGTCTACAACCAGCTGGTCCATACCTTGCGCTTTAAGTGCAGCAGGAATACGGTAAATGCTGTCTACGTCTTTTAGTGAAATAACGGCTTTATCAGCAACGTTTGTGAACAGCGCTATTTTAGAACGTTCGCTGGCTGGTAATGCACCTACTGAACGGCACACAAGAATGTCTGGCTGAATACCAATAGAACGCAACTCTTTTACCGAGTGCTGCGTAGGCTTAGTTTTGACTTCGCCTGACGCTGGCATATAGGGCACTAGCGTTAAATGCATGAACATAGCGCGTTCACGGCCCACTTCTGTACCAAGCTGGCGAATTGCTTCCAAGAACGGTTGTGACTCGATGTCACCAACGGTTCCGCCCACTTCAACGATAGCTACATCATGACCTTCAGCGCCTTCAATTACGCGGCGCTTAATTTCGTTTGTGATGTGAGGGATCACCTGAATAGTCGCACCTAAGTAATCACCGCGACGTTCGCGCTTAAGTACTTCTTCATACACACGACCAGTAGTGAAGTTGTTGCGCTTTGTCATGCGAGTGCGAATAAAACGCTCGTAGTGACCAAGATCCAGATCGGTCTCGGCGCCGTCATCAGTAACAAATACTTCACCATGCTGGATAGGGCTCATAGTGCCAGGATCGACATTGATGTAAGGGTCGAGTTTTAACATGGTTACGGTGAGACCGCGAGCTTCCAGAATTGCGGCCAGCGATGCTGCAGCAATACCTTTACCTAGCGATGAAACTACACCACCTGTGACGAAAATATAATTTGTCATGCGAAACCTAGAACGTTTGGGTTGTATGGTAAATATAGGCTGAGTTTAGAACAAAACCAGCTACACTTTGGACGGGGCGATAGTATACGCAAAATCATGTGGGCAGACAATCAATTTGCCCACATGATGCGCAATTTATACGCGCTTAAGCTTGGTTTAAGACTGGCTTAGGCGCTTAAGTGTGTAAATAAGGTCTAGCGCTTGGCGCGGTGATAGCTCATCGGGCGATAAGTTTTCAAGTGTCTCTACTACTGGATGCGGTTTATCGGGAAATAGCATTTCTGCTTGGCCTTTAGTATTTGACGTGGCATTACCTGAGACGCTGGTTTTACTTAAACCTTTTGACGAACTCTTTGGTATAGAAGACTCACCGTTGGCTTTCTCTGACCCACTTTCGGTGCTGGTCATAAGATGTGAAGATTCTAATACGGCAAGCTTCTGCTGCGCTGCTTTTATTACCGCTTTAGGAACGCCTGCAAGCTGGGCGACCTGTAAACCGAAGCTTTTGCTCGCTGCGCCCTCTGATACCGTATGCATAAAGCGAATAGTATCTTCAAATTCCATCGCATCTAAATGCACGTTTACCACGCCACTTTGCGTTTCTGGGAGTTCAGTCAGTTCGAAATAATGTGTAGCAAAAAGCGTATAAGCGTTTAGCTGCTTTGCCAAGTAACTTGCGCAGGCCCAAGCTAGTGATAATCCATCATAGGTACTTGTGCCGCGACCAATCTCATCCATTAATACTAGCGAGTTTTCAGTGGCATTGTTTAGAATGTTCGCTGTTTCTGTCATCTCAACCATAAAGGTAGAGCGGCCTGAGGCTAAGTCATCTGATGCACCAATTCGGGTGAAGATGCGATCCAGCTTGCCAATGTGGGCGTTTTCTGCAGGCACAAAACTGCCAATACAGGCCAATAATGCAATGAGCGCGGTTTGGCGCATGTAGGTCGATTTACCGCCCATGTTCGGGCCGGTAATAATCAGCATGCGGCGCTCAGTGTCTAGCTGAAGCGGGTTGGCGATGAAAGGGTCTTTCATTACGTTCTCAACCACAGGGTGGCGACCAGCTTCATAAGTAAGCGCGCATTCTTGGCTTAAATGAGGTCGATACCAATCAAGGGAGACTGCACGTTCGGCAAAACAGCACAGCACGTCAAGCTTGGCAAGCGCTGCGGCGGTTTCAATTAAATTATTCAAGTGCGGTGCAAAGTTGTCGAATAAGGCTTCATAAAGCTGCTTTTCAAGAGCAAGCGCAGCGCCTTGGCTGCTTAATACTTTATCTTCGTGCTCTTTAAGTTCGGGCGTAATATAACGTTCAGTGTTTTTAAGCGTTTGTCTTCGAATATATTCAGCGGGCGCTAGAGCACTGTTCGCCCGGCTAATTTCAATAAAGAACCCGTGAACTTTGTTATAGCCCACTTTTAGCGTAGAAATGCCCGTGCGCTCGCGCTCACGTTGCTCCATCGCGTCTAGGTAGTCAGTAGCGCCTTGTGATAACTTGCGCAATTCATCAAGTTCGGCGTTATAGCCCTCGGCAATCACGCCGCCATCCCGTATTACCACTGGCGGATTATCGATAATGGCATCGTTTAATAAGGCTTGAAGCTCTGGGTAAGTGCCAATGGTTTCGCTGATACTTCTAATTTGCCCTGTATCGAACCGAGCTAAGGCATCTTGTAAATCAGGCAGCGCGTTAAATGCATTTTTCAGGCGAGCAAAGTCACGAGGGCGCGCAGAACGAAGGGCTAAGCGGGCCATAATACGCTCTATATCACCAATGTGTTTTAGCGCTAGTCGAATATCTTCAGGGTCGTCGATAATGAAAGTTTCAACAGCATCAAGACGGCTGTGCAGTTCATGCTGATCGGTTAAAGGCGAATGAATAACGCGCTGTAGCATACGGCTACCCATGGCGGTGGTAGTGGTATCCATCACGCTGAACAGGGTATTTTCCTGTCCACCCGATAAATTATGAGTAAGCTCTAAATTTTTGCGGGTGGCGGCATCAAGCTGCACACGGCTATCTTGCTGCTCGGTTTGAATGCGTCGTATATGTGGCAATGCCATGCGCTGAGTATCTTTGACATACTGTAAAACACATCCTGCTGCGCCTAGGCCTTTTGTTATACCTTTTACTCCAAAGCCGTCTAACGTTTTGGTTTCAAACTGAGCATTTAGCTGTTCGGTGGCAGTATCGATGTCGAATTCCCACTCAGGGCGGCGTCTAAGCCCTTTACGATTTTCAACCAGAGCTAAACTTTCAAACCCTTCAGGGTAAAGGAGTTCTGCCGGGCTAACGCGCTGAATCTCTGCCAATAGGCCTTCATCACTATCACTTTCGAAAATAACGAACCTGCCACTGGTGACATCTAATGTGGCTAAACCATAATGCATACTATGACCGCACACCGCCGCAAGAATATTGTCGCGACGCTCTTCTAGCAGCGCTTCGTCGGTTACTGTACCAGGCGTAACAATGCGCTGTACCGCGCGTTCCACAGGGCCTTTACTAGTAGCAGGGTCGCCAACCTGTTCACAAATGGCAACCGACTCGCCCATTTTGACTAAGCGCGAGAGGTAGCTCTCCACTGCATGGTAGGGCACACCTGCCATAGGGATAGGCTCGCCGCCAGACTTCCCTCTTGCGGTTAGCGATATATCCAGTAATTCCGCAGCTTTTTTGGCATCGTCGTAAAACAACTCGTAAAAGTCGCCCATGCGATAAAATAATAAAATATTCGGATGCTGCGCCTTAATAGTTAGGTACTGGCGCATCATAGGAGTATGTGATTCCAAAAAATGCCTCTGCGAATTTGTTGCTGGGTTTAATGCCTGTTGAGGGGAATAGATGATAAACTCACGCCCACTAAGATCAAGCGAAGATCTGATAAAGCACAACAGGTGTAACTAGGTATATCCAAATGAGCACAACATTTTCAACTGATTCGACGGTAAACACCAGCCCTTTAGCGCTTGATAGCGCATTATCTGTGCAAGTTCAGGCACTCGGAGATGCACTTAGAGCAAAAGGTTGGAGTGTATCTAGCGCTGAATCGTGCACCGGTGGTGGTATTGCCTTTGCTTTCACCAGTGTTTCGGGAAGCTCTGACTGGTTTAATCAATCATGGGTGACGTACTCAAATGATGCGAAGCAAAGCCTACTAGGCGTTACCGATCAAACGCTTTTAAAGCATGGTGCAGTGTCGAAGCAAACGGTAAAAGAAATGGCAGACGGTGTGCACCGCAATAGTGGCGCACAGCTAGTTGTGACGGTGAGCGGAATTGCCGGTCCTGGCGGTGGCAGCGAAGAAAAGCCAGTGGGTACTGTGTGGTTTGGCTTTTTATGTGATCAGCAAGAAGAACAAATTAAAAAGGTGTTTAGTGGTGATAGAGACGAAGTGCGAGAGCATGCTATTACTTTTGCCATAACGCACTTAGTTAGAATGTTGAGCGAAATTTAAAAACACTGGTTGAAACTGTATGCTTGTACAGTATAGAATGTGATCATTATTTGGTAATTTCATTTAATAAATGGAAGACATCAAAAAAGAATTTAACCGCAAATCCTAGAGGATACATACGTGGACGATAACAAATCAAAAGCTTTAACCGCCGCAGTTGGTCAAATTGAAAAGCAATTTGGTAAAGGCGCAATTATGCGCTTGGGCGACAACCAAGCCATGGATATTGAAGCGATTTCTACTGGCTCACTAACCATTGATATCGCTCTAGGTATAGGTGGTTTACCTTGTGGCCGTGTAGTCGAAATTTACGGTCCTGAATCATCAGGTAAAACAACGCTAACGCTTCAGGTTATTGCTGAAGCTCAGAAGAAGGGTAAAACCTGTGCCTTCGTAGATGCCGAGCACGCCCTAGACCCTGTTTACGCTGAAAAACTAGGCGTAAACATTGACGAACTATTAGTTTCTCAGCCTGACACAGGTGAGCAAGCACTAGAGATTTGCGACATGCTAGTACGTTCAGGTGCGGTAGACGTTGTTATTGTTGACTCGGTAGCAGCGCTTACACCTAAAGCGGAAATTGAAGGTGACATGGGTGATTCTCACGTTGGTCTTCAGGCCCGTCTAATGTCACAAGCACTGCGTAAGCTTACAGGTAATATCAAGCGCTCAAATACACTGTGTATCTTCATTAACCAAATTCGTATGAAAATTGGTGTAATGTTTGGTAACCCAGAAACCACAACTGGTGGTAACGCACTTAAGTTCTACTCATCTGTTCGTCTAGACATCCGCCGTATTGGCGCAGTTAAAGAAGGCGATGAGGTAGTCGGTAATGAAACTCGCGTGAAAGTAGTGAAGAACAAAGTCGCGCCTCCGTTTAAGCAAGCTGAGTTTATGATCCGCTATGGTGAAGGTATCAGTAAAGAAGCTGAGCTAATCGACCTTGGTGTTAAGCAGAAGCTTGTTGATAAAGCCGGTGCTTGGTACAGCTACAAGGGTGATCGTATTGGTCAAGGTAAAGCAAACGTAATGAAGTACCTTAAAGAACACCCTGAAACAGCTAATGAGATCGAAGCAAAAATCCGTCAAGAATTATTGCTTTCTAAAACCATGCAGGCTGAAGAAGCATTGCCACAGGGCGAAGACGACGTACTTCCTGAATAAGATAGCTTCTACAAGCATGCTAAAAACCCACCGAGAGGTGGGTTTTTTTATGTCTTTGCTAAGGGTTATATTAAGAAATATTCACTAACACTTAATATCCGGTTGAAACTTGTACAAAAAATAAAAACAGGGAATGCTGTAATAAAGTACGATAAGCGAAGACTACAAAGAAAGGTTGGCTTTTGGTGTATTTCCAAGGTTCAACGTTTTGGAATATAAAAAAGGCAAATTTGCGGCTACAGCAAAGTAAGCCTCAAACAATAATTAATATTGATAATAGCTTACAACAAGAGGGAAAGGGAATGATTGAAATATCAGGTCTCGCTAAACGCTTTACGGTGGAAAACCCGAAAAAGCTTAGCGAACAAGAGAAGAAGGACCCGCGTTTAAAAGGGCGTTATTTTCAGTCAGTAAGGGATGTGTCTTTTACTTGCGAAAAAGGTCAGGTTCTTGGACTGTTAGGGCCTAACGGCGCAGGTAAAACCACTACATTGCGTATGCTTTCAACAGCGCTTAAACCTGACAGCGGTAAAGTGCTTATAGGTGGCGAGGACGTACTTTCTAACCCCAATATTGCACGAAAGAAAATTGGTTTCCTTTCCAGTTCAACAGGTCTCTATGGCCGTTTAAGTGGGCGTGAGAATATTAGCTACTTCGGTGAGCTACATGGCATTTCAAAAAATGTGATTAATGCACGTATTGAAGAGTTAGCTGACTTGCTCGATATGCAAACCTTCCTTGATAGAAGAGCTGAGAATTTCTCATCAGGCATGAAACAAAAAGTGTCGATTGCCCGTGCGGTTATTCACGAGCCAGAGTTGGTTGTTCTCGATGAGCCCACAACTGGCCTCGATATTATGGCCACTAGTACGGTTATGGAGTTCATTCAACGTCTTAAGAATAAAGGTACACCGGTAATTTTCTCTACCCACCACCTCGACGAAGTACAAGCTCTTTGTGACAAAGTAACAGTCATTAATCAAGGAGAAACAGTATTTAACGATTCACTGGCTGCCTTTAGTGCACTTTCTGGTAATGGCGGAGAGGCTGGACAAATGCATAAGAGCTTCCTAAAAACACTTTCAATGGATTCTGAGGAGATGGGCAATGTGGTTAATCTTTAAAAAGGAGTTCAAAGAGCTATTACGGGATAAAAAAACCATCATATTTATGATTGGTTTACCACTTTTATTATTCCCTGCCATCTTTGGGGTGGCATTCTTTTTTATGAGTTCAGCGGCGGACAAAGCGGAAAACGCGGTGTTGAAATACGCGATTGTTGGCGAAACCTATGCACCGGAAATTGTACAGTCTTTTAATGATGCCTCTGATAAATTCGAGCCAGTTACGATTGGCGATGAGACTGACTATGCCAAACTCATTAAAGACGAAACGTTAGACTTCGTGTTGGTTATACCAGAGAGTTTTGACAGTGACGTATTAAATTCAGGGCAACATAAGATTCAGCTTTATTTAAACGATGCAGGCCTTAACAAAGTTATGGGGCGTGTTTCCGACATAATTGATGAATATACCGATGCATTTCAGCAAAGTGCGTTTGCACAGCTAAACCTCGATGAAACTCAGCAGGAGGCTTTACTAAAGCCAATCAAAATAGAAAAGCAAAATGTGGCGGATGATCGCGAAGTGTGGGGTGAACGCTTAGGCGGTATGTTGCCCTACTTCATTTTTATTTTGTGTTTACAGGGCGCAATGGCACCAGCAGCAGATTTAGGAGCAGGTGAAAAAGAACGTGGTACTTTAGAAACCCTGCTTATATCGCCAATGGATCGTCACAAGTTGGTATTAGGTAAGTTCTTTACGGTAGCCACCGCAGGCATTGTTACCGCGCTAATAACGGTGTCTTCCATGGCCATATGGGGTCTAGTGCTATCCCAAGGCATGGCTGTTGAATTTGTCGTTGAAATTATGTCAATGATAGGTCTTGTAGACTTCTTGCTAATTTTCTTGATGTTAGTACCTGTAGTGGCAGTTTTTGCGGCAGTATTATTATCGCTATCGATCTACGCTCGCTCATTTAAAGAAGCGCAAAGCTACATGGGGTCACTAATTATGGTAGTTATTTTCCCTGTAATCATTGCGATGATGCCGGGGGTAGAGCTTAAAGGAGGCTGGGTTTGGGTACCGCTTACTAACGTTGCCCTTGCCATGAAAGAGCTGTTCAAAGGCACCATGGACTACTTTGCACTATTTGGCATATTCACGTCTACGGCGGTGATTGCGACAGGTCTAATTTTCTTTTGTATCCATTGGTTCAATAAAGAAAAAGTCCTGTTTAGATAAGCTCACAAACATCAATTTAATACCAAAAGAGCTCGCTTAAATCGGGCTCTTTTATTTTAAAGAGGAACGGTGCACAGTAATGAACTTACCTTTAACAATCACTTATGAAAAAGAAAAGGGCAGTTTGGCGATAT
Organism: Alteromonas sp. ALT199; assembly: GCF_018619335.1. GTDB lineage: Bacteria > Pseudomonadota > Gammaproteobacteria > Enterobacterales > Alteromonadaceae > Alteromonas. The sequence continues at coordinate 44,427 of NZ_JAHHDX010000064.1, read as the reverse complement.
AAATGGTTGTTTTTTATCCTCACACTTCAAAATCCACTCGTTTGATAATACCTTCCCACCCAGGGGGGATTTTCCCCTGCAATACATATGAGTAAGCAAGAAGTTCAGCAATGACGAAATACAGTGACTCGGGTATGTCTTGCCCTACATCTAACGTGGTAAGAACTTCACTTAAATACGGGTCTTCATGAATAAGTATCCCAGTTTCTTCAGCCATGGCGATTATCGCCTCAGCTAAGTCTCCATAGCCTTTAGATACTACTTTCGGCGCGTTTTTCTTGTCACCGCCATCGTATTTTAGGCCAATAGCGCGTTTTGTCTTTTGAGAATCAGTCATACACCTTCTACCTAAACCCTAGTTTCAAATATCTGGTGAGGGCGTGTGTTTAACGTTTCAGGGATATGGCCTCGCTGGTAACTTGTATTTTCAACCACAAGCCCGAGAGAGGAAAGGCGCTTATGCAGATAGGGTAGCGTATCACCAATACGCCTAAGCACTTCATCGTTCGATGCGTATAAATCTAAAGTAATCGTGCTTTTATCAATCTTTGACTTCGCCAATACTTGCCCGCTATCTCCAATGTCCAGCTTCATCGTGATATTCCAAAGCGAGCGTTGGCCCGCCTTTGCTTGTTTATCGTTTTGCCCACCCTGGTCACGCTTTATTAAGAGCTCGGGCGGACTGTGGTGTTGTGAAAGCGACGGTAAAACGTAATAGAAACTATCTTGTCCTTGAATGCGAGAGTCGACACTTGCTACTTTGCTTTGCTGATGACTGCTAAGCAAGGTTTTAAGTTGAGAAAGCAACTGCTGGCGCCCGTCTAACTGGTTCATGTCTTGGCTAACGCGACTTGGTTGCGTGGTCACTCCCATATTCGATAGCGTTTTTGAAACGATAGAGTTGGGAGCATCTATTTGGGTTTTTAAGCTAGGCTGTTTTTGCATGGCTCGGCCTGCTAACGCCAACTGAACTAACGCAACCATGCCTTGTACGAAGCTTGATGAACTTACAGGCGACGTTAAATTAATCGGAGTAGTTACCAAGGCTTGTGTTGAGATAAGCTGCTGCAAGCGTTGAGATAAACCCTGGTCGTTCATGTCTTGTGAGAGTTTTTTAGGTCCGTTATTAACGTCGTTGGTAGCATTTACGCTCTCTCCCATGAAGCTTTCGCTTGCTTTAACGCCAGCAAGAGGCTTATCGGTGTCTGAAATAATAGGGGGAGCATCTGCGCCCTTACTTTGAATTGCCGTCAACTGCTGAGCAAAACTACTTAGTAAATTATTTGATAACCCTTTTGCTTGTGCGCTTAGAGACTGAGCTAGGGAGGCGAGTGATACAAAGGATGGCTTACTTCCACTATCCCTTCCTTGCATTCCCATCGTTTCTTCTGACCCATTGGTCTTAGATTGTTTAGCCGCTTTTGCCGCCGCCATCAATTGCTCTATAGTAGGCTTGGGAGGCCCGATAAAGTCACCATTAACCGCTCTGGCTTGCGAAGGTTTGGCGTTAAGCGCATCAAGGCCTTTTAGCTGCTGCAATATCTTATCAATATGCTGTACTTCAGGTGTCTTGGTCGCACGGGCATCTTGCAATAACTTTCCGTTCTCAACAATAGTGACAAGTTGGCTTAACGCTTGGTTTGTATTGCCCGTTTGACTGAGTAAGACTCGAGAAAGGGCGGTGATTGCCCTGTGCACATCCGAGCCTTTTAGTGATGTGGGGGCTTCTTTATCAATATGTGCGCCAGTAGATGTAATACTACCAGCACCTCTATCTAATCCTGTTTCTGTCCCTTTTGCGGTTACTGTGGGAAGTTGTGACAGATCGAATTTGTTTACCTGTTCTGCCTTTAAAGAAGGAATAGATATAGAAGGCGCGCTGCTCTGAGGCAAGTTTATTTGGACTAGCGGGCTTTGTTGCGCTGTACGTATCGAAAGCTTGTTATCAATCAAGGTTAGCGCAGATACAGCTTTTAGAGCGTCCGGTTTGGTATCTGAACTTTTTATTACAGCATTAAGGCTTGGAGGGTTATTGGAATTGCGCTCAATTGCCACGCCACCTTGTTTAATCGAACTCGCAATAACCTGCTGTTGTAAATTTGCACTTACATTTTTATGTGTAATAGTGGCTAAATTACTGGCGTTAACTCTTGGAGCATTGCCTGATTTTGAGAGTTCCTGAGAAATCTGGAGTGTGATACCGCCATTACTTTCTCGATTTAGCCTTAAGACAACTTGCTGTCCAAGCAACTTTTGCAGTGCGGTTTTAGCTGCACTATCAAGCTTTTCAGTGCTTATGTCGCTAAGTGGCAGGACGTCGTTTTTTGAAGTAGTAAGTAGAAGCTGCCCGAAGTTCTCGCTTTTTGTTGAAATAGCGAGTTCTCCTTTAAGGGTCACTGCAGCATTATTTGCAGCGAGCGCCTTTGCAACAGCACTGAACAAATCTGCTTTATCCGGGGCCGTTAATACCACGTTCTGTTGCGACAAACTTGTGGTAAGCAACACAGCACGCTGAGCACCAGGTTTTTCGGCCAGAGTACTTTGAGGTAAAAGAGCAAGCTGCGCATTGCTAATTGCTTGCTTTGACAGTTTTGCATCTATCTCGGCAGGTAGGGCAACATTAAGTGCTTGTGCAGCTGAAGTTGCGCTACTTGATGAGTTGCTATTTACCGGGGCGCTTATTGCTAATACCCGTTCGGGCAAACGTTCAACTATTACTTTAGCGGCATTATCTAACGCGGCTGCCTGAGACAATGCGGCATTAGTAATAGCGGGAGACGAACTTCCTTTTTGCCCTTGAGCCGCAGCGTTTACACTTCCTGCTTGTGATAAGGATGCAGAACCAGAGCCTGAAGGTGGATTCGAAGCGGCTGCCAATAGTGATGATAATGGTGTTGTCATGATTGTGATATCGGCACGGTGGCGCTTTTCCTTACTATTTTAAGTATAGCAAAGCTATTAAGGGCTGTTTTCCTATTAACGCAGGAGCACCAATAGCACAGAGAAAAACTCCCCATTAAAGGCAAGATAACCTAAGTGAAAATGCCTTTGTCGTTGAAGTAAATCATATTTAATTGGAATTCGCGACTGCGAAAAAGCGTTCATGTGGTAGACTAGCGCCATTTTTTATAACCTCTTCTGAACGTTGGAGTAGCTAGGCAGTGTTAGAGGCGCGCGGGTTAACATGCAGCAAACGAGACAGGACCCTATTTGAAGGGCTTTCACTGGTTGTCGATTCCAGTGAGTTGCTGTATTTACGCGGGTCTAACGGTGCAGGGAAAACCAGCTTGCTGCGAATTTTAACAGGGCTGAGTTCGCCCGATGCAGGCGCAGTACTGTACAACGGAGTGGACATTTCAGAGGACAAGGCAGGCTACTACCACGACCTTTTTTATCTCGGTCACAAAAGCGGTACTAACGGCAGCCTTTCTGCCTTAGATAATCTATCGTTCTGGTTAGCTCAGCACAAGGTTTCGGTGCCTGATAACACGCTTTTTGACGTGTTAGAGAAAGTGGGATTGGTTGGACTTGAAGATGTGCCTGTAAGGTACTTATCGGCCGGTCAGCAGCGTCGTGTGGCGCTATCAAGACTATGGCTAAAACCAGCAAAGGTGTGGATATTGGATGAACCGTTTACAGCGCTTGATGTAAAAGGGGTTAACTTACTTGAAACGAGTATGAAAGAGCACGTGAGTAACGGCGGTCTTATTATCACTACGTCACATCAATCTTTGTCGAACGCAGCTGGCGAACACCGTGTATTCGATTTGGAGTACCGCTTTTAATGTCACTTTACAAAGGTATTTTTAAGCGCGACATGCACATCGCTTTTAAGCAAAAAGCGGAATTGGTGCAGCCACTCATGTTTTTAACCATGGTAGTGACTTTGTTTCCGTTAGGCGTTAGCCCGTCTCCCGATACCCTACAGCGCATAGGGCCAGGGGTAATTTGGATTGCCGCCATACTGTCCTCTTTAATGGCGATGGAAAGGCTTTTTCGCGATGACTTTCAAGACGGTTCGTTAGAGCAATACATGCTTTCTGGCATGGCGTTACCGGCGGTAAGCGCGGTAAAAGTAACCGTACACTGGTTGGTTAGTTTCGTGCCCTTATTTTTGCTTTCGCCCTTATTAGCGATGTTTTTAAATTTGACAGTGGATATGTATATCGCGCTTGTTTTAACTTTGCTGCTGGGCACGCCGCTACTTTCTTTGATTGGCGCGATTGCGGTAGGACTTACCGTTGGATTGCAGAAGGGCGGAGTACTTTTAGCGCTGTTACTGATCCCTGTCTTCATTCCTTTACTGATATTTGCCACGTCGGCTGTTGATTCTGCCGCACTGCAATTACCTTATCATGCGCAACTTGCTATTATTGCCGCCATGCTTTTATTGGCTGCGGCATTGGCACCGTTTGCCATCGCGTATTCTTTAAAAGTGAGTCAAAACTAATGTGGAAGTGGTTACACCCCTACGCAAAAACAGAGCGTGCTTACCAGCTTTGTTTAACTTTACAGCCTTGGTTTTGGGTTGGTGCTTTAGTGTGCTTGAGCATAGGCACTGTATGGGGGCTTGCCTTTGCGCCCCAAGATTATCAGCAAGGTGATTCGTTTCGTATTATTTACATCCATGTACCAAGCGCTATTTTGTCTATGGGAACCTATGTTGCTATGGCAATTGCAGCCCTGGTAGGTATGGTTTGGCAGTGGCGTACTGCTTATATGAGCATGATTGCCATGGCGCCCATTGGTGCAGTGATGACCTTTATCGCTCTGTTCACCGGTGCGGCTTGGGGTAAACCCATGTGGGGAGCTTGGTGGGTGTGGGATGCACGCTTGACGTCAGAGCTTATTCTACTTTTCTTGTACATGGGGGTTATTGCCCTTTACGGTGCATTTGAGGACAAACAGCAGGCTGGTAAAGCCGCAGGTGTAATGGCACTTGTTGGCGTTGTAAATATTCCCATTATTCACTACTCAGTAGAGTGGTGGAACACGTTACATCAAGGTGCGACAATCAGTAAGTTTGACAACCCTTCGATTGCGCCTGAAATGTTGTGGCCGCTGTTAATTAGCTTACTGGGTTTTGCTTTCTTTATTGGTGCTGTAACCACAGTGCGTTTACGTAATGAAATTGTATTACGAGAAATGCACAGGCCTTGGGTACAAGCGTTGGCAATGAAAGCAATGTCAAAGCAGCAAAGCGATGCGGCAAGTACATTTGTGAAAGAGGGCAATTAAGATGCAGTTTGAGTCTTTTGCCGATTTTTTAGCTATGGGTGGCTATGCGTTTTACGTATGGCTGTCGTTTGGCGTTACTTTTGTGGCAATGGCCATTATCGCCGTACAAAGTTTCATTAAGCACCGCGGCCTTTTAAAGCAAGTGGTGGTAGAAAAAGAACGCAAAGCGCGCATTAAAAAAGCGCGACAGCAACAGCAAGACAATGCCTAGTTTAACGTTAAGAGTGAACTTAGCATTTATTTGCGTTTTTATCGTTTATTAGTTTTTCGAAGTGAGAGTTGCATGAACCCGAGACGAAAGCAGCGATTGACCGTAGTAGGAATTATCGGTTTTTTAGTAGTAAGTGCAATTGGATTGATGCTTTACGCTCTAAACGACAGTATTGACCTTTTTTATACGCCTAGCGAAATTATTGAAGGCAAAAATGGACAAAAACCACAAGTAGGCCAGCGTCTTCGTATAGGCGGTATGGTGGTTCCTGGCAGTGTGAAACGGGATCAGGAAAGCTTAGCGGTGAGCTTCGACTTAATCGATACCGGTCCAACGGTTACCGTGACTTACAACGGAATTCTGCCTGATTTGTTCCGCGAAGGGCAGGGCATTGTGGCAACGGGGGTACTTACTGGAGAGAGCAGTATTAAAGCGCAGGAAGTACTAGCGAAACATGATGAAGAATACATGCCACCTGAATTGGCTGAAAAAATGAAAGGCATTAAACACGTTAAGCCAGACAATATGCCTTCCTACGAGTCGTCTAACGGCACTGGAGGCAAATAATCTATGGTGCCTGAGATTGGAAATATTGCGCTGACGCTTGCGCTAGTGCTCTCTATTTTATTGGCGGTTTATCCGTTATGGGGTGCTCACCGTCAGCATGAAACGTTAATGGCTACGGCCAAGCCGTTAGCCATTGGCCTGTTTACTTTTACACTTATTGCCTATGTCTGCTTGACCTATGCGTTCGTTACCGATGATTTCAGCGTGGCTTACGTTGCGCAGCATTCAAATAGCCGGCTTCCTATCTATTATAAAATTACCGCAGTGTGGGGCGGTCATGAAGGTTCATTCCTACTGTGGGTCTTGATGCTTTCAATCTGGACCGTGGCAGTGGCCATATTTAGTAAGGGAATACCTCTTGCTATGGTTGCTAGAGTACTGTCGGTATTAGGCATGGTAGGCATTGGTTTTTATTTATTTATGCTGCTTACCTCAAACCCTTTTAACAGCATGCTGCCGTTTTTCCCTGTAGACGGGCGAGATCTTAATCCGCTGCTGCAAGATTTTGGTATGATCATTCACCCGCCTATGCTCTATATGGGCTATGTAGGCTTTTCTGTCGCTTTCGCTTTTGCTATTTCAGCACTTATCTCGGGTCAGTTAGATTCAACCTGGGCGCGTTGGTCAAGGCCGTGGGTGATCTCAGCGTGGGCGTTTCTGACTGTAGGCATTGCGTTAGGGAGCTGGTGGGCGTATTACGAACTTGGCTGGGGCGGCTGGTGGTTCTGGGACCCAGTAGAGAATGCTTCTTTCATGCCTTGGTTGGTAGGTACGGCCCATATGCACTCGCTGGCAGTGACCGAAAAGCGAAAGGCGTTTAAATCTTGGACAGTGCTGCTTGCAATTGCCGCATTTAGTTTGAGTTTATTAGGTACCTTTTTAGTACGTTCTGGGGTCATCGTTTCGGTGCACTCGTTTGCAAGCGATCCTACTCGAGGCTTGTTCATTTTAGGCATATTGATTGTACTTAGCGGTTTTGGATTGCTGCTTTATGCCATGCGCGCGGCTTCGCTTAAAAGCCCAGGACGTTACCAAGCTTTTTCTCGTGAAGTGCTGTTAATGGGCAACAATGTTTTTCTGTGTGCAGCAACATTGGTTGTTCTTCTTGGTACGCTACTGCCTCTTGTTCACAAAGAGTTAGGCTTAGGCAGTATCTCCGTAGGCGCCCCGTTCTTTAACCAAATGTTCACCTTATTGATTGTGCCCTTTGTATTGATACTAGGGCTTGGTCCACTAACGCGCTGGAAGCAGCAAAAAGCCAGCGAACTGCAAAAACAACTGTTGGTTGCAGGTGGAATAGCACTAAGTGCAGGTGTACTAGTGAACTTTGCCTACGACGAACCAACTTACATGGGTATGTTGGGTATGGTGTTGGTGTTTTGGATCCTCGTCACCACAGTGCAAGAAGTGATGCAGCGTTTAACAGCTATGCCTTCACGTAATGCTGATAATGCGTCAGTAATAGCTAAACTTCGCAAGCTTACGCCAAGCCACTGGGGCATGGTGTTAGGGCATGTGGGCTTCGCTATTTGTATCATTGGTATTACTCTTGTTTCAAACTACGAAATGGAGCGGGATGTGCGCATGGATATTGGCGATACCGTTTCTCTAGGTGGTTATGATTTTAACTTCAAAGACGTACGTAAAGTGCAAGGGCCGAATTTTGAAGCGGACAAAGGCGTATTCGACGTTTATCAAGACGGCGAATTAATAGCGCATCTAGAGCCTGAGAAACGTTTGTACATTGTGCAGCGCATGCCGATGACGGAAGCGGCTATTCATTCAAACCTAGCACGAGACTTATTTATTGCTATGGGGGAACCGTTAGATAACGGTGCTTGGGCCATTCGTATTTACATTAAACCGTTTGTTATCTGGCTATGGGCTGGCGCGGTAGTAATGGCGATAGGCGGCATTTTCTCCATTAGTGACAAGCGTTATCGTATGGCTAAAATTAAGAAGATCAAACGTGTATTCGTTGGTAAAAATGACAATGATGCAGTGCAGTCTCACGGTCAAGTATCAGATACACCAAACTCGTCAGTGAAAGGAGGCGCATAATGAAAAAAGCTCCACTTGTTGCCATTCCATTGGTGCTGTTTTCTTTACTGGTTATTTTCCTGTTTAAAGGGCTTTTTTCTGACCCTAGAGAGTTAGACTCTCAGGTTCAAGACAAAACGTTACCTTCATTCTCACTGCCAGACCTCATGCAGCCAGATGTAACCTATACCCCAGAAGATTTAAAAGGAAAGGTGACTATCTTAAATGTATGGGGGGTATGGTGTGTGACTTGCGCTGTCGAAATGCCGTACCTTACTCAGCTTAAGAATGAGCAAAATGTTCACATTGTAGGGTTGTATTTCGACCAAGATTTAGACCCAGACTTTGGCACAAAAACACTCAGTCGCGTTCAGCAAGAAGTCACCGACATGCTCAGCCGCTATGGCAACCCTTACGCTTACAATATTTTCGATGTTTATCGCGATACCTCCCTTGACCTTGGCGTTACCGGTGCGCCTGAGCACTTTGTGATTGATGCTGAGGGCATTATTCGCATGCACCACATAGGCGACATTAATGAGCGCGTGTGGAACTCAAAAGTTGGGCCGCTTTATAACAAGCTAGTTGCTGAAGCATCTGGCAAAGTAAGTGAAGATAGAAAAGTGGACGTCGATGCTGTAATGAGTGATGTCCAAAGTGTTCAAGGAGGAGAGTGATAATGTTACCTAGAAATGCTACTCATCTTCGTTGTAGAGCCTATAGCGCTAGTACAGATGAGCGTAGTGCTCACGGTAAAACTTTCAACTTTTCCGTTTTCAAAACGCTAGTGGCTAGAGTTCTTGCCTTTTTGCTGATACTTGGCGCTTTCTCGGTACACGCCGCTGAAGATAAATTTACCTTCGATACTTCAGCACAACGTGAGAGCTTTTTAAAACTTACCGCTGAACTGCGTTGCCCAATGTGTCAAAACCAAAATATTGCAGATAGCGACGCCATGATTGCCCACGACATGCGCCGAAAAGTATACACCCTACTCAAACAGGGCAAAACGGAGCAGGAAGTCATTGAATTCATGAAGTCGCGCTATGGCGACTTTGTGCATTACCAACCGCCTGTTACGGCTGCGACATTGTGGCTTTGGGCTGGCCCAGTATTGTTTATTTTCATTGCCTTGTTGGTTGTAATTCGCCGAAAATCGGTAACGCCACCTGAAGATATGGCCGCTAAGTTAGCCAAAGCGGATGAAATGTTGGAGCGAGAGAAAGAATGAGTTGGTCTGAGTTTTATATTATTGTTTCAGGCTTAATCACGCTTGTTCTTTTAATTGTCGCTTTCCCATGGCTGCGCAATAAAAATCATGCAAAACAAGACAGTTTGAGCAATACGCAAATTGTGAAGCAGCGCCTTGCCGAACTTGACCGCGAGGTGCAAGAAGGGCTTATTAGTGAGCACGACAAGCGCCAGGCGGTTGATGAACTTAAACTGGCACTTGTGGATGAAAGTGCATTTCACCAACACAAAACCGGTAACGCTAAATTGCCACTGTTAATAGGTGGTCTACTTGCAGTTGTATGCGGAACAATTGTGTATTCGCAAGTGAACCAGATGGAGCGTGTGGCTCAGGCAAATGAAGCAATTGAAGCGCTACCCGAGCTAAGTCAACAGCTTGCTAGCGGTAACGCGAATAACCTGACCCAACGAGATATTGCTAGTCTTGCTCTTGCCATACGCCAGCGCTTGAGAGAAGAGCCCGAAGACGATACTGGCTGGATGTATTTCGGCAGATTGATGTTGAGTGTTGGGCAAGAAGTGCAGGCTATTGAAGCTATAGATAAAGCAGTTAGTTTGGCGCCTACTAATTCAGGTAACCGCATTACGCTAGCTCAAGCTTTGATGACCACGGGTGATGTAAATAACTTGGAACGCGCGCAATCTATCTTATTAGGCTTGCTTAATGATAACCCTGAGAATGATAATCTCGCGCTTATGATGGCAGTGGTTTCTGCTCAACTTGGTGATCTTAATAATACTCGTCGTTTTTATCAGCAAGTTGAAGGCAAACTGCCAGCAGATAGCGATATGGCCCAGCGTTTAATTGCGCGTATAAAAGAGCTAGAGGGAAATACCAGCGAAATGGTAGCGATACAACGCTCTGATGCAGAACCTGTGGATGATACAGGTGCACAGGGCGATATCAAGGAAGCCGTTGCTGGTTTTACTATTACCGTTAATTTGTCTGATGACGCCAAAGCTAGCGCGCCTAAAGAAGGCTTTTTAATTGTGTTTGCTCAAGATGCTAACTCAGATAATAGAATGCCCGCTGCAGTGGCTAAGTTGCCAATAGAAGACTTTCCGGTTTCTGTAACATTAACTACCGAGAACGCTATGATGCCGCAATTTACACTTGCTGCGCTTTCTGATGTAGTGGTTACCGCAAGGCTATCGAAAGATGGCAATGTGGCGGTAGCTCAAGGGGAATGGCAAGGTAGTGTAAATTCGAGTGTTATTGCCAATGAAATTTCTTCACTAAGCATTATTATTGATAAGGAATTATAAGTATGGATTTGTCTAAATCGCTCGCTACTGGGTTGATTATTGCCGCAAGTTTTTTAGGTGGCTGTGCGAGCAACCATGCTCAGGAGCAGGCGCAGTCTCAATCGCAAAATTCTAGGACAAATGCTGCTGTAGTAGATACATCCGATCCACGAGATCCGCTTGAACCAGTAAACCGCGAGATTTGGGATTTTAACTGGGATGTATTGGATGCATATATTCTTCGTCCTATTACAGTTACTTATGTAACCGTAATGCCTCAGCCTGCACGCACCGGCTTAGTCAACATTACGGATAACCTTCAAGAGCCTGCAAACTTTTTAAATAATATGTTTCAAGGCAAGGTAGATGATGGTCTAGACAGCCTAGCTCGTTTCCTGATTAATACTACGGTGGGCTTAGTCGGCACCTTCGACGTCGCATCAAAAATCGGTATTGAACGTAAGCGGGAACAATTTGGTGAAACCCTAGCCGTGTGGGGCTTAGATACTGGGCCTTTCTTAATGTTGCCATTTTTAGGCCCAAGCGATCTGCGAAGCTTCACCGGTGACTATGTTGACGGTTTTGCATTTCCAATGTCGCTACTTGAAGGCTCTGTAAACTTCGCTCGTATTGGTATTTCAGTACTTGAAACAAGAGCTCAATTACTTGATCAAGAAGCACAGCTTGAGCAATCCGTTGACGATTATGCGTTCGTTAAAAATGCTTATTTTGAGAATCTTGAATTTCGCGTTACTGACGGAAAAAGTGGTGACAAAGCGCTAGATGAAGAGCAGTTAGATGATTTTGCAGATTTCGAAGCTATGCTGGAAGGCAACGATTTTGATAGCTATGAAGAGCCGTCTGAAGAGTTAGACGATGAAGCTGCTGATGACGCTACCAAGCTAAACGATGCGCCGGTTGAAAGTGATGAAAAACCTCAGGACACGAAAGAAGCGGGTAAATCAAAAGACGGTAACTAGTTTAAACAGGCTTAAGGATTGAGAGTATCTTTAGCGTTATTTTTCAATAGAGCCTATATTACTATTACAAAAAAGCCATGCTTTCACAGCATGGCTTTTTTTTGCCTTTTACGTTATTTGGCTACGTGCCTGTAAAGGACAAGGCTTATAAAAGGCTAATTAGTCCTTAGGGTAACCCATCGGGTTTTGTGACTGCCAGTTCCATGTGTCTGCACACATGTCTTCTAAGCCCTTTTCAGCATGCCAGTTAAGCTCTGTGGCTGCTTTAGTAGGGTCGGCGTAACAGGCGGCGACATCGCCGCTTCTGCGAGGAGCTATTTTATAAGGAACAGTTTTGCCCGAGCCTTTTTCAAACGCCTTAATCATTTCGATAACTGAATAGCCCTGTCCTGTACCTAGGTTGTACTTATCCAAGCCCATATTAAGGTTCAGTCGATCAAGTGCTTTTAAGTGACCGTTGGCAAGATCTACTACATGGATGTAGTCGCGTACGCCTGTACCGTCGACAGTATCGTAGTCGTCACCAAATACGCTTAGCTGTTCGAGTTTACCGGTAGCTACCTGAGAAATATAAGGCATTAGGTTGTTTGGAATACCATTAGGATCTTCACCAATTTGGCCCGACTCGTGCGCGCCAACCGGGTTAAAGTAGCGTAGTAAAACAATGTTCCAGTCACTATCCGATACATAAAGATCGCTAAGCATATGTTCAACCATAAGCTTAGACATACCGTAAGGGTTAGTCGGTTGACCTGTCGCCATATCTTCTTGTAGCGGAAGCGATGCTGGGTCGCCGTAAACCGTAGCAGATGAGCTAAACACAATATTCTTTACGTTGTGCTTCTGCATAGCTTTACATAGCGTTAGCGTTCCGTACACGTTGTTTTCGTAATACGAAAGTGGTTTTTGCACAGACTCACCTACCGCTTTTAGGCCGGCAAAGTGAATGACTGCAGAAACACTGTGCTCGCTGAAAATATCATCTAGCACTGCGGTATCGCGAATATCGCCTTGTACAAAAGTAACCGATTTACCTGTTAGCGCTTCAACGCGACGCAGTGATTCAGCACTTGAATTGGCTAGGTTATCCAGTACGACAACGCCGTAGTTTTGTTCAAGTAACTGTAGAACTGTGTGGCTACCTATATAGCCTGCACCACCAGTGACTAAGATGGTCTTCATGCATTCTCCTTGCTAGACGGTTGCGCAATGTATTTAGCGCAGATGGAATATTGAAAAGGTTTTATAACCAATGGATAAACTAAAAATACCACAAAAGCCCACAGTAACGAGGTCCAATTAGACGCGGTTTGAAGAATAAGGGCAAATACGGGAACAATAACGAGTAACTTTAGAACATTCAGTAAAGTCTTCTCTGGAACAGAAAGTCGTTTAGCTGCCTGGTCGAGCAATTTAACACGCTCTGTTAAGGGAAGACCTTGTAAGGCAGGAATGTCTCTAGTAGAAAAATAAAACTTCATAGGTTTACTCAAAGCCCTTATTACGAAACCTTTAATAAAAAACCGCCGGAACGTCACGTTGCGGCGGTTATTGTAGGGTAATTGGTCAGCACTTAAAACATGCTAACAATAAATTACGCCTTTTCTTCAATGCCTGCTTTTTCCCAGAAACGAGACTTAAAGCTCATTAAACCAATGACGATAGCAATAGCAATGCTAAATAGGGCAATTTGAAGATACAGGTCAGGCATTTGCTCAACCTTCTCAGGGTCGAAGTTACCTGAAAGTAGGCCAGCAATGATGTTACCGATAGAGTAAGTTAGAACGAATACGCCCATCATTTGACCTGCAAAACGCTTAGGCGAAAGTTTGCTTACTGCACTTAATGCTACTGGGCTCAAGCACAGTTCACCAACCGTGTGCAAGAAGTAAGTAGTAACAAGCCACATAGGCGCCACTTTAAGGCCTTGAGCAGCGTATTGCGACGCCATAAACATTACCAAGAAACCCGATGCCATAATAACGATACCTATGGCACATTTGATGGTGTACGACGGGTCAATCATTCGCTTAGCAAGGTTAATCCATAGTGCCGCGAAGAAAGGCGACAAAATGATAATAAATAGCGAGTTAGAAAGTTGGAACCATACGGTAGGGATTGCGTTGACACCGAATATTGATGTAATCAGAGAGCCGCTTTCAAGCACACGGTCTGTGTAATTCTGCGCAAAAAGGTTTAGTGAAGAGCCTGCTTGCTCAAAACCAGACCAGAAACATGCAGATGCAACACACACTAAAAACAGCGCCCACATGCGCTTTTTCTCGTTGTCGCTTAATTGTCCTTTGAAATAAATAAAACCAAAGTAAGCGAAGAAAATAACGGTAAATACAACGGCAACTTGTTGAGCAAGAGCTACAGGCTCAATAACAATGGTGCCCATATGCGCTAGCACAATAACCACGACTGCTATCGCAACAACTGCCCATACGCCCATCCATGCGCGCTGCTTAGCCGCACCTTGATAAGGGTTCGCAGGGGCAATAGAGTCGGCCGACAACGAACGGTTGCTGAAGTAATATTGAATTAGGCCGATTGCCATACCAATAGCAGCGGCGCCAAACGCATAGTGCCAGCCTGCATTTTCTCTTAAAATTCCAGTAACAAAGTAGGCAATAAGAGAACCGATGTTGATGCCCATATAGTATAGTGCGTAGCCACTATCGCGACGGTCATCGTCCTCACCATATTGTTGGCCTACCATGGCTGAAATGTTGGGTTTAAGTAAACCGGTACCTGTAGCAACTAAAATAAGTCCTACAAAGAACAAGTTTTGAAGGTCAATCGCTAGTACGACGTGACCTAGAAATATAATAATACCGCCGTACCATACGGCGCTTCTGCCACCAATTAGACGGTCAGCTAACCAACCGCCAGGTAAACCTAAAAAGTATACCGCACCTGTGTATAGGCCGTAGATCGCGCCAGCAGTTGCGACGGTTAAGCCCAAACCTTGTGTTTGTAAACTCGCAGTCATAAAAAGAACAAGTAGCGCGCGCATACCGTAGTAACTCATGCGCTCCCACATTTCTGTAAAGAATAGCGTTCTTAGGCCCCCTGGATGGCCGAAAAAGCTAGTATCGTTAGATGGTTTCATAATTATATTTTAATTCCATATTGCTTATGGTTGTTATTGTAGAGCACTTATAGGATAGGCTCTTTGATATTAGTCCGTAAGGCGGATAGCTTCTTATACTAGAGCTTGCTTAAAGACACAAGATTTGGGCGACAAACTTCATTAAAGCAGTGTCAATCGACTAAGCCTTGAACGACTTAGCCAATTGAACTATTAACGTACTTAGATTACCGAAGCGCTATAACTCGCGGATGGTAGCAACGACAATTCTGACAATTCCATATATCAATAATAGCGAAACGCCAAATAAAACGAGGTTGTAAATAACCGTGGGGTAAGCATTATCATCCGGAAGGGTAGGCGACTCTACCGTGACCAAATGTTGTAGCTTTTGGTACGCTTCTACGCGGGCATTTTCTAGAGTAATAAGCGATGAAGAATACGCTTGAATAGCAAGCTGGAGCTGTACTTGGAGATTACTGTATTGCGCCATAAGTTCACTTACTGAAAGAGCTTCACTTTCCCCTTCGGCAGTGCTAATTCGTTCTTTCTGCTTTTCTACTTCTTTTTGCAGTGCGGCTATTTCACGTTTGATGTTAATAACTTCAGGTGCAACGTTAGACATCATGGTGGACATAGTGCTTAGCTCAGCTTTTTTCTGAGCTAGTGTAGCTTGGAGCGAAAATGCTATCTGTTGAAAAGCAGCACCTTCAGCAGTCGGGTCTAGAACATTGTATTCAGCCTGAAAACCCAAAATTTCAGTCTTGGCTTGTTGAAGCTTTTGTTCAACAATTTCATGTTCGCCTTTAGCAAAGGTAAGCTTTGATTTCGCCAAATTATTATTGATGTTATTAATAAACTCTTCTGCTTTATCAACAATAGCTTGGTTGATTATTTGCGCATATTCGGCGTCAAAGGCACGGGTTCGCAAACTAATTACAGAAGACGCTGAGTCTACGCTAACTTCAATATGGTCCAAATAAAACTGATAAAAATCTTCCTGTTTGTGTGACGACGATAGGCCACTAAACATATCGGCTTTGTCTGACATGTAATGCTCTCGAAGGCCGATGGTTTTATCGAGATATTTAATCATGTCTGCTGATTGGATATAGGCTTCCACTAGCTGACTTTCTGTACCTCCTGATGCGCCAGATACTCCGGCTGCCATCAATAGAGAAGACGGGTCAAAACTGCTGCCACCATCGCTAGATTTAACAATAAGCTGGCTTTTACTTTCGTATTGAGGCGCAGCCCATAAGACAAGATACGCGGCGTAAAGCACCCACGGAAGTACAAGCAACAGCATTTTGTGTTTGCTTAGAAGGGCATTGAGCTGTGTAAGAGATTTTTCCACTGTGATTTGAACCTATTTAAGTGATTTCTTATTGTCTGCATCCTGCGTATAAACGTCGATGCCTTCTTCGAGATCGTGATAATAAGTGAGTTTACCATCGTCAATGATGACGGCAGAGGTACAGAACTCGCGAATTTGGTCAAGCTCATGGCTAACCATAATAACGCCTGCCTGCTCACTTTTTTCCTTAAGCGATAAACGCGCTTTCTTTCTAAAAAGCGGATCGCCAACAGAGGTCGCTTCATCGATAAGGTAAATATCGAAATTTATATTCATACAGCACGCAAATACTAACTTGGCTCGCATACCTGAAGAGTAGGTGCGCACAGGAAGGTCAAAGCGTTTACCTAACTCAGCAAATTGCTGAACCTTTTCTTCATATTCAAGGAGGGATTTAACGTTATTGATCCGTCCCACAAAGCGCGTGTTTTCACGCCCGGTCATTTGCGGGTGCACACCCGTTTGCAGAGCCACCGGCCATGACATAGATTTGTTTGTTAAAACCCGGCCTTTGTCCGGGTATTCACTTTTGGCCAGCATGCGAAATAGGGTGGACTTACCCGCGCCATTTTTACCTAGAATCGCGACATTATTCTCGGTTGGAAAATCAAAGTTTAGATTTTTAAAAATATACTGAGGTCCCATTTTACTGGGATAGCTCTTGGTTAAATTTTCAATTCTGATCATCGAGATAGCACCTTCTTCCAAGTGATGTGGTACATCGAAAGGCTAAGGAATAAGGCAACCGTTGTTACTTCTAAAATATAGCTCAACTCAACACCATGTTGTCCGTATGATTCGAAGCAGGCGAACCTTGCTAGTTCGTTAAAATGGACTAAAGGGTTCCAAGTTAGATAAGGCCATACCTCTTCAGGTACATCTCGTAGGCTGAAAAATACGCAGGAAATGAATAGTAGAGGCCTAGAGAGCATAGATTTAATTTTATCTACCTCGGGAACAAATGCGCTAGCGATGGCAAATATTATTCCAACGGCAACACCGAAAATCCATAGTAATGTGAAGAGAAATATGAGGAGCAATGGATCATTGAGCACAAATGTTTCATCTAGTAGATATAGAGCAATGTACAAAAGAAAAATAACTGTAGTTTTTATAATTAATTCTAGAAACCCTGCTGTTAAAATTGCAGCAAAGGGCTGCACTTGCCTGAAAGCGTAGAGTGGTTTATTTCTTCTTATTGAAGTAGACACTCCATTCATACAGGACGTAAAAGTTTGCAGCCCCATCAATCCAATCATCATAAATATAAAAAGTGGGATTGAGTGAACATCTCCGTCGTGTAAAAGGCTTCGAAAAAATGAAAGAGCAAATATGAAAATGAAAGGCTCGAGGAATGCCCACCCCAAACCAAACTTATCGTTAAATTTACTTTGAAGTTCGCGCAGGAAAAGCGCAAAAATTACGCCTCTCCATGCATAGAGCTGGTCTTTAAAGGTTACCATGCTTAGTCAGTAGCTACGTTAGCTGCAATGGCAATTTGATAAACAATTTGGGTAATGTCTTTAACCGCTTGTAATAGCTTGGTATCAATTGCCGGCAGTACGATGATTTGGTCCCCTGGCTCAAGCTTGCTGTCATCGCTTGAAAGGAACGAATCACCCAAACTAGTGAAGGTAACGTTACCGTTTTTACGAACAATAAGAATACGTTCGTCTTCAGCGCGCTCAGTAAAGCCGCCAGCCCAAGCTACGTAATCTTCTGTTGTAGCATCAGGGTTAAATACCACAGATTGAGGCAGCAGTACTTCACCACCTACATGTATCAAATCAGTCACTTCAGGAATAACGATAGTGTCGTTAGGCTCAAGAAGAATATTTGCTATATCACCATTTTCGGATACAACAACACGGCCTTGAGGCTCAACTTGCCTTGCACGAGCAATAAAGTCTGCGACAAGTTGCGCTTCTTGTGCGCGTATAGCGCCTTCACCAGTCGAGCTTATTGGTGCGGTATACATGCTTCTCTCAAGACGCTGCAAACCTTCTTCAATAATTTCTTTTTGCTTAACCGCAACACTTTCTCTTAGTAGATAGATATTTTGTGTATCGGAAAGCGTAGTGTCTGCTTCAATATGATCAAGCACATCGAGTAGGCGCGCACCTTTATCAACCATAATTTGCGATGCGCCAGCGAAGGCGCCAGCAACATTAATTCGATAAATCTGCGGTTCGTGATCGGCAATGTACTCAACAGTATCGCCTGGGCTTAGTTCTAAAGACGCGAACTCTTTTAAATCTAAATAACGAGCGAACTGCTTATTATTGCGAACACCTGATACAGACGCATGTGATGCGAACTCTCCGGGGCGTGCAAAGTAACTAACCACACCACCGTTTAATTCTTCATTTAAAAATTCAAAGGTAAAACTGTTACGCGCTCCGGTTTCAACTACAATAGTGTTGCCAATTGGGTGCACTAGAATGGTGTCTCCGTCTTTGAAGGATACTTCAGGAAGCTTTCCACTTCTAAAAAAAGCATATAAATCTGATGTCGCTACAACTTTGCCGTTGCGAACAACATCTATTTGTCTAAAGCTACCACGTTGAAAGTCGATGCCGCCTGCGCGTTTCAAATAATACAACACGCTATCTGAGGCGAGGCCTGCGTACTGTCCTGGACGTAATACTGGACCAGACACAAAAATAGACACAGGTGTTGAAGTGAGAAGGTTCACGTAAACATTCACATCGTTAGTGTAGACCTGTCTAATTTTGGCGGTAACTGTTTGGTTTACGCTGCCTGCTGGTGTATTAGCTACGCGGATAGGGCCGATATTTGGTATAAAAATATTGCCTTGGTTGTCTACCGTTACTACATCAGAAAAGTTAACCGCTCCCCACAGCCAAATGTTTATTTTATCGCCCGGGGCCACTAAGTAATTGTCGTTCAAGCCTGAACTACGCTCAGATTCAAAACCACCAATAAACAAATTCGCTGCAAATGGCGGGTTTTCCATTGGGGCCTGCGCCGGAAAAACCGTCTCGATAGTTGGCTCTCCAGGCAAATTCACTCCATTTCTTGGTTGAGTAGAAAATTGTCCCATAGAACTAGCGGAGCCTGTTGCGCCAGGTAAAGTTCGTTGTGTTGAGATGCTTAGGGGAGAGACTGATTGAGCAACCCCTCCGCTTTGTGATTGTTGAGCCCTTTCTCTAAGCTGTTGTAGTTGCTCAACACTTTGAGCGGAAACTGGCTGTAAAAGCAGGCTACCAATTATTGCAGTGCATGCTGTCAGCGACAGAGTTTTTAATGTGTTTTTTACGTCCATAAACTTCATTTAATTATTCACCTTGCGCGGTAGCGGAAACAACAAGAGGAGAAACTACTCTCCATTGACCATCCCGCTGGCAAGTTGTTACTTTACGCTGTGCTACATCGGAAACGGAGTCACCGTCTTGTAAAGAAAAGCGAATACACTTGTTGCCGGTTGCAGAAACATAGTGCTTGATGGCTTCGTATTCATAACCATCAAAACGTATAGAAAAAGATTCCTTAGTATTGAAATAGATATTGGCTTTTGGAATATTTATTGCAAGCTCTTTATCTGGCGCTAAAGAATAGGCAAGAGAAGAATGTACTAAGGGTATGTCAGCTTTAGTTTCTGTGGGTGAGTTAGTGCACCCGGCTGCGCTCACGGTTAGTACGAACGGCAAAATTAGACGTGTGAATTGTTTGAACATTAGCTTTCATATCCATATAGCAATTTCGCGCTAGGATAACATAAGTTTAAAAAAAAGCATGTCTGCTATCGTAGAAGCGACATGGTTTGAGACATCAAACTGACCGTTTTTTTAATTGCAGGTTCAAAATTATTAGGAATTTTATAATTCACTGGAATAAAGATGGGCGCTGTTCGTTAAATTTCGGTATTTCGGTTTGTAGGCTGGTTGAAACGTATTCACTCAATGAAATTCGTATTAATCGCACTTAAGAAATGTTTTGCAACGTTATTTTTTATGATTAGGCTGGTTACTTAAACAAATGTTTTATATCATATGGTGGTTTTCTACCCGCATAATTATAACAAGAAGCCCTCACCGCGCAGGAAGAAATGGAAGTTGTAAAAAAATGGAATCAACATTGAGCTTTTTAAACAAATTTACAAGTGCATCGGTTATGCTCAAGAATCAAAGAGCGCTAGTAACCGGTGACAAGAGGTTGAGTGTTTTATGCTAGCGTACTTGCAGTTCGTCCCTCTTTTTACTGCATTTTTCGTAGCCCTGATTCTTTTAGTGGTGATGACGCCTTTAGCGCATCAGTTCGGCCTGGTTGATCAACCAACATCTAGAAAACGTCATGCCGGAATAGTCCCTCTAACTGGTGGTGTAGCGATATTCATGGCGGTACTTGTGGCTAGTGTTGCCACTGACGTATGGATGAAAAATAACCCTTTGTTTTTTACTGCGTCGGCTTTTGTGGTCTTGCTCGGCATGCTCGACGATCGTTTTGATCTAAGCGCGAAAGGTCGCCTTATGTGCCAATTTGGGGTGGCAGCTATTATGGCGTGGAGCGCGCAAAATTATATTACCTCGTTAGGTAACATCTTCGGCACTGGCGAGGTTCTGCTAGATCTTGGCGGTTATTTCTTTACTATCATTTGTGTAGTTGGTGTTATCAATGCCTTTAACATGATTGATGGTATTGACGGCCTCGCAGGTGGTATGAGCCTAGTTATACTGCTCACTGTGGCTGGTTTTCTGATTGCCACGGGTAACGGCGCATCAATTATGGAGCCGCTTATTATTGTTGCCGCTATCGTTCCTTTCCTTGCTTTTAATTTGAGTTGGAAAGGGTTTAAAGGTAACAAAATATTCATGGGTGATGCAGGGAGTATGTTCGTCGGCCTTACCATCGTATGGCTACTCGTTGACCATACTCAAGGTGAGACAGCTGCATTTAGGCCCATTACGGCGGTGTGGCTAGTTGGGCTTCCATTAATGGATATGGCCGCAATCATGTATCGCCGAGCCCGTAAAGGACAGTCAATGCTGAAACCTGACAGACAGCACCTTCACAACATCTTCATGCGAGCTGGATTAAGCAGCAGAAAGTCTCTGGTTGCCATATTGTGCCTTGGTGCGTGTTATTGCTTGATTGGTATTTTAGGCGAAGTTTATCAAGTCCCTGAAGCGCTCATGTTTTATGGCTTCATAGCGCTTTTGGTTGTTTATAGTCTTGTGATTCAACACATATGGAGTGTACTTCGCTTCATTAAACGGATAACGTCTTAGATTAGTCAAAATCCGTAGCAGGTTGATTAAAATCTCTGTAACATACATCCTAAAATAGAGGCGCATAAGAGCGCTTTTATTTTCTCTGTTACTTTATTTGCTGGTAAAATTCTTGATAAATCAATTCTCTATTCTTCACAACAAAAACAAAAAAAAGCACGTTGAATCGATTGTTGCAATGGCGGTTTATCAAGCGGACAATGCAAATTGGCTTAAAGAGTCTATTGAAAGTATAACGAGCCAAACCTATTCCAATTTTCTTTTCGTGATTGTTATTGACGGGCCCGTTCCGGACTCTATTACGCGAGCACTTCAAGACGCGGCGAAAAGCGATGATAGGATTGTAATAGCGCAAAATAGCCAAAATATCGGGCTTGCAAGTAGTATGAATTCTGCCATTGATTTTGGCATTCAGTACAACCCCTCTTTTTTTGTAAGAATGGACGCAGACGATATCTCTGAAGCTCATCGCCTTTTGCGTCAAATTACTTACTTAAAAAAACATAGCAATATCTCTGTACTTGGCTCGGC
Source organism: Alteromonas sp. ALT199 (assembly GCF_018619335.1). GTDB lineage: Bacteria > Pseudomonadota > Gammaproteobacteria > Enterobacterales > Alteromonadaceae > Alteromonas. Next base: position 22,664 of record NZ_JAHHDX010000064.1, on the reverse strand, counting down.
ACTTACCGAAATAAATGAAAGCGGGAAAAAGGTTGGAGCGCGAGTAATGCCGGCGTCGCACAGGCAAATCACGCGAATATTGCCTAGGCGATGCTCACTTAATCATCCGACGGTGGTAATTCGTTATAACGTGTTTCATGATGGTCACAGATACGACGGCGAGTTACTTAACACACAAGACTATTTTTTCTGGATTACGCTTGCTTCTCAGGGGTACATATTCAGAAACTTGAAAGATCGCTTATTAAAGTTCAGAAGAGTAAACAACTTCTATAAGCGTCGCGGCCTAAGTAAGTCTCTCAATGAATTTAAGGCACGAATTTATGCGATAACCAAGCTCAAGCAGTTTTCGCTATATAATTTTTTCTATGCTTGCGGTGTATTAATGTTGCGCATAATGCCGGGGAAAATGGTTAAGCTCGCTTATAAACTCGACCGACATTTGTTAGAGAGGTTTGGTAAGCATTGAATACAGGTATTGTCATAATACTTTATAATCCAGATGCAAGGCACGTTTGTGAACTAGTAAAGGCTTTCCGTGCCCCTAATTGGCATATGGTATTAGTTGATAACTCTGCCGTTCCTGACGAGCGTTTTAGCTCGGCTGATACAACTTATATTCATTGTGAAATGAATGTGGGTATTGCTAAAGCCCAAAACTTAGGTTTAAAAACGCTTTTTGATAAGGACATTGAATACGCTTTTTTACTAGACCAAGATAGTTTGTTTTCACCTGCCATTGCTGATGAACTACTAAAGCAGTTCATTACCTTGGAAAAAAAACACCCAATCGCTGCTATAGGTCCATCTATTTACTGCCAATTTTCCGATTGTATTGATCAAGGCGTCCTGCAAAAAGGTAAGAAGGTCTCCGATAATTTAAAGGAAGTAAAACAAATTATTGCTTCTGGCATGCTCCTGTCTAGGCATGCTTTCGAGCGAGTAGGGGAAAAAGAGAGCGCACTTTTTATCGATGGCGTCGATCACGAATGGTGTTGGCGAGCACGCTCAAAAGGTATGGTCATTTATCAGTCTTTAAGCGCATGCATGCCTCACCGTCAAGGTGATGACAGGGTGAAAGTTTGTGGCATTACCTTTAAACAAGGCGCTCCCATTAGGCTTTACTATCAGTTTCGAAACGTACTGATTCTTGCGCGACGTCGTTATGTTCCGCTTTATTGGAAGCTTCGTCATCTTTGTGCAATACCCTTGAGGTATGCTGTAAATCGCTTTTGTTTTCAGCAAGGAAGTCAAAGAGGGCAGTATATGCGGGCAGGGCTTAAAGATGGTGTTATGTGTCGCTTTGGTTCCATACAACGAGATAAAGACGTCTAAGAGCGTCGGTCATTAGCAACGTTTAGCTCGGTAAAGTGAGTGCGATGTTAAAAAAACTGCGTTTAGCTATTTCACTACTTTGGTGCGTTGGATATTATTTATCCCAAATTTTGTGCATTAATAAGTAAAAAATAGCTCTAATGCCCATTTATAAGACATAAATGCTCTAAAAGGGTAATTGGAACATCGATTGCATTACTCTTTTGTATAACAGCAAATATAGATAAGCTTAAGAAATAACTGACGGCAAGACGCCGACTTGAGCAAGAAACTAGGATTTTAAAAAAGGATATTAACTTATGAGTCAGGTTAAAAAAGCGGTAATTCCTGTAGCTGGTCTTGGAACGAGAATGCTTCCGGCAACGAAAGCTATCCCTAAAGAGATGTTGCCTGTGGTTGATAAGCCACTAATTCAATACGTTGTTAGCGAATGTGTTGCAGCTGGTTTGAAAGAAATTATCTTAGTAACCCATGCTAGTAAGAACAGCATTGAAAATCACTTTGATACTTCATTTGAGCTTGAAGCAACGTTAGAAAAACGTGTGAAACGTCAGCTTTTAGAAGAAGTTCAGTCTATTTGTCCAAAAGACGTAACCATTATGCATATCCGTCAAGGTGTCGCGAATGGTCTTGGGCACGCCGTACTTTGTGCGCGTCCGCTCATTGGTGATGCCCCGTTTGCTGTAGTACTTCCTGACGTAATTATTGATGATGCAGCAAGTAACCCCAAGAAAGACAATCTTGCTGACATGGTTGCGAAGTTCAACACAAGCCGCGTGAGCCAAGTTATGGTTGAACAGGTGCCAGATGAAGATATCTCTAAGTTTGGTATTGCTGATCTTGACGGAGCGGCTATTGCACCAGGTGACTCAGCGAAGATTCACAAAATGGTTGAGAAGCCTCCTCGCGAAGAAGCGCCATCAGATTTAGCTGTAGTAGGTAGATACGTACTTTCTGAGAAGATCTGGGACCTTTTAGAATTTACCCCTCCAGGTGCTGGTGGTGAAGTTCAGCTGACTGATGCGATTGACGCACTAATGAAGCTTGAACAGGTAGATGCTTATTATATGAAAGGTAAGAGCCATGATTGTGGAAGCAAGCTAGGTTATATGAAGGCCAATGTAGAATACGCATTGCGTCACCCTTCTTTAGGTGATGAATTCAAAGAATATTTAGCGTCTGTAGTTAAATAGACTCGTATTGAAAGAGCCACTGTAATTAGCTCTTAAACGAATAAAAAATGCGCCAAAAGGCGCATTTTTTGTGTTCATGTTTTTATAATTTCTATGGAACTCTGCAAACTAGCGATAACTTCTCTAGAGGTGCAGAGTTAAAATAAAAAGCATTTATTTAACCAGCACAAAACTCTCTATCTTTTTTAACATCTTCTCACCAATGCCTTTTACTTGGGTCAGTTGTGCGACTTCAAGAAATGGACCTACTTCTTCGCGATAATTAATTATAGCTGTCGCCTTAGACTGCCCCACGCCGGGTAGTGAGACTAACTGCTCTACAGTAGCTGTATTTAAATCGATACGCTGTTGTAGGTGCGTAGCTTCGCTACTTTGAGTGCTTTTTGCACCTGTAGCTTCAGCATTAACGGCTGGGGCTTGGATGGTTAATGCCGATAGAACGAGTAAGCCAGAGATTAATTTTTTCATCATCTTTCCTTGTATGTGTTGCTAAATACGCCATCAACGTTGATGGCGGTAAGTTTTAGCTAATTAGGGTTTAATTGGTGTACCCAAAGCACGCTGATTTCTTTTAATCCAAATACTATTGAAACTTACCTGTCACTACAGGTGAGATTCCCTACCTTAAGGCATGGGTTAGAAAAGTCAGCTCACTTCAACGTGTACATACAAGATAATAAATGCGAGTTAAAAAAGGGGTAGTCCAGTTTTAGTACAGTTTTTCGTAATGGTCGTTAAAAATGACAAATAAAAAAACGGGCTAAAAAGCCCGTTTTGAGGTGATTACTGCGTTAAAGCTTAATCTTAAAGACGGTCAAGAAGCGCCTGAGTAAACTCAGTTGTACCTGCTTCACCACCAAGATCACGCGTTGTGCGATCGCCAGACTCAATAACATCTTTCAATGCCGAGCGAATTTTCTCTGCTTTATCGCCCATGTTTAGGTATTCGAGCATTTGTGCTGCTGCAAGGACTACAGACGTAGGGTTTGCAAGGTTTTTACCAGCGATGTCAGGGGCAGAACCGTGAACTGCTTCAAAGATTGCACAGTCTTCACCGATGTTCGCACCTGGTGCCATACCTAGACCACCAACAAGACCTGCACACAGGTCAGAAAGGATGTCACCGAAAAGGTTTGTCGTTACGATAACGTCAAACTGATGCGGGTTCATGACAAGCTGCATACAGCAGTTATCAACAATCATCTCAGTTGATTCAATATCTGGGTAACGCTCGCCAACTTCACGGGCAACTTTTAGGAATAAACCTGAAGTCGACTTAAGGATGTTAGCTTTATGTACCGCTGTTACCTTCTTGCGACCTTCACGACGAGCTAACTCATAGGCAAAAGTTACGATTTTTTCAGCGCCATCACGAGTGATTTTACTCATTGCTTCAGCTTCGTTACCGTCTTCTGAAACAACTTGCCCAAGACCAGAGTACATACCTTGCGTGTTTTCACGAACGGTGATGATATCAATGTCTTCGTAGCGTGCTTTTGTTCCTTTGAATGACATCACTGGACGAAGGTTTGCGTACAGTTTGAACTGCTTGCGAAGGCTAACGTTAATCGATGTGAAGCCTTCACCCACTGGTGTTGTTAAAGGACCCTTAAGCGCAACTTTATTTTTTGCAATTAGGTCTAATGTTTCTTGAGGTAGAAGCTCGCCATGTTCTTCCAGTGCAACTAAGCCAGCATCGGCATAGTCATAGGCAAAGTCACAGCCAACCTTATCTAGAATTTTTGTGGTCGCATCGATAATGTCCGGGCCAATGCCGTCACCGCGAATGACTGTAATACGTTGCTGAGTCATGTGGAGGGATCCTCTGGTAATTCTGTTATCAAAATCGTTAGGTTTATTTAATTTTTAGTTTGGCGCGTGAAGTGCCAAATTCTGCCTGCTTACTTAGTATAATGGAAAATGTAGGGAAAAAGGTTAAAGCACTGCAAAACTCGGTGTATTTTATACGATAGAAGGCGCAAGTTATAGCCATTCGTAAAGATTTATTGGAAAGGAAAGTCTTTAAATTTAGCTATAAGTACGGGGTAGTAGTTTTATCTGGTAGAAGCGAGGGCTAGGGTTTGGTTGGTGGAATGCTCGTATTTTAAACTTGTTGTACTTACCTGATCTTTCCTATTGAACATTGAAGTAATCTATCTATGTAAAAGTTAAAGGTGTAATGCCTTATAAAGGCAGGGGACAGAACAGTAACTGTCCGTTGGATTCCAGCGCAGAAAATACGTCATCGCGTTGCACTCCTAGAATATTTAACAGCGTTTTTATCTTAATATCTTGAAGCAAGGAATAAACGTCTTGGTTAAACAAGCAGGCTTTCGCGAGGGTAAAGCTTAACACCAGAATTGCTTGCTCTTTTTGAATTGATTTTGGGACGTCGGTGCTCGCTTTTCCACATTGATGTATCACAGCGCGCCATGTTGAGCTTTGATGCCAACTTCCAGCGAGCTCAGAAGCTATCGCAAGCCAAGGCGTATCAGACTTCACTTTAAATGCATTATTGATAGATACCGTTTTGGTAAGGTCGACTGGCAACGACCGGGACACCTTGAAACCGGGAAGAGTAAATAGAGGCGTGCAGACAAAGGTCATTGTTAAGGCTGCCGATTGTGGCGTAAACTTTGAGTCAACGTTTTGGGAAAAGTAGCTCGCGAGTGAACACGCCAGCAAAGTTATTTGCTTACACATTCCCATAAGAGGAAATTGATTTTGTGTTAGACGCTCCAACAGGGCGAACTGAATAAGCATGTCGCCTACTCGTTCTATACCATAAGTTAACACTGCCTGTTTTAAGCTTTTTACAGGAAGCTGTAGTCTATTGTCCTGACTCGCAGTGTGCATCAAAAAGTGATTAAAAGAGGGCGCTTTTTCAATTTTCTCGCATAGCTGTTCAATAACCACATCTGGCTTTTGCAATTCGTCAATTATAGTAATAAGAGCCTTAGGCGGATTTTGAATTGAAAAAGTTGACGGCAGAAATGGTGTGCCTCCTTGATTTGCTCTTGCGTTAGCCGTGTCTGTATATAGTGCGACAAAGTGTTCGAATGGCAGTGATAACGGAACTGGCGTGCGAATAGACGATAAGGGAAGCCACTTACCATCATCGTTATCTTTGCTGAGCATAAACACATAACCATGACTTTGTTGAATATCGACTAATGCGCCCGGTACACCTTCAGCGTATACTTTTGTACCGGGAAGAGTACCTCCGAACAATGTAATGAGCGGCGAAATATGGTGTCGGTGGTGTGCAGGTAAGCGGCTTACAATTTGAGAAAATACCACATTGTAGTTTGCTTTTTTTGCTCTGATTGAAAAAACACCAGAGATAAGACAAAGCCTTTGAGCTAAATTGAGTCGGTTATCTGCAACGTAGTTAAGCTGCTTTTCAACCTGAAAGGCTTTTTGCAACTTTATAATATCTAACCAAATAGACAGATTGTGTTTGCGTAAAAAGCGAAGTAAGTCAGGTATCTTATTATTAGATGTATTTTTACTAGATAACCAAAGAGTAGCGAGCAAGGATGCGAGAATATGTTGTAAGTAATGGTCGTTGAATCGACATAACTTACCAAAAAGCGCAAGTAACATAAGTTGCTGTGTGTCTTTTGGTAAATCATTTTCAATGTGCAGAGTCGCGGCGGCAAGTGCTGGATTTGCATTAACTAACGTCAATATTCGCTTGGCGTTTTTTAACCAGTGATTAATACGCTGTTCGACCGAAAGCTCAGTCCCGCCGTTATGAACAAGGCGTTTAAGCGTGGAAATGATGTTGGTCACTCCCCATCCTTTTAACTTTTTTGATAGCTGGAGTAGGCCCCTTCACCCCACGCAATAAGCTTATCGTTTTCGAATAGCAAAGGCGTACATTCATCTTGGGTGGTCAGCCCGTCAGCGCGCACGTGCTGGGTTCTAAAAAACATAACCTGAATCGCTGTGGCACCTTGTCGTTTAGCTTCTGTAATATCAGGAGAGCCCAGTAGAGCCAATACTTCTTCTCGAGTACTGCCCAATTTTAATTTGGTAATTTGGACGCGGTTGTATTCTTCACGGTCTTTCCAATCCATATTTTCTGGTTTATCGGGATAAAACGCGATAACCATAAAAACAAACACCGTGTACAACGCGATGCCAGCTAAAATTAGACGAATAACCTTGGTGTTCATGACCGATACTTCTCGTTTTTTATACTTAAATGTTGGTGAGAGACACTAGCGCCAAAAGGTACGAGTGTAGAGCAAGGAATACTCTTCACAAGTAACATTTCTAGGTTTAACAAAACTATAGGCTAGTGTACATCAAAACGCCTATCGAACATAAGTAGTAAACGTAAGCAAATGCTTCATATCACGTTCGAGTGATCTCATTTGTTCTTCACTATATAACAAGGCTCGTACGCACTACCGGGTAGTTTCATTCTATGCTGCTCTACAAACGACTTTAGCAACATATCGATTTCATTCATCAATGCACTGTCACCGGTCAGCTCAAACGGGCCATGTTTTTTTATTTGAGCAATGCCTTCTGCTTTAACGTTCCCCGCAACGATGCCCGAAAAGGCTTTGCGTAAATTTGAAGCAAGGTCACTTTTACTTTGCTCCCAATGAAGCTGAAGTGTCGCCATAGTCTCATGAGTCGGAATGAAGGGCTTTTGGAAATCTTGTTCAATTTTCAAAGACCAGTTAAAGCTAAAAGCATCTCCCATTGCACCTCTGAATTTCCGCACTTTTTCGAGGCGTTTACTCATGGTACGTGCTACTTCTTCTGGGTCGTCCACAATAATTTGGTATTTTGACTGTGCTTCTTGCCCAAGCGTAGCTCCTATAAAGGCGTCAATGGCTTCAAAATACTCTTCGCTACCGGCAGGCCCTGTTAAAATAAAGGGAAATGGCTGTTGTGCATTTCGCTCATTCATTAAAATACCAAGCATGTAGAGTAGTTCTTCAGCTGTTCCTACACCACCTGGGAATACAATGATACCGTGGCCGAGTCTAACGAAGGCTTCGAGACGCTTTTCGATATCAGGCATAATGATAAGTTCGTTTACAATGGCGTTGGGGGGCTCGGCCGCAATAATGCTTGGTTCAGAAATACCGATATAGCGGCCGGTTTTATGGCGTTGTTTTGCATGACCAATAGCTGCTCCCTTCATCGGGCCTTTCATTGCGCCAGGACCGCATCCGGTACAAATATTCATATCGCGCAGGCCTAGTTGATAGCCTACTTCTTTAGTGTATTTGTACTCAACCTGGTTAATAGAGTGGCCGCCCCAGCAAACAATTGTGTTTACGCCGTCGTTGCCCTCAAGTGCCTTGGCATGGCGCAGCATGTCAAACACCATATCCGTAATTTCGTTGCCTGCAGCCGGTGCAGTTTGATGAAGAAATGCATATTTATTTCCCATGTAGAGCAAGTCGCGAAGTACAGCGAATAGGTGTTCATGTACTCCACGCACGAGATTTTCGTCTACGAAAGCCACTTCCGGTGGATTAACCAGTTCAATCTTTACGCCTCTTTCGCGACGAATGAGCTTTATTTCAAAGTTCTCATAGGGAGCAAAAAGCGCTTCAAAATTATCTTCATCGACGCCGCTGTTTAGCACTGCAAGACAGCAGTTTCTAAACATTGTAAAGAGCTCGCTATCAGTTGCGTCTTGAAGGCGTGAGACTTCGGCTTGTGATAGTTGGCTCATCCAACCAACAGGGTTGAGCTGCACTTTCTTCATACATTACTTCCTACAAATCAGTGCTTAAATCAGTAACTACAAGATTACGGCCATTGCGTTTCGCTTTATACAGGTATTCATCGGCGCGTTCGAAAACGGTTTCTGTGGTGTCATTGTCATCGAAGCTAGTAGCGCCAAATGAAGCGGTGATTTTTACTTTTTCTTGCTTAAATTTAAAGGGCATAGCTGCAAGCTTAGTTTTAACTTCATTAAGCTTTTTATCTATATCTACCATTTTTGCTTGAGGAAGCAGCATAACGAACTCTTCTCCTCCCCATCTTGCAATAAAATCGTTGTCAGACAGGCTTTGTTTTAAGAACTTACTCACCACTTGCAGGGTTTTATCGCCTGCTGCGTGACCAAATCTATCGTTAATTGATTTGAAATGGTCGATATCTACAACCGCGACTGCGAGTAATTCTCCATTTGCCTTAAAGTGATTAAAAGCTGCTTCTAGTTTCTCGTTATAAGCTTGCCTGTTTGGGAGGCGAGTAAGTGGGTCGGTGCGGCTTTGAATGGCTTGTTCAGCCAGTTTCTTTTTATAAACGCTGGTTTGCTGCTGCAATGTGTCTATACGCGATTGCATGGACGATAGCAGTGCCATAAGTGCCTCTTGACCCTGCTGGTCATTATCTTGCTGTTCGCTTAACGTTTCCATGAGTTTTTCTACGCGAAGCTGTGTTTGCTCTTTTAGTGACTCTAACGACTCACTTTCTGACATAGTTTCTTCGATATCATTAATATGGCGTTTAAGCTGTTCGTTGCTCACTTTGCGCTGTTCAAACTGGGCTTGGCTATCTTCTATCGTCGTACTCACGTCATTGCTAACTTCGCCAAGAGAGCGGTGAAGACTTTGTATAACTTTACCCGTCAAACTCGCTTCCGACATAGCGTCTTGCACAATCATTCTCAATATCACTACGCAACTTTTAAGTAGCTGGTCTTCATCCATGCCTTCATCAAGGCGTAGCTTTATGTCGTTGAGTTGCTGATCGTTGGGCTTTTTCTGCGCATAAGAAGCGATCAAATGATTGAGTTCGACTAAGATAGAACGGTAATGAGGGTTATGATCTTTAAGTGAGTGGGTTGGCGATCCTTCTTGCTCGCAAGTCGAGCTTTCTACTGTATTGGTTGGTTCGAGCCCAATCATATTCTTGTTCAACGCAATGCGGTGAAGAGCAATCGCTTTTGAGTAAAGCTTGTAAATGCTAAAAATATCGCCCACCGGTTGATTTAACTTGATCAACTCTTGTGTTGTAAGTCCTTTTAAGTCCTCGTCTTCAAATACAATTTTCTGCAACTGTTTCATAGCATCTTCTAATGACGACACTGTATCAACGCTGTATTTTCTAAGAGTTATCTCTTGATGCTGAAGAGATTTATTAAGCTTTTCAATACTCACCGCGGCAAGACTAAAATTAGGAGAGCCAGAAAGGTGGCCTCGCAATATCTTTAGTTCAGTATCTATCTTATCTGAAAAGCCCTCATAAAATGCTGAGAGCTTCACAATAAACTGACAAAGAAGCGTGTTATTTTGTTTTAGCGTTTGTAGTTGTTTGGCTTCCATAATCTCGTCTTTGTTCTAATTCGCTGTTACCGCCGGGGTTTAGTTAGCCTTGTTAAGTATACTTCACCGTTTAATTACTGACGTGCTTGACGATGATTGGCATAGGGTGCTTCATAATTCGAACGAAAAGGGTTGATATCTAAACCTCCTCGTCGAGTGTAACGAGCACATACGGTTAACTTTTCTGGCCGACAATGCTGCATGATGTCGTTGTAGATACGTTCGACACACTGCTCATGAAATTCGTTGTGTTGCCTAAAGCTAATCAAATATTTTAAAAGCCCTTCATGTTCAATAGCTTTTCCTTCATATCTTATTTGAATACTAGCCCAATCTGGCTGACTTGTGATTAAACAATTAGATTTAAGTAAATGAGAAACTAGGGTCTCTTTAACTTGGCCTTCATTTTTGGCAACAGTCAGATATTGAGTGTTAGGGGAATATTGCTCGATTTCCACGTCAAGAGTGTCTAACAAGGTCCCGTTAAATTCTTGGAATTGCAGCGAAGAAAATTGCTGCGGAAGAATTAGTTTTACTTCAACTTGTTCTTCTGCACACACTGACAAATCGGTTTGTAACACTTTTTGTACGTCTTCTGCCGAAGCAAACTTTGTTTGGTTGAAGCTATTTAAATACAATTTGAACGATTTCGATTCAATTAAGTTTTTTGAGGTAATTGGAACGTGGCACTCCAAAATTGCAACGTTAGGCTTCCCTTTTTCATTTAGCCACGAAAGTTCATATCCCGTCCATGTGTCTATACCATCAAAAGGTAATACAGAATCGGTCAGTGCTAGCGTATCTCGGCTTAAACTGCGTGGTACCCCTTGCAATAAGCTTGGGTTGTATTTAAATTCATAGTCAACCTGTTTACCTAGCGATAGGTCGTCAGGAGCAGAAATAATAATTTTTTGAGACGAATTGTCAGTCGACATAAGAACCTTTCATCTATCTACTTGGAGTGCTAAAAGAAGTTCTGCAAAAGCGCATTTTTCTAAAGTGCACCTCAAACATGCAGTACAGCCAGAACTACCCCAATATTGACTTAACTATTTAGTTGTATAGTGTACCCCAAAAATACGAAGGTAACGTCATTATGGCTCTAACAATTTCTGCACAATTAGATAAATTTGTATCGTCTTATATCAAACACGCAGAGGGTGATGGATTAAAAATCGCCTATGATAGCGAATGGCCATCGCCGTGCTATGAAACGACGGCACAAGATGGGGAGCTCGTTAACTGGTCTCCTGTGCTGCAATCTCCTCCATTATCTTTCAGCAATGTTGAAGAAGCTTTGTCTCTTGAACTTAATTCCGATTATTGTCGTTATTTTACCCGATATTTTAGTGATAACTTAAAATCTATGGCCCCGCAAGGTCGTTGTGAATTGCTTCAAGTTTTTAATAGTGAGGATTTCGATCGACTACAACAAAACTTAATTGGTCATTTGTTGATGAAGGAAAGACTTAAGCAGGCACCAACGTTGTTTTTTGGGCTGACAGACGAAGAAGATTTTATATTAACGGTTATCAATGAAAGCGGTGAAGTTGCATTAGAGCAAGTAGGCAGAGAACCGTCCAAAATTCTTGCTCCATCGCTTTCGACGTTTCTTGAGCAACTCACCCCTACTGCATAGAGCAAATGTCTGGTTATACGTTGACTGAGTTGGAGTTCATGTTGCTATAGGTGCTTGCGGCTATTTAGCGCTCACAATCTCATGTAGCGCTTTTTTAAGCTCTGCTACTTCTTTTTCTAGCGTATCTACCCGCGCTTGTAAGCTGTCTGCTTGATGTGTACTTAAAGGAAAGTTTTGCTGAGCGGCTTTTTCTTCGATAGAGGCGTCTAGCTTGGGCTTGTTGGCGTTGAAGCGTTTAATTGCTTCTATAGCTTCTGTAACAGAAGTCTTAAAAGGAGCCTTGGCCCTTAAAATACCTACCGATGGTGTTTTGCCTTCTTGATGCATATGAAGGCATAAAGCGTGAAGCTGTTGTAAGTTTGAATTAGTCATGATCAAGAAATGATGTAAAGTCGTCAATATCATCAGTGTAGCTTGTTAACCTAGTCAATTTCACTAATAAGTTATTGATTTCACTATTTTTGAAAAATCCAAAAAACACCTTTTCATAAAAAGTTCATAAAATTCATGGGGATGCGTGATTGGCCCCAATCTTGTTTATCTAACATTAAATTACATCATTTTACGTAAATGCCGCGACTGGGGTTAAGCAGCGCTATTTCTATTCAGTGTCGATTCACAAAGTGGGCGTAGTATCCTGTTTACGGTTTAGCTTAAACACTTTTGCAACGGTAAGTTTTAAGTGTAAAGCCAGTAGGCACTTAATTAACAAAATAAAAAACACATAAATTACTAAGGAATTCACATGAAAACAGTTCTTCTTTCTATCGCTTTAGCATCTTCAGTTTTACTTTCTGGCTGTGTCGTATCTGTAGGTAGTGGTTCTGATGGTCACTACGGTGCTGACTGGGAGGATAGAGAGTTTAACAATCGCAAACATATTGCGAATCTTGAAACGGGTACCAGTTACGAAAGCGTTTTAAGGAAAATGGGCGTAGCAGATTTTAATGAACTGTTTGAAAAGCAAGACGGTACATATCGCGTACTTTATTATCGTACTCAAAAGACAATGGGCGACGGCATTACAACAAAAGATGAGTGTACACCGCTTGTTTTCAGAAATGGCAATTTAGTAGGCTGGGGCGACAGTGCATATAGTTTAATGCATTAATTTACTTGTCGTTTCGATGATGAAATAGCAAAAGCTGAATTTGTCACACTTTATGTGTGTTAATAAAAAGTTAACATTGTAGGGGTTTTCGAGTAGGCTAAAAGTTGAGCAGTTACCATGGGCGTGTGATCTAATGTAAGAACGAGCGCCCTTTCGTTTATTGAAAGCGGTCGAGAGGGTCAGGTCTACTTAGCATGGCCAGTGCAACCGCTTCATTGAAACGAACACTTACAAGTCATCAACTTTGCGTACAAGGAGCCCTTTATGATTACCGATGCACAGAATAATGCGTTGGCCCCCTCGCAAGATGCTGTTAAAGCTATTTACCTTACTGTAGATGACCTCAAAGTTGCAGCTTCGATTCTTTACAATGCTTACGTTGATGACCCCTTATTCATTGACATTTTTCGTGCTGAAAAAGAAGGTTATGAAAGCCGTCTTCGTTCTGCTATTCGTGAAGAGCTAAACGCATTTTGGGTGGCTGAGCAGCCCATGGTTGGTTTGTTTGAGGAAGAGCGGTTGATTGCAGTGGCGTGTTTGACTGCACCTGACGCAGCATTCGGTTCAGGCCGTTACTGGCATTGGAGATTACGAATGTTGTTAACAGCGGGTCTATTTGGCACCAAGCAAATGCTAGAAAAAGAAGAAAAAGTAAGAGCGCTAGTACCAGCTGATGATTTTCATATGTTGAGCTTTATCGCAGTTCATCCAGATTACCAACATCATGGCTTTGGGCGCCTATTGTTAGGTGCCATTGATAGCGTTATAGAAGAAGACGAGAAAAGCGAAGGAGTTGCAGTATTTGTGACCGTTGATAAACATCGGACTTTTTTTAATGATGATAACTATCAGGTTGTTGGGCAGTTAAGCCTTTCTCACGTAAACGGTGAGGTGATGTTTAGACAAAAGTGACTCATTTTTATTCAATTTCATCTTGCCGCTTAAATATCGTTCAGCAAAATCTTCACCTTTACACCAAATTTACTACAGCGTTTGTAAGATATGTCCTACAAACGCTGTGAGTGATCTTACCTAATTTTTGAAAGATCAATTTATACTAAAGTATGAAGTCTTTGATTTTATTGGATTATTTTTAATTTAGACAAAAGTCGTACAAAGAGCTTTCTTAAATGTTTGTAATTCAATATGGCGGTAACAATTGGAAGGGATACTATAAACATGTCACAAGGAAACACGACGAGTCACGGATTGAGTCAGGACTTTTTCAAAGGAACAACCTAGGACAACTTAAGGAAGAGATTCTCACAAGGCTGTGGGTGAAGGGAAAGGAAAGCAGTTGGGAACTGCACAACACGGACGTTATAAAGGATTTTAAGGAAGCGAAGGGAATTCATGGACGGCAGTGTGATAGGAACATCACAGACAGGACGTAGCATGGAAAGGGATAATGCTAGCAAGGAGCTTGAGGCATGGAGCCAAGGGTAGGATGCCAGTAAGGAATTTAAGTTTGCATGGACGAGCAAACCAGGGAAGAACAAAGGACATGCTAAAGGATTAGCAAAGCTGTAGCAGGATGTGCAGCGAAAAAAGGACGAAGGAAGGGAAGGTCAGCGGAGCCTGACAAGGACAGCCTCAGGATGAGGAACGCTGCATGCAGGATGTGTAGTATCAAAGGACAAAAGGAAAGGGACCTACGCATGGAAGGGTAGCTCGCACAGGAAGTCGCGAGAGTAGATGGAAAGGGGCGTATACGGATTTTAATCGGGAAGATTTTAGTCGCAAAGGATCGCGGAGAAGGATACTCAAAATTCCAGGAAAAAGGGGAGCCATCAGGTTCCCCTTTTTTTTGGCGTTTCTCAGAAAGGTATTTTTAGTTATTAAAGGAATACGTCTCAGTACTATATTGAGCTGCGAAGCGCGGTAAAGCTACTCAAACTCTATGCGGTGGTACTTCGGTTCGCATAACCCTTACACCTATTAACTCAACTTCGCCGGTATATCTGTCTTCACCATTACTTGAAAACTCAAAATTGAATAAGCTGTGCCAGTCAGGCTTGCCATATTTGAACGAGAATCGCGTTTTGGCTCTTGCCACACTCAACAACTGTAAACCATGTTTATCGCAGTATTGCTTTAGATATCCGTTTGTTCGCTCGGAAATAGCTCGAATACGCCAAAATTGATAGCCGGTAAATCCAATAATTAACCATACGACTAATTCAAGTAACGTCATCTACTTTCTCGCCTGCACAAACAATTGCTGAAATGCGTTGCTCAGAATGTCTGAGTTGGCATTAGAATGCAGAAGGGTAAGCACTTGTCGGCGCAATTTTGGTATTTGCACTAAATCTGAGAAAAAGCCTGCAAATAAAGCCCCTTGATGACCGTCTTTCTTATCAACTATCGCAGTCTGTTCTAAAAAGGTACTAAGTAGCAACGGCTCCATTTGCTCGAAATGACGTGCGGCAATAACGCTTAAAATATCCAGCCGCTGAGATTGTTCGCTTTTCAACAAATCTAATAGTTTGCTATTTATCGCAGGGTTGAAATCACTTTCTGAGGTTCCTCTCAGTGCCGCTAAATTTATATCCCCACTTTTATCTATTTCACTCAAATACACTGCTGATAAACTTTCGGGCAATGAAACACTCTCGCTCATTTCCATCAAGGTGTTAAGAAAAACATCGGAGTAGAGCGATGTGTTGGTTTTAATCACCCCTTCTAGAGTGTCTCGTTTGGCGTTCGCGCTGAAGTGATGTACAAAATCAGCTACGCTTTGCATCGAAATTTGTTGCCAGTCAACAAGTTGCGGCGCTTGAATGTAAGCCTCAACTTTCTGCGCTTCTTCATTTAACGGCTGGTTTAAAGTACGTTTAACCAAAGCATTGAACTGAGCAAGTTGCGATTGATTCGGAACGAAGGAATAAGGATTATCGGGGAGGGTTTGTGCTTTTTCCGTATCTTCGGCAACAGACTGCCCTAATGCATCAACAATAATCTCTAAAAAATGATTTCTAGTAGCGGCAACCACTAAGCCTTGTTCGTCAAGCGGCAGTTTAACGAACCAAATATAATGCTGTGTGGATGCATTTTTATTCCAAAAGACAATGCCAAACCAAGCGTGCTGTTGGCGAGGATAAGGCGCGTAAGCACTGCCATTTTCTATTTCTAAAAAGGTTTGGCTATCTGTAAGCTCAAGGCGACGACCAAGATCAAAAACTTGATACTCAGTGCCTGCGTGTAACAAAAACTCACTGATAGAATTAATACCGTTAGCGCTCATAACTCGTTCCAAAATACTGCTTTAATCAAAGTTTGCTAGAGGGTGTTCATCTCTATGAAAAACCGCTATCAAACTTAGTTAATGGTATCACAGCATAAGAATTTCAACGATAAGTCATGTTGACTTATGTTGAGCTTAACGCCCTGATATACTGCGCGCTTCAAAATTGAAGCGTTTTTTATGGCGGAGATGTTGTGAATAAAACGAATGGCGCCAGTCACATTGCTTTAAGTAAAGCTCTGGAACAATTGAAAGCAGTTATGCTGCAAGACGGTGTTTGGCCAAAACAATTGCCCAACGAAAAAGACCTTAAGAATGCTATGGGGAGTGAAGTGCCTTTCGCAGCTGACTGTTTTTCTTTTGAAGCTTGGTTAGCGTTTATTTTTATTCCCAAAATGCGCATTTTTTTAACCCAGGCGCACCCTATACCGGCTATGCAAATAACACCTGCTGCAGAGGTTTACTTATCACCCGGGAATCAACGTACTCTGTCTGTACTACAAAATATTGACGATATTGCTAGTGGAGACATTGGATGAATAACTCAGACCAAGCTCCAGGTGCTACCCCAAAGGATTTAAGAGACGATGTAAAAAGGCTCGAGGAAAAGCAGGCTTGTGAAGAAGTTGGGGGTGAAGGAAAAGCTTGCATAAAGGCTCTGCACTTGCCTGTTTTATACCAAGATGAGCATATCATTGCGATAAACAAGCCCCCAGGTCTCCTAGTACATAGGAGTCCTATAGATAGGCATGAAACCGTTTTTGCGGTGCAGACTCTCAGAGATCAAATTGGCAAGCACGTGTTTCCAGCTCATCGCTTAGATAGGCCTACATCAGGCGTCCTGGTGTTTAGTTTTAGCTCAGAAATTGCAGCGAAGCTCGGTCAGCAAATGATGGATAAGCAGGTGGTTAAGGTTTATCACGCTGTGGTTAGAGGCTTCGTCAACCACACCGGCTTTATTGATTATGCCCTTAAGTATCGCTATGACAAAATTGCAGACAAACATAAAAGGCCGCAGCAAGCACCTCAGCCAGCGTCTACCATGTACGAGTCACTAGCAAAGTATGAAATACCAGAGCCGGTAGGCAGATACCAAAGCGCTAGATATTCGTTAGTAAAACTTTCTCCTAGTACAGGGCGTAAACATCAGCTTCGAAGACACATGGTACACATTCGTCACCCAATTATCGGCGATACAACTCACGGCGATGGGAAGCAAAACAAATTCGCTAAACAGCACTTTAATTTTAACAATTTGGCCTTAAGTTGTACTCATATGGGCTTTTCTCATCCTGTTAGCGGAAAATGGATAACGATTAATGGTGAGATGCACTATGAAATGCAACAATTCGTAGACAGGTTAAAACCGTTTAGCTTGGTAAAATAGATATTCTTTCCGTCTGTTTAGATAGGCGGTGATCATGGTTTAAGAGGTAAAGATGGCAACATTGAAAATTATTGCGGGTACGGTTTACGGTAACGCGCAACACGTAGCTGAGCAGGTGGAAGAAAACTTAGCTGAACAAGGCGTGGATTGCTCACTAGAAAGCGACCCGTCGGTAGCGGATTTCACTGATGCTGACGCGCTCTTGATTATTACCTCTACAACAGGTCAGGGCGATGTGCCACCTAACTTAGAGTTTGTGTTTTCAGATTTAAAAGACGAATCGCCTATGTTAACTGGAAAGCCGTTTGCTGTTGCAGCGCTAGGGGATAGCAGCTATGGCGAAAGTTACTGTGGTGCTGGTAAACAATTTCAAGAATTACTCTGTGAACTGCAAGGTAACGCGGTTGCTGATATGCTAGAAGTTGATGCGATTGAAACCTTAGAGCCAGAAAAAGATGTGGTAGAGTGGGTTAATACCATTAAAGACAAGCTTTTGTCGTAAGTGCTGAAAAGACTTTATTGGCTATAAATATAAAGAGGCGCTGAAGCGCCTCTTTTGATATTTATTCGGCGCTTTATTCCACACCGCGAAGTAGAGCATTGATGCCTACTTTCGCGCGGGTCTTCGCGTCTACTTTTTTAACGATAATAGCAGCATAAAGACTGTATTTACCATCAGCGCTCGGTAAGTTACCCGACACTACTACAGAACCTGCAGGTACACGGCCGTAATGAACTTCACCGGTTTCACGATCATAAATACGCGTGCTTTGACCGATGTAAACGCCCATTGAAATAACAGAACCTTCTTCAACAATCACGCCTTCCACGATTTCTGAACGCGCACCGATAAAGCAGTTGTCTTCAATGATGGTTGGATTTGCTTGGAGTGGCTCTAGTACACCACCAATGCCCACGCCACCTGAAAGATGAACATTTTTACCGATTTGTGCACATGAGCCTACCGTTGCCCATGTATCTACCATAGTGCCTTCATCTACGAATGCACCAATATTGACATAAGAAGGCATAACAACGGCATTTTTGCCTACAAACGTACCTGTACGTACAGCAGCTGGTGGAACAATGCGCGCACCGTCAGCGGCAAATTGCTCAGCGGTGTAGTTGGTGTACTTAAGAGGAACCTTGTCGTAAAACTTGCTTTCTGCGCCTTCAATTACATCATTGTTGTGAAGGCGGAAGAAAAGGAGAACCGCTTTTTTCAGCCACTGGTGTACAACCCATTCGCCAGCAATTTTTTCTGCAACGCGGCCTTTACCGCTATTAAGTAGGTCGATAGCTTGCGCTACTGCATCTCTTACTTCATCAGGTGCTGATGACGGGCTAATACTGTCGCGATTTTCGAAGGCGTCTTCAATAATGGCTTTCAATTCATTCATGGTATTGTGATATCTTCAAGTTGGTCGAGTTTAAACAGGATGCGCTTTTTAAGGTTTACCTGTTGTTCTTGGGTTAATGCTGTGCCAGCTTCATTGCTGACGATAAAAATATCTTCGGCTCGCTCACCAATGGTGGCAATCTTTGCGAGCTTAAGTGTCATATTAGTATCAACGAATGCATGTCCAATTTTAGCTAAAATGCCCGGTGCGTCTAGAGCTTCTAACTCAATAAGTGTGGCTTCGTCGTTGATATTGAAAAAACGAACCTTAGTGGGCACGTCTAATTGCTTCATTTGTCGAGGCAACTTGCGCTTATTCTCGTGTGAGCGCCCTGGTTTTTCTAGCTGCTTGGAAATGGCTTGTTCTATAGATGCAATGCGAGATTCTGAACTTAAACGGTTACCGTCGTTTTCAAGAATAAGCATACTGTCAAATACATAGCCATCTCTGGTCACGGTTACGTGAGCATCGTGGATAGAGCAATTGCGACTATCTAAAACCGATGCTACTTGAGCGAACAAGGCCTTTCTATCTTTGCCATACACAAAAACTTCAGTGCCGCCTTTGGAGCTGTTGTCGTTCGCTTTTACCAATAGTCCGTTGTGTTCAGGTGTCAGCCATTCATCTTGTGCTTTAATAATTTCATCTGTATGCCACGCAATTTGAGTCGGCTTAAAGCGAACAAAATAGTCGTCATCAAAACGAGCCCACAGTGCATCTATTGCATTAGTATCGATAGCGCGCTCTTGCAGTATTTGTCGAGCTTGATGTTTGTGCGTGGCAACCCTTTCATTTAATGTCACTTGGCACTGTAAACCATTATCTAAGGCTTTTTGCGTCATTAAATAGAGCTCACGAAGTAGCGACGCTTTCCAATCGTTCCATAAATTGTCATTGGTTGCACGAATGTCTGCAAGAGTAAGAGTATAAAGCAAATTTAAGTGATTGTGGCTTCTTACCGCACTGGCGAATTCGCTAATAACGTCAGGATCGTAGATATCACGGCGTTGGGCAACGACTGACATAAGCAGATGGTTTTCTACTAGCCATGCAATTAATTCTGCATCTTTACTTGATACGTCGTGCTGTTCACAGAATTTAGCTACATCTTGCGCGCCTAGGGTTGAGTGGTCGCCATTACGACCTTTCGCGATATCATGGAAAATCGCCGCAATGTAAAGTATTTCAGGTTTGTCGAGGTTTCGGCAAATCCTGCCGCAGCGCGGAAAATCCTTGTTCTCTTTCGAGAAAAAATAGTTTACATGCTTCACTAATCGGTGAGTGTGTTCATCCACCGTGTAGGCGTGAAACAAGTCAAACTGCATCATGCCCACAATGGCATCCCACTGTGGAAGGTAGGCTTGTAAAATGCCGTACTGATGCATAATGTCCCAAGCAAAATTGAAAAACTCGGGCTGTTTCATTAAGCGCATGAACTTTTCTCGACATAAAGGGCGCTCTACGTAATATTCACTCTCAAAGGCTCTATGTGCGTTGCGCAGTTGACGAATGCAAATAGTACTTAGCCCTTGAACTTCTGGAGTATTAGCTACAAGGTGTAGAAAATCTAATATAGCTTCCGGCGATGAAAATACAGCTTCGTGGCGAGGAGAAATCATATTATCAAGAAGCTCAAAGTCTTCATTGATTATAAGGCTCTGCTGTACGCTTTGATTTAGCATATCGTACTTGAAGCGTTGAAGAAGCATCTGGTTTAGCTCAGAAACGCGAGCAACGGTGCGGAAAAAGTCCCGCATCATTTTTTCGACAGAAGACTTACCTTCCTCTCCGTAACCCATTACTTTTGCTACATCGGGTTGATAATCAAATAACAGGCGGTTTTCGCTTCGACCGGCCACTAAGTGAAGCGCACAGCGCATTTTCCAAAGGTGCATACGGCAGGCAATAAGTTCGCTGTGTTCTTGTTCGGTGAAATAGCCATGACCTACTAAATTCCAGCCGTCATATTCCTTAAAGTGTTTTTTCGCTACCCAGCCAATAGACTGAATATCTCGCAAACACCCGGGGTTTTCTTTGATATTAGGCTCAAGGTTGTAAGCGGTGCCGTTAAATTTAGCATGGCGCCTTTTCTGTTCATCATATTTAGCCGAGAAGAAAGCTTTACTCGACCATGAATTCCGACCGTTAACTTCATCCCACAATTTGTCGAAAGTGGTTTCACTTCCGCACAGTAACCGACTTTCAACCAAATTAGTGGCAATAGTGATATCGTCTTTGGCTAGCTTAACCGTTTCCTTAATCGTGCGAACAGATTGCCCTACATCCAACTTTATGTCCCATAAAAGGGTGATGAACATGCCAATTTTTTCTTGCACATCAGGCTTAAGTGTTTTTTTACTCACAATCAATAAATCGATATCTGAATGCGGCTGTAAGTGACCTCGGCCATAGCCGCCGACTGCACAAAGCGACAGCTCGTCTACCGTATCTAAACCATAAAGTTGCCAAAGGTGGCAAAGTAGTGCATCGACAAATTGCGCTCGACCGGTAACGAGTTGATTAACCGGTGTGGCATCGAAAGATTCAGTGATCCACTTATAACTCGCTTCCACGCACGACTTAATTGCTGGAATTTCATCAACAGAGGTTATGGTGTCGATATTCTTTATCAGTGATTGCAGCGTCAAAATACACCTTTGAAATAGACTTCTTTTTAGACGCTACGAACAATAACATGAATTGATAGCAGTTCGCAGTAGCAAATTACTGCATAAGTTAGGTTAGATTGTGAATATTTATGGTTTTTTGTTATAGGTGTGTAGCGTGTCAAATATAGGAAGAGTCGAGGGGCAAGCGAAGAGTTGAAAATGGAATTTTGAATAGAAAAAAGTGCTTTAAGAAAGCGACTGCTGATTAGACAGTCGCTTCTACGATGTTCGTAACGTTTCTATTCACAAAGTCATGAACTTAGTTAAGCACTACTTAGCCGTGTGAAATAACGCGCTCTATGGTTTCTTCTTCACGAAGCGTAAGTATTTCCACGCCTGTTTCAGTAACCAAAAGAGTATGTTCCCACTGAGCGCTCAAGCTTCTGTCTTTAGTTACTACAGTCCACTGGTCTGGCAGTACCTTTGAATAGCGCTTGCCCGCGTTTACCATAGGTTCAATGGTGAAACACATACCTGGCTCAAGGACATCACCCGTACCTGGCTTACCATAGTGAACAATTTGCGGCTCTTCGTGGAAGCTCGCTCCGATACCGTGTCCACAGTATTCACGCACAATTGAATAGTTATGCGCTTCAGCGTGGGTCTGACAAATATGACCAATATCACCAAGACGCATACCCGGCTTTACTTGTTCAATTGCTTTATATAGGCATTCTTGAGTAACGCGAATAAGGCGCTCGGCAAGAATAGATGGTTTACCTACAACGAACATCTTCGAAGTATCACCGTGATAACCGTCTTTTATAACAGTTACGTCGATGTTGATGGTGTCACCGTCTTTTAGTTTCTTGTCAGAAGGAATACCGTGACAAATACAGTGGTTTACTGACGTACAGATAGACTTTGGAAACGGTGGGTGGCCGTAATTTAAAGGCGCTGGTACCGCTTTTTGCTCGTTTACAATGTAGTCGTGGCAAATAGTATTTAGCTCATCAGTGGTAACGCCTTTCTTTACATAAGGCCCGATCATAGTAAGTACTTCGGCAGCCAGTTTACCGGCTACGCGCATTTTTTCGATTTCTTCTGGGGTTTTGATAATAGCTGTCACAGCGCCTCTCAAATCGTTTGAAACTAGTTTGGTGAAGAATTTATTTTACTTACACAGTATAACACTATTCATGTCATTCTTAGTAAGGTAATGATCTTTAGCGTTTTTATTTGTTGTTTTTACAAAGTGCAAATGTGTAATGCGACTAGACTAAGCGTTTTATATTTTTAATGAACGAAATACTTTAAATCTTGGCTTTTTTCCCTCAAAACTTGAGGCTTAGGTAGTATTGTGGTATAAAGCGCGCGCCCTGACGGAAAGCTCATTTTGCCATGTGCATTTTGAACCGTTTTATAGGGTAAATTTATTT
>NZ_JAHHDX010000123.1 GCF_018619335.1 Alteromonas sp. ALT199 | reverse complement strand
TAATTTTTATTATTTTTTGAAAAAAACTTGTCAGTTTTTAGCCGCTGTCATCGTCTATAGGGGAAAGTTAAACAATATACCCAACTGTACGATGAGCAGTGAACGCGTTGCAGCCTGGGGTGGAACACCAGTGGTACTCAATATTAACGCTTACGCAATAAAAAGGGATAAAGTGATGACAACGGTAACTTCAACTCGTGCAACATACCAACAAGCTAATAAGACTCTTCCGGCAAATGAAGCTTTCACGTGGCTTAAAGAAGGATGGCAGCTATTTAAAAAAGCGCCTTTCAAACTCTTAGGGCTTTCATTTTTAATGCTACTTACTGCTGGCCTTATTCAAGCATTGGCTGGACCTATTGGAATAGGCGTATCTAAATGGTTGAGCCCGCTTCTTACTACTTTAATGTGGTTGGCCATTGCTAATTTAGCAGTGAAGGGCAAAGTAAACTTTTCTGGCGGCACGATGCGTTCGTGGGCAAATGTTGCGCTATGGAGTTTATCTGGACCGATAATCGCGTGGATTCAGTTTCAGATTGGCGCTATGTTAATGGGGTCAGAGTCAGTGACTGCATTGGTGAACGGCACTATGGTAGATGTACCAGCATGGAAAGTTGGGTTAATGTTGGGCTCAGTGACACCAATAAGCCTTTTGCTTTTATTTGTACCATTGCTGCTTATTTTAAAGCAAAGCTCTATAGTGGAAGCGCTTAAAAATAGCGCGAAAGCGTTAGTTAGCGCCTACAAGCCTATGCTAGTTATTGGCACTGTTATTTTTCTAACAGTATTCCTTGCACCCTACACATTGGCGCTATCGGGCTTAGTGTTTGGTCCTATTGTTTCATGCGCTTGCTTTGTTGCTTATCAGCGTTTGTTCCGACAATCGTCTATTTAGCAAACCTTAACTGCTCGCTTAAAGCGTGGAATTAAAAATAATAAAAATGGAAATGCAGTGAAAGAAACTTTTCAAATAGAAAAACTGCTTAATGAATACGCGCCGCTTATGGCGCGTATTGCTGCAACGTTTGAAGCCAATAAATCACTTCAAGATGAGCTTATTCAGGAAATGTCTTTGGCCGTATGGCGCGCTTTTGAAGGCAATTTAAATGGCTCTAGCCATCATAATAGTGGCTTTCGCGGCGAGGCGAGCATTAAAACCTTTGTGGCAAAAGTAGCGCACAACAAAGCGGTTGACCACGTTATTAAAGAGCAGCGGCGTCAAGAATTTAACGATAGCGGTGAATATGATCTCTCTAACACATTAAATACTCACCCATCGCAAGATTCGACGTTACAAGAAAGTGCTATAGATCTTATGACAGGATTACGGCAGCTTGAAATAAAGTACAGACAGGTACTGGCTTTGCTTCTTGAAGGTTTCAGCCAGCTTGAAATAGCCGATATGTTAGGTATCAAAGAGAACGCTGTCGCTAAACGTATCAGTCGGGCCCGCCAGCAGCTAACGCAGATAATGGAACAGCCGTGAGCGAGGGTAAATCAGCCGTGAGCGAGGGTAAATCAGCCGTGAGCGTGGATAAATCAGCCATGAGCGAGGATAAATCAGCCGTGAGCGATAACAGACCGGCCGTGAGCGAGGGTAATGTAAACATGAGCAACGATAATTCAAATATGAATGAATTCGATAAGCAACTTGCACAGTGGCAAAGTGCATATAAAGAGGCTACGCCGTTAGTGGATACAGATGCACTGATAAAAGAAACCAAGAAGGCTAGATTTAAACTTAAAGCCAAAGGCGCTCTCGACTTTGTTTTCGGACTAGCGGTTTCGGTGTGGTGTCTAACCTTGGTGTTGTTCGAGCCACTGACTACGTATCAACTGTTGCTTTTTTCAGTACTTACGCCTATTCCTGTTGCTTTTGGAACATGGGGATATTGGGTTAGACAAAAACAATGGCAAACCCAAGCGTTAGATGTGCAGTCGATGCTGTCTTTTAAACAAACTCAATTAAAGCAGCAATTACACTATTGGAAAGTCAGTCTTTATGGATGCGTGACACTCTGGTGTGGATTGCTGGCACTCGCTATTTTCAACGTACTGATGTTCAACGCCTATACGCTATGGGTAACACAGTTACTCATAAACAGCGTAGTCGTTTTTATTGTGTACCGTCGATACAAAAAGCTAGCTGCCGATTTGCCGTCGGCGCTGGCGAAAATAGACGACTTAAAGTAGATAAAGTCTCTGATTACAGCCTTATAACTCCAACATAGGAACGAAACCCCCATAAATAAGGCGCTTACCGTCGAATGGCATGGGATTTTCGCTTTCCTGCATTCTGGGGTCTTCCATCACTTTTTGCCATGCGGTATCACGCACTTCTTTTGATGGCCAAAACGCAATAGAGAACACTACGGTTTCATTTTCTTTGGCTTTTACCGCTAAAGGAAAAGACGTTATTTCGCCATCGGGTACATCGTCACCCCAGGCTTCAAGAATTTTAATGGCACCATACTCTTTAAAAATGTCGCCAGCGAGCTTGGCGTGTTCAAGGTATAAGGTTTTATTTTCTGTGGGAACGGCTACAGCAAAGGCATCGATGTATGACATGAGGTGACTCCGTCAGTGATTAGAATACTAACATAGCCTAAATAATGAACAGTGCGCAACGGTGAATACGGCAGACTTACCGTAAAAAATCACTAAGATTAACGCTCTGCAATTTTAGCCCACTGATATAAACCGTGCAGTGCTAGTCTTCTTGCCTTGGGAAACGGGTATGTTTTAAGTGGTGATTGATAAAGGGGAAGGGATAAATCAACGTTACCGGTTCCCATCATTCGTTGAGCGAGGCGTTGCCCGGCAAAGGCGGCAAAGGACACCCCTGAACCGCAATATCCCATGGCATAGCCTATAGTACTAGAGCGCAGTGCGTTATTCTCGCCACTTTTATTGTCGACGAAAATACGGGGCATACTGTCTAGCGACACACTCACCCAACCACTCCAGAAGTAATCCATAGTAATACCGCTTAGGGAGGGGAAGCTTTTTACCATAGCGTTATAAAGTCGCTGCTTCTCTTTCACGCTTTCCGCATCTTTACCTTTTACTGCCCCACGACCGCCAAATAACAACCTACCGTCTGGCAACACCCGGTAGTAGTATTTCATCATCCGCGTATCCATAAAACTCATAGGAGCGGTTAACCCAGTCAAAGCGCGTTGTTCATTATTTAACGGGGCGGTAACAAAAATACTCGACTGCACAGGAAATTGTTTGTTGTCTACGCTGTCATGGAAGCGTTTGGGGGTATAGGCGTTAGTGGCTATGAGTATATGCTTAGCTGATACTGAGCCGCTTGGCGTGGTGACAAGAAACCCTGTTTTTTGCTTTTCAATGTGAATGGCTGGTGAGTCGTAGAAAAGCGTGGCACCGAGTTCTTTAGCTACTCTTGCATATTCACTCGCCAGTTTTAAAGGGTGTAAACATGCGCCTTCAAGCTCAACGCCACCATAAGCCCCTTCTATACCAAAACGCGCGGTAAGGTCTTTTGGAGTGAGGGTAGTGCTCGGTACATTGAAGTTTGATGCTAGATGATTAGCACTGGCACATAGTTGCTCGGCTTGCTTGACGTTATGGGCCAATTTTAAATAAGGCCCTTGTACTAAATCGACCTGCATATCAAAGTCTGTAATACGCTTTTTAAGCAAATCCACGGCACCGTCAAACTCGGTCTGCATGCCCGTGGCGACTGTATGACCCCATTTATCTTCTATAGCGCTTAATGACAGTCTACCGCTTCCCGAAAGCACAAAGCCGCCGTTACGGCCTGCACAGCCGAACCCGAGTGAATTTGCATCAAGTAGCGCGACTTGTTGTTTGGCTTGGGCAAGCGTGATTGCAGCTGACAGGCCTGTATAGCCACCTCCGATTACCAAGTAATCTGAGATAACGCTTTTATTTAACGACGGTAATGCAGTAGGTTTATGCGTAGCATGCCAATAGCTAGGAGGGGAAGGAAGAGAAGCTGAAACACCATGGGAAACAATAGGGTCGTAGGTCATATAAGTAATAATTACCTGATGAAAAGCTGCTTAGAAAGGAAGCAACATTTCTGCACCTTCACATTTACAATACCCTGAACATACAGGGCAATCATAGCCCTCATGAATAGATGCGTAGCGCCATTTGTTGGCGTGTTTCTTTATCAATTGGCCACCGTTTTTGGCGAAATACTTAAAAGCGCTGTTGCCAGGGCTTGCCAACCAAATATGAGCCAAGCCCGCGTTTGCGCCTTGTGCTTTGGCACATTCAATAGACTTACGTAATAGGTTGCTGCCAATGCCTTTACTTTGCATAGCAGGGGCGACCGTGTTGCATTTAAAATAGCAAACGTTTTCTATAAAATCAGGCCACAGGGAGGGGGAGCACCACTCATCAGTTTGCCATTGGTTATGGGCAAAAGTTAGTCGAAAACCAACAACTCTTTCTTGGTTGAGCGCGACCCAACTAGCGTTAACGTCGCCTAAGAAGCTCTTAGCGTAATAGTCGGCAATTAATGCATCAGTGAGGTAATTGTCACCGTGCACGAAATTCCCTAAGGTTATTACGCCAGTGAAGTGCTCGGGTGCCAGAGGTTCATAATTGATATCGTGTCCGGCTAGCATCGACGGTTGATTATTAATGATTGCCATAATTTGCTTAAGACTTTTTATTTGTAGGGATGTTTTTTATGCCATCAAGGTGGACATCTAACGCTTCTACTGAAATTAAAATCTCTCTCACAGACATCCACAAAGAGTAAAGTAGGGATACTAAACTCGCTGCAAATACCCAGTTACCGACGCTTTGATAAGCGAGGTATATTGCCAGCATAGAAACAACGCAAAGAAAAAAACTGCCTACACCAGCTATTTGCATGCGTTTAATCAGCTGAATGCGCAATCGAAGGTTTTTGATTTGTGCTTGTGTGTTGTCGTCATGCTCTTCATTAGAAAAGTTTC
This sequence comes from Alteromonas sp. ALT199, assembly GCF_018619335.1. Taxonomy (GTDB): domain Bacteria; phylum Pseudomonadota; class Gammaproteobacteria; order Enterobacterales; family Alteromonadaceae; genus Alteromonas. The sequence continues at coordinate 11,220 of NZ_JAHHDX010000123.1, read as the reverse complement.
TGATAATGGTGGCCAGCGTTAAAAAACGATTGGTATAGGCCAATAACAGCAATGAGATTGCAGGAAACAACATAGCAGGGGTTGCGATATCTATTTGCATAAAAGAATGATATAAGCCTCAGTTCATAGAAGTGTATCACACGCATTTATTAACACACAGGGTATGTATATAGCGTGAATTATGAAGTGAAAATAGTGAATAAGCTCACGGAATAAAAAGGTAGACAATAAAGCGAGTGTCTCATAACTTAGCGATTACATTCTATCTACTGTCATGCCTGCCGCGCTCCAACCAAGCATATCGCCTTCTAAATGCATTACTTCAGAAAACTCTAATTCTTCGAGTACTTTCATTGCCAGCTTAGCTCGTCGTCCTGAACGGCAATAAATAATAATTGGCTTGTTTTTGTGACCTTCTAGGTCGCTTAAATAGTCGTTAATATTTTCATGAGGCATGTTAACCGCCCCCGGAATGTGGCCGTCTGCAAATTCTTGTGGGGTGCGTACGTCAATGAGGAGCCAGTCGTTATTAGCGACCCGTTCAATAAGGTAGGGGGATGCAGCGACAGATGATTGAGCGGTCGCTTTTGCCGTACACTGAAGTGACGCAAATAATGTAATACCGACAACAAAAAGAAAAACTGCAACGACAATCCGCATGAAAAGAAACGTTTACCTTTGATAAAAAATGTTAAAACTACTCGACCTCATTCATGCTATTTCGACTAGGTAGTGCATGAACTTTCGGTTATCTAAACTGCACAGAAGGTACAAATTACACTTAAGTATAGCGCTTATGCACCTTGTTTAATACCTTCGCACATCACTTTTAGTTCATTTATTAATCGCAGTGAGAAGCGACTGGTAATATCGGGATTAACAACAATTAAAGGTGCAGTTAGAAACGAACGATGTTCGCTCCAATAAGCTTCAAGCTCCATAGGTGAGTGCTTTGACGCGGCAATGAGCACTTGTGGTTGACGAGTAAGTACCTCTTTTAGACCTACCTGCGGATAGTCGACAGGGCTGTCTTCAAAAATAGACCGGGCGCCACAGACGTGAAGCAGTTTATTTGCCCATGCGTTTGGACCAATACTCATAAGTGGCGTTGTCCACGAGTAGTAAAAAACCGGCTTCAAAGTCTCTTGCGCGTACTCGCCTTCAAGGGCGTTGAGTGTGGCAATAAAATCATCCGACAATTTCATTGCTTTTTCCTCAGTACCCGTTATTGCGCCAAGCTTTTTTATCTCGTGAGCAATATCAGCAATGCTTTCAATGTGACTTCTAAATACTTTGATTCCCATAGACGACAGTTTATGGATATCTTGTGGTTTATTTCCTCCATCCCACGCTAGAATTAAGTCGGGTTGAAGTGAAACTATAGCCGATATGTCCGCACCTTGAAAATCAGCCACCCGTTCGATAGACCTCGCCTGTTTGGGGTAATCGCTGTAATCACTTACGCCGACAAGATTACCCCCGAGGCCTAAACTAAAAGCCCATTCAGTAAGATGAGGCGCCAGGCTTACTATTTTCAACGGTGGATGATCGGGTTCTTTAATTTCTCTGAGTGTCTCATTATTCGATGCGGCCAAAGAGCTTTGGGGAAAAGAAAGAAAGGCTAGAGATAACAAGGCTAAAGCTATCGCTTGATATACGTGAAGATGAAGTGAACTGCGAAACAAAGCGCGAGCTAGCATATGAAAAACATCGCATTTCAGATCTATGTAATTGTTTGTGGAAATTGTTTTGTATTGATAGCGCATCTATATAGTTCTCTAAATGGAGCTGCGAATAGCGCAATAGCGCGCATAAAAAAGTGTAAGCCGAGTTATAGACTTGCTAATGCAAGTAAAACCAACGTAGCCACAGAGGCAGTAGCTATCATGGCGTAAACGATAATGCTTTTGGCTGCCAGCATGTGTGAGTACTTAACTTCGTTTACACCGCCTACTCGTACATAACGATACTTTTTATTAGCGTAAATTACTGGCCCGCCAAGTTTTATATTAAGTGCTCCACCCATAAGCGCTAGCAGAAGCGATGTTTTATCTTTAGATGGCGATCGCCTCATAGCATTAAACCCATTAATAGGGTGGCTGACGAGTAGCGTTAACCCCCCTCCTATGACTGCAGGTGGAATTGTGAGGATAGAAACTAACTTTCGCACAGGTAAAGCAAAGAAGACCATATTTGGCGTTCGGTAATGCCACTGCCATGAAGTCAGCAATAATAAGCGGTAAGCCAGTGCGCCTATTGGCCCTGCCACCACGAAATAAAAAATAACGCCGCAGTACAGATAAAGAAATTTAAGCCAAAGCGATTCAATCGCGGCTTTAGCAATACCTATATCAGTTAATGAGTTACATTGACGTGCTGTGATGGTCTGTACCATTTCACGGGCGAGAGATTTTTTGTTTCTACCTACACTTGCCAACACTTTTTTATACTGCTGGCGCTGGTAGCCAAAATCGAGTAGCGCGACAAGAATAATCGCTTCAAAGAAAACGGGGTACTGAGCCATATATACCAAGATGGCGACACAAATTACCAAAGGCGCCAGTAGGACTAATGCGGCTAACGAACCCGAAATGTAGTGCTGCGACGGGCCATAGTCGGAAGAAGGCACCACTTTACGCCCCATTTGTAAAACAAGGTAACGCATAAGTGTTAATGGGTGAGTACTTTGGGGCCAGCGCCACAATGCATCAACGGCGATAGCCAGCCAAAGTATCAATAGCGACTGATATTGCGGGTCGCTAATTACCTCTTCCATCTTATTTTGCGAGGGCCTTGATCATCGCCATAACAAGCTGAGCTGAATGTTTAGCAGCTGTGTCTAAATATTCTTTAAAGCTTACTGACGATGTTTTACCAGCAATATCTGATAATGAGCGAATAACTAGAAATGGTGTATCGAGCATATGGCAGGTTTGTCCGATAGCTGCGCCTTCCATTTCCACCGCTTTCATATCAGGGAAGTTTTCACGCAAATCCGCCACCGCTTCATCGCTACCGATAAAGGCATCACCGGTGCAAATTAAACCTGTTGTCGATTGCAATGAGGTAATCTCTGCAGCTGCGGTACGCGCGGTTTCCATTAGCGTAGTGTCGCAGCGAAAATCTTCAGGCATACCTGCACATTGACCTAACTTGTAACCAAAATGGGTTAAATCAGCATCGTGGTGAATAACGTGACTCGCAATCACTAAGTCACCAATGTTCAAGTTTTTGTCGAAACCACCGGCAGAACCCGTATTAACCACTGCATCAGGAGCGTGCTGCTCAATCAATACAGTGGTAGCGATAGCAGCTGCCACTTTACCAATGCCGCATTTAACCAACACTACTTCAATGTCGTTAAGTGTGCCTTCATAAAATATAAGGTGCTTCCACTTTGTTTCTTTTACGTTCCAAAGTGACGCTTTAAGTAGCGCAACTTCTTCATCCATTGCACCTAAAATACCAATTTTTTTCATAACTCTACCGACGGTGTTGAGGGAATTTAACGGGTTAATTGTATAAGGAAATTAGAGAAACTGACAGAAAAATGCCTTTGTTACCGCTATTTGAGAGTAAGAAAACAGCGAAGCAACAAAGGCTAGGGGAAGCGAAATAGACTGTATCAGGCTGCAGCGGGTCTACTTGAACGAACTGGGCGAGTAGGGCGCTTAGGTGGTTCTGGATTATGCGTTGGTAGCTGGGCCATTTTATTTTGTAATCGACGATAAGGAATCAGTTTGTTTTCCAAGCACTCACGAATATCATCAACGGTGTAGCCAGATTTAACTTTAATTCTTGCGTGAGGAAGGCCCGCCGCATCTAGAGCTCCGGTTACAAACCAGTCTTTTTGCGTTTTATAGCCATCTTTACCTTGGTTATGTACTAAGTCGATGGCCATGACTGGGCTCATATCTTGTTTGTCGACCAATACAAAATCTAACTGTCTGCTTGATGCCCTGCTTAGGGCTTGGCTTGCTGTTTTTTTCTTAGCAGACTGGCGTACTGACACTAAATCATTAAGGCGTACGCGACATACAATTCTAAACTCTCTTCCAACGGCCTGTTCGATAAGGTTCAAAAAACTATGCTCTACCGGTGTAAACAGCTGTGGCTTCCGTCTAAATGGAAATGCGACACCACCGTCTGACAACTTTATGGCACCTAGTGCAACAACAATAAGTAACATCATTAAAATAATTGCCAATTCCATCGTAACCCTCGCAAATATCAATAGAAAAAGTCATGACAGAAGTAATCAAAAGCTAGCCGTGTCTAGTGGTATGTGACTTAGCAGCGCGAGCTTCGTTTACGATATAGGCGTCATAAAAATGACGCCTAGTACTGTCATGAAGTAGTTATTGATAAAATTGCAAAGCGGGTGCCAACATGAGCTATTTCGTTAGCAAATTTTTACGTAGGCTCTATTTGGCTTTTGATGTGACCAAAATATCAACCTGAGAGCCTGAATTATCGGGGCTTATTATTACTCTTATATCTTTATCGGTAGACGAAAGCAGAGTACGCCCGCTAACCGGGGAGTGAGTTTTTAGCGAAGGGTGCGACGTTTGATAAATACTGAGAATTTCATTGGGTGTGCGTGGCGAATGGTAAACCATTACCGCCGACATGTTTTTGTCAAAGGCTTGGCACTGTCTTGCATCATCAGAAATTTTCACCTGCAGAAATTCGGAAGGGCAAGACACAATAGTAGGTTTACTTAAAGACACCGCACTTTGGTTACTCGTTTGCACTCTAACTTGGGCATTTAACGAAGAATCTACTGCAAGGGGATCTGCAAAACAGGCATTACCCGCGGCTGAGGCTAATGCTAAACAAAATAAGAGCTTCTTAGTGTTTACGTGCTTCATAGGTAGGTTCTTTATCCAATACGCGATATTTTTTATTTATTTTAACGATACTAGAGGCGTTACTCTTTCTCTTCAACTAAACCTTGGTCTATTAAGGTATGTAAGTAGAGCTTTTCGTATTTTCTGTGGCGTGTATAAACGAAAAAGCTCGATAGCGAGGCTATCGAGCTTTTAATGACAAAGGTTATTCGCGAAGGTTAAACGCCAATATAATCCATGATACCTTCGGCAGCCTTACGGCCTTCGTCGATAGCGGTAACAACTAGGTCACTACCGCGCACCATATCACCGCCAGCAAACACTTGTGGGTGTGAGGTTTGGAAAGCAAATTTACCCGCAGAAGGGGCGCGCACGCGACCTTTCTCATCAAGCATAATGCCGAAATCGGCAAACCATGGCGCAGGGCTTGGTTGGAAACCAAATGCGATAATAACTGCATCTGCTTCAAGTACGTGTTCAGAACCTTCTACTTCAACAGGGCGGCGACGACCATTTACATCTGGCGGCCCCATTTCGGTTTTAACGAACTTAACGCCACAGGCTTTTCCGTTTTCATCAACGGCTATATCAAGAGGCTGTAGGTTGAATTTAAACTCAACACCTTCTTCTTTAGCGTTAACCACTTCGCGGCGTGAACCAGGCATACTTTCTTCGTCACGACGATACGCACAGGTTACTTGCGCAGCTTCTTGACGAATTGAGGTGCGTACACAGTCCATGGTGGTATCACCACCACCTAGCACAACAACACGCTTGCCTTTCATGTCAACAAAATCAGCAGGGTCTTTTTCAAGACCCATTACGCGGTTGGTGTTGGCTATAAGGAAAGGAAGGGCATCATACACGCCTTCAACGTGTTCGTTGTCAAAGCCACCTTGCATCGACTTGTACGTACCCATTCCTAGGAAAACGGCATCGTATTTATCGATTAAATCCTGAAACTGAATGTCTTTACCAATTTCAGTGTTAAGTACAAACTCAACACCCATTTCAGTAAAGATTTGGCGGCGTAGCTTGATAACATCTTTCTCTAATTTGAAAGACGGGATACCAAACGTGAGCAGACCACCAATTTCTTCGTATTTATCGTAAACAACAGGTTTAACGCCGTTACGAACTAGAATATCAGCACATGCGAGACCCGCAGGACCTGCACCTACGATTGCCACTTTTTTGTCGGTCCATACCACGTCAGACATATCTGGGCGCCAGCCCATTTTGAATGCCGTATCGGTGATATATTTTTCAATACTACCAATAGTTACTGCACCAAAGTCGTCGTTCAGTGTACATGCGCCTTCGCATAGTCTGTCCTGCGGACAAACGCGACCGCAAACTTCCGGCAAGCTGTTGGTTTTATGAGAAAGTTCAGCAGCTTCTAAAATACGGCCTTCGTTCGCTAAGCTTAGCCATTGTGGAATATAGTTGTGCACAGGGCACTTCCATTCGCAATACGGGTTACCGCAGTCCAAGCAGCGGTCTGCTTGGCCTTCGGTTTGAGATTGGCTTAGCGGTTGATAAATTTCCGCGAACTCTTGTTTACGTACCATGATCGGCTTTTTAGGCGGATCGATACGTTCAACATCGACAAATTGATATACGTTCTTTGCCATAAACTAAATCCTCCTACTGAGCCTGAATGCGTAATTCAGCACTTGAACGACTGATGTGACCAAGCAAGTTTTTCACATCACTGGTTTTTGGCTTAATAAGCTTAAAGCGTTTCAGCGTTGCGGCGAAATCAGTAAGCAGTGACAACGAGTGCTCGCTTCCTGTTTCTTCGTAATGCTGATTAATTAAGCCACGTAAGTGCTCAGCAAGAATTGCTTTGTCTTCAATTGGCATAACATCGACCAGTTCGGCATTTACGCGGTTATCAAGGTCGTCGCCATCATCCATAAGATAAGCAAAACCACCTGTCATACCTGCGCCGAAGTTCACGCCAACCGGACCAAGTACAGCAATAATACCGCCTGTCATGTATTCACAGCCGTTATCGCCAATACCTTCCACTACCGCAATCGCACCTGAGTTACGTACGCCAAAACGCTCACCAGCGCGGCCAGCAGCAAGCAGTTTGCCGCCTGTTGCGCCGTAAAGACACGTATTACCCATAATGGCACTATCGTGGGCGTCGTACGAAATATTACGGGGTGGGTGAATAACAAGCTTACCACCGGTCATACCTTTACCTACGTAATCGTTGGCATCGCCCTCAAGGTGCATATGCAGGCCGCCAGCGTTCCATACGCCGAAGCTCTGACCTGCTGTACCGGTAAGTTCAACCTTGATAGGTGTATCTTCAAAGTCGTGGTTACCGTGGTGTTTAGCAATTTCACCTGATAGCAAAGCGCCTACAGAACGGTCGGTATTGCGTACAGGGTATTTAAGAGTTATTGACTCTCCATCTACCACAGCTTGCTGAGCATCTTTAAGCATCTGAGCATTTAACTCGCCTTTATCGATAGGCGCGTTAGTGGTTTGCGAACAAAATAGGCGAGTGTGGTCGCCCGCTTTAGGCTGCGCAAGTAGTGGCGACAGGTCCAAGCGATTTTGTTTAGCAGTAATGCCGTCGAGCACTTTAAGTAGCTCTGTGCGGCCAACTAAGTCGTCGAACTTAGCGACACCCATAGACGCCATGATTTCACGTACTTCCTGAGCGATAAACTTGAAGTAGTTCATCACCATGTCAGGTAAGCCAATAAAGTGATCATCACGCAGCTTTTGATCCTGCGTTGCTACACCGGTCGCACAGTTGTTTAAGTGGCAAATTCGTAAGTATTTACAACCAAGCGCTACCATTGGGCCCGTACCGAAACCAAAGCTTTCCGCACCTAAAATACCTGCCTTAACTACGTCAAGACCGGTCTTCAAGCCACCGTCGGTTTGAACCCGTACTTTATGACGTAAGCCATTTTCAATCAGTGCTTGCTGCGTTTCAGACAAGCCTAGTTCAAACGGACTACCTGCATATTTAACAGACGTTAGTGGGCTTGCACCTGTACCGCCGTCGTAACCTGAAACGGTGATAAGGTCGGCATAGGCTTTCGCTACACCCGTTGCAATGGTGCCAACACCCGGCTCAGATACCAGCTTAACCGATATAAGCGCCGTTGGATTAACCTGCTTCAAATCAAAAATTAGTTGAGCCAAATCTTCAATTGAATAGATATCGTGGTGCGGCGGCGGTGAAATAAGGGTTACACCCGGCACAGAGAAACGAAGTTGTGCGATGTACTTATTGACCTTATCGCCTGGAAGCTGACCACCTTCTCCCGGTTTTGCACCCTGTGCCACTTTAATTTGAATAACGTTTGCGTTAACTAAATAGTGAGGTGTTACACCGAAGCGGCCTGACGCCACCTGCTTAATTTTAGAGTTCTTTTCAGTACCAAAACGAGAAGGGTGCTCGCCACCTTCCCCTGAGTTAGACTGACCGCCCAAGCGGTTCATTGCAATCGCTAGTGCTTCGTGCGCTTCTGGGCTCAATGCACCAATTGACATAGCCGCAGTATCAAAGCGCGGGAATAAGTTCTCCGGTGCTTCTACTTCGCTAATATCAATAGGATCGCAATCTGGGTTTATAGCTAGCAAGTCGCGAATGTGCGCAGGCGCACGTTCGTTAACAAGCTTGGCGTATTGCTGGTAATCGTCGTAGTTACCTGACACAACCGCCTTTTGAAGCGTACTTACTACGTCTGGGTTGTAGGCGTGATATTCGCCACCGTGCACGTATTTAAGCAAACCGCCATGGTCTACAGACTTGCGTTTAAGCCATGCAATTCGGTTAAGGTTCACAAGGTCTTGATGGAAGTCATCAAAGCCCGCACCCTGAATGCGCGAAGTTACCCCTTTAAAGCAAAGGTTCATTACTTCGTTGTTGATACCCACCGCTTCAAACAGCTTAGAGCTACGGTAGCTTGCAACTGTGCTAATTCCCATCTTAGACATGATCTTATACAAGCCTTTGTTGATACCTTTACGGTAGTTCAACGTGGCCTGCATAGGAGAAATATCTAGCTCACCTTTTTCACAAAGCTGTTCGATAGTTTCGTAGGCAAGGAATGGGTAAACCGCAGTGGCACCTAAGCCGATAAGTACGGCAAAGTGATGCGGGTCTCGGGCGCTCGCTGTTTCAACAACAACGTTCGCGTCACAGCGCAATGACTTTTCAACGAGACGGCGCTGGACTGCACCAACCGCCATGGCCGCTGGGATAACCAGACGGTTTTGTTTAATGTTTCTGTCAGACAGAATAACGAACGCAGCTCGTTTATTCTTAACCAGCATTTCTACTTCGTTACACACGCGCTCAATGGCTTTCTTCAAACCTTCTTGCGGTGCATATTGAAGCTCTACCACTTCTGAGTAGTAGTTGTCTGGGTTAAATTCACGCAGCTGTTTAAGGTCGGTATACATCAATATCGGCGATTCAAACAATACGCGGTCAGCGTAACCAGAAGTTTCGCTAAAGACGTTCTGCTCGCGACCAATACAGGTTGCCAACGACATAACGTGGTTTTCACGTAGTGGGTCAATAGGCGGGTTAGTAACCTGCGCGAACTGCTGACGGAAATAGTCGTAAACGGTACGCTGGCGCGATGACATGACAGCCATAGGCGTATCGTCACCCATAGAGCCAACCGCTTCTTGCCCGTCTTTTGCAAGTACTTTTACAACTTGCTGAATTTCTTCATAGCTGTAGGCGTGTAGCTTGTGATATACCGCCATGGCATCATCGTCAAACACGCGCTTGCCAATTAGCGAGGCATCGAGCTGCTCGATAGGGGTCAAACGACGGATGTGTTTTTCTAGCCATTCTTTGTATGGATGACGCGCTTTTAAGTCGTCATCAATTTCCGTAGAACGCCAGATTTTGCCCGTGTAAGTATCTACAGCAAGCATTTCACCTGGACCTACACGGCCTTTCTCAATAACGTCAGCTTGCTCGTAGTCCCAAATACCCACTTCTGAGGCAAGAGTAATAAACCCGTTTTTGGTGATGACATAGCGAGCCGGGCGTAGGCCATTTCTATCTAGGTTACAGGCAACATGACGGCCATTCGTTAATACGATGCCGGCAGGGCCATCCCACGGTTCCATGTGCATCGAGTTAAACTCGTAGAATGCACGCAGGTCATCATCCATGGTTTTGTTATTTTGATAGGCAGGTGGAACAAGCAAGCGCATGGCACGGAATAAATCCATACCACCGGCTAGGAATAGCTCCAGCATATTATCCAGTGACGATGAGTCTGAACCTTCAGTATTTACAAAAGGCGCAGCATCTTTAAGGTCGGGGATAAGCGGCGTTGAAAACTTAGCGGCACGTGCCATCGCCCAGTCGCGGTTACCTTTAATAGTGTTAATTTCACCATTATGCGCAAGGAAGCGGAAGGGTTGAGCTAGCGGCCAACGTGGTAAAGTATTCGTTGAAAAGCGTTGGTGGAAAACGCAGATTGCGCTTTGCATACGCTCATCGGCAAGATCGTGATAAAAGGCGGGTAAATCTTTTGGCATTACCAAGCCTTTATAAATTGTTACTAAGCCTGATAAACATGCTACGTAAAAATCTGGATCTGCCTCTAGTCGCTTTTCAGCTCGGCGGCGGATCATATATAGGCGACGCTCTAGGTCACGTTTTCTCCAGCCCGCTGGAGCGTTCACAAAAACCTGTTCGATTTGTGGAACGCCCGTAAGCGCTAATTCACCCAGTACTGAGCGGTCGACAGGCACTTCGCGCCAACCCACTACTGAAAGTGTTTCCTTTTCAAGTTCTTCATTAAGTACTTCACGCGCAGTTTGCGCAAGTACCGGGTCCTGACTTAAGAAAATCATGCCCACGCCGTATTTTTTGCTGAGTTTCCAGCCATTTTCTTCGGCGATTGCATGGAAGAACGCATCCGGTTTCTGCAGTAATAAACCACAGCCGTCACCGGTTTTCCCGTCGGCGGCGATGCCGCCACGATGCTGCATACGGTCAAGACCGTGTATAGCAGTCGTTACCAATTCGTGACTGGCTTCCCCATGAGTGTGAGCAATTAAGCCAAACCCACAGTTGTCCCGGGAATCATTGGGATTATATAAACTCATCTCTTAACTCCTTCAACCTTTTGACTGGGCAAGGTATGCGTTGCGTGTAGATGCGCCTAGGTTTGCGTATCACAACATTATTAGACGTCTTTTAAACCTGCGAGCGGTATTGCTCGCGGCATGCGCCTTTCTTGTCGTTATTTATTATTAGAGGATTCCAGTCGTTTCCGCATTTTTATGCATTATTGCTGTGCGGGCCGTACAAAATACCCACATTGAAAAATAAAATCAAACGCTAAAAATATCAGGTTTAGAG
>NZ_JAHHDX010000145.1 GCF_018619335.1 Alteromonas sp. ALT199 | reverse complement strand
ATTGAAGTGTGTTGTCTTGTACTTAATCGCTTTAAAATACTTTTAAATACAATAACTTCATTCTGTTGTTGGGGTACTGCTAAACGCCAGATTGTCCGATGAGACTTATTATTATTAGAGATGGAGAGCACGATATGCTCACAGGCAGAGTAAATCACAAACATATTCGTTCGCACAATACTAAAGTTGTAATAATTACGTAATATCGATAACTAGAAGAATTTTGAAGATGAATCAATGGAACTAGCTATTGTAGCCGTAACAAAGCCATGCTCGAAGGCAACTACATCTAGAACTCACCTGCAAACTGGAACAGTACATACAAAAAAACGCTCTAAGGAGCGCTTTTTTATATTAAGTGCTTGTTTGGTAGCACTTACGCTTTTTTTAGCTTCTTCTTAAGTTTTTTCAGCTTCCCTTCTTGCTTAGAGATTTTAGCTTTTGTTGCTTTAATTTCTTGTTTAAGTTCTTTTTTCTTAGCCATGATAAATATCCTTAATTTTGTTTTTTTCGCAGCGTTTTGCTGTAAACAGCAGAATTTAGCGCTCATCGTGTTGTTCGATGAACTCGCGGATGAAGCGTCTAACTTCGCGAGCGGCGGAACTATCTAGTTCTTCGCAGAGTTCGATAAATTGCGCCCGCTCTTCATTGTTAATTCGAATAATCATTTGACTATTCTTTTTCTTCTTTTTGTTGCTTTTCTCAGACATATGGTGCCCTTATGGCAAAAACGACTTCATCCGTGCAACCAATGTATATCTTATGTATATACATTTCAAGACTTCGCTGATCTGCTTTTTGTTATCCATCATAAAAAGGTCACAAGGTTTTAACGACAATGACTTATTTGTAATACACAATCGAACGAAGTTATAAACCGCAACGACGGAAGAAAGTCTATGATTGATACACAATCGCCTTCACATCTTTCATGCTTAATTGAAGGTATTGCACTTGTTAAGAATGAAGAGAATTGCACGGCTCAAAATTTGAAAATGCGATTAGAAGATCAGGGATATGAAGCATCGGTAGCATATGATGCCGCTGAAACGCTTAGCTCACATCTCCAACTTGCATCATAAAAAAACGGAAGCCTTAGCTTCCGTTTTTGCAATCAACTAATGTGCTGATTAACTTACAGCGCCACAGTATTTATTTTGGTGACCATTCGAATTGTTTAAATGGCGCATCTACTGGCGTATCTGCTAAGTGGTTCGTGTAATTACTCATTACCTTCTGTGCTAAAATCAAGATAATTTCTAGTAACTGCTGGTGCGCATATCCTGCGTCATAAAACGCTTTGAGCTGATCTTGCTCAATATTACCTCGACCGCGAGTTACCGCTAAAACGGTCTCTTTCAAAGTATTAAGCTTACTGTCTGAAAGTGTTTCATCGTTGCGTAATTCTTCAATTAGCTGGTCATTAACTTTCATGCTTTTCGCAATACCGGTATGCGCCGGGACGCAGTAGTGACATGCATGCTCAACGTTTACCGCTTGCCAAACAACGGTTAGCTCTTCTGCGTTAAAAGACGTTTCTTGCGCTAATTTGTGCAGTACCTGATAGCCTTCAAGAAGCGTTGGCGCTTCTGCCATTACAGCGTGTAGATTCGGGATCATGCCAAACGCCGCCTGAGAATTATCCAGCAAAGGTTTTGCTGCTTCTGGAGCTGTATCTTTCGTATGTAATTTAAAATCGCTCATATCACTCTCCTATTGATGTGATTAAGAAATCCAGTAACCCTTTTGATTACCTATATCTCTTTAATGTGGGATCAATAATAAGTTTACTTGAACGATCGTTCAAGCAATAATTGAACATATGTTCAAAATATTCATGTATAAGGTATGCAGCAATGAAATATGACCACAATGACATTATTGAAAAAGCCACCACACTTTTTTGGCAACGAGGCTTTCAAGCTGCAGGTATGCGTGATATTCAACAAGCTTTAGATATGCGTCCGGGCAGCATATATGCTCGTTTTCAAAGTAAAGAAGGTTTGTTCAAACTTGTTGTCGAGCATTACGCGGAAAACAGTGCTAAACGTTTAAAGCAAGTAACAGAAGCAGCATCGCCTATAGACGCGCTTTACAACTTTTTTGAAACTGCATTAACTGGTCCTGATGAACAGCGTTACATGCGCCAATGCCTGTTGATAAAGTCTATCGCGGAATTAGATATTATTGGTGATATCGCAAGAAAAGCTGTGCTTCAAAGCATGCAAACGCTTAAAGCTGGCTTTAAAAACATTGTAGAAGCATGTATTAAAAAAGGTGAACTGCCTGAAAATACACCGACGACACTAGCTGCAGAATGGCTCCAAAATCAGTTTGTAGGTTTGCGGGCGTTTGCGCTTATGCAAGATGAAAACAAAGCAACTATTCAGATGATCGACAAAGTAATGATCGATTTAAAAGGACAATGGCCTCAAAAAGCCCATTGATGTGAATGCAGACTTGCAGGGGCTGAAACAGCGTATTTTTCACAATGGGCGCTATGAAACCAGCTTGGTAGAATATGGCTTATTTAAATAAGCGACTCGGGATAACCCCCTTAAACCAAGTGAAAAGATTAATTTTGTTAGTTTTTGAATTAACATAGGCTCGCTTTATTTCAACCCACTGTTCTTGATCAATAATCACCTTTCCATCAGCAAAGGGGACATATAACTGGTCACCTTCGAAATGGGTTCTAAACTCTAAGTAAAAGTCGCCTTGCAACTCCTCAAGTAAGGCATCAGACTCCCCCAAACCGTCGGGAAGAAAATAATAAAATTGAGTAAGAATAAGTCTTCCTTCAACACTTAGCTGATAACGGCCTGTATAGCCATCCCAACAGGCAGACATCACCTCAACCTTTTCGGGGTCAGGTTTACTCTTCAACTGATAAAAGTGTTTTTCGCCTTCTTCTGATGGGTGCCCTTGCCAAATATAGTAAAGGCTATAGCCTTTTAAACTAACTAACGGACATTGATTAGAAAATCCTTGCGAGAACTGTACGGTCATTCCTTTGAACCTTTTTAATGATGAATAGAGTAAGCTTAAGTAAATGGCAAGATTTTGCGACTTTTCAAACCTAAGCGGCAGCGTTTACGAAAACAGCAAACGCAATAACTGCGCAACTAGCAATATTCCCATCAAAGGCCAAATCCACTTAGCCCATTTGGCCGCATCTTCATTACTAATACGCATTTTAGAGCGTTCAATAAGTGGCACTATCAGTGCCAGTGCACCAAACAACACCGCTAGCAAAATTAACACTTCCATTATCGTAACCCTATCGCATATTTAAGCACTTCTTGTTTCGCAGGCTCTATGCGCTGCGCCACAGAAAGTAACTGATTTCTTATCCATTTTATGGGGGCAACATCATTGCTAAACAAGGTATAGAACCCATCCATTGCCGTCATCATTACCAAGTTATCTCGCTTTCTTGGACTCTCAAAATCTTTTCTAAGCGCCTGTACAAACGATTCGTTTAGAAGAGAAGCATTATTACTGGTCACTGACAAAAACGCTTCTACATCTTTAAACCCTAGATTAACGCCCTGCCCAGCAAGAGGGTTGATAGTATGCGCTGCATCGCCTACTAACGCACAACAACCTTTTACGTAGTCACTAGCGTGAGAACGGGTTAACGGAAATACGGCCTTATCAATTATCGTAAAGCTATTATTACCTAAGGTTAATTCTTCAGGAAATACGTGAAGTATTTCTTTGATCAGTTGATCTGACTTTAAACTCTTTATACGCTTTAACTCTTCTGGTGAGTCGTACCACACCAAAGAAGCATAGTCGCCGAACATAGGAAGAAATGCTTTTGGTCCGCTGGACGTAAACTGTTGCCACGTAATAGGCTCAACAGCCTTTTTCATTTTAATCGTAATTCCCATAGCCTGTTGACTATACTGCCAACCACTAGACCCTATACCCGCGGCCTTCCTTACTTGAGAATTAGCCCCATCAGCACCCACAAGCCAAGACGCATGTACTACCTCGCCACTTGAAAGTGTAACAGTAGCGGTGTCTGATAATTGAATGTCACTCACTGTATGGCCACTTATTAACGTTACATTATCGTACTGCTTTAGTGCTTTATGACAGCCAAGTTGTAATAGCCTGTTTTCAACAAAATAGCCAAGCTGGGGGATTGCTATACTTTGCGCCGTAAAGTCGGTCCTATGCTTTGGGTCATCCCAAACGCTAAGGCCTGTATACGGCTTAACTCTGAACATTTCTATATGCTGCCAAGCGCCTAACGCTTTTAGAAGAGTAACTGAAGCCTCGCTTATGGCTGAGACTCTTAAGTCGGGGCCATCTGATGGACTAAAAGGTTTAGGTAAATTTGGCTCTATTACCACTACCTTGTACTGCTGCTGAGCAAGACCTAGCGCTAGTGCAGCACCAACCATGCCACCACCGTTTATACAAAAATCAACCATTTACTCTCCTTAAAACACGCACTTGCATTATGACTTAAAACACGAAGCGCTGTGAAGTAAAACGTAGAACTGGCTTGGCTTAGATCAATTCTTAACGAATCGTCGTAAGATACTGGGAATATGCTTGCATAACAGGTAAAATATGCGGCTATTTTGAACATCTTCCTGTAACTGACATTTTCGGTGTTTTTATATGGGCCATTTAATCGCCACATTTAAAACAACATCCTAGCAAGGACAATCGTTTAACAACGGTGATACTGCTATCACTTACAGGAACACTAACAGGTTATCGAATAGTTGTTATGACTAAAAAGCTGTATATCAAAACCTGGGGCTGCCAAATGAACGAGTATGACTCGGAGAAAATGGCAGACTTACTAGACTCAACGCACGGCTACAGTGCTGCAGAAAGCGCTGAAGAAGCCGATGTTATTTTGCTTAACACCTGCTCAATTCGCGAGAAAGCGCAAGAAAAGGTATTCCATCAGCTAGGGCGTTGGAAAACACTTAAGCAAGACAAACCAGAGCTTATTATTGGCGTAGGCGGCTGTGTAGCTTCTCAAGAAGGCGATACTATTCGCCAGCGCGCCCCGTTCGTAGACTTGGTGTTTGGGCCACAAACATTGCATCGCTTGCCTGAAATGATTAATCAGCTTCAAGGCGGCGCAAAGTCAGTGATTGACGTGAGCTTCCCAGAAATTGAAAAATTCGACCGCTTGCCTGAGCCACGTGCCGAAGGCCCAACGGCGTTCGTTTCAATTATGGAAGGCTGTTCAAAATATTGCACATTCTGCGTAGTACCCTACACTCGTGGTGAAGAAGTAAGCCGCCCTGTTGACGACGTATTGCTTGAAATTGCACAACTTGCTGGCCAAGGTGTACGTGAAGTAAATCTATTAGGTCAAAACGTCAACGCGTATCGCGGTGACAACTACGACGGTACTATTTGTCGTTTTTCTGAGTTACTTGAATTAGTAGCTGCTATCGACGGGATTGACAGAATTCGTTACACCACCTCTCATCCTGTGGAATTTACCGACGACATCATTGATGCATACACGTCTATTCCTGAATTAGTAGACCACCTGCATTTACCTGTTCAAAGCGGTTCGGACCGTATTTTGAATCTAATGAAGCGCGGTCATACTGCTTTAGAATACAAATCTAAAATGCGTAAGCTTAAAAAAGTTCGCCCTAACATTAGTCTGTCGAGCGACTTTATCATTGGTTTCCCTGGCGAAACCGATGCCGACTTTGAAGCTACCATGGATTTGATTCAGGCAGTAGATTACGACCTTAGCTTTAGCTTCATATACAGTGCCCGCCCAGGAACACCTGCTGCCGACGCGGTAGATGATGTAAGTGAAGAGACTAAGAAGCAGCGCCTTCATCTTCTTCAGCAACGCATTACACAACAAGCCCTTCGTATTGCTCGCCACATGGTTGGCACAGAGCAACGGATTTTGGTTGAAGGCCCGTCTAAGAAAAACCCAATGGAGCTTTCTGGACGTACTGAAAACAACCGCGTAGTAAACTTTGAAGGCACCCCTGACATGATTGGTGAATTCGTTGATGTAAACATCACAGACGTGTTTACCAACTCACTACGTGGTGAAGTTGTGCGCAGAGAGAGCGAAATGGGCTTGCGTGTTGCCGTTTCGCCCCAATCTATCATGGCAAAGCATCAGGCAGACTTGCCGGATGAGCTTGGCGTGGGTCAATTTAGCCCAGCCTAAATACATTTTAAAGCGAGGAAAAAAGCAGCTTGAGTACATTGGTTAGTAACGAATTTGATTTAGAACCGGCAGATAGCAAACGTTTGTCGAGTTTATGTGGCCCCTTTGATGACAACATTAAACAAATTGAGCGCAGGTTAGGCGTAGAGATAACCTACCGAAATAATGCGTTCAAGGTGTTGGGTGAACCGCAGCAAATAAAAAGTGCCAGCGAATTACTTAAGCTCCTTTATATAGAAACACAGCCTATTAAGGGCCGTATCCCTGAGCTAGAAGCAGAACAAGTTCATCTCGCCATTCAAGAAGCCCGCGTTATTGAAAAAGACGCAACTGGCGGTTATGGCAAAGAGATCAATATTAAAACTAAGCGCGGTGTTATAAAGCCGCGTAATCCTAACCAAGCGCAATATGTGGCAAACATTGTAAACCACGATATTGCCTTTGGTATTGGACCTGCCGGAACGGGTAAAACTTACCTTGCCGTAGCCGCTGCTGTTGATGCGCTTGAGCGTCAAGAAATTCGCCGTATTTTACTTACCCGCCCTGCGGTAGAGGCTGGTGAGAAGCTGGGTTTCTTGCCTGGTGACCTTTCTCAAAAGGTTGACCCTTATTTGCGTCCGCTTTACGACGCCCTATTTGAAATGTTGGGCTTTGAGAAGGTCGAAAAGCTAATGGAACGCAATGTTATTGAAGTTGCGCCATTAGCCTACATGCGTGGTCGTACCCTGAATGATGCCTTTATCATTTTGGATGAAAGTCAAAACACTACGGTTGAGCAAATGAAAATGTTCTTAACCCGTATTGGCTTTAACTCAAAAGCGGTAATAACTGGTGATATCACACAGGTAGACTTACCTCGCGGCGCAAAATCAGGGCTTCGCCATGCTATTGAAGTGCTAAGTGAAGTTAACGACATTTCATTCAACTTCTTCCATGCTGAAGACGTAGTTCGCCACCCTGTGGTTGCACGCATTGTTAGGGCCTACGAAGTACATGACGCTGAACAAGAACGTTTGCGCAAGGTTCGTAAAGAAGAAGCATTGCGAGCTCAGCGTGAACAGACAGATCAAAACAGTAGCTCGGAGCAATCAAAAGACGACAGTGCATCGTGACCGTTGTAATTGATGTGCAACAAGCGTTTGAAGGTGACGAGGCTATCTTATCTGCCATCCCCTCACCTTCAGAGCTTAAGCTCTGGGCTAGTGCGGTACTCAAGTACGAAGGGTTAAGCGACCAAGAAGTCACCATTCGTTTCACTGACGAGGCAGAAAGCCAAAGCCTCAACCATGAGTACCGAGGCAAAGATAAACCGACAAACGTGCTATCGTTTCCCTTCGAAGCGCCTCCGGGTATTGAAATCAACTTATTGGGCGACTTAGTTATTTGTGCCCCTGTTATAAGCCGCGAAGCTAAGGAACAGCACAAACAAGTGAGCGATCATTATGCGCACATGACGGTTCATGGACTACTTCACTTAATGGGCTACGACCACATTGATGATGCTGAAGCCGAGGCAATGGAAAGCAAAGAGATTGATATTCTGGCAAGCCTTGGCATTGCTAACCCCTACGACGCTGACGAGAAATGAACACCACAAACCATTGTTATATATAGCACTTAATAGTTATTAACAATAAAACATTGACGACCAGCACGAACCATTTTAACGTTGGCGTTGAACTAACAATTAAACGGACATTATGAGCGACGATAATCCTCACTCTACCAACGGCTCATCAGGCAAGAGTTGGTTAGATAAACTAAAAAATTCGATTTCTGGCGAGCCGAAAAGTAAAGAAGAGTTAGTATCGGTGATTACCGATGCTGAACAAAATGACATCATAGATCCACAAACCCGAGAAATGATTGAAGGTGTGATTGGGGTAAATGAAATGCGAGTGAGAGATATTATGATCCCTCGCGCTCAAATGACCACTATCGATGTAGAGAAGAAGGTAGAGGAATTTCTTCCTTTAATGCTTGAATCTGCTCATTCCCGTTTTCCCGTCATTAGTGAAGATAAAGACCACATTGAAGGTATTTTACTTGCTAAAGATCTTCTTGCATTTGCTTTTAATGCGGAAAAGGAATTCAATTTAAAAGATATTTTGCGCCCTGCGGTTATTGTTCCAGAGAGCAAACGTGTTGACGTTTTGCTAAAGGAGTTCCGCCAGCAACGCTACCACATGGCTATTGTCGTAGATGAATATGGCGGTGTATCTGGTCTTGTCACTATTGAAGATATTCTAGAGATTATCGTTGGTGAAATTGAAGACGAATACGATACCGAAGAAGACGGCACCGACGATATTCGCCCGTTAAACAAGTCTACGTACTCTGTTAAAGCGTTGACCCCAGTGGACGATTTTAACGAGTTTTTTGAGACCAAGTTTAGCGAAGAAGAAGCCGATACCATTGGCGGTATTGTGCTTAAAGCGTTCGGCCATATGCCTGAAACCAATGATGAAATCACCATTGGCGATGTCCAGTTTAAAGTGACTAACTCTGATAAGCGCCGACTTATTCAACTTAAGGTATCAGTGCCTTCATTGGAATAGAAACGCCGTAACAATAACGCTTTTTTCAGCACAGGGTAGCACGAGCTTTTAGGTGCTTACCCTGTGTAATACAAAACCTATCAACCACCATCAGATGACTTCTATGCTGAAACGGTTTATCCCCCATTTCCTTCTTCTGTTAAGCGGTGCAAGTTTAACGCTGGCTTTTGCCCCATTTAATATGTGGCTTTTAACTATTCCTGCTTTAGCACTTGCCATACGTCAGGTCATAAAGCTTAAACATCGCCCATTTTTAGCCGGATGGTTATTTGGCGCGGGATGGTTTGGGGCTGGAATAAGCTGGGTACACGTAAGTATTGCCGACTTTGGGGGCCTTCCTCTTATTGCCTCTATCGCACTCATGGCGTTACTTTGCGGTTATTTAGCGTTGTACCCTGCTCTTGCCACGAAGTTTACAGCAAAGTATTTTTCGCCACAGCTGTGGCCAATGGCGCTGCCTTTTTTCTGGGTTGTCGCCGAGTGGTTGCGAAGCTGGATGCTAAGTGGTTTTCCATGGTTATCTTTAGGCTATAGCCAGCTAGGAAGTCCACTGTCTGGCTTAGCACCTATTATTGGGGAAACGGGAATAAGCGCGCTTATCGTTATTAGCGCTACCCTATTTGCGCTTATTCACAATAAGCGAACTTTCGCCAACGCAGTATTGGTTGCACTGTGCTTATTCACCAGTGGCTACCTGCTTAAACAGCACACTTGGGTTACCCCAAACAAAACTTTTTCTGTAGGTATGGCGCAAGGCAATATTGCGCAAAGCTTGCGATGGGTACCAGAGCAAGATGGCCCTACTATGGACACCTACTGGAAATTAACCGAAAGCCTATGGGATAACGACCTGATTATTTGGCCAGAAGCGGCCGTTCCCAAGCTTGAGCCATTAGCCCAGCCTTATCTTGCTAAAGTTAACGAAAGAGCTTTTCAAGAAAACACCGCCCTTATTACTGGTATTGTTAACTATAACTGGGAAACCGACGAAGCGTGGAATAACCTAATCGTGCTAGGTAAACGTACTCCAGATGCTGCTTATCCTGATTACCAATATTTCCACAATAACCGCTTTTCAAAGCACCACCTTTTACCTGTAGGTGAGTTTGTGCCTTTTGAAGACTGGCTTCGCCCCCTAGCCCCTCTATTCGACTTGCCTATGTCGTCATTCTCTCGTGGTGACTATCAGCAGGCTAATCTTGAAGCCAATGGCATTCACCTAGCGCCCGCTATTTGTTTTGAAATTGCGTTCCCTCATCAAGTTATGGCAAACGTATATGAAGATACAGACATGATCATTACAGTAAGTAACGATGCGTGGTTTGGGCACTCTCACGGCCCTGCTCAGCATCTACAGATAGCACAAATGCGTGCGCTTGAGTTAGGGCGCCCTGTTGTTAGAGCAACAAACAATGGCATAACAGCTTTTATAGATCACAAAGGCAAAATTACAGCTCGCCTGCCTCAATTCACGGCAGGTAACATTTCGGCGCCTGTTGTCGCAACTCGCGGGTTTACACCGTATTACCATTTACAGGAGTTGGGTGTTTGGACATTGGTCATTGCACTAATGCTTGTTGCCATAGCAGTTAAAAGACGGATAGTCTAATCTACTTTTATTGTGGGTATTCCTACTCATAAGTTAGGGTTAATGGCTGCCTCATATAGACATTGCTTTTGTCTGTATGTTTTTGCGCACTGCTTTTGCAGGCAGTTAATAGCCTCTGATTAATTTTCAGCCGGCACGGAAGATAGTAATGGACGAATTTAAAACCGTTATAACTAGCGAAGAAAAAAGCGTGGGGAAAAGCTTTTATATAGCTGCAATTGTTCTAATAGTGGCAACATTCGGCTTTATCTTTTCATCGATACAGAGTGCATCAGGAGGAGCAGCTTTCGGAGGTTTTTTATCTTTTATTTTTGCTCTGACGTTTTATGTGATCGGATCATTCCAAAATAAAAAATATAAACAATTAGGTGAAACACCCTTAACTTTAATACCAAGCTATTGCTCGACTGGAAGTAAGACCAATGGCTCAATATTGATAAAGCGAAAACAATTTAATAGAGTTAAAGAATTATCTCTGATCTGCTGGAAAGCCAGAGACAGCAGCGGCGACGGAACTAGCTGTTGGGATATTGTTTGGGAAACGACGATTATTCCCAATATAGAATTTTCTAAATCTAGAACGATGTTAAATTTTGAATTTACTATCCCTGAAGGAACAACACCGACACACGAGAGATTTTTATCTACGAATAAATACCATTGGGAAATTGGGTTTGAATTTGTAGAGAAGATGGACGCTTTAAAAAGAACGTGGAAAATTCCAGTAAAAACACAATAAATAAATAAATAAATAGACTATGCTCCTAATCCATTTTAGTAGGCATCTTATGATTCGTTAGTTCTGCTTTTAAAAAAGACTCTTATTACCCATTGCAATGAATAAACACTGATTTGCAAAGCTTCTATAATTGTTACCAAAAAAACAAACGGCGCCCAACATCTGGCGCCGCACTCATTCAATAGATATGGATTAAATGCACAGGTTCCGCTAACTACCCGCTGCCTGAATAGCCGTAAGGGCAATGGTAAACACAATGTCATCTACCAACGCACCGCGACTTAAATCGTTGACTGGCTTTCTCATGCCTTGCAGCATTGGGCCAATACACACTAAGTCGAAGCTACGCTGTACCGCTTTATAAGTGGTGTTACCCGTGTTTAGGTCTGGGAAAACAAATACGTTTGCTTTACCCGCGACTGGGCTATTTGGCGCCTTGCTCTTACCCACACTTTCAATGGCTGCCGCATCATATTGAAGCGGGCCGTCGATAAGTAAGTCAGGGCGTAGCTCTTGGGCAATTTTGGTTGCCTCACGCACTTTTTCTACATCGCTACCTGCACCTGAAGAGCCTGTACTGTAACTTATCATGGCCACTCGTGGCTCTATGCCAAACATCTGCGCCGATTCAGCAGACTGAATAGCGATGTCGGCTAGCTGCTGAGCATTGGGGTCAGGGTTAATGGCACAGTCGCCGTAAACCAAAACTTGATCAGGCAGAAGCATGAAAAATACTGACGATACTAATGAAGCATTTTCTGCCGTTTTGATAAGCTGTAGCGCCGGGCGAATTGTATTAGCCGTTGTATTTACCGCGCCAGAGACCAGGCCATCCACATCGTTCTGCTGAAGCATCATTGTGCCTAAAGTCACGTTATCTTCCAGTAACTCTTTTGCAACCACTTCAGTAACGCCTTTGTGCCCCCGCAGAGCCACTAAACCTTCAACATAGTTATCTTTTATCTCACTCGGAGAAACGATTTCTACGCCATCGCTTAG
Source organism: Alteromonas sp. ALT199 (assembly GCF_018619335.1). GTDB lineage: Bacteria > Pseudomonadota > Gammaproteobacteria > Enterobacterales > Alteromonadaceae > Alteromonas. The sequence continues at coordinate 2,621 of NZ_JAHHDX010000145.1, read as the reverse complement.
TACTACACCCTGTTGCTCGGCTACTCGGCGAATTTCTGTTTCATCACCAATAAGCACAGGTCGTGCTAAACCACGTTTTGCACAGATTGATGCAGCCACAACGGTTCTAGGCTCATTACCTTCTGGCAGCACAACACGCTTGTTAACCTGTCTTGCACGGTTAGTAAGATAGAAACGGAACGCCGATGGGGAGAGCTTTTTCTGACGTGACACTTTTTCGGTGAGTGAATTCACCCAGCTCGCATCTAAGCTCTCTGCCGTATGCACCATCACTTTCTCAATACGCTGGCTGTCATCAACCGGTACTTCTTGGTTGAATGCGTGAAGTGCTTGGGCTGTTTGCCATGTATTCGAATTTACAAGCATGACCGGCAGGCCCGTTTCCATAGCTTGGCTGCACAATTCCATGATATTTTCATCGGGCTGGTAGCCACCAGTAAGCAAAAGTGCGCCCAGTTTAGTGCCGTTCAGCGCAGCCAAACAGCAAGACACAAATACATCGCCCCTATCGCCTGACATCACAAGTAACGCACCCGGTTTAAGGGTATGCGTCATGTTGTGAATTTCTCGCGCGCAAAACGTAACACTACTTAGTCGGCGTTCAGCCAATTCACCTTCGTTAAGCAAAGTAGCACTGAGGTGCTTTGCAACATCGGTTGCCCGGGGCGACACTAAGTCAGCACTCCAATCAATAGTACCAAGTAGGCTCAAACCCTTTTTGAAAATAGGCAGTTCACGTAGTGCCTGCGTACGTTCTTCGTCGTGCTCTGGCGCCTCTATTGCCCCGATATCAGCACGAAGTCGACCATGTTCATCAAAAGGCGCGTTAACCTTGTTAAAGATACAGCCAACCACTTTTTGACTTTTATGACCGCCATAGGTGTCTACAACAATTTCAAGGCGATGATTAATATCTGTTGTCGGCTCGTTGCCAGGCACGGCCACAAAAACAATGTCGGCATCAAGAGCACGGCTGATTTCAAGGTTCAAACGCTCCGCATAGGGGTGATGACGCGTTGTCACTAACCCTTCTATAACGGTTACCGCATCTTGAACGCTCTTTTCTTCAAATCGCTCAATAATTTCTTCTAAAAGCTCGTCAGTATTGTCGGTACTGATCATACGCTCAACATATTCAAGCTCGAAAGGCTCTATCGGCGAAACACTGGCATGATGGGCAATAATTGCTGTAGAGCGCTCTTCCCCATTGTCACCCTTTCGTGGCTGAGCCACGGGCTTGAAAAAATTAAGCTTTATACCTTGTTCTTCTATTGCGCGAACAAGGCCCATGCTGACCGTAGTTAGGCCCACACTTGTGCCTACGGGGATCAACATAATTTTGCGAGACATAATTACTCCTGCTATTGCCAACGCTCAACCGTTGGCTTTGCTAGTTTATTTTACGCGAAAGTTGCAGCTTCAGCTGCAATTACCCACTCTTCATTCGTGGGTACAACATAAACAGAGGTTGATGCTGTATCAGACGAAATTTTGCCACCTTGTCCAAATCGCGCATCGATATTTCTCTGCTCATCTAAGCTAATACCAAAGTGGGCAAAGTAACCCATAGTCGTATCTCGAATAAGAGAGGAGTTTTCACCGATACCGCCAGTAAAAACAATAGCGTCTAACGTAGGTACTGCCACCATATAACCCGCAATGTATTTGGCAAGGCGATAGCAAAAAATTTCGATTGCCAATAAAGCGCCTTCATGACCTTCAAGGGCAGCATCCTCAAGGGTCCTACAGTCGTTGCTAAGTTCTGAAATACCAAGCAGGCCAGACTGTTTATTTAATAAATCGCTTATCTCATCTACTGTCTTACCAAGCTTTTTCTGTAACGTACCAGGCAGGCTTGGATCTAAATCTCCACAGCGCGTGCCCATGACTAAGCCCTCTAGAGGAATAAAGCCTAGGCTTGTGTCGACGGCCTGCCCTTTTTCAATTGCTGACACGCTACAACCATTGCCTAAATGCGCACTAATAATGCTGGTGTCTGAAACTGGCTTTTCAAGAATCTTCGCCATGCTATCAAGTATGAACTTGTGGCTGGTTCCGTGAAAACCGTAACGTCTAATACCATGCTCGCGATAAAGCGACATCGGCAAAGCATAGATAAAGGCTTTTTTAGGAAGTGTTTGAAAAAACGAAGTATCGAATACCACAACATGAGGCAAATCTGGATACGCAGCTTGAGCGGTCACAATGCCTTTTAGATTAGCCATATTGTGAAGCGGCGCCATGCTTGCATAATCTTCGATTGCTTCAAGTACGCTATCATCTACAAGGGCTGCACCCTTAAATTTTTCACCGCCGTGTACAACACGGTGACCAATAGCGATAGGCTGCACGCCTGTACTTGCGATAATTTCAGAGATAGCGTTTAACGCTTCGGTATGCCCTGCTTTTTCAGGCAGCGCATGCTTCTCTTTTTTGCCGTCTAGCTTATAAGATAAACTTGCATCACTATTGCCCAACGCTTCTGCAATACCAGAAAGACCTGCTTCGCCAGTGTCGGCGTCGATAATGGCAAACTTTACTGAAGAACTGCCACAGTTTAGAACAACAACTTCTTTTTTCATTTTTATAATTTCAAATAAAGTGGTAAGACATTATGTTAA
>NZ_JAHHDX010000156.1 GCF_018619335.1 Alteromonas sp. ALT199 | reverse complement strand
TATTAACTATTATCTTAAACGAGTACGTATCGTTATTTGGATCTAATTATCGCAAATTGAAATATTACCGTCTGATATTCGTTAGTCTGCATGAATGAGAAGCTAAAAGGTATTTCACATCAACAATATGATCGTAAGCTTTGTAACTATTATGCTTGAAAGTGCTTACTGCCACCTTGGTAGAAACGGGCAATAAATGACATTCTTAAAGGTAAAAAGAACATGAAGACAAAGTTAGCAAAGCAGGGGTTACTTGCGATCGCGATTTCAGCATTTCTTTCAGGGAATGTGGCAGCACAAAATGCGCCAGAGTCAATGGTTGAATTGGTTGGCGAAATTAAAGGCACGCAAATTACAGGCGTTACTGTAAGCAACGATGGTAGGGTATTTGTAAATGCCCCTAACTGGCGTGACGGCGTGCGCTTTTCTGTGGCTCAAGTTACCAAAAGTGGTGAGTTTGTCGCTTACCCTAATAGTCAGTCGAATGAATGTGTGGCCCAGAGCGAGGTGCGAAATGACTGCTTTTTAGCCGTACAGTCGGTGGTTGCGCATAAAGATAAACTATATGTGTTGGATACTCGCAATCCGAAATTTACAGGTGTCATCGATGCACCTCGTATGTTTGTGGTTAATTTAGCCTCAAACGAAATCGAAGCTACGTTGATCCTCAGTGACGACGCTTACCACCCTGACTCGTACATTAATGACTTGCGAGTAGACGAGAATACAAATCGTATATACATGACCGATTCGGCACATGCGGGTTTAGTGGTGTATAACCTTGACGACAATACCAGCTATCGCATTTTAGATAATCATGAAACCGCAAAAGCTGAGGTAGAGACTTTAAGTATTCAAGGTAAGCCCTTCACCATGGCCGTTCAGTCTGACGGCATTGCGTTAGATACGTTGAACGACACATTATATTTCCATGCTTTGTCGGGTTATTCACTGTATGCCATTAATACCTCTGATATAAAGAACGCCTCGAATGAGGTATCGGCTAAAAAAGTGCGAAAAGTCGCTACAACAGGTGCGCCAGATGGCATGATTTATCACGAAGGCAACATCTATTTAGCTGACTTAGAAAAGCAAGAGATACAGTATCTTACACCGAGCCTCGACCTTCGCACACTAGTCAAAGGCGATGTGGTGAACTGGGCTGATACCTTTAGTATTTATAACGGTTCGCTTTACTATACGAATAGTAAAATCCAAGATGCGGGCAGCGATGTAAGCGACATGACGTTTGAAGTATATAAAACAGCGCTACCTGCGCGTTAAAGTTCGAGGAATGTGAAATGATTATAAAAAAAGTAACTAGCAGAGCGTCACTTGGTTTGGCAGTGGCACTCTTTATGACAGGGCAAGCGTCAGCTAAATCAGATTTTGAGTATGGCCCAGTGTTTAACTCTTACGGAAAACATGCGCCTGTGGAAGGCGTTAGTTTTCATGAAAATCAAACATTCAAGGTTGCTTTTGACGTTGCCAAAGCGGCAAAGCCTGGTGAGGTTAACCGCAAGTTTGATTCGCTGGCACGTTTTATCAATATGCATGTAGCTAACGGCGTGAAGCCGGAAAACCTTGCGCTTGCGCTTGTGGTTCATGGCTCTGCCACAGAAGAGATGCTTAAAACGGAGCACTTTAAACAGCGAAAAGGGCAACCAAATGGCAATGAAACGCTGCTTGCTGCTCTTATGGAACACGGCGTTGAAGTGATAGTTTGCGGGCAGTCAGCTGCAGCCCATGGCGTTGAAAAAAGTGCCTTGATTGAAGGTGTTAAAATGGACTTGTCAGCCATGACGGCCCACGCGCGCCTAGCGCAAAAAGGGTATTCGGTTAATCCATTTTGAGTTGATTTTCTTTCTTACTAATTAGACGTGGTAATAAATGAACTCTGTAAAACGTTTAATAACGTGAATAAGGCAGTCATTAAGGTTCCGCTAACACTAGCTTAGTACATTTTAACAAAAAAATTCTAAGTTTAAGCAAAAAAGAATCCAGCGGAGCCGTACGTTACATTAAAGGAATGAAAAAACTGAGTGTTTAAACGGGGCGCGATTTTCTGTGTTCTGAAGTTACTCAGCTTTTTTGTGGGCGAGTGTCAGTATAGTTTACATGTTCGATTGATTTTCTTTTTAACTCTTTAAAAATCAATGGGTTGAATGTTGGTGTTTTTCTTGCTAGTGAGCAGTGGAGAAATGGAAGCATTTATAGTCTCTGTTAAATTTATAAAGGAATATTCAATTGAAATTTTCAAAGTTTTTCATCTCGGCGCTCGTGTTGATAGCATCATCAGTAGCGAACGCATCTATCATTACATATCAAGGCTCAAACGTACAAAATAACGGCATCACAATGACGCTGGCTGAAGCTCGTTCAGCATGGGAAGCGGCATTGTTTTCTTTTACAGTAGACACCATTGACGGTGCTGTAGGCGACGGTAATTCCGGTATTACTACAACGGCGGGAAATACTTACTCGAATGTTGGCAACGGTAGTTCGATCAGCATTGGCTCAAATAGTGTTCTTGGTAGTTCTCCATCTATTTACGGAAATAGAAGCAGTGCATCGCTAATTAGTTTTGACGTTGATTTTGCATCTCCTGTGAACGCAGTAGGCTTTGACGTTTATGATAATGATGGTGGTGGAATGCAGCTAGTTTTAACCAATGCGGACACTGGCGTTGAAACTACTTTCGATTTCAATTCTTCGTCTGGCTCATCTCATTCTGAGTTTTTCGGGATCGTATTTGACCCAACAGTTTTTGTATCATCGTTGCGAGTTGGAGGCACTGATCCAGGTGGTATTACTACATGGGATAACTTTTCTTTTGGTGTAGGCCAACAAGCGGTTGATATATGTGTGCAAGACCCTACACTTCCTCAATGTAGTTCTATTCAAGTTTCAGAACCTGCATCTATTGGTATGCTAAGCTTATTATTCGCCAGTTTAATTGCTGGTCGTAGAGTGAAGAAATAAACAATATAAATCATACCATTCACAAAAAATAAATAATTGTGACTAGCCTTTCAGTTCTCGATAAAACCCGCTATTACAAGCGGGTTTTTTATTTATGTTGTACTAATCGAAGCAGTGCTGGTTTGAAACTGCAATTCGATTTTCAATTCGACGGTGAAGCAAAACACTCGTAATACTTTGAAGTATCAAATTGGTGCGCTGGAACTGGTTTTTGAAACAAAAAACCTTGTCCGTACTGGCAATTTAATGCCTTTAAGTGAGCGTAACATGGCATAGCCTCAATGCCTTCTGCCACAATCGGCATATTCATTTCATGTCCCATAGCGATTATTGTCGACGCTATAGTATTGTCTGCGGGCATAAAACTTTTATCTATTTTAAGTATGTGGAACGGTAAGTCTTTAAGGTAACTTAAACAAGAATAGCCAGTCCCAAAATCATCTAACAACAGCCTGGTTCCTAGCGCTGCTAGCTGATGTAAGGTGGCGACACACGCTGGATCTTCGGTAATAGCACTGTTTTCAGTAACTTCTAAGTGAACAAAACTAGCTGGCAAAGATATCTCTTCCAAAATACTCTTCAAACGTTCAGTAAAGTGAGGGTCTTTCAATTGATGGGACGAAACGTTGATGGCCATAGCGTGTTGGTGTGCACCTTCATTATGCCACTCTTTACATTGCTTGCAGGCTTGCTCTAATACCCAGTAACCTATATCAAGTATTTGACCAGAGTGCTCAGCAATCGGAATAAACTCGGCTGGTGAAATAGTTTCGTTGTCACTGTTTGTCCAGCGCAATAATGCTTCGCTACCTACGGTCATCCCGTCGGCAAGGCGAACAATAGGCTGGTAAGCGATGCTAAGCTCATTATTGCTGATAGCATGATGTAGTTGATCTACCAGCCTCAATTTCCTATTTTGCTCAAGTGCAGATTGCTCATCAAACACTTTATATTGGTTTTTGCCCGCCTGCTTGGCTTGATACATAGCTACGTCTGCATGCTTTAGTAAATGCGTAGCATTTAACCCATTTTGAGGGTAGTACGCGACCCCAATACTAGCGGTTATATATGAATCTTTTCCACTATTTGTTAGTTTCACAGGTTGCTTTATAGTGTCGGCAATTTTGTGCGCAATATAGTCGATGGTTTCAACAGACTCGAAACCATCTGAGACCACTACAAATTCATCTCCACCAAAACGTACTACGTGGTCGTTAGAGCGCAATGCCTCAACAATCCGCGTTGCCATTGTTATCAGTAATTGATCGCCAACAGTATGCCCTAGCGTATCATTCACGTCTTTGAAGCTATCTAGGTCTACGAACATAACCGCAAACTGTAAGTTACTGCGTTCAGCCTTTTTAATCGCCGTATTAATGGTATGGTCGAGTATATTTCTGTTCGGCAATCCGGTCAGTGAGTCTGTATAAGCGAGGTGTTTGTTACGTGCTTCGCTATGTGCAAGCGCTTTCATAGCTTCTTCTCGATTAGTAAGGCCTAGCGCCACCGCACGAGAGATGAATAGCGCGAAGGCCAGAACAATAAGCGAGGAAATAATAATTACCCATAGTGTAACGGTCGAAATAACGTGTACTGTTTTAGCTACAGGTTCCTCGAACTCAGTAGAGTTAATATTAAATTCGTCTAGTGCCTTAACGAGTTGCTGTTGCAGAATTTCTCTACTTATAGTTCCTTGTTCAAAATTGGCTAAATGCAATAGAGATTTGTTTCCTGTTTCAACATCTCTAGCGCAAATTAAGACAATAGACTCGGTGCCAATCATCTTCATAACGAAAGCATCTGTTTTAGTTACCATCGAAAGGCAATCTAGAGGCTGTTGACGCAGTTTAATAATCGTTTGGCGCAACGCTTGTGTATCGATAGGCTGGGAGCGCGCAACGTCTTCAAAGGACGAATAAACTAGGGAGGTCAATTCTGATGTATATTTGAAGTGACGCATATTGAGTTGATGAAAATAGGTACTATGAGTGAGGTTGAAAAAACACCACACCAGTAACAAAGCAAACAGAAAAAAGGTCAATGTTAATATTGGTAATGCCTTTCTTATTCCTTTATTCGTAGACAACATATTTTGAAAGACTCTTTATTTGTTTAACTTTTTTCAATAAGTAGTCAAAACTAAAAAACAGTATGCCACTCTCAAAACCGGAAAATAATAGATTGTTATAAAGGAATTTAGCAGTACTGGGGGGTTAAGCAAGAGAATATAAAGAATTTAGTGCTTGTTTATAATGGTTTGTTGTTCCTACGTACGTAAATCCATACCGCCTTCTTTTATCATTACCTCTAATTTTTTGCTGCGAATTTTAACACTTTGTCTTCTTGCCCTAAATTGGTGAGACGCTTCACCGTAGCACGAGCAAAGGGAGTTAATTCAGATGAATTAAAGGACGCGCCCGGTAATTCAATCCATAGAAAACAACGAAATATTACAACGCTCAGTGACCATATAGCCACAGAGCGGCGGCTTAAATAAGATTTACTCAAAAAGCTTTTTGCCAAACTAAATACATTGGAAAATGTGAACACAGCAAGTTTAGTAAAATATTACTCACTTCATTAGTTAATAGAAATCTGCCCTAGCGCAATAATCTTCTCAAAAGGTGTGGTTTCCGGTAGTGTTCCTAAAGCCAAACCACTCGCTTTACCAAGCCTAGATTCACAAAAAGTGTGAGCAATATCGCTAAGTGCCTCATTGTTATCGAGTAACGTGCATGCTTGGAGCGCTAGTGCCATTTGTTCTGTTAAATAGCGGCTGCGTGTTTCCATGTTCTGCGTATTAGATAATTCGTCGAGTAATTTATTAAGGTGAAGGTCATAGTGTTTATTTTTGCCTGCTTGTGTTTTAAGCTCGTTGAATAAGGCCTCTTTTACATCCGGCTCTTTGGCAAATGCGCGCAGTACGTCTAAGCATTGCACGTTTCCACTGCCTTCCCAGATAGAGTTAAGCGGGGCTTGGCGGTAGTAACGAGGCATGGGGTTTTCTTCAACGTAACCAATACCACCTAAACACTCTTGTGCTTCATTTACAAACACAGGCGTACGTTTACAAACCCAGTATTTTCCAATTGCCGTAGCAAGTCTTGCCAATGCCGCTTCATGCTTATCAACCGGTGCACTATCAACCGCTTTCGCAATGCGCATAGTGAGTGCGGTAGCAGCTGTGCATTCTATAGTTAAGTCTGCCAACACGTTTTGCATTAGAGGCTGATTGATTAGCGTTTTACCGAAAGCGTCGCGGTGGCTTACGTGGTGTAACGCGTGCACCAGCGATTGTCGCATAAGTGCCGATGAACCAATCATGCAATCTAAACGGGTTAATGACACCATATCTATGATAACCGGTACGCCTCGACCTTCTTCGCCAATTAAGTATGCCGTGGCTTCTTGAAACTCAACTTCAGAGGAAGCATTACTCCAGTCGCCTAACTTGTCTTTCAAACGCTGAATTCGAACGTTATTAAGTTCACCGTTTTCCAATACCCTTGGTAGTAAAAAGCAACTCAGACCGCCTTCGGCTTGAGCAAGAATAAGATGAGCGTCGCACATGGGAGCTGAGAAAAAGAACTTGTGTCCTACAATGCTGTAGCTGCCATCTGCCTGCTTCGACGCTGAAGTGCTATTACGCCTAACATCTGAACCCCCTTGTTTTTCTGTCATACCCATACCTATCGTAAGCCCGTTTTTCTGACTAGCGGGCAAGGCGCGAGGGTCGTAAACACCATTGATAGTTTTATCTAAGTAATGGGGCGGTAAGCTGTTTTTGTAGCGCATGGCAGGGATCGCAGCGTAGGTCATGGTCAGCGGACAAGACGTGCCAGACTCAGCTTGGTAGTGCATATACATCAAGGCTGCACGGACTGTATGTGCACCATCAATGCCTTCGTGCTTCCATGAATAGTTGTGCACATTATGCTGCATTGCACTTTCCATAAGTGCATGATAGCTCGGGTGAAACTCTACATTATCTATGCGGCGACCATAGCGATCAAAGGTATGAAGAACGGGCTTATTTTTGTTAGCAAGCTCCCCATGAGTCATAAGCGCATCACCTGCCAGTTGGCCATATATTCTTAATAGCTCTTCGTCATGCTGATGGGATAAAGGTAAGTTCTGGGCTATCAATGCGCGCAGTAATTTATCGTCACGCCACAAGTTGTAGGGAGCAGGAATAGTAGGCTGGTTTTCTACAAGGTGAGTAACAAATCGATTTGATAAATTCATGGCATTTCCACTTAGTGAATAAACAAGGCGTACCTTCGTGACGGTTCCCTACACTAAAACATTACAGAGAATGTTGTAAAGTGATAATTTATGTAATGTTTGTACCCAGCGTGTGTTTATATAATTATTGAGTACAGGTGTTTGGCCTTAGATGGTTTAGGAAATTGATTAGGAACTTAGCTTAGGCCTCGTTTAGAACTTAGTCCTTATATGAAACAAAGAAGTAAATAGAGTTTGCAACAAATAGAAGAGAAAAAGCCCATCGCACGAAAGTTACTGCTTAAATTGCTGGGCTCGCGAGATAGTATTCAAATGAACGCCAGTGCAGCTGTTCGCGTAGGGGCATTGTTTGGGATTTCTGAAAACAATATTCGCGTAACCCTAACGCGCTTGCAATCTGCGCAGCTCATTAGCTTGGTTGAACGAGGCTATTACAAACTGGGCGACAAAGGCATTCGCTTTGCAAAGGAAATACATCAATGGCGCGACGATGAAAGTGCACTTGTACCTTGGCAAAATAATTGGGTTGTTGCGCAAACCAACACGCTACCTAAAAGTGATAAAAAGCAGCAGAGAACTAACGAACGTGCTCTGAAGCTTGTAGGTATGAGAAAGCTTGTAAGTGATATGTACATAAGACCGAATAATTTTCTGGGTGGTGCGGTAGAGGTACGAGACAAGCTTCACACACTTGGTTTATCGCGCAAAGCCTTAGTGTTTAGCGCCAGCGATTTTGATAGTAAAACGCAAAGCAAAGCGATGGGGCTTTGGAGTCACCTGAAGTTAGAAGCGCTTTATGAAGAGGGATGCAGTGAAATAGAGAAATCTCTTGCTCGATTGCCGTCACTACCTCTTGAAGAAGCAACCAAAGAGTCTTATGTGATAGGAGACAGAGCATTGTACCATCTGGTTTTTGACCCTCTATTGCCTTCTCCTCTTGTGGATGTAACGATGCGCGAGCGCTTCCGTAACCTCGTAAAAGAGTACGATGATATAGGCGCCCAAATATGGCATCGTTTTTTAAGGCAAAATGAACAAGACAAAAGTTAAGTAAGGCCAAAAACAAGTTAAGGTGAAGTGACAAATAATCTTCTGATCACATATAAATTTATAAGTAATCGGTTCAAACGGAACAAAGCCCAAATGGAAGAGGTTTAATTGGAAAAAAGAATGACTGCATCAAGACCGTTGTTTAAACATATTCGCAACCATACCGCGCTTTTCAGTGAGCTTTCTCAATATCGAAACGCTGCGGTGAGTGGGTTAGGGTTCACGGGTTATGAATTTCATAAAACGCCAAAGTTCGTAACTGAAGATGGAAGCAGGCTTACTATTGAGCCAGAGCGAAGTATTGTTCTACCAAGGGTAGACGTGTTGTCAGGGCTAAAAAATAAGTTAACACAGGCTATTTCTACGCTACACATGGTCGAACATAGTGAAATAGGCTATCGCTATCCAACGGCAGCGTTAGCAGGGCTAGACGCACCATTCATTAAACGCATGCGCTCTGAGTATTTTCATAAAGTGGATGAAGATAGAAGTATTTGCCGTCCTGTAAATTTGTCCTATGGTATTAAGAGTCGTGGTAAGGCCGACAACCGACAAGAGTATGAAGTGTGGATGCCAGATGAAGCACCAGATCAAAACCCGCTTCCTTTGCTCATTAACGCGTATGGTGAAGACTTACCCGATGATGTACGACACTTTGTTGAACAACCTTCAAAAGTACACGGTTGGATGGGCGTTAAGCGGGCGGCTTTTGAAGGGCTTTATACCAACAAACAACACTGTGGCGATTTGATAATTTGTATTGCCATGAGCGTGGATGCCTACAATATCGGCGCTAAACCTGATTTAGCCTATTCTCCAGAAGCGGAAAGCTCTGTTGCTGTTAGCAACGCTGAATTTGAATGGGAAATAGAAGGATATTATGCGCCACGAGGCTGGGCGTTTGATCACGATGAGGTGTGGGCAGCGATAAATCACACATTAGAAGCAATCAACGAACCACTCGACGATTTATATGGTCACGATATTATCCCTATTATCGAAAGCAAGACTGAACGAATTTTGTCAACGTTACAGTCGCTCGGCGTTACGCAAGAAGAGGTAGATGAGCTTAATCTTCAGCCATGGGAATTTATGCTTACCGAAAGTGAGCACAGAGTGAAAGCGCACGATCCTAGTCGTTCCGTTAACTTACTTGGTAGAATGAACCGACTGTTTTACCAACCAGAACAGCAGTTGCCTTCACTTAATTGGATGCACGATCTTATTTTGTAGATAAGCCCTCTAGGATTACTCTGCTAATCGCCTTTAATCCTCATCATTAACAAAGATAGGCGCGCTGAAAGCAATTTCATGCGCGCTTTTTTAATTTTTTGTACTTGCCAATCTGTAACTAAAAAGACTTATATGTAAAATTTTATATAAAACATGTTAGTTTTTGTAAATAACTTTCAGTTTTGTCGTGATCTGTCTGTATTATTTGTGTT
>NZ_JAHHDX010000119.1 GCF_018619335.1 Alteromonas sp. ALT199 | reverse complement strand
ATTTATAGTGCTTGCAATCCCGAAATTTTACGCTTGTAGAACGCTAAAAAGTTAGTTGTTACTAACATAAATTTCATGCCAGATTGAGTGCTTGAAATACCACCAGATATTGGGTTGCATTACGATTAAAACCTCACTATCTTGTGTTTAGTTCAGCACGTGATCCCAACTAAGCATTCGGGATCGAAAGATCGCGACTTATTTGGAAAATGTGACTTTAATCTCGCTGAAATAACACAGTAAATAAGAATTTAACAAGCAGTCTCTACTTATTACCTATAGGTATCGGTTTAGGCGGTTTTTGTGTGTTCTGTTATCTGGCGTGAGCCAACTAGCATAATACAGATACACAAGTAAATTAAAATGAAAATGGGCAGTGTATAGCCCACGCATAAAGCGCTAACAGACAAACGGCCAGTAACATGAACAACAACCTATTCGTCACCAAACGCAACGGTGAAAAAGAGTCCATCGACTTAGAGAAAATCCACAAAGTCGTTACATGGGCAGCCAAAGGACTCACTAATGTTTCTGTTTCACAAGTTGAAATAAAGGCACAAATTCAGTTCTTCGACGGTATCAACACCAGCGAGATCCACGAGACCCTGATCAAATCAGCGGCAGATCTTATTTCTACCGATGCGCCAGATTACCAGTACTTGGCAGCGCGTTTAGCTATTTTCCACCTTCGCAAAAAGGCTTACGGTCAATTTGAACCGCCAGCGTTATTTGCGCACGTAGGTAAAATGGTTGATATGGGTAAGTATGACAAGCATTTGCTTGAAGACTACACGCCTGAAGAGTTTGCAGAAATGGAAACCTACATCGACCATTGGCGCGATATGAATTTCAGCTATGCTGCGGTTAAGCAACTTGAAGGTAAGTATTTAGTTCAAAACCGTGTTACTGGTGAAATTTATGAAAGTGCACAGTTCCTTTATATCCTAGTAGCGGCATGCCTTTTTGCGAACTACGACAAAGCGACGCGCATGGATTACATCCGTCGCTTCTACGATGCTGCGTCAACGTTTAAGCTATCGCTACCTACTCCAATTATGGCCGGCGTACGTACCCCAACTCGCCAGTTCAGCTCATGCGTACTTATTGAAACAGGTGACAGCCTAGATTCAATTAACGCAACTGCAAGCGCAATTGTTAAATACGTAAGCCAGCGCGCGGGCATTGGTGTGAATGCAGGTCGCATTCGTGCACTAGGCAGCCCTATTCGCGGTGGTGAAGCATTCCACACTGGCTGTATTCCGTTCTACAAATACTTCCAGACTGCAGTAAAAAGCTGTTCACAAGGTGGCGTTCGTGGTGGTGCGGCTACATTGTTCTACCCTATCTGGCATATGGAAGTAGAATCATTGCTAGTACTTAAGAACAACCGCGGTGTTGAAGAAAACCGTGTACGTCACTTGGACTACGGTGTTCAGTTCAACAAACTGATGTACCAGCGCATGATGAAAGATGGCTACATTTCATTGTTTAGCCCGTCTGACGTTCCTGGTCTTTATGATGCGTTCTTCGCCGACCAAGACAAGTTCGAAGAACTGTACGTTAAATATGAAAACGACGACAGCATCCGTAAAAAGCAAATTAAAGCAATGGAACTGTTTAGCTTGTTCATGCAAGAGCGCGCAAGTACAGGTCGTATATACCTTCAAAACGTTGATCACTGTAATACGCACAGCCCGTTCAACCCAGAAGTCGCACCAGTTCGTCAAAGCAACTTGTGCCTTGAAATAGCGCTACCGACTAAGCCCCTTCAGCATGTTAACGACGAGAATGGTGAAATTGCTCTTTGTACGCTGTCTGCGTTTAACCTAGGTGCAATTGAGTCGGTTGACGAGTTTGAAGAACTGGCTGATCTTGCAGTACGCGCGCTTGATAACCTGCTTGACTACCAAGACTACCCTGTTCCTGCTGCGTACAACGCAACTATGGGCCGTCGAACTCTAGGTGTTGGCGTTATCAACTTTGCTTATTACCTTGCTAAGAACGGCGTAAAATATTCAGATCATAGTGCGAACGGTCTCGTTCACCGCACGTTCGAAGCAATGCAGTACTATCTACTAAAAGCATCGAATAACCTAGCTAAAGAGAAAGGCGCGTGTCCTAAGTTTAACGAAACGACCTACTCGCAGGGCATCATGCCAATTGATAGCTACAAGAAAGATCTTGATAGCGTGTGTAATGAACCGCTTCATTACAACTGGGATGCACTTCGTGAAGAGATCAAGACTCACGGCCTGCGTAACTCTACCCTTTCTGCATTGATGCCGTCAGAAACATCTTCACAGATTTCTAATGCGACTAACGGTATTGAACCACCACGTGGTTTCATTAGCATTAAATCGAGTAAAGACGGTGTACTAAAGCAAGTTGTCCCTGAATACGAAACATTGAGAGATCAGTACGAGCTGCTTTGGGATATTCCTTCTAACGATGGTTACCTTCAGCTTGTTGGCATCATGCAAAAGTTTATCGACCAAACTATCTCGGCGAATACAAACTATGACCCAAGCCGTTATGAAGGTAACAAGGTTCCAATGAAGCTTCTGCTTAAAGACCTTCTTACTACCTATAAGCTTGGCGTTAAGACACTTTATTATCATAACACTCGTGACGGTGCATCAGACACCTCGGCGCTAGACGCTAAAGCAAACGAGCCTATGCCGCGACAAGAAGAAGTAGTGGTAGAGGAAGATGATGATTGTGCAGGCGGTGCGTGTAAGATCTAAACACGCCCTTCTGTTCAAATGGCAAGTGTGTGAAAGCAATTTACAATAGCACTTGCCATTAATGTTTTGCAGCAAGAACACAAACAATAATACGCGTTAATCACTAAGTTTTTAGTTAGGCCATCATGAAATACACTACGTTTAATCAGCAAAGTACTAATCCATTGATCGAGCCGATGTTTTTCGGTAACCCCGTAAACGTTGCACGCTACGATCAGCAAAAGCATGCTATTTTCGAAAAGCTTATTGAAAAACAAATTAGCTTTTTTTGGCGCCCTGAGGAAGTTGACGTTTCTCGCGATCGCGTTGATTTTCAAAAATTGACCGATCCAGAAAAGCACATCTTTATATCAAACCTTAAGTACCAGACGCTTTTGGATTCTGTTCAAGGCCGTAGCCCAAATATTGCGTTCTTGCCTATTATTTCACTACCAGAGTTAGAAACTTGGGTTGAAACATGGTCGTTCTTTGAGACTATTCACTCTCGTTCATATACTCATATTCTGCGCAACTTATTCTCAGACCCAAGTGAAATATTCGAAGATATCGTAGTAAATGACGAGATTAAGCGCCGTGCTGCTGATATTTCCAAGTATTATGACGACCTCATTTTTGCTACTCAGCTATGGCAAACACAAGGTGAAGGCATTCATACCGTTAATGGTACTGCATACACCATCAATATGTACGAGCTTAAAAAGAAGCTTTACCTTTGCATGAACTCGGTTAACGCACTGGAAGCAATTCGCTTTTACGTTTCTTTTGCTTGTACCTTTGCTTTTGCTGAGCGTAAGTTGATGGAAGGCAACTCGAAAATCATTCGACTGATTGCCCGTGATGAGAACCTTCATTTATCTTCTACTCAGCACATTCTTAACTTGTGGGCCAAAGGTAAAGATGACCCTGAGATGGCGCAAATTGCGGAAGAATGTAAAGAAGAAGCACGTGCTATCTTTATGAATGCAGTTGAGCAGGAAAAAGAATGGGCAGATTATTTGTTTAAAAACGGGTCTATGATCGGCTTGAACAAAGAAATCCTTTGCCAATACGTTGAGTACATTGCGAATCAGCGTATGTCTGCCATTGGCTTGGACACACCGTTTGAAGTTAGCAGTAACCCACTTCCTTGGATGAATAACTATCTGAACTCAGACAATGTACAAGTGGCACCTCAAGAATCTGAAATAAGCTCTTACCTTGTTGGTCAAATTGACTCAGCAGTGAGTGAAGACGACTTCGCTGATTTTGAGTTGTAAAACTGCAGCTTAATGAGCAGTGACCATAATGCCCTTCGCATCGACATCGTTGATGTGGGGGCAATTGATGCCCCATCAGATAAAACTATCTTAAGCGCTTTAGAAGCGGCAGACGTTCATATTCACTATCATTGCCGTGAAGGATTCTGTGGTGCATGCAGGACCAAACTAATTGAAGGCGAAGTGGAATACACTACCGATCCCCTAGCCTTCATCGATGACGATGAAATTCTTCCGTGCTGTTGCGTAGCGAAATGCCCGTTAAAAATAAAAGTACCCCTTTGACCTTTTTGCTTATCCATTACAGTGCTATTCAAAAACTACCTCTTTGCGGGTAATTCTATTCTTTCAGTCTGCTTTTAACGATTATCACAGACCTGACGATTTTATCTACGGCACTTTTTCTATAGCGTACAACTCTTCATCAATAAGCTGAAGGCGCGACGTGACAACAGCCCTAGCGTCATTCACCCCTTTGTTGTAAAACGATGCCCCCATTTCCTTACTGATGAAATCAAGGAGAAAATCACCGTCAAACTGGCCAAGTGTGGTTCCTAATTCGTCCTCAAAATATCGCTGTAGCTTAGAAATCAAAACTTCTTTCTCGTCCCGAGAGAATGTTATTTCGCTCATTTTTACTCTTACCTAGGTTAACTATAGCAACAATATTAAGCGACAATAATGCCAGTCATTTTAACATTGATAAAGGTTTCTCCCGTTTGTAATTAAGCACTTTACGTTTATTAATAAATGCTTATAACCGACTATCAACATATGAAAATTGACTTGTCTGTTAGGCTTAGTACTATTTTTAAACTTAATCAATGAACAATCACCAGGAAACAAAATGACTGCAAACGCGCTATTTATGCCTTATAAGCAGGGAAATCTTTCACTCGATAACCGTATTGTTATGGCACCGATGACACGCCAATTTTCGCCTAACGGCATACCTACAAGTGATGTGGCGGGCTACTACAAACGTCGTGCAAAAGGTGGCACAGGTCTAATTATAACAGAGGGGACTACCGTAAATGATAAAGTAGCAACTATGGATGCAAATATCCCTCAGTTTCACGGCGATAAAGCCTTAGCCGGTTGGAAAAAGGTTGTAGACGAAGTACACAGCGTGGGTGGCAAAATAATGCCCCAACTTTGGCACGTTGGTATGGCAAGGGTCGCAGAAAAAGCCCCCTACCCTGAGCTCCCAAGCGCGGGGCCTTCTGGGCTTTTTAAACCAGGAAAACAAGGTGCTGAGCCCATGACAGTTCAACACATTGAATCTGTAATAGCCGCATTTGCTCAAGCTGCAGTTGATGCAAAAACCATCGGTATGGACGGGATAGAAATTCATGGTGCGCACGGTTACCTTGTCGACCAATTCTTCTGGGAAGGAACTAACCAACGAACTGACAGCTGGGGCGGCAGTATGGAAAACCGAGGCCGTTTTGCGGTGGAAATAATTAAAGCGATACGCGCTGCAACTGGTCCCGATTTCCCAATCGTGCTGCGCTATTCACAATGGAAACAGCAAGACTATACGGCGCGGTTAGCCCACACACCTAAAGAGCTAGAACAGTTTTTACTTCCCCTGAGTGATGCAGGCGTTGATATTTTCCATTGTTCTCAGCGCCGTTATTGGGAAAGCGAATTTGAAGGTAGCGATCTAAATCTTGCGGGTTGGACGAAGAAGATAACTGGAAAACCAACTATTACCGTTGGTTCGGTAGGACTAAATGATGACTTTTTCGGCGCGTTTAAAGGTCAAGACTCGAGTACTCGTTCAGTAGATGACCTGCTTGAGCGATTGGCATCAGGTGAGTTTGATTTAGTCGCTGTTGGTAGAGCCCTTCTTCAAGATCCAAATTGGGCCAATAAGATAAAAGATAACCGAACTGAAGAGCTGGAACAGTACTCTGGTAAAGCCCTTGCAACCCTGTCCTAATCTAAATAATTAGTTTAAAAATACAATGTGTACACTGGCGCTAGTTAATGCGCCAGTTTTTTTAGAAAGGATTCGAAGGCAGTTTTTACCATCGGCCGTGCTATGTAATAGCCTTGACCATAGTGACACCCCATTTCTTTAAGTATATCGTATTGCTCTTGAGTCTCGACGCCTTCAGCAACTACCTTAATGCCAAGTTTTTTAGCCATGACGATAATAGCCTCACATAGTACTTTATCGTTACTAACGACCGTCATGGTCTTAACAAAGCTTTTGTCTATTTTGATGTAATCTGTAGGAAATTTTTTGAGATAGGATATCGAAGAATATCCAGTACCAAAATCATCAAGGGCTATATCAACGCCGGCCTGTCTAAATTGGAACAACTTTTTAGTAACTTTTTCGTCTGCTTCCATCAGCAAGTTTTCTGTCAACTCGAGTAAAATTGAGCGAGCTGATATATTCTCATTAAACAATTTAGTAAGCCAGTCTGTTATATTAGACTCTTGATGAAAATATTGGCTAGGCGACGTGTTAATACTGATTTGAAGTTCATGGCAATAAAGTGCCTGCCAATACTTCACGTTTTTACACACTTCGTCAAAAACCCAATCGCTTATTTCAATTATCAAGCCAGACTCTTCTGCTAAAGGAATAAATTCATCTGGTGGAATTCGACCTTTCTCTGGATGCTGCCATCGAAGCAAGGCTTCTGCCTTTATTGTCTTAGCGCAATTAAAAGCCGTTATAGGCTGATACTCAATGAAAAGCTCATTATTTTTAACTGCATAGCGTAAATCGTTTAAAAGAGATAACCTTTTTACAGCAGCTTCATGCATGTCTAGTGTGTAGTATTTATAGCTGTTTTTTCCTGACCCCTTCGCTTTATACATTGCTTGATCAGCGTTTTTTAACAGGTCTTTAGTACTACTAGCATCATCTGGATATAAAGTTACGCCTAAACTACCGCTGGTATGCACCCTTTCAACACCGATAAGATATGGCTCGGCTATCACATCCAGCAACTTTTGCACTACGTTGTCGATTGAACTTAGGCTATTTACATGGTTTAAAATAACAACGAATTCATCTCCGCCAAGCCTTGAAACTGTGTCGTTAGCACGTAAATTTTGTTTAATCCGCTTTGCACACTCTATTAAAAGTTCATCGCCTACGTCGTGCCCGAGCGTATCATTGATATCTTTAAAGTTATCTAAATCTAAGAAAACTACGGCGACCTTGTCATTTTCTCTATCGGCAGTTTTAATCGCCAAATCGAGATGATCAAGCATAAGGTTTCTATTAGGTAACCCCGTAAGCGTATCAAAGTTTGCCTGATTCCAAATAAGATCGCTCGCCAACTCTCGCTCTATAGCAATGCTGGCAATATGCGCAAACTGTTCAATAAGTACAACTTCTTCAGAGGTGGGTACGGCTTTGTAGCTATGATAAATTGCAAAGGTACCAATTACGTTTCCATTGGCCCCTCTAATAGGCTGAGACCAACAGGACGCTAGCCCCGCCTGCGCAGCTAGGTCTTGGTAACCATCCCAAAAAGGGTGTGTACTTATATCCTCTACAACTGTCGGGCTGTTAGTTGCTGCTGTATTACCGCAAGAGCCTACACCTTGACCAATTTCAAGACCATCAATGGCATCATTATAAAATTCAGGCAAAGAAGGGGCCGCGCCTTTTCGAAGTTTGCCTTCTTGTAGTAGTAAAATACTACATAGTTTATTCGGGTACTCGCTTTCAATTGAATCGACAATATCAAAAAGCACATTATGCAGAGACTCAGCATTCACTACTTTCTCGAGAATAGCGCTTCTAACACGCGTAATTTTCTGTGTCTGCGCTAGGCGGTCTTGGTATTCAGTAATTTGTTGAGTTAGCGCTGCGTGCTCCTTCCTACAAATTTCTGCTTTTGCAAGCTCTGCAAAATGTTCAAGCTGCGATAATTGATTTTTGTTTAAATGGTGTGGCTTAGCGTCAAAAACACAAAAAGTACCTACCGCATAGCCGTCTACAACAAGTTTTATTCCCGCGTAAAATCGTATATGTGGCTTACCTAAAACAAATGGATTGTCTTTAAATCGCGCATCTTCCTTTGCGTCGGGGATAATGAGCGCGTTTTTTTCACATATAGTGCGGTTGCAAAATGCAATCTCTCGAGCAGACTCTTTAATATCGAGATTAACCGACGATTTAAACCACTGCCTATCTAAATCAATAAGAGTAATAGCTGCATGACGACAATTAAACACGCTACTTGCTAACTGAGTAATTCTATCGAAACGCTCTTCAGTGTGTGTATCTAGCAATCCTAATCGCTTGAGTGCAGCCACTCTATCAACTTCACTGGTCGATACTTCAGAAATTGTCACGATACACTCCACTAAACACCCTAATAAATGCCCTTTATTTGATTGTTAAAAACAACATTGCCCGTTTTAAATTCGCAAAACCTTACATTAATAGTAGGGTTTAAAGTATTTCTCTTTAGTCTACAAGGGCATACTAACAACAGTTATATTGTAACTACCCGTGAGTATAGGCAATTTTTCAAAAAATGCGCTTTTATAAGAAGTCAGTGATAAGAAACGTCTAATATACTCAATTAAATAATGCCAATTACTTTTTTATGACCAAATAAATGCCACCTAACGTCATAATAGAGGCGATAACAACTTGAACGCTCAGTTGCTCACCCAGTATCACCCACCCCATAAGCGTCGCAAGAACTGGGACGCTTAACTGCACAGTAGCAGCGGTTGTCGACTTAATAAGAGGTAAGACGCTGTACCAAGTTGCATAACCACAACCAGATGCAAGGACGCCTGAAAGGAGTGCCAGTAAAACGCCGTTGGTTTCGACGACTAATTTATTAC
The DNA here is from genome assembly GCF_018619335.1 of Alteromonas sp. ALT199. Lineage (GTDB taxonomy): Bacteria > Pseudomonadota > Gammaproteobacteria > Enterobacterales > Alteromonadaceae > Alteromonas. Next base: position 18,985 of record NZ_JAHHDX010000119.1, on the reverse strand, counting down.
CGTTTAACAACATAACAATACAAGCTAACGGAATGCACAAAACTGATGCGTAAATAAAATTACCCGATGTTGCCAGTAACGCAGACTTGCTTTTTTTTCCTAATAAAGAATACACACCCCATGCGACGCCAGCTGCAACCATTACTATTGCCGCTTTAATGGGTGGAGCAGATGCACTAGGGAGTAATAAAATTAAAAGCCCGATAAATGCCAATGCAAAGCCTAGCCATTGAAGAGCTTTGAAACGTTCTCCTTTCAATAAGCCAAAAGAGATCATGGTCAACTGTACCGCACCAAACAATAACAATGCACCGGTGCCGGTAGACATAGAAATGTAGGCATAAGAGAAACACAAAGCGTATAAAAATAATGACGCGCCACCCAGCAAAGTTCCATTGATCTTCAAGCCATGCCAAAGACGGTGTTCTCGGCCCGTAATTGCAGAACGACGCATAGATAAAAACGACAAGACAACAAGTGCTAATGCCCCGCTTGTTAAGCGCAACATGGTGAAACTGGCTGGATCAATAGAAGCGTTTGCTAGTGCCATTCTACAAAGTAGCGAATTCGCGGCAAAAGCAACCATAGCAACCGTGACTAAAAACAATGTTTTAAACAATGTGTGCCTCTCTAAGCTTGCGTGTATTTTTGTTTAGGTACTCTTTTAAAGGCCTAGTATTGCGTTAATAGCTTATAAAAACTATCAATTGAATGGCTAGTTAGCGTGAAAAAACACTACCATAACGAAAAAGAGGACCATAAAGGTCCTCTATAAATATATAAAGCGCAGGTCAGTAACTATAAAGACAAACCTAAACGCTCAGCAACTTCAATGTAGGTTTCTACAACCGAGCCAAGCCCCTGTCTGAAGCGGTCTTTATCCATCTTCTTGCGGGTTTCTTTGTCCCATAAGCGGCAGCCGTCAGGCGTAAATTCATCACCAAGCACAATGTTGCCATCTTTATCGACACCAAACTCAAGTTTGTAGTCAACAAGCAGCATACCCGCTTCGTCGAATAATGCTTTTAATACATTATTTACTTTGAAGGTTAACGCCTTCATTTCAGCAATTTGAGCTTCAGTCGCCCAACCAAATGATAGAATGTGGTAGTCATTCACCATCGGGTCGTGTAGCGCGTCGTTTTTAAGGAAAAACTCAAAAATAGGTGGGTTTAGCTCTTTGCCCTCTTCCACACCCAATCTACGGACCAAAGAGCCAGCAGACAAGTTTCTAACAACACACTCGACAGGGATCATGTCGAGCTTTTTAACTAAAGACTCAGTATCAGAAATCAGTGCTTCAACTTGTGTTGCAATGCCCGCTTCTTCAAGCTTTGTCATAATAAAGTGATTAAACTTGTTGTTTACTTCACCCTTGCGATCAAGCTGCTCAATTTTTTCACCATCAAACGCTGAAGTATCGTTTCGAAAGTGAAGGATTAGTTTTTCGCTATCATCGGTGTAATAAACAGTTTTTGCTTTACCGCGGTAAAGCTCGTCGCGTTTTTCCATTCTCAGTCTCAGTTATATATCAAGGTTATCTTCTGACATGACCTCAGCAAATGCACTGTAGAGGTCGGAAACCTGATTTGCTTCAAACGGCTCACTTTCATTATTCATGAAGGTGACTGATGTGCGTTCTGCACCCGCTTTTGCAACTTTCAAACGATAATCACCTTTTTCGATTAGCTCTTTATCGCTTGAGAATAAACCATCCCACCAGCTACCTTGGTCGCCATTATAGGAGACAAACAACAGGCCGTTTGATTTATCTAAATCTTTGACGTCAAAACCAAGTTTACGCAGCACCAATAACATTCTTGGCCATGCCACATCATACTGAGCTTCTACAATATACGCTGCATCACCGTCCGCATTAAAGCCCATCTCTGTATTGATACCTTGGCGGATCTTCGCAATTCTTCGCGTTTCGGCAAGTTGAACTTGATATTCATAATGACCGATTACTTGATTTAGCACTTCAACTTCTTCGCGGCGCTCTTCCATTGAAGATACCTCTGCAATTACATCGTTACCGAGCGTTTGCATATAATCTTTTAACTCAACGGTTAGTGCAGCGCTTCGACCGTGAGGCTTGACGTCTAGACTGAATTCAAATCGACGACCCACTTCACTTTCTTCATCAATGAAACTATACCAAGGACCTTCTATTTCCTTAGTGATAACCATCCAATCAGTGACCAGCATTTTATCTTCAGGACTAAAACTATCCACTCCAATGCCCTGCTCGTCCAAAAAGCTCAATAGTGAGTTCCAGATTGCTTGACTTAAAGGTTGGCTATCGTCTACTTGGTCGAACCAAATCGTCGCAGAGTTTTTGCCTTCTTCAACATGTGAACCCGTAACTAAAGGAAGTACTAATGCTGGAGAACGCACCATCAAGTTTTTTCCAACTAACGATGGGTCCGCCTCTTGTCCTAATTCAGGTACAGCAAAGTCTCGAGAAAAAGTGGGTGCATCTAAGTCAGGTGGTACTTCTAACGTATTGTGTTCTTTAGTTTTTAAGTACTCATAGCTACCTGACGCGGTCTTTCTATCTATTTGGCTTGAACAACCTGCAAGTGCAACCATCGCGACTGAACTTGCTATAGCCAGCGTTCTTTTCATCTGTGTTCCTTATTAACCAGAAATCAATTCGTATTTTTTTAGTAGTTCTTCGATACGTTTTTGGCTTGATAGTTCCGGTAAAACCATAGGTAATCGCATAACTGCACTTTTCATCATCCCCATTTTGTATAACGCCCACTTAGGCATTACAGGATTTGGCTCAATGAATAAGTCGCTGTGCAATAACTTGATTGTTTCATCGATCTCTCGACACTTATCGAAATCTTTAGAGAGGGCAGCTTCACACATTTGTGCAATGGCTTTAGGTACAATGTTAGCGGTTACTGAAATCACGCCATGTCCACCCTCACACATAAATTCAGCACTAGTACCATCGTCGCCGCTAAGAATAACAAAATCATCTGGCACAAGCGGCTGCGTTGCTTTTAATCGGGCAATATCACCAGTCGCGTCTTTAAGACCAACAATATTTTTATGGGACGATAGTTCTGCAACCGTTTCAGGCAACATATCAGCAACCGTGCGACCAGGTACGTTATAAAGAATAACGGGAAGGTCGCTTGCATCTGCTATGGCGTTGAAATGGGCAATCATGCCGGCCTGTTGAGGCTTGTTATAGTAAGGTACTACGCTTAAGAAACCGTCGATTCCCGTAGCGCCTAACTGTTCGGTAAGAAAGATCGCCTCGGCAGTAGAATTCGCGCCGCTACCTGCAATAACTGGGATAGAGCCTGATGCCATGGCTACTGTTTCTTTGACAACATTGATATGCTCGTCGAACGGAAGCGTTGCTGACTCACCAGTAGTTCCAACCGACACTATACCGTGAGTGCCCTGCTCTACATGAAACTTCACAAGTTTCTCTAAAGACTTGTAATCGATATCGCCGTTTTCGAGCATCGGCGTGACGAGTGCTACGTAACTACCAGTAAACATAATCTCTCCGCAAAATGTGAGCGCACATGGTAATTATGTCAGTGCTTAAACACAAGTAATAGCGCATGTAAAATGACAAGAATTTGACAATATCTTATTCAAACGCAAGAAAAAGGCGCTGACTTCTAAAAAAACTCTGTGCTAACATCCCGACATTATTAACATTGAAGTGAAGTAGATGTCGAAACACCAACTTATTGTTACCATTCTAGGTACAGACAACACTGGCATCCTAAGCGAAATTGCAACAACGGTATCAGAAGCTCAGTGCAATATTCTAGATAGCAGACAAGCTATTTATGGCAAAGAGTTCTCGTTGACTATGATCATCGAGGGTACGCAAACAGCCATTACAAAAGCAGAGTGCATACTACCCGCGTTGTTTCAGCGCCTTAATTTGCTATCAATGATGAAGCGAACAAGCCACCATGAAAAGCAAAATCTTGCGTACCTCTTTAATGTAGAGTTCAGCGGTGAAGACGAAGCGGGCCTGATTAAGGCCGTTACCGGCTTTTTCGCAGAGCGTGATGCCATGATTAGTGCGTTTAGACAGCGCACTTATAAAGACAAAGCCACTGGTAAAGACAACATGCGATGCAAATTTATTGTTTCGCTTACCTCAGATGAAAATATTGATGTTTTAGAATCTGATCTAATGTCCCTGTTCGAATCGTTAAATGTGACAGGCAAAGTAGTAGACAAACACAAGAAGGATCCCAATGAAAACGTTACAAGCTGGTGATAAAGCTCCACAATTCTCATTGCAGAACCAAAATGATGAAACCGTATCTTTAGCAGATTACGCGGGTAAAAAAGTACTTGTGTATTTTTACCCTAAGGCAATGACGCCCGGTTGTACGGTCCAGGCACAGGGCCTACGTGATGTTAATGATGAACTGACTGCAAAAAACGTGGTTGTGTTAGGTGTGAGTCCAGATGCCGTTAAGCGCCTGCCAAAGTTTATTGAAAAAGAGAACCTTAATTTCACCCTACTATCTGATGAAGACCACGCAGTTGCCGATGCATTCGGTGTGTGGGGACCTAAAAAGTTTATGGGAAAAGAATACGACGGTATTCATCGTCAAACTTTCTTGATAGACGAGAATGGTGTAATTGAGCATGTTTTCAATAAGTTCAAAACAAAAGAGCACCATACAGTCGTGCTTGATTACCTGAACAGCTAAACTTCTGAAATAGCAAAAAAGCCCCGATAACGTGCAGTTAACGGGGCTTTTTTTTACACATCAATTACTTTTTTGCTTCTTCGGGAATAGCAACCGGATTGCTAGACCACGCAGTAACTACGGCTTTCACAAGGGTGGCAAGTGGAATGGCAAAAAAGACGCCCCAAAAGCCCCAAAGACCGCCAAAGACTAAAACAGCGACAATGATATAAAGCGGGTGAAGACTTACCGCTTCAGAGAATAATAACGGAACCAGTAAATTACCATCTAATGCCTGAATAATGCCGTATGCAATCATCAGGTACCAAAACTCTGGCGAGATACCCCACTGAAACATAGCGACAACAGCCACGGGAATGGTAACCACTGCAGCGCCGATATAAGGGATAAGCACTGAAAAGCCAACTAAAACCCCAAGTAAAATGGCGTAGCGTAAGTCCATCAGCACAAAAGTTACGCAACTAATCACACCAACGATAACAATTTCAATCACTTTGCCGCGAATGTAATTGGCAATCTGGGAGTTCATCTCATGGCCGACTTGAGTAATGAGGCGGCGTTCTTTTGGTAGCAATCGAGATATACTGTCTAAAAAGAAGAGCTTGTCTTTCAGCATGAAGAACACCATTAAAGGTACCAGTACCATATAGACAAGCAAAGCAGCGAGGTTTGCAATGTTACTAAACGAAGCTGAAATAAGGGTTTCCCCTACTTCTACGAGCTTGTCATTGAGACCTTCCATCATTTGATGAATCTGATATACCTGAACGTAATCTGGGTACTTATCAGGTAGCGTTAAGATCCACTCCTGTGCTTTTTGCCAAATCAGTGGCGTTTCTTGAATGAGGTTCACGCTTTGTTTAGAAATAATAGGAACCAAGCCTATCAGTGTTAAAATAGTTATGGTGATGAATCCAAGCATAACTAAACCACAAGCAAGCGTACGACTTACACCAATATTAACCAAGCGGTTAACCGGCCAGTCAAGCAGGTAAGCTATAACTGCTGCCACCAGTACAGGCATAATTAGCCCGCCCCACAAGATTAACACCGTTGTGGTTAATAGAATTAAGATCAGCAGCATTGCTGCATCGGGATCGGAAAATTTGCGTCGGTACCATCGACCAAAAACGCTAATCATAGAAACGCCTAGAAATTACTAAGAATAGGACACGCATCATAGTTTATAGCGCTAGCAATTAGCAATAAGTAGTAGTTAAGTATCTTTCAAAATCAAACTGGTATGATGTTTTTACAGTATGAATATTAATGTGTAGAGTAGACGTTTCAGTAAATATGAAACAAAGTTCGATAGATTATCGTGAAATTGGTGGCTAGCTTAATGTAAAACTAAAAATATTAAGGGCTTGGCACATTAAATTTCAAACATTTTTCAAGGCTCTGCCTTTAGTGTCACATTTACTTAAAAATACATATAAGAAAATAATAAATTTTGAAACTGTTTAGCAACTTAGTGCTCTAAGTATTACGCAGTATTAAAATGTCCAATGATTGTAGGTTCATGAGAAAAAAGTTTTCAGCGTCTTTGTTTGCCCTTTCTTTCGTGCTCACTTCGAGCTTAACGGCTGTTGCACAAGATGTAAATTACAGTAATAAAAACGCACTTCCCGAAATTGGTGTAGTCGCTTCAGATGCTATTTCACTAGACAAGGAAATGATTGTAGGCGACGCAGTAATGCGCCAAATGCGCGGGCAAAGTCCTGTAATCTCAGACCCTGTGTTAGACGAGTATTTACAAGATGTTGGCAATCGCTTAGTTGTTCATGCTGATAACGCAAAGTTTCCTTTTGAATTTTTCTGGGTTAACAACGATGCGATAAATGCATTTGCGTTCTTTGGCGGCCATATTGGTGTTCACACAGGGTTGATGCGCCGTGCAAAAAACGAGAGCGAACTAGCTTCAGTACTAGCTCATGAAATTTCTCACGTTACACAACGACATATTGCGCGACGTATGCAAGCGCAACAGCGTTCGTCCCCTTTGGCTTTAGCATCGCTTATTGGCGGTGTACTTATTGCTATGGCTAACCCAGAAGCCGGTATTGCAGCAATGCAGGCGGGTTCGGCTGCATCAGCTCAGTTACAAATTGACTACACCCGTTCAAATGAGCAAGAAGCGGACAGAATTGGTATCGCAATGTTGGCAAGAGCGGGGTTTGATCCAAACGCAGCGGCATCGTTTTTCTCTACCATGGCGGAAGAATACCGCATGGTGTCCCGTCCACCAGCGAGGCTTCTTACTCACCCTCTAACCGAAACCCGTATCGCGGATGCGAGAAACCGTGCGGGGGACTATCCTAAACGCTACTTACCTATTAATAAGCAGTTCGAGTTGGCGAAAGCGCGTATAAAGGCACGCTATTCTTTTAAGGCTGAATACGCTGTAGATTATTTCGAAGCGGCCGTAGCACAAGATGTTCAACGCAGCAAAGAAGCTTCACTTTATGGTTTAGCATTGGCCTATATGCGAGACGAAAAAATTAAAAAGGCCAAGGAAGTTATGGACCAGCTCATCGCTGGTGATAAAGGCAACCTTTTCTATCTTGATGCTATGACCGACATTTATATTTCTATGGGAGAACCCTTAAAGGCAGTAGAAATGCTAACACCTTTCGTTACGCATAACCCAAGAAACCAGGTTCTAGCGCTTAACCAAGCTAACGCCTATATTAGCGCTCAAAAATACGATGAAGCGGTATCCTTGCTGAAAGATTTTTTACTGGTGAGAAAGGATTACCAGGTAGCACATCAGCTTATGAGCGAAGCGTACCAAAAATCCAAACGTTTTTCGCAAATGCACCAAAGCAAAGCTGAAGTTTACGCGCTTTATGGCGCCTACAATCGGGCGGTAGACGAGCTCCAATATGCTTATAACTTTGCCGGTGACGACCATCTTGAAAAACAGAGAATTAGGGCTCGTATCAAACAATTTCGTGATCAGGAAGAACGCTTAGAGCGGCTATAGCTTTCTTGGGCGAGTTCTTATCCTCGCTTAACTTTTCACCTTCTCTTTTAGTTCAGCGCCTTTAAATCACTAAGGCGCTGACGTAAGCTTTCTGCGGTTACCTCTCCCATTATCGTATCTATTACCCTTCCTTCGGGCCCGAGTATAAAGGTAGCAGGCAAATAAGGTGGTTTTTCCATTGGTAGTTTGGTGTCGGGCGAACTCACAATAACGGGGATAGCAATATCAAATTCCTTGATCATGGCTGAGAGCTCAGGCTTCGTTTTTATGTCGTAGTTAATCGCAAATAGTCGTGTATTTTTCGGGAGAGACTGATGAAACAACGCTAACTCAGGCATTTCACGAAGACACGGCGCGCACCATGGCGCAAAATAGTTCACCACTATCCACTGCCCCTGAAGGTCGTGCCAGCGGTACGCTTCTCCATCCAATGTTTCAAAATCTTTTTGAGTACTCTGATATGTAAAGATTCCTGCCATAGTGGCAGAAATTAAAAGAAGAATAAGAAGGAACGGTTTAGTTTTGCCCACATTGCTATATATCGGTGAAAACGACATGTGACCTACTAATTTCTATTATTTTCTCCATAGTGCCAGATTCTCAAAGCCATCTCTAATAGAATTTTTAGCGCCGTTTCTTGCGTATTTTACTCATCGGCAATGAACTCAAAAGCAATATTCTCCTAATTATTAGCAGTTGTAGGTAAACTGCTTGATATTCGAGAACAAAAACGCAATAGTTCGCGCCGAAAGAAACAATTTAAAAACGGGGCTTTTATGTCAGACATCTCTATTATTCACAATCCACGCTGCTCAAAAAGCAGACAAACACTAGCGTTACTTGAAGAGAAAGGCGAAGCGCCTGTTGTTGTTGAATATTTGAAACACCCACTCAACGTACAAGAACTCGAAGCGATATTTAAAAAACTTAACGTTGGATCGGTTAGAGAAATGATGCGTACTAAAGAGGCAGAATATAAAGTAGCCAATTTAGGCGACGACGATTTATCTGACGATGCACTTTTTGAAGCCATGGCTAAAACGCCAAAACTTATCGAGCGCCCAATTGTAATAAAAGGCTCGAACGCGCGCATTGGACGTCCACCAGAATCGGTATTGGAAATATTATAGTGCACCCTGTTCTTGTACTTTATTACAGCCGTCATGGCAGCACGAAGCGTTTAGCTGACGCCATTGCACAAGGTATAGCGGCAGAAGATGTGCCGGTTATAGTACGCACTGTTAAAAGCATAAACGAACCGACCAGTAACCTAGTTGAAACGTCAAATGAAATATCTAGTGCTGTTCCTGAAGTCACGTTGCAGGAACTTGAACAATGCAGCGCGTTAGCATTAGGCAGCCCCACACGATTTGGTAATATGGCGGCTCCGGTAAAACACTTTTTGGATTCGACAAGTAGCCAATGGCTAAAAGGTGCACTCATTGATAAGCCAGCCTGCGTATTTACTTCCTCATCGTCTATGCATGGAGGACAAGAATCCACACTGCTTTCGATGATGGTTCCACTTATTCATCACGGTATGGTAATTTGCGGGCTACCGTACAGCGAGCCAGAGCTACACAACACAACAATGGGCGGAAGTCCTTATGGTGTCACACACGTAGCGCACCACAGTTTAAGTACGCCCGAACAGCTAAGCACAGATGAAAAAGCGCTATGTTTTGCCCAAGGCAAACGTCTGGCTACGTTTGCCAAAAGGTTGTCGCAAAACGGTTAAGTAGCACTACAACCAATGCGCACTAATACAAATTCAATATAACATCATTACCTGATTTCTTCGGAGAATAAACATGGCACCAGATACGCGTTTTTTTCGCTATCTAGCACTTATCAGCCACACTGGGTTAATCATATGGATAACACTTTGGCAATTTACATTTACTAAAGAGCATACTTACTCGCCTTTATTTATTGCCTTATTTTATATATTACCCTTACTGTTACCCTACTGGGGCATATTAAAGGGCAAACCTTATACCCACGCGTGGGCCAATTTTGTTGTCTTATTTTATTTGATACATGGGTGCACCGTTGCTTACGCGGTGTCTTCGGAAATGTGGTATGCAGTGGTAGAGATTGTTTTATGCACGGGCATGTTTGTGGGGTGCAGTGCGTTTGCTAGGAAACGCGGCCGCGAACTAGGTTTAGGCCTTAAAAAGTTCAAGGAAGAAATGAAGGAAGAAAAAGAGCGGTTTGAACAGGGCTAGCAATAGTGCGAACAGATAGCTATCTAGTACATTGTATGCGACAAAAAGGCGTAACTATGTACGTATGAAGAGGTTGATATGAAAAGCCGTTTACCTGAACTTTCGTTAATAATCGTATTGATTATGATACTCGCTTCGTGCGGGGGTTCAGACTCAAGCGGCAATTCATCTCCAAGTTTTCCTTCTACACCGCCATCAATTAGTATCTCAGGCTCAAGCGCCGCTCTTGTCGGTGATGCGGTAGATTTCGTCGTTACCGCCCCTAACGGCAGAGCAATAGCAGATATAAATTGGCAAGTTTCAGGCTTGTCACAACAACCCCTTAACGCCCATACCCAAGCTATTGGGTTTGACGTAACTTCCGCTGGCAGCTTCGAAATTTCCGTAAATTTGAGCCTAGAAGACGGCGCAACACTTTCCGATACTTTGACGTTACAAGTAGATGAAAACACAGCCGCTTTAGCAGCCTTACGATTGGGTCACGAAGCGTCAGAAGGTGGCAGAGTTTCCCTTCGTGTTGACACGGTAAATACCCCAAATTTAACCATTACTGATATTGCATGGCGACAACGTCAAGGCGCCACGGTCAATAGCTTTAATTATGATGAGGGCGACTATTCACAATCGATCTATTTTCAGGCACCGAGCGTGAGTAGCGACTCTGTTATAGAAATTGAAAGCGTGGTTACGCTTTCAAACGGCGAGGTGCTAACTGACACTGCCCAAGTTTTAGTAAAAGACATCGACATTAACCGCAGCGGCTATTTTGTTGATGACGAAACCAATATCCCAGAAACCGTTAGCGCACATATGCAGCCTTATAGCATTAACAGCCCATACGCTTCTGCGCTAGATGAATGTATTTATAACAACCAAATATCAAATAGCTGCAGCTTCTCTCGGCTACCCTTGATTGGTCAGGTGACTGAAGACCCTTCAATTGATGACATTTTAGATAGGACATACGTGTCACATCCTTGGATGGGAGATGCGTTTAAATCGTTTTTAGAGACATCTGCAACTCGAGATGACATGTTGCAACTGTTGCGTGCAACTAACGCTGTTGTTATTTCGTACGATATTCGCCCTTCTTTTTATTGGGTTGCTACTGGTGCAATATATTTAGATGCCAACAACTTCTGGCGTACGCCACAAGAGCGTGACACCTTAAATTCTCGCCCCGATTATAGAAGCAGCTTTGGTAACGAGTTGGAATTCACAACGTCATGGCGCTATGTGAAAGATGGCGCTTACTACTTTCCCGCCATAAATTCATCTAATGTGGCGAATAGGCAACCACGCGACGCAAAAGATGTCGAAGCGGCACTTAGTTATTTGCTCTATCATGAACTGGCTCACGCCAACGATTTTTTCGATTACACTGAGTGGCAACAGCTAGATAACGGTGCAAGCCCTCTCTCTTCTTATGATGACACCTCACCTATTTCAACTGGGCTAACGTCTTCATTGCCTTTGACTTCAGCTCAGCTACACGCCCTTTCAGAAGTAAGGTACGGCGGCACGACAGCAACAAGTTCACAGCGCAGCTATACCGCTTTACAGGTTGCTAATTGGTTTGAAGAAGACCATGCCGTTGCTTTTTACTCCTACTTTACGGAACGAGAAGATCTCGCCATGCTGTTTGAGCGGTTTATGATGCTTTATCGACTTGATGCAGAGGCCGATATAGGCGTTTTTTCGCGAGAAACTCTAGAGGATGGTAGTTTTATTCCTAGCTGGGCACAGCGAAACCGCGTGAGTGATGACAACGCCACCATGCGCGTAAATTACGTGGTAAGTAGAATTTTACCCGACTTAGACCTACCTACTATTCAAGCTTCATTGCCAGGCCCTTACCTTTTACCTAATAACGTGACCTGGCGAGAATCAGCATCTAGCACTAATGAACAACCCAGCAACAGTTATATAGAGGAGCAAAGTAATAAGGTAGGTGTTGTGTCTTCTAACGCGAAGTTAATGACGTTGGCAGAAGAATTTGCAGTTGCTTCTGAAACTCACGGTAAAAAAGAGAACTTATAAACGCTAAATAAACCGTAAATAGAACAGTTAAGTGTTGCGCAGAAATGAATCAAACGGCTCTCTTTTTAATTCGTCGATGATGTATAAAGAATTTAAGAGCATGGTTATGTACGGGAAAAACTTTTGCTTTGACTAATTCAGGTTAAGCTTACGCTTTGGCTAATTTAGGTTAAGCTCTCGCTTTGGCTAATTTAAGTTAAGCTCGCGCTTAACCATGCCCACCGACAGGCGTTTTTGTTCCTGGAGTGAGCGAGTATCTAAGCGCGCCAATAAGGACATGAGGCTTTTCAGATCACGTTCGCTATGAAGCAGAAGAAACTGCAATGCTTGGTTTGATAGCTTCAAACCGCGTTCAGCCGCACGCAAGCGCACTGCTTCTTCACGGCCAATATCATCTAACTGATTAATGTGGTAAATGACCCCCCATGCCAAGCGGGAACGCAAATCGGGCAACACGAATGCAGGGTTTGACGGTCCTAGGTGACTTGTACATAACACCATGGCTTGTTTGGTTTCTATAACGCGATTCAATAAATCAAACAGCGCTTCTTCCCAATGTATATCACCGGCTATCGCATGTATATTGTCTAACGCAATGAGCGAAAGGTCTTCAAGGCCCTCGAATATATCCAAAGACCAAGCTTTATAATCATTAAGATTTAAATAAAGGTGACTAACGGATTTGCCCGCTAATTGATGACAGGTGGCAAATAGCAAATGGCTTTTACCAACAGCAGAACTGCCTAATAAGGTTAGCAGTGGAAGTTGCAGCGAAGCAAAAGCCCCCAACTCTGGGGCCTGTCGCCAAAGCGGCAGCGCACCAGAAACCTGCTCAAGAACTGAAACGACTTCTTCGTTGCCAGTTGTAACGAAACTATCAAAATTTTCATCAACGGGTAACGTTACAGGCAAGGTCAGCTGCATGCTAAATTAATTGCTCCAATAGAAACTGTGTCCGTTAACACTTTTCCCGTATGCATCGGTCACAGGGCGTAATTTGTTCTCTAACGTAACGCTGTTTAGCAAATCGTCTACTGTCCCTAACAAGGTTAATGAGTATGTTGCGACTGTACCTGATTGCTCCACTAACGTTGCATTTTCGATAACACTCAAACTGTTTAAGTAGTCTGTAGCTTTGGCGTAGCTTTTCACTGAGCCGATATTGGCGATTGAAACCGTGATGACTTCGCGGTCAGATTCCTCAATACCTACAATGGCGTAAAGCGATGATAGGTAATTTGAATACGCATCTACTAATTGATTGCCGAGGACTTCTGGAGAGTCACCATAAATACTGCCGTAGCTCACTTTGCCGCCGCCTATGAAAACCCAGTCGAGCGCGTAATCGCCTTCATTGGCACGCTTAGCGTAGTTAGCAAACTCGCTCATTGTAAATGGCATTGTGTTGTTTTGTTCTTCTGCTTGCCCTTTCAGCGATGAATTGGTTTCACCAGTCTCTGAAGCTAGGCCAGCTAAACTATCGTTATCATCTACAAAGCCTTTACCGTCGCCATTCAAGCTATCTATTTCAGTGCGAGCTAGGGATTCCTGTTGCGGGTTCGATATTGAACCATAGGCGTCCTGAGTTTCTGGACTTTGTCGATCGCTCTGGTTTCTAATTTGAGCTTCTTCGTTAAGCACATCTTCCAACGATTCAACCGTACCTGAAGGCACTACATTTTCTGGCAAATCTGGGATCTCACTTGGAGTGTTACGATAAACTCTCGCGCCAATAATGTTGTCTACGCTATAGCGCATGGATGCTTTACGAAGTGGCTCTACGAATCGCCCCCATACGTCATATGTAGAAATATTGACGTTATCTGTCAAGTCCATCAAAGGCAGACTAAGGGGCACGCCACGTTCTTTTGCGGTTTGTTTAAGCTCATGCTGTAAATCTGTGTTCAGTGACTCATCGAGTATAACGCGGGTTTCGTTTTCACCTTCCTGTGCCAACCACACAATAGTCTCTGGGCGTCTATCCCCCCAAAGCGGCAAAAGTTCTCGTTGTAATATTTCATTGAGCTTCGCTTGGTCAAATTCGGCAATATAATAGGTTCTGTTGTTATCGAACGCGAATCGATATGAACGTAGTAACGATTGAGGAGATGTTAATGCGGCTTTCACTCCTGCATTATCGAGGACATTTGTGCTGCCTGACATTTTGATAAACACTTGTCTAAGCGCTTTTTTAAGTGCAGCTTGTTGAGTGCGTTGGGTTTGATCTTCAACTTGGATTTGTGCTTCATTTACAATAACGCGCTGAGCAGCTTGCGTATGCGCACTATAATTTAATAAAGCGATAAAAGAGACACCCAATATGCGTTTAAAACGCTGTTTCATTTTTCTCGTCTCATTGGTGTTACACGTTACTGCCGTCAACATTGACACTCCATACTCTTCTTAAAATCAATTCCTTACCTACCACTATATGAATCAAACCGAATTCAAAACACAATTGAAAACTGCCTAACTTACGTGTTATCCACTCTACTTTTCAGAGCTAGACTTATTTCAAGCAAGATGTTCACCAAAAGATAGCCTTCTATTGTCTTTTATATTGGGTTTAATTTCACCCTTAAAATAAAAAAGATCAAAAAGCACATAAAATAGCCGTCACAAATTGGACTTGTGCCGACTTGCTGGTAGAATCCGCGGTTTTCTACCTCTTAGTTTCAGGGCCCAACCGTGAGCGAAAATAAAACCTCTTTAAGTTACAAAGATGCAGGCGTAGATATCGATGCAGGCAATCAACTTGTTGAACGCATTAAATCAGTTACCAAAAAAACCCACAGACCCGAAGTAAAAGGTAATTTGGGTGGTTTCGGAGCACTTTGCGAACTGCCTACAAAGTACAAAAAGCCGCTACTTGTCTCAGGTACTGATGGCGTAGGGACAAAACTAAGAGTGGCTATGGATGCAAACCGCCATGATGGTGTTGGCATTGACCTAGTGGCAATGTGTGTAAACGACCTGATTGTACAAGGTGCTGAGCCTTTATTTTTCCTTGACTATTACGCAACGGGTAAATTAGATGTTGATGTTGCAGCTTCGGTAGTTACTGGTATCGGCGCAGGGTGCGAGCAAGCGGGTTGCGCGCTAATTGGTGGTGAAACAGCTGAAATGCCGGGAATGTACCACGATGGCGATTACGATATAGCAGGATTCTGCGTTGGTGTAGTTGAAGCTGATAAAGTTATTGATGGCACTAACGTTAAACCAGGTCAAAAACTTATTGCGCTTGGATCGTCAGGCCCGCATTCGAACGGTTATTCTCTTGTAAGAAAGATTATTGAAGTGAGCGGCGCTGATGTTAATGCCGACTTAAATGGTAAGCCAATTATCGACCAGTTACTTGAGCCTACGCGTATATATGTTAAGTCGGTATTGGCAATGCTAGAAAAAGTTCAAGCAAGTGCTATCTCACACATAACGGGCGGCGGCTTTTGGGAAAATATTCCTCGCGTACTTCCTGAAGATGCAAAAGTAGTTATAGATGAAAACTCGTGGGAATGGCCTGCTATTTTCTCATGGCTACAAGAAAACGGAAACGTGACGCGCCATGAAATGTACCGCACATTTAACTGTGGTGTTGGTCTTGTCATCGTTGTAGACGAAAACGATACCGATACAGCGCTCGATATTCTTAAGCAGCATGGTGAAAATGCGTGGGTGATAGGTGATATAGCTGCAAAAGACGGCGAAGAGCAAGTAGAGATCAACGCGTGAGTAACACTGTAATCAAACTATGCGTGCTTATTTCAGGTAATGGCAGTAATTTACAGGCCATCATTGACGAAATAAAAAGCGGTCGTCTTAACGCACAAATAAGCGGAGTGATAAGTAATCGCCCTAATGCTTATGGTCTTGAACGCGCCAAAGACGCAGGGATTAAAGCAGTATGCTTAGATCACACTGATTTTGAAACGCGTGAATCTTATGATGAAGCACTTAAAGAACAAATAGAGGCTTTTGGAGCTGACTGTGTTGTTCTTGCTGGCTTTATGCGAATCTTAACACCTGAGTTTGTTGATAGCTTGGCTGGTAAATTAGTGAACATTCACCCATCTTTGTTGCCAAAGTACAAAGGTTTGAATACGCATCAGCGAGCTATCGACAATGGTGACAAAGAGCACGGCGTAAGCGTGCACTTTGTTACACCTGAACTTGATGGTGGTCCGGTTATCATTCAAAGTCGTGTGCCTGTGTTTGAAGACGACACCGCAAGCGACCTAGCTGAGCGCGTTCAAGAACAAGAACGCCGCATCTACCCGCTAGTACTTTCATGGTTTAGTGCTGGCCGGTTATCGATGCGCAACAATAAGGCAGTTTTAGATGAGCAAGAACTACCAGAATCTGGCTATGCAAGCGATTAAGACTTTTGCTTTAAGTACAGTGTTAGCAGTATCGCTTTCGGTGACCGCGCAAGCGAAAGTAGGTGCCGGGTTAGCTCTTCAGCCCTACAAAGCAACCTATACTGCATACAAGTGGGGCGACGATGTAGGTGAAGCAAATATTGAGCTTTCGAAGTTAGGGGACAAGCAGTACTCCCTAATTTATACCTCTAAGGTCTCGAAGTTCTTCTTATCGGACAAACGCAGCGAACACTCTATATTCACTGTAGACGGAAATACTGTTGTTCCTTCAGAGTATTACTACAGTCGATCGGGAACTGGGCCTGATAAAGAGTTAAAAGTGACCTTCAGCCAGCAAGGTCAAGGTAAAATTTCTGTCGAAAACGGCGAAACATTCGACTGGAACGGCGAATTTGATAACCAAATTTACCGAATTGACCTGGCAAAACAACTAGCGCAAGGTAAAACGACTTTAGACTATAATTTCGTAAACTACCGCGGAGAGCTTAGGCATTATGGTGTTCAGGTTGTCGATAAAGAAGTACTCTCGCTACCGTTTGGAAAAATCGATACGGTAAAAGTAAAGCTAATTCGAGATTCCAAGAAACGTGAAACCTTCGCATGGTTCGCACCGTCTTTAGACTATACGCTCGTCAGGCTACAGCAGTTCAAAGATGGTGATGAGCAAGGTGACATCAAGCTTAAGTCGTTTGAAACGCGTTAAAGCGTGCTGAAACGAAGCAACTTTTCGTTTTAGCAATTTATCCAAAATATTAAATGGCACGTCTTTAACGCAAGTTAGGCGTGCTTTTTTATTAACAAAATCCGAAAGTAAAAAGCTTCGAAAATACGTATTACAATTTGCGACCCCCACTCTCAAACAGTGATTATATCTAGCGACTATACTTATAAATGATCAAGCCCACTACCCTATTATTTATGTCGTTGTTAATAGAATATTCATGTAAAAATCTTGATCTTTGCCCTATTAAATAATAGGTTTACAGCATGCTGGTCTGACCTCGATGTCCATTCGCGTTTTATAGAGTGTATTTGAAACGTTGAGATTAAGACTAGCGTAACGTTTAACGCCTTTCAGGAGTGAAGTATGGCAGATTTTATATGGTTTTTACTGGTCGTTTTGGCGCTAGCAGTTGCTAGCTACCAGCGCACCAGTTTGGTAACGGCGGTTGCCATTGGCGCAGGTGTTATGATTTTAGGCACCCTTTTCGGTGACATAGGCCTGCTGGGTTGGGTAGTGTTCCTTGTTTTAACACTGCCGTTCACACTTGCTAATATCAGACAGCAACACATTTCTAAGAAGCTGCTTGCTTTCTACCGCAAAGTTATGCCTGAAATGTCGAGCACTGAGCAAGAAGCTATTGACGCCGGTACCGTGTGGTGGGACGGCGATATTTTCAGCGGTAAGCCAGACTGGGACAAACTACATCGTATTCCTAAAGGCCGACTGACCGTCGAAGAACAGGCGTTTTTAGACGGGCCGTGTGATAAAGTGTGTTCTATGGTCGATGAGTGGCAAATAAACCATAAAGACGCGGATCTTCCTCCTGAAGTTTGGCAGTTCTTAAAAGAACATAAGTTCTTTGCCATGATCATTAAGAAACAGTATGGCGGCTTAGAGTTCTCTGCCTATGCACAATCGCGTGTTCTGCAAAAACTCGCAGGCGTAAGTGCGGTACTATCAAGCACGGTCGGTGTACCTAACTCTCTAGGTCCTGGCGAGCTTCTTCAACACTATGGAACAAAAGAGCAGCAAGATCACTACTTGCCACGCCTTGCCGCGGGTGAAGAAATTCCTTGCTTCGCATTAACTGGTCCTGAAGCAGGTTCTGACGCTGGTGCAATTCCTGATGTTGGTGTTGTATGTAAGGGCGAGTGGAATGGCGAAGAAGTGTTGGGTATGCGCCTAACGTTTAACAAGCGCTACATTACCCTTGCGCCAGTTGCTACTGTTATTGGTCTTGCGTTTAAACTTCAAGATCCTGAAGGTCTTCTAGGTGATAACAAAGAGCCCGGTATCACGTGTGCTCTTATTCCACGAGATACAAAGGGCTTAGAAATTGGCCGTCGCCACTTCCCATTGAATACACCGTTCCAGAACGGCCCTATCAAGGGTGAGGAAATCTTCGTACCTATCGATTATATTATCGGTGGCCCTGCAATGGCTGGACGAGGCTGGCGTATGCTTGTTGAGTGTTTGTCGGTAGGCCGTTGTATTACGCTTCCTTCATCTGCTGCTGGTGGCGCTAAATCCGTATCACTTGCAACAGGAGCATATGCTCGCATTCGTCGTCAGTTCCGTATGCCGGTAGGCCATATGGAAGGCGTTGAAGAAATGCTCGCGCGCATTGGTGGTAATGCTTACTTGATGGATGGCGTAACTCGCTTTTCAACAGTGGGCGTTGACTTAGGTGAGAAACCTTCTGTCATCTCGGCAATCTGTAAGTACCACCTAACCGAAAAAATGCGTCAAGTTATCAACGACTCGATGGACGTTCACGGCGGTAAAGGCGTAATGCTTGGGCCAAATAACTATTTAGGCCGTGGCTATCAAGGCGTACCGGTATCAATTACGGTTGAAGGTGCAAACATTCTAACTCGTAACATGATGATCTTCGGTCAAGGTGCAATGCGTTGTCACCCTTA
>NZ_JAHHDX010000158.1 GCF_018619335.1 Alteromonas sp. ALT199 | reverse complement strand
TTATTTATCTTTAATAAATACAAAGATTTAGGTTCGCTTAATTGATTTTTTAAAAAAGTTTAATACTAAATCATGACTAACCAGGGAATACGTACATGTATCAAATCAGGAAAAGTGCAGTTGCTTTAGCAGTTGCACTGTCAATTGGTGCAACTGCACCAGCTTTTGCAAACAACACTAATGGTTCAATTCAAGGAACCTCTATCCAAGTAAATGGCAGCAGCCTTTCAAACGTTACCATAACTATCGAAAACCTAGATACTGGCCTGACGCGGTCTGTACAAAGTGATGAATCAGGTGATTTTCGTTTTCCATTACTTCCAGCAGGTAACTACAAAGTTACTGCAGAAAAGAATGGGTTTCGAACTACTATTCAAGATTCAGTAAAAGTAGGGATTAGCGGTAAAACAAACCTAGATATGCGTCTTGCCAGCGATGACGTAGAGCGTATTGAAGTTACTGGCACTACCATTGCGATGGTTGATGTAACAAGTTCAAGCACGGGTATTATTGTAGACAGCGTTACGCTTGATAGAGTACCTGTACCACGTAACCTAACTTCTGTCGCGTTATTGGCACCAGGGACTACTCAAGGCGACTCAGCCTTTGGTGATTTACCTTCAATTGGTGGTGCATCAGTTGGCGAAAACGGCTACTACATCAACGGCTTGAATATCACTAATTTCCGTACTGGCGTAGGTTCTAGTGAGCCTCCGTTTGATATGTACGAGACGTTTGAAGTAAAAACGGGGGGTTATTCAGCAGAGTTTGGCCGTGTAACCGGTGGTGTTATTAACGCGAAAACCAAAAGTGGTACTAACGAGTTTAAAGCGGGTGCTAACTTCTATTGGGAGCCAGATGCACTTCGTGAGCAACGTGATTCGTCCCGTAATAACAAAAACAACTTGTATCGCATCGACAACACGCGAGATGAAATAGACGAGTGGGATGTCAATGTGTGGGCGAGCGGTGCACTAATAGAAGACAAGTTGTTCTTCTATGCACTATTTAACCCCCGTTCAGCTGAAAATAATTACGTAAGTGACCAAACAAACACCAGTAGCGGCGTATCGCAAAACGGCTTTTTTGAAAAAGACGATGATGCATTTTGGGTAGCCAAACTAGACTGGTACGTTACAGAAAATAATATTCTTGAAATTACTGCTTTTTCTGATGAACGTTCAACAGAAATCACGACTTATGACTCTTTTGACGGCGGTGAATTCACTGACGGTCGTGTAGGTTACGAAGATGAAGGCGGTTTAAATTACACGGCCAAATGGACGAGCATCATTAATGATGATTTCTCAATCTCTGCTCAGTACGGCATCAACAAGCAAGACAGAACCGTGCGAAGCGAGTTAGATGGCAACCCGGTCGTTTATTACCGCTATGACAGCACCGCAGCGTTCGTTCCAACCAATACATGGGCTAACTTTACGGCAGAGCAAGGCGATGATGAACGTGAGGTTATACGACTGGATGCAGACTGGTATTTGGGCGATCACTCAGTACGATTTGGTGTTGATTATGAGAAGCTTACTTCAAACAGCAATACCATAAACTCAGGCAGTGCATACTATTTATACTATGTTGATGATAGCGATCTAGCTAACGAGGAAATTTACCAAGTTCGTTATCGCGATTATAACGTAGGTGGTCAGTTCGACTCTGAAAACTTTGCTTTTTATATTCAAGACCAATGGCAAGTTACTGACAACTTAGTCATCAACGCAGGTCTTCGTAATGATACGTTTGAGAACTTTAATGCTGATGGCGAGTCTTTCGCAAAACTCGATAACCAGTGGGGACTTCGTTTAGGTGCGGTATGGGACGTATTTGGCGATGGTGAGTCAAAAGCGTGGGCAAGCTACGGTAGATACTACTTGCCAATCGCCGCAAATACGAATATTCGTCTTGCGGGCGCTGAAACCTATACACAAGAATACTATGAGTTTGAAGGCTTTGCTGACGAAGCCTTGGGTATTCCGAATCTAACGGGCGCTAAAACGCAGCCTGATGATGTTTTCGCGGATGGCACTGCGAAATCTCCAGACGAAATCGTAGATCAAAACTTGGATTCTATGTACTCGGATGAATTTATCGCGGGCTACCAATTCCAGTTGAATGACGAATGGAGCATGTCAATTCAAGGTACATACCGTGAGCTTTCTACCACTATCGAAGATATGGCGATTGATGCCGCTGTTATCGAGTGGGCGGCAGCAAATGGCTACGGTGACGTATCTGGTATCTGGGATGGTTTCCACCAGTATGTACTCACTAATCCGAACTCTGACATGCGCATTGGTACTACCGAATTACCGGGTGCTGAAGGTGAGCTAGTTTACATGGACTTATCAGCGGAAGACTTGGGCTACCCAGACTCTATTCGTAAATATGCAGCTGTAGACTTTATGTGGCAAAGAGCATGGGACGGCGTATGGATGCTTAATGCAGCATACACATGGTCACATAACTGGGGTAATAATGAAGGTTATGTTCGCTCTGACAACGGTCAGGATGATGCAGGTTTAACAACGTTATTTGACCAACCTGGACTACTTGATAATGCCTATGGTGATTTGCCGAATGACAGACGTCATCAGGTTAAACTTTACGGTGCATATGCCGTGACTGAAGACTTGACGCTTGGCGCAAATCTTCAGTTCTGGACTGGTCGTCCAATCAATGCGTTCGGCTATCATCCAACAGACATTTTTGCTCAGGCATATGATTCAGAGTCTTTCTTTGCCGGTGGCGAGCCTGCCCCTCGAGGTTCTCGTGGTCGCACGAGTAGTTATTACTCTATCGACGTTTCTGCATCTTACAATATTGATATAGGTGAAGATCAAACATTGGTAGTTCGAGCAGACATTTTCAACCTGCTTAACAACGACCGCGTAACAGAAGTAAATGAAATTTACGATGATGAGGGCTCAGCTGATCCAACAAATCCTGATGTAAATCCAAATTACGGTCTACCGACCGCATGGCAAACACCAAGATATGTGCGTTTTAGCGTGAATTACTCATTCTAACAAGCGTGTAGGAAAAAACTATAGGCTAGGACGAGGATATACTTTAGTTGTATATCCCGTCCTCTTTAGCTAAGAGTACAAAAAATGAACTGGATAGGTTGTTTTATGTGCTTTAAATGTTAAATGTAAGTTAATATTTACAGAAGGAGGTAAAAAGACGAAAAAAAATTGAACTTTTACGGAACACCCGTCTGATCCCAGTTGACCGTTCGCTTAGGATGTGGTTATTATCAAAGTGAGGCTTTGACCTTACTAATAATAATTCGTTATATAAACGATTTAAG
>NZ_JAHHDX010000020.1 GCF_018619335.1 Alteromonas sp. ALT199 | reverse complement strand
AAGGTTTACAATCAACTGAAATCATTACGGCATATAAAAACGGTATACTTGCACGTGTATCGCTGGTCCTACGCAGTTGGTAGTAATAACAAGAATTCAAGAGGACATTATGCAGGCAATGCCCACACTTAATCTTAGGGAAGGTACGGTTGAACAACAAAGACAGGAAATAAAGGCGTATTTCCTCGACTCTTTCAACACATATGAATCACTTTTCTCTTGCCTAGTGAATGACGAGGCCTTTTACGAGCGACCTGAAAAACTGCGTCATCCGTTAATTTTTTATTTCGGTCACACCGCCACGTTTTTTATCAATAAGCTCGTGCTTTCAAAGGCTATCAACGAGCGTATCAACCCAAAATTCGAGTCGCTCTTTGCGATAGGCGTAGATGAAATGAGTTGGGATGACCTCAACGACGAAAACTATGAATGGCCGCAGGTTGAAGAGGTGCGCCAATATCGTAATCAAGTGCGCACCTTGGTATACGACCTTATAGATACCATGTCTTTCAGCATGCCTATCGACTGGGACAGCCCAATGTGGCCTGTAGTGATGGGAATAGAACACGAACGCATTCATTTAGAAACCTCGTCTGTACTTATTAGGCAGTTACCCATTTCGTCTGTACGACCTAGCTCAGAATGGCCTGTTTGCCCTACGATGCTCACACAGTCTAAAGAACTTGAACCCAATGCATTAATTACGGTTCCAGCGCAAACGGTAATAAATAACAAAACTTGGGATAATACCTATTATGGCTGGGACAATGAATATGGAACACAGCAGGAATCTGTAAGCGAGTTTAGTGCATCTAAGTTTCTTGTGAGTAATGGCGAGTATTTAGCCTTCGTTAAAGACGGCGGTTATCATAATGCGAAGTATTGGGAAGCTGAAGGCAACAAGTGGCGAGAATATACCCAAGCTCAGCAGCCTGTGTTTTGGGTTAAAAAGGGAGAAGACTATGCCTATCGCAGTATGCTTGAAGAACACCCACTTCCTGTAGATTGGCCGGTAGACGTTAATTATCATGAAGCAAAAGCCTTTTGTAATTACTTAAGCGAGAAGACTGGTTCGCTTGTTCGCCTACCGACAGAAAACGAATGGCAAGCTCTACGTCAGAATGCTGGTGTAACACAAACCGTATACGCTGATGGTTTCAATATTGCGCTTCAAAAATACGCTTCGAGTGAGCCTGTTAATGTTAATCAGTCAGGTGAATTTTTTGATGTGGTAGGGAACGTATGGCAGTGGACTGAAACACCAATTTATCCGTTTGAAGGTTTTAAGGTGCACCCTCTGTACGATGACTTTACTACGCCAACGTATGATAACAAGCATAACCTCATTAAAGGTGGTAGCTGGGTATCTACTGGCAACGAGGCAATGAAAGACAGCCGTTACGCATTTAGGCGTCATTTCTTTCAGCATGCCGGGTTTAGATATGTTCAAGGAAAGCGAGTTATAGCAGTGAACGATTTTGATTACGAAAGCGATACACAAGTGTCGCAATATAGTGAGTTTCATTATGGTGACGAATACTATGGTGTGCCCAACTTCGCCAAAGCCAGTGCTCAGTTTTGTATTGACTATATGCAAGGACGTGAGCATAGCAAAGCTTTAGACTTAGGCTGCGCTGTGGGTCGTTCAACCTTTGAACTTGCCAAGCACTTTGACCACGTTGATGGTATTGATTTTTCTGCACGCTTCATAAAAACCGCATTTGATATGCAAGAGCGTGGAGAGATCCGCTATAACCTAATAGAAGAAGGCGAACTAACGTCATTTAAGTCACGGAAGCTCTCTGCTTTAGGTTTAGAAGAAAGTGCAAAAAAAGTCGCTTTTGCTCAAGGCGATGCGTGTAACTTAAAACCGCAGTTTACCGGCTACGACCTTATCTTCATGGGGAATTTGATTGATAGGGTCTACAGCCCTAGAAAAGTACTGGGTGATATGGCAAAACGTTTAAATAAAGGCGGTCTGCTGGTTGTAGCCAGCCCCTTTACTTGGCTGGAAGAATACACAGAGAGAAGCGAGTGGTTAGGGGGCTATAAGATGAAAATGGTGAAACACTTAGCTCTACGCAAGCATTAGAAGATGCCCTAGGTAGCGGCTTCAAGCGTGTTGGCGAGCCCACAGAGTTGCCGTTTGTCATCCGCGAAACCAAACGTAAATATCAGCACACGCTTTCCGAGTTCAATGTATTTGAAAAGATAAGCGAGTAAAAGCGAAAAAAAGAGCATAATGCCGCGCTTAGGGCCCGTGCTCTGGGTTAGAACACTAAACAAAGCGCGGCTTGTTATATGAAGTGGCTTGATATCCGACATAACACCTGGATAAATAGTAATTGAGCAACGCGTTGTGCTTGTTACAGTGCCAAGGAGCTCAGTAGGGCAAGTCAACGGCGCAAGTTAACAGAACAAGATTAACAAGGTAAGTTAAAAGGCAAAACACTGTTTGAAAGGGAAAATCGAGGGTGAACGAAGGGCAAAATCAACTTCCAGTATTCAGTACATTTGAGCATGAGTTTATGCCTCACAAAGATGTATGGCAGGCACCGGCTCACCTAAAACTCGACCAAACTCGGCTAAAGTATTCAGCTATATTTCGTCGCTTTTATAACACGACGGCTCAGCAAACATCGGTCATAGATTCTCAGCAAGAGCCTATTGCTATGTGGATTGCCGACATGGATATACCGCCCTGCGATGACATTATAAGTGCAGTTACAAAAAACCTTCGCTCAACATATGGATATCAGTCTCTTGATATTGGTGAAGCTGTTGCTAAACGTTTTGAACGCAGTGCGCCGAAATACAGCAGGTTTGAGGTTAACAGCAGTGATGTGGTTGATGTAGCTAGTGTTATAGGCGCGATAGACGTTGCGCTTCGAACATTCTGTAAAGCCGGACAGAAGGTGATGGTTTTAACGCCGACCTATTCGCCCATAGCCGAAACGGTGGAAAACAACGATGTAGAACCTGTATATATACCAGTAGGGCAGTCAGACTATACCGTAGAAGAAAATTATACTGATGTAGCTTCATCTCACACTAGTAATCATCAAAGTATTAATGATTCGTTTACCGATATAGACCTTAACGCTTTAGACAAATCTGCAGTAGCATTTGTTATCTGCCACCCCAATAACCCTACTGGCACCGTATTAAGCGCTAGAACACAGCGTCAGATTGTGGATTTTTGCGCTTACCACAATATTTTGTTGATCACTGATGAAGTACACAGTGAATTTGCCTTTAACTCATATAACGAACCGACCCTGATTCCTATCTTTGGCTGCGAACTTGATAGCGCAGGTTTAAACAAAGCTGAAATAAGAAAGCAAGATAAACCAGTAAGTAAAAATATTGGGCGCACACCCCGAATTATCCATCTTAATAGTGCCTCTAAAGCTTTCAACTTAGCGAGTGTTCCCGGTGCGTCGTACGCAGTCATTAAAGATCAAAAGACCCGAGATAAGTTTGCAAAAGCCATTAGCGCCCGGCACCTTAATGCAAGCAACTTAGGCAAAGTTGCACTTATTGCCGCCTACGAGAGTGGCAGCACCTGGTTAGATGCGGTTAAAAGTGCGTTAGCCTTTAATAGAAAGCTTGTAGTGCGCTTCTTCAAGCACTACGACATCAATGTAGGCTACACGATGGGTAGCGCTGGCTACTTTCTTTGGCTAGATCTCGCCACATTTCCCTCGAAGATCTTGCAACCAATGGTTTCTGTGTCGACTGAAAAAGACTCATTAGGAAAGGAGTCTGATCAAATTCTTCGTTATTCACCTGTTGCAAGTGTAGAGCAGTGTATAGAGCGGGGCGTAGTAGGTAACGACGGAGCACCCTTCGGTGCGCCGAATCATATAAGGCTTAATTTGGCCTGTCATCCAGCGGTTATCGAGACCGCTCTGCAGCGTTTGTGTTTCATGTCGTAGCTGTTCGCTACCGCTTAGCTTGAATCACAAACCAATGAGTTTCTAATCGACCCCTTTTGCATTTCCGATGACAGCATTCTAAATAATAGAATAACTAACTCTATAATCCCGCATTTTATTCCGACTAAAAAGAATTAAACTAACTTTATTGCGAATGAAATCAGCCAAGATAGAAGCTGCTACGTGGCACGTGCAAAGTTAGAAGGTGTTGTGAGAGCAGAAAGGCTTAAGGAAATAAAATGATGTACTTGAGAAAAGCGAATGAAAGAGGAAAAGTCAATTTTGGTTGGCTAACAAGCCGACACAGTTTTTCATTTGGGCACTATTATGACGCGAAGCACATGGGATTTTCAGCGCTAAGAGTGATTAATGATGATATTGTTCAAGCAGGTAGAGGCTTCGAGACTCACGGCCATAGAGATATGGAAATCGTCTCATATGTAGTGAGCGGTGCCTTGAAACACAAAGATAACACGGGCAATGAATACGTGGTACCTGCGGGTGATATACAAGTGATGAGTGCAGGTCGCGGCATCATGCACTCAGAGTTTAATCCGTCTAGTGAAGAACCTGTGAACTTTCTGCAGATTTGGATTGTGCCAAATGAAAAAGGTGGAACCCCGGGCTATACCCAGAAAACCTTCGGTAGTAGTGCTGGTGGTAATGAAAAGCTTGAGTTGCTCGTAAGTGAAAACGGCAGGGATGGGTCGTTAAGAATTAAGCAGAATGCATCAATAAGTCGTTTGACCTTGAAGGCTCAAGAAGCATGGTATCGAAATACTGAAAGGCAAAAAGGATATCTTCATATCATCTCAGGTGTGGCTGAAGCTTCGGTGAAAAGTGAACCTGGGGTGGTAGGATTAGAATCTGGTGATGCTATTGGGATCTACGAGGAAGATAGTATTTCGCTCACTGCACCTCAAGATTTGGTTGCCCTTTGGTTTGATTTACCAATTTAATTGGCTAAAAGTAATCTAGATCAATAATTTAGTTTCAAATTGTGTATCTCTACTTCACGAATCTTTATCTCGTGGTATGATGACTGTGATAAGGTTTTAGGCTGCTAATAGTTATCATTAACGAAAATTAGCGGCCTTTAACCTAGTTGTTTAGAAAACTGAAGTCAGTGAGATACTAGAGTGATAAAAATAATCCTAGCAGATGATCACGATTTGGTCAGAAGAGGGATACGCCGAATTCTGGAAGACGTAGAAGATTTTTCCGTTATCGATGAAGCTAGTAACGGTGAAGATGCGGTACAAATGTGCCGAAAAAATGCGCCAGATGTGGTACTCATGGACGTGAACATGCCCGGTATTGGTGGACTAGAAGCGACTAAGAGAATTGTTCGCATGTCAGAAAATACGCGGGTGATATGTGTTTCAATGCACAAAGAAAGCCCAATACCTATGCAGGTAATGGAAGCGGGGGCGTTTGGATTTCTTACCAAAGACGCAAAGCCAGATGAGGTCATTCTTGCCATTCGTAAAGTCGCGGCGGGCCAAATGTATCTCGATAACGAAATGGCCAATATCATTGCGATAAGTAAGTTATTGCCAAGTTCGGATAATCCATTTGATGAGCTATCGAGTAGAGAACTTACTATAGCCATGAGATTAACCGAAGGTCATAAAGTGCCAGATATTGCCCGAGAACTTAGCATCAATTCCAAAACGGTTAATACCTACCGTTATCGTATGTTTCAAAAATTAGGCGTGACGTCTGACGTAGAGTTAACACACTTAGCCTACCGTCATAAGCTAATCAATCCTAATACCTTTTAAGCGTCACTAGACGCATAACGTCAAAGTGATTATGTCTGCATTCGATTCAGCAGCATTTCTTAAGAATTTAACCTCTCAACCTGGCGTGTACCGTATGTACAACAGTCAGGAAGAGGTTATTTACGTAGGAAAAGCCAAAAACCTTAAAAAGCGAGTATCAAGTTACTTTCGTACTAACCTTGATAACGCTAAAACCCGTTCGTTAGTCAGTCAGATTGCGAATATGGACGTCACCGTTGTAAATAGTGAGACCGAAGCGTTTCTGCTAGAAAACAACTTCATTAAGAAGTATAAGCCGCGTTACAACGTGGTAATGCGTGACGACAAGTCTTACCCTTTCATCTTTTTATCAGACCACGAGCATCCGCGGCTGTCTTTTCATCGCGGCCCGCAAAAGAAAAAGGGCGAATATTTCGGGCCATACCCTAGTGCATGGTCGGTGCGCGAAAGCTTGCGATCTATGCAGCGTATCTTTCCTGTACGCCAGTGCGAAGACAGCTATTACCGTGCGCGCAGCAGACCTTGCCTTCAGTATCAAATGCAGCGCTGTAGCGCGCCTTGTGTTGAAGGCTATGTGAGCGATGAGGAATATAAAGAGCAGGTCAATTTTGCTCGCTTATTCTTAAAAGGTAAAAACCAGCAAGTTATTGGTGGGCTGGTGGACAAAATGGAAAAAGCCAGCGAAGCGCTGAACTTTGAGGCTGCCGCTCGCTATCGCGATCAAATAAACGCATTAAGGAAAGTACAAGAGCGACAATGGGTTGCCGGTACCCAGGATGAAATGGACGTGTTTGGATTTGCGTTCAAAGGCAACATGGCGTGCATCCAAGTTATGTTTATTCGCGAAGGGCAGTTATTAGGCAGTAAAGCGTATTTCCCTAAAGTACCCAATACGGCAGACGAGCAAGAAGTTTTCGAATCCTTCTTCCTTCAGTTTTATTTAGCGGGCAACAAAGTCATTCCTAAACAAATTGTGTTAAGCAACACACTTAGTGACGAAGATGCTATTGCAGATGTACTTGCCAGTGAAGCAGGGCACAAGGTGCATTTCTTTAAAGGGGCGAGGGAAGAGAAGCGTAAATACCTGCAGCTTGCCCAATCAAATGCAGAAACTGCGTTAGATGCGCAGTACAGTCAACAAAAGTCGGTGTTTGCACGCTACCTCGATTTAGAAGCTGCCCTTGAAGTGGATACACCCATTCAGCGCATGGAGTGCTTTGATATTTCTCACACCTCTGGTCAACAAACAGTAGCATCTTGCGTGGTATTTAATCGTGAAGGGCCGCTTAAAAGTGACTACCGTCGCTATAACATTGAAGGCATTACGCCTGGAGATGATTATGCGGCTATGGCGCAAGCACTAAAGCGTCGCTATAAGTCAGTTAAAGAAGTGCAAAAAATTCCGGACCTTCTATTAATAGATGGTGGTAAAGGTCAGCTTGCTCAAGCTGAGGCTTTTTTTGAAGACTGGCCTCATGATAAGAAGCCCATGCTTTTAGGTGTTGCAAAAGGCACTACTCGTAAGCCGGGCTTGGAAACCTTGATACTGGCAGGCAGTCATCAAGTGCTTCCAATGGATAGCCATTCGCCTGGGCTTCACCTTATTCAGCATATCCGCGATGAATCACACAGATTTGCTATCACTGGGCACCGCAACCGCCGTCAGAAAGTGAAAACAACCTCGAGTCTTGAAAGTATTCCTGGTATTGGCGCTAAGCGCAGACAAACGTTGTTAAAGTTTATGGGCGGCTTGCAAGGTCTTAAAAAGGCCAGTAAAGATGAAATAGCAAGTGTACCAGGCATAAGCCCTGAACTGGCGGATACTATTTACGACCACCTTCATCAATAAATGACTGAGTAACAAGCAATACATTACGAATTAAGGTAATGTGTTATGAAAATGCAAGACGCTAAGCTAAAAAGCTACTGCGATAAAACGCCCATAGAGGCATAACACCGAGATGTAATTTTTATGTGGACTGTTCCAAACTGTATTACTTTATTTCGAGTAATCCTTATTCCTGTTTTTGTCGTTGTATACTTTCTTGATTGGCGCTGGGCGCACGAGGCAGGGGCCTTTATCTTTTGGTTGGCGGCCATTACTGATTGGTTTGACGGGTACTTAGCCAGAAAGCTAGAACAATCCACTCCCTTTGGAGCATTCTTAGACCCAGTTGCTGATAAACTTATCGTTGGTGCTGCACTTCTTATGATCACGCACAGTTATGCTAACCTTTGGATCACCTTGCCATCCATCGCGCTTTTAGTGCGTGAAATTTATGTGTCGGCGCTAAGAGAATGGATGGGTTCAAATGGCGTAAGAGACGCAGTTAAAGTGTCTTTTATAGGTAAAGCCAAAACAACTGCTCAAATGTTAGCCTTAATTGGGTTACTTTCAGGGTTAGAAACTTTTATGGGCGTAACAATTTATTGGGTTTCTTTAGGTTATATCCTTCTATATTTCTCTGCAGTGCTGTCAATTTGGTCAATGTTTGTTTATACAAAAGCGGCGTGGCCACACCTTCGAAGTAGTGCAGCAAAGTAGAATTGATCGCGGTTTAATCAAAGTGAATAAAAAAATAGCAAACGATCATAAAAAACCGCATTTATCTCAATTTAAACGCTTTTTTGTGTTGACAGTTTTGAATGGGTAGGTAGAATGCACCCCACATTTCGAGAGGACATCAACCAAACGAAATGGTCGATTAAGACATGCGGGAATAGCTCAGTTGGTAGAGCACGACCTTGCCAAGGTCGGGGTCGCGAGTTCGAATCTCGTTTCCCGCTCCAATCTCTTAGAGATGAGTTTTAATCACGCGCCAGACGCATCTGGCGGAATGGCAGAATGGCTATGCAGCGGATTGCAAATCCGTCTATCTCGGTTCGACTCCGGGTTCCGCCTCCAAACGCTGCAACGCAGCATCAGGTTCTACGCCTGACACCTTTGCTGAAAAGCAACCCGATGCCCGGGTGGTGAAATTGGTAGACACAAGGGATTTAAAATCCCTCGCTGGTAACAGCGTGCCGGTTCAAGTCCGGCCCCGGGCACCATTTTATTTTCCTATTTCTACTCAATACAAAACTTTGCTAACCACGCTCTTTTACTGCATTGTACTATGGTAAAATCCGTAAAAACCTTTGGCAAAGACGTACTATCTTGAATTCTGTTATGTCACTTCGTTTAGACGAGCTATCTCGTGCTGAACGCCCATTTCACGCGCGTGGTAGCAAAGTGATTCGCTGTGATGCATGTTTGCTTCCAACGCAAAACTGTATTTGTGAATTTAAGCCTGAAGCTGGCACAGACGTGGCGGTTTTGTTTTTAATGTACAAAGGCGAATACTATAAACCTACCAATACAGGCCGTTTGATAGCCGATGTGGTGAGAGACAACCACGCGTTTTTATGGAAACGAACTGAACCTGATGAAGCGTTACTGAAACTTTTAAGCGACGACAAATACTTTCCCATTGTGGTATTTCCACACGAATATGCTGCAGCTGAACGCTGTATTGACGCTCCACCATTGAATACTGGCAAAACGTTACTATTTATTTTCTTGGATGGAACCTGGCGTGAAGCAAAGAAGATGTTTGTAAAAAGCCCTTACTTACATAATTTTCCTGTGTTGGGCGTTAGCATGGAAGTAGCTTCAGACTATTTACTTAGAGAGTCTACCCATGATTTCCAACACTGTACCGCAGAAGTAGGTATTAGCGTTTTGGCACTAGCTGAACAGAAGCAAGGGGCACAGACGTTAGCGCACTATTTTAGCGTGTTCAGGCGGGAATACTTAAAAGGTAAGCCCCATTTACAGCATAAGCTCGCGTTTGCAGAGTCGCAGGTTAAAGAAAACATCTAAAAAGTGTCACTTTTATTTGCGAAAGTGTTGTTTTACATCCACTATTTTATATTAATGAAAAACGGAGAAAGCGAATGGCATCAGTTACTTTTCAAGGCAACACAGTTACAACTAAGGGGCAGTTACCGGAAGTAGGTACACCTGCACCAGACTTTACT
The DNA here is from genome assembly GCF_018619335.1 of Alteromonas sp. ALT199. Classification (GTDB taxonomy): domain Bacteria; phylum Pseudomonadota; class Gammaproteobacteria; order Enterobacterales; family Alteromonadaceae; genus Alteromonas. The sequence goes on along the minus strand of NZ_JAHHDX010000020.1, from coordinate 25,068 downwards.
CTAGTAAAGGCGGATTTGGGTGAAGTAACGCTGTCAGAGCTTGCAGGGAAAAACGTAGTTTTGAATATTTTCCCTTCAATCGACACAGGCACTTGCGCGATGTCAGTGCGTAAATTTAACGAAGAAGCTGCAAAATTAGATAACACAACTGTTATCTGTGTGTCGGCAGACCTACCATTTGCTGCGGGCCGTTTCTGTGGCGCAGAGGGCATCGAGAACGTGCTAACAGGCTCCACCTTCCGTTCAACCTTTGGCGATGATTACGGTGTAACATTTGAATCAGCACCGCTAACAGGTTTACTGTCGCGCTCGGTTGTTGTTATCGATAGTGAAGGTAAAGTGGTTTATACAGAGCAAGTAGCAGAAACTACTGAAGAACCAAACTACGAGTCTGCTATTGCTGCATTAAGCTAAGAAGCCGGTTTAGTACTAAGTAAAATGATTCATATTTAATGTGAATCAACACGTACCGACTAGTTTTTAACCCGGTATTACAAGGCGCCCACTTACACGGGCGCTTTCCAGGAGGATGTAATGGCATCAGTATTGCTATCAATAGGCGAGCTAGCTAATGCAATGCAACAAAAGCCAGTTACGCTTGTAAGAGCGTTGATGGATGATCCTGTTTCAAAAACGCCGGATACACGAACGGCAATGGTTTTGCCTGCGTCAGTGGATTTTGATCTAGATAGCGAAGGTAGCGATCACACTACTGGTCTCCCGCACAGTATGCCCTCAGCTGATGACCTTGCTATTTATCTTGGCAACCAGGGCATTACGGCAAATACGCCCATAGCGGTTTATGACACCCGAGGTATTTATACAGCCCCTAGAGTGTGGTGGATGTTAAAGGCATTAGGGCATAAAGATGTATATATATTAAATGGTGGCCAACCCGCGTGGGAGCGGGCAGGGCTTCCAGTATCAGAACAACAGCAGTATGGGAAATTAACCTATCAAGCTACACCTCGACCAGGGTGGTTTGCAAACTCTAGCGCAGTGCTTCAGGCGATAAATACCGAAGCGCAACTGCTTGACGCGCGAAGTAGCCCGCGATTTAAAGGCGAAGTTTCCGAGCCCCGAAAGGGAGTGCGCTCAGGACACATGCCCGGCGCGTTCAATGTTCCTTTCGATACATTACTAAAAGACGGCCATTTCTTACCTGTAGATGAACTTAATGCTGTTTTTACACAAGCAAAGGTTGATTTGCGTAAACCTATTATTTGCACGTGTGGTTCAGGCGTTACCGCTTGTATCATTGGTGTTGCAGCTCTTATGTGCGGCGCTACGCAAGTTTCGGTGTATGATGGTTCGTGGTCTGAGTGGGGCGCTAATACCCAGTATCCTGTAGTCAAAGACGTGTAAAAGCATAAAAGCCGTGAAGTGCTGAAATCACTCATGTGCGATGTATGCCGAAGCACCATATCATCGCGAACTGCAAAATAAACTAAACAACTCGCTTTATAGCAACAGAGTAAAAATAATCCGATGTCAGCTAATAAATCCTTACCCAATATTGTTATTCTAACCGGTGCGGGCATCTCCGCTGAATCTGGATTAAAAACGTTTCGCGATAATGACGGCCTTTGGGAAAATCACAGCGTTGAAGAAGTCGCTACACCCGAAGCGTTCGAACAAAACCCTAGTTTGGTTTATCGCTTCTATAACGCGCGACGAGCACAGCTTCAACATGATGATGTTGTGCCTAACGCAGCACATAGGGCGCTTGCTAAACTCGAGAAAGCTTTCGGTCATAAGTTAATATTGGTGACGCAAAATGTAGATGACTTGCATGAGCGTGGTGGAAGCGAGTCGGTTTATCATATGCATGGTAAGCTATTGTCGGCACGCTGTGCTATTAGCCAGGAAACTTTTGATTGGCGTGAGAGCTTTGATCACACCACAAAATGCCCATGCTGTAACAGAGTAACCCTGCGACCGGATATTGTGTGGTTCGGTGAAATGCCTATATATATGGAAGAAATTTACGAGGCGCTTTCACAGGCCGATGTATTTATAGCTATTGGTACATCGGGTAACGTGTATCCTGCTGCTGGCTTTGTTCAGATTGCTAAAGAAAATGGGGCACACACAATAGAAGCGAATTTAGAGCCTGGTGTATCGAATGCCTTGTTCGACGAATCACTCACCGGACCTGCCTCGCGCATAGTTCCACAGTGGGTTGATGAATTAATTTCAAAGTATGCGCTGTAGGAGGCGCAAAGCATGCAGTATATGAATGAATTTCTTACCATTGCACTGGTGCATCTTGTGGCTGTTGCCAGCCCAGGACCTGACTTTGCGGTGGTTGTTCGAAACAGCGTGGCTTATGGCAGACGTATAGCCATGTACACCAGTGTGGGTATTGGCCTTGCTATCTTGCTTCATGTTGCATATTCGCTGGTAGGGCTGAGTGTAGTGATTGCCACAACGCCTTGGCTATTCACCACCTTTAGCTACGCTGCTGCAGCTTATTTACTTTATCTTGCTTTCGGTGCACTTAGAAGCGGCCCTGTAAAGCAGGAGCAAGACGTGAATGCAGAAAAGAAGATATCACAAATCTCGGCAAAACGTGCCGTATGGATGGGGTTTCTGACAAACGGACTTAATCCAAAAGCAACGCTGTTTTTCCTTTCACTTTTTACCGCCATCATCAGCATAGATACGCCATTTAGTGTAAAGCTTGGCTATGGTTTCTATTTAGCGTTTGCCACTGGGCTATGGTTTTGTTTTCTTTCCTACCTTTTAAGCACGAGTAAAGTCGCTGAACTTATTGGCAAAAAAGGCTATTGGTTAGACCGCGCAATGGGCGTTCTGTTGGTAGGTTTAGCTGCTAAGTTAGTGTTGGGTTAACTTTTGTTTACCATACAAACAGGCATTTATTTTTATGAATTGGTATAATCGCGCCGATTTTTCAAAATTATAAGAGAGTTGTGTGAAAGACGTAAACCCAGACCGCCTGAACAATACGTTGTCTAAACAGTATCAATTCGATACTAAGGGTCTATTGCGCCGCGCTGCCGGTTTAACCAAAGCTAATTTTTCATCATTGTTTCAAGGTAGCCTTGTTTTATTCTTGACCTTTGTGGTGCTTGGGGTATTTGCCCAACAGTACATTACCATCAATGACGATGGTAGCTATGTATTCGAGCACCAGTCTATCATCCAGATTGTAGCAATTTGCATTGTTGCGCCGTTACTTACAGGCTTATACATGATGGGCGTTTTCGTTGCACGAGGCGCAAAAACATCAGTGTTTACTGTATTTCAGTTTTTCTCTCTTATTTTTTTGGTAGCGTTAACCCAGCTAGTGAACAGTATTCTTGTGCAGTTAGGCATGATGCTGCTTATCTTACCAGGCGTGTATTTCTATCTAGCGTCGTCTTTTTCACTTATGTTAGTGGCCGACAGAAAACTTACTCCGATTAGCGCAATTATTCTTTCATGCAGAATATTCAATGCATACTGGGCACAAATCGCCAGCATTTTTGGCGTGTTTTTCTTGCTGTTCGCGTCGGTACCGCTGACATTTGGTCTTTCCCTTATTTGGGTATTACCTTTTTATTTTACTATGATGGGCTTGCTCTATCAGGAACTGATTGGCGAACAAGGAGTTAGCACGGAAGCATCTGCAAATGATGTGAAAGAGTCTAGTTTCGATGCATAAACGTGAAACTTTTAAAATTGTCCTTATAACGCTAGGTGTTTTGGCAGTAATCGTCATAAATGCCATTATTTTTACTAAGGACGAGCCAGATATTTTAGACATACCGCAAACAGTAAAAGCTAAAAAGCCGGTGCCAGACTTCTCAGTCTATACAGATGTAAAAGAGAAAAAAACGGCGTTTTTTAACTATTTACGGCCCGAGGTAGAGAAGCAAAACGCTTACCTGCTTACGCTAAGACATTACGTTCAAACCTTATACAGAAAGGCGTTAGCCAACGAGTCGCTCTCTGAAGAAGACATGGCGAGGCTTGAGTGGCTTGAAAAAGAATACCGGGTAAAGCCCACGCAACCGTTAAAGATGAAACTATTGTCAATGTTGCAAAAGATTGATGTACTGCCTGCTGAATTGGTACTTGTACAAGCTGCGAATGAGTCGGCTTGGGGCACAAGTCGTTTTGCAAGAAAGGGCTACAACTTCTATGGCTTGTGGTGTTTTTCTAAAGGATGTGGCTTTGTTCCAAACCGCCGAAACGATGGTGCAACTCACGAAGTAGCCAAGTTTGATAGCTTGTCACGAGCAACATACACCTATATGCGTAATTTAAATCGTCATGATGCTTATGCCGATTTAAGAGAGATACGCAGTCGCCTACGTGCTAACCAAATACCTATTACAGGGGTTGCATTAGCTGAAGGACTTATGAACTATTCCGAGCGTGGAGCCGCTTATGTTGAAGAGCTTCAAACAATGATCCTATTTAACGAGGAGTTTTTATCCGAATGATACGCGCTGCTTTATTTTTTGCTTCATCTCTGTTTGTTGGTGTAGGCAGTACATCCGTAGCTGCTGAAACGATAGATGTTGAGTACAGCCGTTTCTACAGTCATGTTAAAAAGTTAGATAACGAAGATACCCAAGCGCTTCAGTTTGCTTTTGGTTTTGTCCGTGTAGGAGAGGGGCGCTTATGCGGTGTGAATGGTGCTTCTATCGTTACTGATAAGAAAACCATGCCACTAGAAGTAAGTGATGAAGGGCGTTTTACTGTTCCTACCGAAAAAGCACTGAAACTGGCTAATGCACTGATTCGCATTGATTTAAATGAACGCGCAAACGTGTGTGATATGTCGGTTCAGCTCGAAACCAAGCCTGAATTCCTTAAACAGTACTATACAAAAGAAGATCTTACTTTCTTGTATGCTCAGTACGAGGCCTTCTTTAACGAGATGGGTAGTTTCTTGTCTTTCATGATGCCTTCAGTAAAAGGCTTGATGATTCAGTTCGACGACAAGAATTTAGATTTCGTTACGCCGCAAGGTGTACAAATTAACAACGGTGTTCTGCATTTAGAACAAGAGTGGATAAATGAGGCGAAAGGCTTAACGCTCCCTAAAGCGCCGCTGCGTGTAACCGCAATGGCGTCTAGTTAATCTACCTTTTGATAAATTAGGTATCAGGTTAGCAACTGATACCTAATTTGCTCAGCAATCCGCGCGATGGTTTCTTCACCTTTTGCGCACAGTTCTTCCGCCCTGTGAAACTCCATAATGCCAACATCAGTAAGCTGAGGTTCGATAAGTATATCTGGCGGATCGCCAGCTAAACGTGAGCGAGTAACACGAGCTTGAAGTATTTCAAGTGAGCTACTCATTACGCTCATGATCCCCGGTGGATTTCGCTTATTCACCTTAGCGGGTACTTCGGTAAATTCTTCTTCTACTTTTTCAATAACGTCAGACGCTATGCTTTCTTCGGTATTCACATCGTCAGAAGCATTAACTTGAAGCTGCTCTTCATTTTCCGCTGATGCTTTGTCATCTTTACTATCAGGCGAAAACCATTGGCGCAATACGTTTTGGCTTTTAGTAAAAAAGTCCTCGGTTTTACGTTGGTTTTCTTCGTGATCTTGTCGTAGTTTTTCTAACCGAAGCGGGCGAAAGTCGGCGTTAAGATTAACCGCAATTACAAAGTCTGCACCTAACTGTCGACACAGGTTAACCGGTACAGGGTTAACCACCGCACCATCTACCAGCCAGCGATCGCCGTGAGCGACAGGGGCAAAGAGTGCAGGGATAGCGCAAGATGCTTGAATGGTGTTGCCAATGGGCCCTGAATTGAACACCACTTCTCGACCTGTGTATAGGTCGGTAGCGACTGTGGCAAAAGGTTTAAGCATATCTTCATAAGAAGAGACACAAAACTCGCTAGCAAGTTTGTCGAAAACCTTTTGTCCGCTGGCAATGCCGCCGCGTCTTAACCCAACGCCCATAAGTGCGAGTACCTGCCAGTCGCTAAGGGAACAGGCCCATTCTTTTAAACCTTCAAGCTTGCCACTTGCGTAGGCAGCACCAACATAAGCACCGATGGAGCAACCAGCTACAACGTCAATTTTTACGCCAAGCTTTTCCAATGCTTCAATTATACCAATGTGAGTCCAGCCCCTCGCGGCGCCGGCACCTAACGCAAGTCCAATTTTCATTTACTTTGGTTCCATAATATTTACCACTTCGATAGCGTTGTCTTCATCATTAAGATCTGCACTATTTTCTGTAGTAAAAGAAGGTTCATCAAATCCTATATCACCATCTGCAACGGGACCGTCTTGGGTGGCGATAGATTTAAAGTCATAAAGGTTACTGTCTACAAGGTGAGAAGGCGCAACGTTTTGAAGCGCTCTAAACATTGACTCTATACGGCCTGGGAAACGGCGGTTCCAATCTTGAAGCATTGCTTTTATATTTTGGCGCTGTAAATTTTCCTGTGAACCACAAAGGTTGCAAGGAATTATTGGAAAATCAGCGGCTTGAGAATATTTTATAATGTCTTTTTCGCTGCAATACGCAAGAGGGCGAATAACGATGTGTTCGCCGTTATCGCTAACGAGTTTTGGCGGCATAGATTTAAGCTTGCCACCGTGAAACATATTTAGGAAAAATGTTTCTAGCATGTCGTCGCGGTGATGACCTAATGCAATTTTAGTCGCGCCTAGTTCTTTTGCTGTGCGATATAAAATACCACGGCGTAATCGAGAGCAAAGCGAGCAAGTCGTTTTCCCTTCAGGAATTTTGTCTTTAACAATAGAGTAGGTGTCTTCTTCTACAATCTTGTAGTCAACGCCAATGTTGTCTAAATACTCAGGCAATATATGTTCAGGAAAGCCAGGTTGCTTCTGGTCAAGATTTACCGCAACAATATCAAAATGAATAGGCGCAATCTTCTTTAAAAACAATAGAATATCTAGCATGGTATAGCTGTCTTTACCGCCAGATAAACACACCATGACTTTGTCGTTGTTTTCAATCATACCGAAATCGCCAATAGCTTTACCCACGTTGCGACGAAGTCGTTTCTGAAGTTTGTTGAAGTTGTACTTTTGCTTACTTTGCGCGGCGTTTAACGTTTGCGCGTCAGCACTGCTTGTGCCTAAACTCATAATTAACTAGCTTGGTTTGTGATAAAGGGGCCATTATACATTAAAGCGCCTTTTCGCGACTACGGCTGTGTGGTTAAATTTATCGAGTAGCTTCGAGCGTTATTCCTTTGAGTAAAATCTTTTAACCCTCGACATTTAGCAAAGTAAAAATCACCTACCATGAAATAAATGAGGTTTTAAACAACGAGCCGTTGTTTCTCGATGCCTTAATTCGTTAATGTAGCTACACGGTTAACGGTGATTCAAACCCATCAGGCTTAATGGCAAGCACATCACAATTAAGTTCGTCGATAACATGTTCCGCTGTATTGCCAATAAGCGCCGCTGATATTCCAACGCGCCCAACGGTACCAATTACTACAAGCTCTGCGTCGAGTTTCTTTGCCACCTGAGGGATTACTTTCTCTGGTAGTCCTTCGTTTACCACGCATTTATTGTCCAAAATACCGTATTTTACGGCGTGACTGCGCATTTCTTTTAAATGATGGTTTTTCACCGCATCGTGATACGTATCTGGGTCAAACTCAGGTACTTCGATGGCAATGTTAAGTGGCGTTGAAGGGTAACTGTTCACTAAGTTAACGCTACCTTTAAGCAAAGAGGCATAGTCGTTGGCTATGACTGTGATTTTGTCGTTTAACGCTGCGTGCTCGTCATCTTCACTTCCTACGTTTACCGCGGCAATAATTTCACCACCTTCCGGCCAGTCATGCTCTTTAACAAGTAGCACGGGGCGAGGGCACTTGCGCATTAAGTGCCAGTCGGTAGGCGTGAAGATAACTGAGGCAAGATCGTCATGTTTTTTAGTGGCTTTTACTACTAAATCAATCTGATTGTTGAGGGCGTAGTAAATAATGGATTCGTAAGCACGATTGTTCCATTCAACCACAATATCGGTTTTGGCGAAGCCTTGTTCTTTTAACTGTGCAGCAAGCCATTTGGCTTGTTCTTTAGTAACGGCATCTCGCATAGATTCCCGTTCGTCGGGGCTAAGCATGGTTGTCATGTCGTAAGATAAATCGTATACCACCATCATGGCCGTCACTACAGCACCCGTTTTTGAAGCTAGTTCATAGGCGCGACTTAGTGCAGGCTGGTTGTCGCGTTCCGCGTCCACTACGGCAAGAATTCGTTTATACTCAATCATAACGTCTCCTTAACTACAAAGCTTTGTAAGGCTGTCGATATAGTAGCGTTTTAAAATCAGTCTATCTTAACTATCTACTTTAACTATAAACGACATTTGAAAAAACGTTAGTTGTTTTGGATCAAGAATTTTACACTTCGGTGATAAACACCGAGGCTAAACTGTACAATAATCTTGATTCTCGCGTTTAACGAGGTAGGGATATGAAATCTAAAAATTTAAAAACAAAAAAGCGCGCTTGAAATAGCAGATATGAAAGTTAACCGTTGCAGACGACGCTAGGGCCATTTAGTGCTTCTAGCTTAGTATTTAACCGATCAAAATCCAAAATAGAAATAAGCTTACCATCTACTTTAATAACGTTTTCTTTCTGGAAACGGCTTAATAGGCGGCTAATTGTTTCGATGGTTAAACCCAAATAGTTGCCAATTTCGTTACGGGTCATAGTTAAGTGGAACTCTCTGTGCGAGAAACCACGTTCTTCAAATCGCTGCGATAAATGAGAAATAAAATACAGTAATCGCTCTTCTGCGGTGCGCTTGTTTAAAAGCATAATCATGTCGTGATCTTGTTTAATTTCAGCGCTCATGAAGCTCATTATTTGGTGGCGAAGCTTTGGGAATTGAACTGACATCTCATCGAGTGTGTCATAAGGAAGTTCGCACACCATAGCCGTTTCTAGTGCAGAGGTATAGCTTTGATGTTTGTTTTCCCGTAAGGCATCAAAACCAATAATATCGCCAGGGAAGTGGAAGCCGGTGATTTGTTCTTCACCATCTTTATTGGTAACGAAAGACTTGAAAGAGCCAGTTCTTACGGCAAACAGTGAACGGAATTTATCGCCAGTTTGAATAAGCGTATCGCCTTTATGGAGAGGTTTTTTGCGCTCAATTATATCGTCAAGAGACTCAATCTCTGTTTTGTTCAGCGCAACGGGTAAGCATAAGTGGCTAAAGCTACAGTTTTGACAATGAATAGAAAATTGGCTTCCTTTGCTCATAATTTACGCTCTATTAAAGAATACCCGATAATGATACACCATTTTTAAACGATTGCGCCAAGAATAAGATAAGCCGCGTATATGGCCATTATTACTGCAATGATTTGTCTAAAATGATTGTGTTGAAAACTTCGAATAATATACTGACTGCCAGCACTTGCGGCAAGCAAAGTCGGTAACGTGCCTAAACCAAAGAAAAACATGATACCTGCGCCTTCAAACGCATTACCCGCTGCTAGTGACCAAGTAAGGGTCGAATATACTAAACCGCATGGTAGCCACCCCCAAATAAACCCATAGGGAATGGCACTAAAGGGGGTTTTAAACGGTAAAAAACGTTTAGACAATGGCTGCAGTTTGGAAAACAAACCTTTACCTGCGCTTTCCAACACTGTTAGAACTGTCCACCATTTGCCCAAATAGCAAGCTAATAAAAGCAACATAATTCCGCTAAGTAGGGAAAGCGCATAGTTTGCGAGAGGAATGTAGTCAGCCGCAATATTTCCGAGGGCCCCAGTTAACGCCCCAGCAATGGTATAACTAGCGATGCGGCCCATGTTATAGGCAAGAGTATAAGGTACAGCTGAAGCGCCTTTTGGGGAAACCATTCTTAACGCAGCAACTATTCCACCGCACATGCCTATACAGTGAACTCCGCCAGCTAAGCCGATTAAAAAGGCAGAGAGGTAGTTAATCCCTTCCATGCGTCCCTTGGCTTTTATCTACTTTACTATCTTGAAACTGCTTGCGCTGCTCTGCTAGTTTTTTTTCATCTGGCGGAAGATCATCATCAAATAGAATGCTGTAACCCTGTCGGTCTAAATCTTCAAACTGATTGGTTTTAACCGCCCAGAAGAATATCACGATAGCCACTGCAACTATGATGATAGCGATAGGAATCAATACGTAAATAATGCTCATGCTATTTGCCCAAAAGTCGCGTTGAGTTTGTCACTACGATGATACTGCTTAACGACATACCAACAACAGCCATCCACGGTGAAAGGAGGCCTGACACGGCGAAGGGTAATATCAAAATATTGTAACCCAGCGACCAACCAATATTTTGTCTTATTTTTTGTTTTACTTGATGGGATGTTCGAATAAGTTCAGGTACTGAAAGTAATTGATCGCCTAGCAAAATAACGTCGGCAGCAGTTTTAGCAACGTCAGTAGCGTTACCTACAGCAATCGCCACATCGGCACTAGCAAGAACAGGCGCGTCATTGATACCGTCACCCATCATCATAACCTTTGAACCCGATTGCTGCATAGTTTGAACGGCTTCGTATTTCTGCTCGGGCGTAAGCCCACCTCTCGCTGTTGAAGTTGGCAAAGGCGTGGTAAGAGAGTCGACGTTTTGTTGGGTGTCACCGCTTAATACCACAAGGGTATGACTTGCCGCTAATATATCGAGGGTTTCTTGGGTATCATTTCGCAGCGTATCCCGTACTTCAAACGCCGCCATAATACGGCCTTTGATAGTGAGAAAGACGTTGGCTGAGGGGTGACGCTCAATGAACTCTTGTTGTGATTCGTGAACGCTGAACGCTGCAGAGCCCATGGAAAACAGTGTGTCATTAATTTCACCGCTAATTCCGCCACCTGGCGTGACTTTAAAATTAGACACTTTGTGTACGGTGCCGCTGCTTGACGTTTTATCACCGTTAAAGGCTTTATTATCGCTAAGGGCTTTATTATCGCTAAGGGCTTTATGATCGCTAAAGGCTTTATGATCGCTAAAGGCTTTAGCAATAGGGTGCTCAGAGCGAGATTCTAGCGCGCGGGCGATAGAAAACGCGCTGTCACTATCGACACCATCGGCAAACCAAGCATTTGAAATGGTGAATTTGCCTTGTGTAAGCGTACCGGTTTTATCTAATGCAATGGTATCGATGTAGGTGATTTGTTCCAGCGCATCAGCACGTTTTAGCAAAATACCTTGTCTGTTTAATTTCGCCATAGCGCAAGTGAGAGCTGATGGTGTGGCTAACCCTAGGGCGCAAGGGCAGGTTGCAACTAGAACAGAAATGGTGATCCAAAATGCATCAGTATTTTGGTTATATGCCCAAAAGGCGTAGGTTAATGCTGAAATCAGCAGCACCGCAGTGACAAAGTATCGAGAGAAATTATCGGCTATCTGTGCGGCTTTTGGTTTGTTTGCCATCGCACTCGCTTGAAGCCTGACAATTTGGTTTACCAGCGCATTTTTAAGGGTTTGCGTAACAGTAATGGTAAGGCTGCCGTCCTGACATACGGTACCACCATATACAGTGCTATTGTTCGACTTGCGCACCGGGTTGAATTCACCTGTCAGCATAGATTCATCCACCGCTGCGTTGCCATCAGTTACCAGTCCATCAATAGGGATTGTTTCGCCGGGCTTAACCAGCACTACGTCGTCTACTTTTAGCTGCTTTGCTAAACACTCACTTATGCTGCCATCCGGCATCATTTTAGTAGCTGAAACTGGAACATACTGCATCATATTGGCAGAAATCTGCGCTGCGCGATGTCGGCTACGATGCTCTAAGAATCGGCTGAGCAGCAGCAGAAATATGAACATACAAATGGATTCAAAATACACTTCCCCTTGCTCTAGTACAGTAGAGCGGATACCAGCTATGTAAGTACCGAATATCGCCAGCGTAACCGGTACATCCATATTTACCGTTCTAGCGCTCAGTGCTTTAGCTGCGCCCACATAAAAGGTGCTAGCTGAATACAGCACAACCGGTGTAGTCAAAGTAAGGGCAACCCAATAAAAATACTGCCGAGTCTCTAACTCAATGGCGCCAAACCAGTCAAAATAAAGACCGGTCATAAGCATCATGACCTGCATTGTCATGATACCTGCGAGTCCCAGTTTCTTTAGAAAAGTTTTTTGCTCTCGTTTATAACTGGCTTCGTGCTCATCAGGGTGAAATGGTGAGCCAACATAACCAATACGCTTTAGCGTGGAAAGAATTTGGCTAAGTTTGATTTGAAAAGGTGACCAAGTGACTAAAGCTCGGCGTTCCTGAACATTTACCGCTACCTGCTTAATGCCTTCAACTCTTGATAATTGCTTTTCAATAAGCCAGCCACAGGCTGCGCAGGTAATGCCTTCAAGCGTTAATTGAATTTGCTTGTCTTGGCCCTCTTCGAACACAAATTCTTCTTGCAGAGAAGGATCATCATACACTTTGAGCTTATCGAGGGTATCTAAGATACCATCGTCAGATTTTTGTGCAGGTTCGGTTCTAAACTGGTAATAGTCTTCTAGACCGTTACTTACAATAGCTTCGGCCACTGCTAAACAGCCTGGGCAACACATATCACGTTGTTGCCCCAATATGACGGTAGTAAATTTGCCATCGTCGGTCTCTGCGATAGGCAATCCGCAGTGGTAACAGTCTTGTTCGGTCATTATGGATTGAATTTCATTTTACCAGAGTGGGGCAGATAGACCGTATTTTGAATTTTCCAGCTATCATCAATTGGTGTTAACGATACTCGCCATTTACCATCGAGACTTTCTTCAACAAAACCGCGATAAATACCCTTGGCGTCGCGACTTAATAAGACGCTAGTGTCACGCTCTTCAAGGGTGACGTGATAGAAACTTAATTTAACCGCATTACCTTCCTGTGGGATGCCAGAATGAAACTGCAGCGCAATACTGCCATCTTCTATGGTTAAATCGGTAGTGATATTCAAGCGGCGCGCTATTGCTTCTTTATCCAGCCGCGCATTGATCGCTTTTCCTTCTTTGTAGTAATCGTCTACTACAAGGCTGTCTTCGGTAGTAATAGCAAGGTTTAATAAAACACCGCCCATAATGAGGGTAATTACAGGTACGGCAATTAAAAACCAGGGCCAAAACTCTTTATACCAGGGTCTATTCATCGAAATCTTTTCTCGTATTTACTTCACTAGCAACTTTGCTAACAACATATTTATTATTACTGCAGGGCAACATGTTTTTACTATGCAATAACGATAAATATAGTGTTGATTAGATGCATATAAAATGCACAAATAGTGTCCGCATCCGCATTGTCTATATCGCTGTATTTTCTCATAAAAAAAGCCCCGTAGTAACGAGGCTTTTTAAGATATTTAATGATTTAAATCATTAATCATTTGAAAGGCTGTAAACATACGCTGCAACAACGTGAATTTTGTCGTCACCCAAGGTTTTCTTGAATGAAGGCATTACACCGTTACGACCGTAGGTTAGCGTCTCTGTTACTGCTCTGTGGCTGCCGCCGTAAAGCCAGATATTATCGGTAAGATTTGGTGCACCAAGTGCTTGGTTACCCTTACCATCCATACCGTGACACGCCGCACATACTGCAAAGCGCGCTTTACCTGCTTCAGCTAGCTGAGGATCTACATCGCGACCGCTTAGGCTAAGTACGTAGTTAACCACTTCTTCAATACCGTCTTCACCCATCGCATCAAGCCATGCTGGCATTGCTGCTTTACGTCCAAGCGTAAGAGTTTCAACGATTTTCGCACCAGAACTGCCATACAACCAATCATTGTCTGTTAGGTTAGGGAAGCCGCCGTTTTGACCACGTGCATCAGAACCGTGACACTGAGAGCAATTTTGTAAGAATAAACGCTGTCCTACTTTATTGGCTTCTGGGTCTTTAGCCAGTTCTTCAACAGGAACTTGCGCATAGGCTTCAAAGATCGGGTCGAACTTCTCAGCCGCAAAATCTAGTTCACGGTCATACTCTACTATGTAGCCTTGCTCTTTTGCATCAATACGCGCTTGAGCAGACTCTTCTAGCGATTGGATATTTTGGTTAGAACTCTTCCAGCCCAAAATACCTTCATACGAACCTAGGCCTGGATAAAGCGCTAGATATAAAAAGCCCCAAACGATGGTCATGTAGAACATAATTGTCCACCAGCGAGGAAGTTGGTTGTTCAACTCCTCAATACCATCAAATTCGTGGCCCATTGACTCACCTTCAGCTACGCCAGTCTTGTTAGAAAGGCACCAGCGAAGAAGGAAGTAGCAACCAATGATCAACCCTAGGGTTATCACTGAAATCCAAATTGTCCAAAACATACTCATGAGTTCGAGACTCCTGCTAATCTTCTTTTGATTTTTCTTTTTCTTCGTCTGCAAACGGTAGGTTTGCTGCTTCGTCGAATTTCTTCTTGTTGCGGCCGCTAAACGCCCACCACACGACTCCGATGAAGCTTACAAAGACGATGACAGTAAAAATGCTGCCTACAATTCCCTGATCCATATTATTTCAAATGTGTGCCAAGAGACTGTAGATAAGCAATAAGGGCTTGCATTTCCGTTTTACCCTTAACTGCCGCTTTCGCTCCCGCAATATCTTCGTCGGTATACGGAACACCAAATCCACGGAATACTTCCATTTTTTTAGCTGTTAACTCGCCGTCAAGCGTGTTTTCCGCAAGCCAAGGAAACCCTGGCATGTTTGACTCTGGTACTACGTTACGAGGATTAAGCAGGTGAACACGATGCCATTCATCGCTGTAACGACCACCAACACGTGCTAGGTCAGGACCAGTACGCTTAGAGCCCCAAAGGAAAGGGTGCTCCCATACTGACTCACCAGCAACGCTGTAGTGACCATAACGCTCTGTTTCTGCGCGGAATGGACGGATCATCTGACTATGACAACCTACACAGCCTTCACGAATGTAGATGTCACGGCCTTCAAGCTCGAGCGCGGTATATGGACGTAAGCCTTTTACCGGTTCCATGGTCTGTTGTTGAAACATCAACGGCGTAATTTGAACCATGGCGCCGAAGCTGATAGCGACAAGAATAAGTATCGTTAACAGACCGACGTTCTTTTCAATTAACTCATGTGCGTTTTTCATTATTCGTCTCCTTTACTACGCTGGCTGAGTCGCTGGATCTGCAGCGATACTGCCTTTAGGTGCACGAACGGTTTTCCATGTGTTGTATGCCATAACAAGCATACCCGCTACCACGAAACAACCACCAATGAAACGAACCACATAGAAAGGTTTAGACGCTTCTAATGACTCAACAAAGCTGTAAGTTAAGGTACCGTCAGCATTTACTGCACGCCACATTAGACCCTGTAGTACACCAGACATCCACATAGCTACTATGTATAGAACAACACCGATAGTTGCGAACCAGAAGTGCACATTAACTAGCTTAGTGCTGTACATTGCGCGCTGACCGAATAGCACAGGAATTAAGTGGTAAATTGAACCAATTGAAACCATTGCAACCCAACCTAGTGCACCAGAGTGTACGTGACCAATTGTCCAGTCAGTGTAGTGAGATAGTGCATTAACGGTCTTAATAGCCATCATTGGGCCTTCGAAGGTAGACATACCGTAGAAAGACAATGAAACAATAAGGAAACGCAATACCGGGTCGGTGCGAAGTTTATGCCACGCGCCAGATAGCGTCATAATACCGTTAATCATACCACCCCAAGATGGAACGAATAGGATAATAGACATCACCATACCTAGCGACTGAGTCCAGTCTGGTAGGGCAGTGTAGTGAAGGTGGTGTGGACCAGCCCAGATATACAGAGAGATCAATGCCCAGAAGTGAACAATTGAAAGTCTGTATGAGTAAACCGGGCGACCAGCTTGCTTTGGTACGAAGTAATACATCATACCAAGGAAGCCCGCAGTTAGGAAAAATCCTACCGCGTTATGGCCGTACCACCACTGCATCATAGCGTCGACTGCGCCTGCATACAGTGAATACGATTTAGTAAAAGATACCGGAATAGCCATGCTGTTACCAATATGAAGAATTGCAACAGTTAACATGAACGCGCCTAAAAACCAGTTCGCAACATAAATATGCGAAACCTTACGGATTACTAGGGTTCCGAAGAAGTTGATGATATAAGCGACCCAAACCAGTGCCAAAAGGATATCAATTGGCCATTCTAGTTCAGCGTATTCTTTAGTGCTGGTTAAACCCATAGGTAGGGTAATTACAGCTAAAACAATAACGGCTTGCCAGCCCCAAAAGGTAAATGCGGCAAGTTTGTCACTGAACAGTCTTACCTGGCAGGTACGCTGAACGATGTAGTACGACGTTGCAAATAGCGCACAGCCGCCGAAGGCAAAAATAACGGCGTTAGTGTGCAACGGACGCAAACGTGAGAATGTTAGCCATGGTGTGTCAAAGTTGAGCATAGGTGCAAATAATTGCGCGGCAATAAATACCCCTAGGCCCATACCAATGATACCCCAGACTATGGTCATGATGGTAAATTGCCTAACTACTTTATAATTGTAGTCAGGTTGTGCTTGGCTTATTTCACTCATTTTAATGAATCTTCCACTTCAAATGAACTATGGTCTCCAACTGCCAAAATAGTACGGTCGAGACGTGTATTAGCTAAGGAATAACGCTTCACACCGAGCTCGGAAAGAGTAATAATTATTGTCTCCAAGCCAGTTGGTACGCGGATGATAAGGTTTTTAATTACAAAAAGATACCATAAACTACCTAAGCTTGATCTCCATCAATGAAGAAATATACAAAATTTAAGAAATGATAAACAACGATAACAACAAACGATCAAAATTTTTACATTCTCAGCTGCCTTTAGTGGCTATTATTATTGTAGCAATGTGCGTATATCTTGCTCATAAATACCAGTCATCGGCACTACAAGACGCTAGCGTAGTTAATGGAATAGGAAATAGTTGCAATTTTGTCAATGAAACTTGCGAATTCTTAATTGATAACAAGCTCGCGATAGCCACCTTTTCAATAACGCCTGAAGTCGAAGAGTCGGTGACGGTCAATCTTTCTGTTCCCCAAAGTAAAGAAATAGAAAGCGCGTGGATTGAAGGGGTGAACATGTATATGGGAAAAATTCCAGTGCTATTAGATAGCGACGGCAAAGGAAAGTGGTCAGGCTGGTTTATGTTAGGTAGTTGTAGTGAGCCAGTGATGAAGTGGCAGTTACGCCTTAACATTAAAGATAGTGACAGTCCGAGCTATTTGTATTTTGTCACTCAGCAGTAACACACGGTAGTGACACTAAAACGCGGATGTACAAGCAGAACTGCGAAAAAACAGTGAAAGTTACATAATATAAATAGAGATTAAAAAAGGCCGCCTTAAAATGCGAAGGGCGGCCGTTTTATTAATAATCTGTAAGCGTTAATATTAAAGCGCTATCTTACATTTGAGACTGAAGATAATTTTGAAGACCAAGACGCTTGATAAGACCTAGCTGCTGTTCTAGCCAGTGTGCATGGTCCATTTCTGTATCGTCTAATAACACAATAAGCATGTCACGAGTTACATAGTCTTTCTCAGTTTCACAAAGTCCAATGACTTCGCGTAGTTTCGCGTCTACTTCATATTCTACACGCAAATCGCTTTCTAGCATTTCAGGTACATCTTTGCCTACTTTGAAGCCTGTGCGCTTCGTCATGTCAGGTGTACCTTCTAAAAACAGCATGCGCTCAATTAGCTTGGTTGCATGACCACGCTCATCGTCAAATTCATGATCGATACGTTCATAAAGTTTGCTTAACCCCCAATCAAGATACATTTGAGAGTGAATGAAATACTGATCCATGGCGGCTAACTCGTAAGAGAGTAGTTCATTTAAGCCATTGATGATTGCTTGGTTACCTTTCATTAGTCATCTCCCATTACTTGCGCTTGTAGGTAGTTTTCAATACCCATTGCGTCAATTTGGTATTCTTGCGTTTCAATCCAGTCCAGGTGTTCTTCTTCGTATTCAAGAAGGTCTTCAAGCAAATCACGAGAAACATAATCTTGCTTCTCTTCGCATAGCGCGATAGCTTCGCGAAGTAAAGGAAGCTGTTCTTTTTGAAAACGCGCATCACATGACAGCATTTCAACGGTATCTTCACCGATATATAGCTTGCCTAATGCTTGGAGGTTAGGAAGGCCTTCAAGAAATAAAATGCGCTCGATAATATCGTCCGCTTGTTTCATATCCTTGATAGACTTTTTGTAATTCTTTTCGTTAAGTTCAGAAAAGCCCCAGTTTTTGAACATACGAGCGTGCAGAAAGTATTGATTTATCGAAGTAAGTTCACTTGTTAGTACTTCGTTCAATTTTGCGACGACTTGTTTATCACCTTGCATTGTGAAAACCCTATTAACGTATTTGCAGGAAGTTTAGCCTAAACCCGCGGAGAAGTCAAAAAACCTATTATAAAACATACGCTTACAAATGGTAATGTTTATCAATTCATCCATTGTTCGCATTTAGAACAGCATTACTGTTGTGCATGCGCATAGGCTAGACTTTCTTCTGCAAAACCGAGCCCCGCTTCAGTGAAGAAGTTAAAGACCTTATCAACACCGTTGTCTAGCAAATGAGATACTTCATCTTCGTAACGCGCTATTGCAGCTACCTTTCCCGTGTAACCGGCATTTTTAAGCTGGCGCGTAATATTGATTGAATCTTGAATCGAAGGTAAAGCAAGAAGAACTAGCTGAATTTGTTTGATATCTAAGTTATCCCACAAGTCTACATCTTCACCGTCGCCGCAAATGACGCTTAAACCTTCTTCAGACATTTCTTTTACCTTTACGCGGTCAGCATCCATACCCCATACGCTAACATCACTTAATTTAGACAGTGCGTTAAAGGCTCCACGACCAACGCGTCCCATCCCTAGTACTAAAAACTCTGCATTGTGAAGTGTAGGGTAAATATCTTCTTTTAAACGTTCATTCTTTTCAAAACGTTTAATGGCATTTTTGTGATTGTGGTATTGCGAATGTGAATTGCGATAAAGCACACTGGTAAAGACAAATGAAATCGAGACAGCTAAAGCAATGACCACTAACCAAGTGTTAGCTAATAAACCTAATGAAACAGCGAGTGCGCCTACAATAAGTCCGAACTCACTGTAGTTAGAAAGCACCAAGCTGCTTAGGTATGATGTGCGTCCGCGAAGGCGCAACGAGGTAAACAAGCCAAAAAAAAGTGCAGCTTTTAAGGGTATAAAAAGACAGAACACGAGCGCTAAGACAACCATACTAAAATCGGGAAGCGCAGTAAGACCAATAGTTAGGAAAAAGCCAATTAAAAATAAGTCTTTGAAACTAAGCAATGACTTCGCAAGTTCCGACGCTTTTTCGTGTTGCGCTATCATGATTCCAAAGATAAGCGCGCCTAAATCGCCTTTGATATTAACGAGCTCAAACAAATGATAGCCACCGAGCGCGAGTATAAAACCCGTGAGGGGGAGCAATTCACCGTGCCCTGATTTATTAATCATTTTATTGATGATTGGCATTGCGGGGAATAGCGCTAGTAGAGCGAGCGCCCAAATCGAGGGAAGTTTTCCGGTAGCGGCAACAAGAAAGACAACAGCGAAAACGTCTTGCATAACCAAGATACCGATGGCGAGTCGGCCGTGACGGGTTTTACTTTCGCCACTTTCTTCTAGTACCTTAACGACACAAACTGTACTGCTGAAACTTAAAGCGAAAGCAATAAGCGCTGCACTTTGCCAAGTAAGACCATCAACGAAACTTGCTGCAATTGCTCCTATTGCGTAAACGCAACAGGTAATAACGCCTACCCAAATTAATGTGTGAGAGATACTTCCCGCCCAAACCTCTCGTCGACTTAAGTCACGAATGTTAAGCTTTAAACCAATGGTGAAAAGCATAATAGTTATACCCAAATTCGCGATTTGGTTTAGTTCGTCAGTGAGTGTGTAGCCAGCAAAATTTAATAAAAAGCCCGCCACGAGGTAGCCAACTAGAGGAGGAATGCCAATTAGTTTAACCGTTAAGCCGCAGACAAATGCGAAAAGAAGAAATGCATACTCCATGAATTACCTTTCAAAAATGTTGAACGTAAAATCCGTTACCCTTTATAGGTCACATTATTTATAAACCCACTAATTTAACGATAGTAGATTAGCATGTAATGACTTGTTTTCGCAGCTAAAAAAGAATCGATACATTATATGATGGTAACGCGTAACCTAAAGCTTTTATGTTCAGGTGTCATATATTTAAGCGTTAAATCAGCAGTTTATCGCTAAAGTAAATCTAGTTCTCGATTTAAGGTGTATTGAACAAGACTATAGGCATATTATCTGGTTTAAATATGGCCAAACTAAAGAAGGTCTTTAATGCGTTTAACAATCCTAACTATACTCATCTTGCTGGTCGCTTTTAATGTAGTGATTGGCCTACTGTGGGCACCTGTGTGGTGGTTTTTACTTTTATCGGTCACCCTATTAATTTTTGGTCTTTACGACGCCTTTCAAACAAAACACGCCATTTTGAAAAACTTCCCCCTAATTGGCAGAGTGCGCTGGACAGTAGAAGGTTTAAGACCTTATATCCAGCAATACATCATAGAAACTGATACCGGCGGTACGCCTATTTCTCGCATGTTTCGCTCTATTGTCTATCAACGAGCAAAAAATAGTAGGGAAACGGTACCGTTCGGTACTCAACTAGATACTTATAAAGATGGTTATGAATGGATTGGTCACTCTCTATCTGCCAGAGAAGTAGAGGATATGGATGAAGACCCTCGCGTTTTGGTAGGAGGCCCACACTGTAAAAAGCCGTATCGTGCTAGTGTGCTAAACATCAGCGCCATGAGCTTTGGGAGCTTATCAAAAAATGCTATCTTAGCGCTCAATAAAGGAGCCGCGAAAGGTAAGTTCTACCACAATACAGGCGAGGGCGGATTAACCCCTTATCACCTTGAAAACGGTGGCGATATTGTGTGGCAAATTGGTACGGGGTACTTTGGCTGCCGTACCAAGGATGGCGGTTTCGCCCCTGATTTGTTCGAAGAAAAAGCCAACCTCAAAAACGTGAAAATGATAGAAATCAAGCTGAGTCAGGGCGCGAAACCAGGGCACGGCGGTATTCTTCCTGCGTATAAAAACACCCCAGAAATAGCGGAGATTCGCGGCGTTGAACCTGGCACTCAAGTAGATTCTCCACCTAGGCACAAAGCTTTTTCAACGCCGTTAGAAATGGTTGATTTTATTAGCCAGCTTCGAGAATTAAGCGGGTTCAAACCGGTGGGAATTAAACTTGCCCTTGGTAGAAAAAGTGAGTTCATTGCTATGTGCAAAGCCATGGTAGAAAAAGGTGTTACACCAGACTTTATCACGGTTGACGGCGGCGAAGGCGGTACCGGGGCTGCGCCACTAGAATACACCAACTCTATTGGGTTTCCCCTTCGTGAAGCGTTGGCATTTGTTGACGATTGCCTTACAGGCTTCGGTATTCGCGACAAAATTAAAATTATTGCATCGGGAAAAATAATAACGGCTTTCCAACTCGCTAAGAATCTAAGTTTGGGGGCAGATTTATGCAATAGCGCCCGTGGAATGATGCTGGCTCTTGGTTGTGTACAGTCACTATCGTGCAATACAAATAAATGTCCTACCGGTGTTGCAACCCAAGACCCTAAGCTTGCAAAAGGCTTAAACGTAGAAGACAAATACGAGCGCGTTTATCGTTTTCATAAAAAGACCATCCATGCTCTGATGGACATTTTATCGTCAACGGGGCACGTTAAAACTAGCGAGTTAAACCGCACACATATATTTAGACGGGTAGATCAGTGTAATGTTGCCCGCTATGACGAGATTTTTCCGCTGGTTAATACGGGAAGCTTTTTAACAGAAGACGTGCCTGAAAGATTTAAGCTTCATCTAAAAGAAGCAAATGCAGAAAGTTTCATGCCGTGTAGTTTACTTGCAGAGATTGAGAAAGAAACAAAAGTCGTTTCATGAACTCCGGGTGTAATTATCAATAAGCATATGAGTCACTGAGCATATGAGTCACTAAGCACTCTTAAAAAAGTGCTTAGTGATATTAAAGTGTTTACTTTAACTAATCGTTAGCTGTCTTTTCGGGTATACGTAATTGATAAAGACGGTAGTCACTGGTTCTGTAAGGGGTGACTTTGTACTTAGGCTGTAGATAGGCAACTAAATCGATAAGTTCAGACACAGTAAGTTCATCATTAACAACCCGCATAAGTGAAACGCCGTCTTCGCTCACAAAGCTCGCTGGCTGACGAGGGGTAAGCTTGTGTGAAGGGTTTATAATACTAGTGACTAGCTCCGCATACGTTTTTATTCTGCCGCTACTGCCCCCCAAAGGAATGGGCTTTGCTACAAGATACTGAGCATTTTCAAGCTCTTTTTCACCGGCGATCCTATGGCAATCTTGACACTGATACTTTTTAAATACTTGATAACCTTGTTCTATGTTCCCTTCGGGAAGGCTAAAACCACGTGGCGACTTTGCCCCCTGTTCGCATCCAAAAAGTAGAAGCATAGCTATTGCTATTATTAATGGTTTCATAATTTAGTCCCTCACAATATTCAATATTTGAAAAAGTGCTTACGTTCGCATTTAGTATGAACAACTTTGCAGACTGAACATTGACCTAGCGCAAAGAATATTTACTTGTAAGATCTTACTATCTAAATGAATAAGTGAGCGGAATCGTAAAAACTCCGCTGTGAGCAATAAATAGAGGAGAAGCACAATGCAAAGTTACGAGACCATTTTAGTACCTATTGATGTTTATTCTGATTACGAATTAGTGGTGGAAAAGGCCATCGCCATAGCGGGTAACAGTCACAAGATTCATTTGTTATATGTTGCATACCCTCAAACCAACGTAGAACCATACGGTCTATTTTTAGAACGAGACTTTTCTGAAGAAGTGCGAGAACAAGCACAAAGGCAACTCAAGGATGTTGCATCAAAACACGACATACCTTACAGCCACCTTAACGTAGAAATAGGTTCGCCAGCTGATGAAATTCATCACATGGCCGAAAAAATTAATGCTGATCTTATTGTTGTGGGAACACACGGACAGAGCGGACTTCGTCTTCTGCTTGGCTCGACAGCAAACGCAGTGCTACACGGAGTAAAAACAGACGTGTTAGCTGTAAAAGTATAAAAACTTTAGATAAGTTACTGCTAACGAAAAAGCCCTTATTTAAAGGGCTTTAATTTTTTGGTCGCAACATTCTAAGACAAGGCTTCGAATAGTACTTTCTAAGTTTTTAATATGTGAATAATGTACAGACGTCTCACCGCCTTTATTAATGTCTTTTATTGTGAATACGGCATCATCACCGCGAGATGTAACACAAATACGTACAAAGTCGTCAGACTGCGCGAGGGGCACATGAAGATACAACGGTTCATTATTAGATTTTAAATAATCAATCGCAGCCTCTTTCGATTTAAAGGGGTCTTGTTTTTCAGGCTGTACTTTCCATGAGGAAGAAGGAACAATCAATTCCGCGAGTAATTTTCCATGCTTTGTATCAATTCCGCTATTCATTTATCACTCCTTTCATTTTAACGTTTGGGTAATCCCTATACCATTTATGAAGTAAATAGGTACCAAAATAAGGCTAGCGTTTAAAACACTCAATATTGATACGCACATTAGGCAGTTTCAGATTGCTAAATTATATGAAGAGAGTAGGAGGGGTAGAGGATTAATTCGCAACAAGGTTATGCGTAACTTAGATTGCATTAAGTTATTGTTATTGCTTAGATTATCTTTTCCGCTTTGCTGAGAGTTTTGCCATTCCTCCACGCTTTACGTTAGCTTGCTTTGTATAGTGACCAGGCATTTCTGGAGACTGCCAGCCGCCAGCCAGTTGAAGCTCAGGCAAAGAAGCGCCATCTTCAGCAAGAGAAACCGCACCGCCAACGCGACCACTATGTGGCGTAATATTTTCAGTAATACCGGCGCGAAGAGCGATGCGTTGCCAAATTCTATATACGCTTGAATAATTAAGTACATTTGACTGATGGCTTGGTATGTTTTCGTTAAACGGTAAAAGCGCGGTCTTGTGGTTTGTTAGTCGCCTAAATAAAATGCCTTTGTGTAAGCCGCGTAAGTCTGAAGAAAGCCGAGGCTCTTTCGTTTTTGGGTCTATGTTAGCTTCATTAATGTATTCCTGAACCATTGAGATGGTACTAGAAGATACGTAGCGGTATTGACCTTGACCAGTTTGATCGCTTTTCGAGGATACAACCAACAAGGTATTATTACGTGCAGATATATCTTCAACGCATACGCGCACTAGTTCATCAGCACGAAGTAATGCATCAAACATTAGATTGATGATCGCGAGGTCCCGAAGTTCCAATAAAGAATCCGGAATGATTGCATTATTAATCTGCTCAACCATATCGATAGTAAGTGGAACCGCTTGCTTGTGAGACAAGCGGAACTTTCTATTTTCAATTAGCGAAAGTCGAATAAAGTCTCTTAAGTAAGAAGATCTAACAATTGGATTGGGTAACTTAGCCACACCTAGGAATTTACTAAGTGCAGATAATCGACGCTTTATGGTTCTATAGGCTAGGGGAGAACCGCACAGTTCTTCTACGTAGTGTTTAATACAGTTTTCGTTATGTTCGAAGTCGTTTTTAAAACCGTCTAAGCCGGTTTGCCTACAAAAAATCGCGAACTCATTATAGTCACTGATGTATGCACGCTGTGTGTTGTATGGAAGCTTAGTAAATATTTCACTGTAGTATTGTTGATAATAGCTTTCAAAACTTTTATCTGACGGTGAATTTTCGTTTGAAGCTAACCCTTGGGCACTAGACTTGTACTGTGCTTGGTTAGAATCATCCTTACCATCACGAGTTAAGTCTTGAGGTAGTGTACTATTGTCATTTCTTACCATTTTACGCGACGGCAGGTGCGAATTAGTAAACTTAAAAGACATTGAATAACCTGATGATCACATTTCGGCAGTATTATGCTAGATTTGATGATTTATTGTAAAGCATTGATAATATTGATAT
>NZ_JAHHDX010000164.1:29812-66192 GCF_018619335.1 Alteromonas sp. ALT199 | reverse complement strand
ATTGCTATTAGCTATTTAGCACTTTTACTTTAATAGATATTTTTTAACTACTGCCTCATGCTAACAGGAGATATTTATGAGACCGCCACTCCCTCCGTTTTCCCTTGAAACCGCAACACAAAAAGTGCGCCTTGCTGAAGACGCATGGAACAGTAAAGACGCGGTAAAAGTTGCGGGTGCTTACACCTTTGACTGCAATTGGCGCAACCGCGCGGAGTTTATTGCTGGACGCGCTCAAATAGTAAGCTTTTTAACAAGAAAGTGGAATAAAGAACTCAATTACAAGCTAGTAAAAGAATTATGGACGTTTGGCGAAAACCGTATAGCAGTTCGTTTTGCCTACGAGTACAAGGACGATTCCGGTCAATGGTTTAGAGCTTACGGCAATGAGAATTGGCAGTTCAATCTTGAAGGGCTAATGGAAAAACGCATTGCCAGTATTAACGAACACCCGATAGCAGAGAACGAACGAAAATTCACCTGGGATGGGGAGCGACGTCCCGACGACTTTCCTTCACTGTCTGAACTTGAGTTGTGAGCCAAGCTAATGACATCAACACTATTCCCCTTTTTAGGATAAACCTATGACGCAACAAATAAACAAAGTTGTACCCAAAAGCCCTATTACATTAATCCAAAACCCTAAATCTGGCCACTGCCATAAAGTTTCATTATTATGGCACTAAACGCCATCCCTTTTGAGACTGTTGAGCCTGATATGGCCAACGGCGAGCACAAAAGTGAGCACTTTGGTTCGCTTAACGTGTTCAAACAAGTCCCCGTCATAACAGATGGCGACGTAACGTTAGCTGACTCCAATGCCATATTGGTTTATTTAATCCACGCCTACGCAGAAAGCGACTATTGGCTAGGAAAAGACGCCAAGGAAAAATCGCTTGTTCAGCGCTGGCTATCAGTTTCAGCAGGAGAGCTAGCCAGAGGGCCTGCAGCTGCGCGATTAGAATACGTATTTGGCGCAACGATACACGAACCGGCTGTGCTTGAGGTCAGCGCTACGCTGCTTAGCAATATGGAGGCCCATTTAGCAAACTCGGCAAGTTCGTTTCTGGTAGGAAGCCATGTAACCGCTGCTGATATCGCTATGTATTCGTATATGGCTCATGCACCTGAGGGTGGGATATCCCTGTCAAATTTCCCCCATATAAATAATTGGTTGAAAGCTATTGAAAACTTAGACAACTTTGTTCCAATGCCAGCGTCTGATATAGCTGCAGCACGCGTGTAAAACTTTTCGCAACAACATAATTAAGAGTCGTAGTTAGGAGCACGGCGTATGCCGTGCTTAAGCGTGTTGACTTAGCGATATCGATCAACGAGGTTGTTATGACACTAACCAAGCTTACATCTATAAACCCTGCGTTTCACTATGGTGAAATTACTTTGCAGAAAAAGCTAGGAATTGATAAAGAAATAGGTGAGCGAACCAATGGATTTATCCGCAGTTTCATGCCTGAGCAGCACCGACGATTTTTCACATCTACGCCATTCACCGTTTTTGGACTAGTTGACGAGGAAGGCCACCCAGTGGCAACCCCAATTTGGGGAGATGATGACTTTATCGAAAGCCCCTCTCCTACTCAGTTGCGGTTTAACCTACCCACTGATGTATTAAAAATGATTCAAGACCCATTAAACCTAGACGTGATGGCAGGAAGCAAAATCGGCATTGTCGGAATTGAATACGCTACAAGAAGGAGAAATCGACTTAACGGTACAATAACTCACGCAATCAACGGCAACCTAACGGTATTAGTCGATCAAAGTTTTGGTAACTGCCCACAGTACATCCATAAACGAAACACGACAAAAGTACAACGTATAACGCTAAGTGAGTCGTCAAAGGATACAGTGAAGAATAACGACTCTTTTACTATTTCAACATCGAATGTACTCAACCAATGTGCCCGTTCAATGATAGCAAACGCTGAGACATTTTTTATTGCGTCACGACATAGTTCATTAGGCCAAGAGGCTAACGAAGGGCTGGACGTCTCTCACAGAGGTGGTAAGGCCGGCTTTATAAAAGTAGAAAGTGACAAGTTAATCTTTCCAGACTTTAGTGGAAACAAGTTCTTTAATACCTTGGGCAACATATTGTTAGACCCTCGCGTAGGCCTATGCTTTTGGGATGATGAAACAGGCGACCTCCTTTTTGTTAAAGCAAAGGCAAAAGTTGAACTGGCTGAATCTAACATGGCCGAATTTGAAGGCGCAGAGCGCTTAGTTTCGCTGTCGGTGTCATCGGTAACGCACATTGCGGGCGCATATCCCTACTCCCACGAAATTACCGACAGGTCGCCCTACGCACTTAAGACGGGAGAATGGAAATAAGCGGTTAATTGATGAACTCTATCACTTAGTTGGCGTAATCAATTGGAACACCTTAACAGGAATGGTTAAAGTATTTCCGATAAAAAGTCTTGAGATGAGGCATTTTATACATTGGTAGATAACCGCGCAGACACAGGGGCAAAACATGAGTGATAAGCGCAACATCAAGACGTATAACAAACCCGCTGGCGGATGGGGGGCGTTAAAAAGCGTAACCCAAAGCTGGATCCAAAGTGAAAAACCGCTTAAAAATTTGCGGGCCATGCTTAAAACCAACCAAGATAAAGGTTTTGATTGCCCAGGCTGTGCGTGGGGTGAATCACCGGAAAGTGGGTTGGTTAAGTTTTGTGAAAACGGGGCTAAAGCAGTGAATTGGGAGTCTACTGGTCGCTATGTAGACCCAGCGTTTTTCTCCAACTTTTCAGTTAGCTCACTTAAAAAGCACACCGATTACTGGTTGGAGTCGCAGGGCAGGCTTACCCATCCAATGCGATATAATGCTCAAACTGACCATTATGAACCTGTAACATGGGACGATGCTTTTGCTCTAGTTGCAACGCATTTAAATGGTTTAAGTTCGCCTCATCAAGCCGAATTTTATACTTCAGGGCGGGCAAGTAACGAAGCCGCTTATTTATATCAATTATTCGTACGTGCGTTTGGCACCAATAACTTTCCCGATTGTTCAAATATGTGCCACGAGGCATCAGGGCAAGGTATGACACCTACAATAGGCGTAGGTAAAGGCACTGTCACGTTCAACGATTTTGAAAAGGCAGACACCATATTTGTTATCGGTCAAAATCCGGGAACAAACCATCCCCGAATGTTAGAACCTTTACGTGAAGCTGTGCGAAGAGGTGCGCAAGTCGTTTGCCTAAACCCACTTAAAGAGCGTGGTTTGGAAAAGTTCCAGCACCCTCAACACCCTATCGAAATGCTAACTAATGGTTCAACACCTACCAATACCGCTTACTTCAGGCCTGCGCTTGGTGGTGACATGGCAGTGATGCGCGGCATCGCCAAATGGCTGTTAACCTGGGAACATGAAGCAAAAGCACACAATGATACCCCCGTGTTCGATCATGACTTTATTAATGCACATACTAACGGCATGGACGACTATTTAACTATAGTCGACAATACAAGTTGGGAAAGTATTGAAGCGCAAAGCGGTTTGTCGAAAGACGAAATTCGCCATGCTGCTACTATGTACAAGCGTGGAGAGCGCGTCATCATGTGTTGGGCCATGGGTATTACTCAGCACAAACACTCTGTCGCTACGGTGCAAGAAATAGTAAACGTTCAGTTGTTACGAGGTAACGTTGGTAAGCCTGGCGCAGGACTATCGCCTGTACGGGGACATAGTAATGTTCAAGGCGACAGGACGGTAGGTATTAACGAAGCACCGCCTAAGGCGTTACTCGACGCATTAGAAGACAAGTTTAACTTCGCTGTTCCACGAGAAAATGGACACAACACCATACAGGCCATTCAAGCAATGGAGAAAGGCGAGGCCAAAGTATTTATTGGTTTAGGTGGCAATTTTGCGCAGGCAACACCGGATACTCCGCGCACCCATGCTGCGTTATCAAGATGCGATCTAACCGTGCATATCGCCACCAAACTAAACCGATCACACCTGACGACGGGTAAAGATGCGCTTATTTTGCCTTGCCTAGGTAGAACTGAAGTCGACATGCAAGCCAACGGACAACAAGGTGTTACCGTCGAAGATACGTTTTCTATGGTCCACATCTCTTATGGTCAGCTACCTCCAAGTTCGCGAGAGCTTCGCTCTGAACCCGCTATTATCGCAGGGTTAGCAAAGGCAACACTAGGTAACAAGCCAGTGGACTGGGATTTCTTAATAAGCGACTACGATCACATTCGTGAACTCATTGCCGATACCATAGACGGCTTTAAAAGCTTTAATACCAAACTTAATCAGCCAGGCGGTTTTCACCTAGGTAATGCCGCAAGTGAAAGACGCTGGCTAACGCCGTCGGGCAAAGCTGAATTTGCTGTCAACGCGCTGCCAGCATCACTATTGAATGAAGACATAGTTGCACAAGGAGAAAAGCCCGACCTTATTTTACAAACGCTGCGTTCCCACGACCAATACAACACCACCATCTATGGCATGGATGATCGCTACAGAAATGTGTTTGGCGCGCGAGATGTTTTGTTTGTTAATGAGAGTGATATTAAGAAGTTGGGATTTAACGATGGCGATAAAGTCGACATTACCTCAATGTGGAACGACGGCAAAACACGCCAGATAAAGCAATTTATGTTAGTAGCTTACGACATACCGCCAGGCCAAGCAGCCGCGTATTACCCAGAAACTAACCCTTTAGTACCACTAGAAAGCTATGGTGATGGAACCTTCACGCCAACTTCAAAGTTTATTGCCATCAAACTTTCGAAATCTAAGTCAGATGGCCGAATTGCAGTTTCTGCTGTCTAGGCGCATCGTTATAGGCCCCAATTGAGGGGGCATGTCGAGCTTCGCTGCCTTTTTTGCTTGTGCCCCTCTATACATGCGGCGAGTAGACCCTCGGTGCGTCATATTTGGGTACATGAATAAGGGTAACACCGTATCGGCTTGCCCACTTAACTGACAGCGCCGTGGGCGCAGAAAGCGTTACTACCACGGGTAATTTCGATCTTATCGCTTTTTGCACTAACTCTAAACTGCAGCGACTGGTTAGAACTACAATACATTCAGACTGATAAAGCTTGTTGGTTGCGATTGCGCCAATTAACTTATCAAACGCATTGTGCCTTCCAATGTCTTCTTTGCATGCCAATACATTGCGTTTGGCATCAACATAAAGCGCCCCGTGAACTGCA
This sequence comes from Alteromonas sp. ALT199, assembly GCF_018619335.1. Taxonomy (GTDB): domain Bacteria; phylum Pseudomonadota; class Gammaproteobacteria; order Enterobacterales; family Alteromonadaceae; genus Alteromonas. The sequence goes on along the minus strand of NZ_JAHHDX010000164.1, from coordinate 60,984 downwards.
CCACTTTTTTGCGCTAATACTTGCGCGTTAGAGATAAGTTCTCGCAAGCCCTCAAACCAGTTTGCGTTTGGTAAAGGCGATGTTTCAACAACTTGTAGTTGAGGCAATGCATTATCTAGCGCTTCTATTCCACAAAGTCCACAGCCCGATGCCCCTGCCAGTTGCCGTTTATTTTCTTTTAACTTCCAAAACGCTTGATTGGCAATTTCAACTTCAGCATTTATATGTTCGCTATGGCGAGCCAATTCAATATTATAGAGCTGGCGAGGATGCTCTATAATGTCACTACTTAAGCTAAAGCCTACGATAAAATCTTCAATATCATGAGGGGTTATCAGCATAACGGCATAATTAATACCGTTGTAACTGATGCTTAAAGCCACTTCTTCAGCGAGTGGATAGCGTTGAATGTAAGGCGTAGTATCTAAAATTAGTGCTTGTTGTCCGGCGTTATTTTTCATGTGGCCAATCACCAGGCGTATTAACGTTCAACCATTGTGCGTTATCTTTATTTGGGCCGTACCCATCAGATTTTTCGTTATGGTCACCTTCCCTAGTTTTTATTTCTGTAAGGCTCACTTCCTCAAGAGAAATTGCATTAACGCGGTCCAAGAAGCCCACGACTCGCCTTTTGCTTTGGTCTACCAAATAGTGAGCTAGCGACGTCTTTGTATTCAATGTAATAGGTAAGTAAAAAGGCAAAAAGCGGTTTTCAACATAACACGCTCGCTGGACTTCCCGTCCTTTCGAAACTAATGTATTTAAAAGCTGAGGTGTCATCTGAGGCATATCAACCGGAAGAACAAGCAGTTCACTATGATTGCTGCTTTCATCTTCGGCATTATCTAAAAAGTTTAATGCAGCATGCACTCCACCAAGCGGCCCGGCATCTTCAATTAAGTCACCTAAGAAACCAGGCGCATTACGGCTAATTAACACGTGCTCACAGCTCGCTGACTGCAAAAGTAATGAAGCATGTTCAATTAGAGTGCGGCCTTGATAACGCATAAGCGCTTTATCTCGTCCCATTCTGCGCGATTGACCACCTGCAAGTACTAAACCTATAAGTGAATCACTTTTCTTACTCACCGTATCCGCCTCCCTTGTTAAACACATCTAGACCACTCCCTTTAAAAACTCAAAACATTGCTTGGCAATAGGAGACTCAGGCTCCCCTTTGCGCATTATAAGTCCTAGTTTTGAGATGGTTTTACTATCTTCAACAACAACATGGGCAAGGCTAGAACTTGCATTGGCCATTGCAACATTCATAGGTACGATGGTACAACATATCCCCTTTTGCACTGCCTGTAATAAACAATGAACAGAGTCAGACTCAATTACAGGCTCATTGTTCACGCCTACGTTGGCCATGTTTAGGACGATAGACTGTCTAAAGTGCATTGAAGGTGTTAGTAAACCCAATGGTAGTACTGAAAGTGCTTGCCAGCTTACGGTATTTTGCTTAAAAGAAAAATGATTCGGACTATACACCAACACCATTGGCGTAGCTTTAAACGGCAAAATATTAAAGTGCTGTGTGTTCATGCCCTCAAGGTAACAAAGACCAAGGTCTAACTCATTTCGATGTAATGCGTTTGCAATATGTTCGCTGCTATAAGTTTGCAAGGAAAATTGAAGCGCATTGTACTGTTTTGACAATGTGTCAATGATATCGGTAGGTTCGACACTCGCTAAAGGTACGGTACCAATTCGTAAACGCCCAACTAAAGCGCCTCTACATGATGCAGCTTCTGCCTGTAAGCCGTCGCACGCCGCAAGGATACTTTTCGCCCATGCTAAGATCCTTTCACCTTCTGAAGTAAATCCTTGAAATCTATGGTTACGAGCCACCAACTGAATGCCTAGCTCATCTTCTAAATTATGAAGCCGTGAAGAAAGCGTGGGTTGTGTGACGCTGCATAATGCTGCCGCTTTACCGAAATGTTGCGTTTCACCTAACGCGACTAAAAACTGCAGCTGACGAATATCCAATGACTCATTCCTAAATTATGATAGATACCTTCTATCATGATTTTATCAGCGGAGTCTTAGCAGTGTAAGCGTGTGAACAGAATAATTTACAACAAAGGAAAAGATAGAGCAGCAAAAGCCACATTTCTATAGATGAAAGCTATCACCTAATTTAGATGCGTAAACATGATTACAGCTGCTAAGGTTATTCAAGCATTAAGGGCCTGCTAATGGTCAAATTAAACTACAGAGCTTACAGGCGACGTAAACTTGGCCGTTTATGATATCTTCCTACAATGAGTCCCATAGAAAGTAAGAACAACCAAACCGTTGTGGCTTCATCAACAGCATGCGTTACTGTGGTTAAATAGCCAATATCAGCAAACGATGCCACTGTTGTATCACTCAACGTAATTGGATAAGGCCCTAAATACCCTGTCATTAAGTCCGATGCACCACCAGGCCAAGGCTCGTCCCAATGACTATTGGCAGTACCATCGCCTCCGCCGAGCTCTACCGGGATAAATTCAGCATCTTCTACAAATTCTTTACGATACATTTCTAATGCATATTCTCCCGTGTAACGCCCTGAACCCTCAACATAGTTAGATTGAGTACCGGCAATAAAAAAGTCGGTCGTCCACAAGGTTCCAAAACCGATAACATGGGCCATTTCGTGTGCAATAACATCGAAAAGTGTACCGTTATTTTCCATGTTATTTAGGTCCGCCGTATCAAATTGCATGCGACCTTTACTTGCGTAAACAAATGCACTATCAGAAAACCAAGTGATACTTGAGGGGCCTGCTCTGCCCAATATTCCGTTCACGCCATCAATTGGAACACCACTGGCGTCGATAACAATGTTGTGATTGAACGCACTTTGAACCCCTATTAAGTAAGATTCCCAATACGCGATTGCATCATCAAAAACGCTAGATTGAGAAGGTGTTAGCCCGCCAAGATTATTAATAGAGATATTGAATAGCCCAGCATTTACAGGTAGTGACATGCATAGAGATATTACGACACCTAGAACCAGCTTCGGTAAACCTTTCATGGCTTCCCTCCTGAATTAAGAAACAACATTCAATGCAAATAATTACGACCTGCGATACAAATGCGCTTTAACAAATATAGACTAGAAATTAAAAATACGATGTTTTCTTAGTGTTTTGTGTATAACGGCTAAGACGAAATTTTTTAATAAGCCACAATAAACACAAACGTTTAAAGTGACTAAAACGAAAGCAGCAAAGGGCGTTGAGGCGTGATTGCAATGAACAGGTTTAGGTGGGAGCTGCGTTAGTGAAGGTAAATAAAACGCTGGGTGGGTTAAATAAAGAAAAGCAAAACATACTCACCACCTAACCTTTATCAAAGGAAAAAGTGGCGAGTTTAAAAAGGCTACCAGGTTAAATCGTCTGGGATTTCGTAGTCGGCATACCAGTCGTCTTCATCTTCGTCTTTTCCGTCGCTACCACTTTTATCTAAATCGGCGCGATATATAATTGAAGATTCATCACGCTGAGCAATCTTGTCAGCCACCGGCGTTGGAACCAGTTCGTAAGCATCATCGAGTAATACCACAGTCAAACGACCTTTTGTCACTTGCTTGTGCATTTCTTCACTTACGTACATGCGTTTTACCACGTTATCGTGAGTAAAATTAAGTAAAGCTTCACCCTTACGAGGCTGTTTATTAACGTTGATAAGCTGTCTTACTTGAGCCGCGATCGAACGTTTTTCACGTTCTTCCTGCTGCAATTGGTTTAACTCACGAGAGCGGGCTTTTTTCTCTTCCGCCGCTTTCTGAGCCGCCAAAGTTGCCTCATCTACCACCGGCTGCTTTTGCTTATTTTTCTGTTTTTGCTTTTTACGTTTGTCAGCGCGTGCTTGCTTTGCAGACGCTTTATCAGCCAATCCGGCTTTTAGAAGTTGATCTTGTAAAGAGGCCATAACTCACTCTCTATTAATGTAGTAGTAAACCTTGCATGAAGCGTATTGCAAGTCTCTAAAAATTTCTCAAAACGTAGTAAGCCCGAATAAATTCGGGCTTACTGCTTAGGCTTCAAAGTATTATATTTGCTTTGAATTACTTTTTCTTGGCTTTTGACTTGGCCGCAGGCTTTTTCGCTGCCTGCTCCTGCCATTTACCATTGTCATACCATGCTGACCAACCCGTTGCTTTTCCGCTGTCATTTTCAGACATTACGTATTGCTGTTTGGTCTTTCTGCTGTAGCGAACTATTGCAGGGTTACCGTCCGGATCAGTTTTTGGTGCATCGGCAAGATAATAGAATTTCGGCGAAATTCTATCTCTAAAGCGAGCAAGTTCTTCCACTTTCGGCGCACGAGTTTCTCGAGATTTAGGGAAGTTATGCGCTGCCAAGAAAATTCCCGAGGCCCCATCGCGTAGCATGAAGTGGGCGTCTGACTTTTCACAAGGAAGTTCAGGCAAATCGACCGGATCTTCTTTCGGTGGCGCTGCTTCCCCGTTTCTGAGCAGCTTACGGGTATTCTTACACTCTTCGTTAGTACAGCCGAAGTATTTACCGAAACGACCGTTCTTAAGCTCCATGTCACTGCCGCACTTATCGCATTCGATAATTGGGCCGTCGTAGCCTTTAATTTTAAATGTGCCTGCCTCGACTAAGGTTCCGTCACAGGTAGGTGTATTACCACAAACGTGAAGCTTACGGGTTTCGTCTACCAAGTAACTGTCCATAGCAGTTCCGCACTTAGGACAACGCTTTTTAGAGCGAAGCGCTTCCGTTTCAAGCTCTTCTTCGTCATCCACCTTCACCACTTCATCGCCAGGCGTTAGGTTCATGGTATTGGTGCAGCGCTCTTTAGGCGGTAAGTTATAACCTGAACAGCCTAAGAATACGCCAGTAGATGCGGTTCTTACATTCATTTCGCGGCCGCATTTGTCGCATTCAATACCCGCAGGTATTGCCTGATTTAGGCGCATACCGCCTTCTTCAGGGTCTTTTTCAGCGTTTAGCAGTTTTCCATAGAATCCGCTGTAGAACTCATTAAGAACATCTTTCCAATCTTTGTTGCCTTCAGCGATATCATCTAGATGCTGCTCCATGTTGGCCGTGAAGTCATAGCTCATCAGATCGTCGAAGTTTTCCATCAGACGATCGTTTACGATTTCCCCCATTTTCTCGGCGTAAAAACGTTTATTTTCCAAACGTACGTAGCCGCGATCTTGAATGGTTGAAATAATACTCGCGTATGTTGATGGACGACCAATGCCGCGCTTCTCAAGCTCTTTCACTAACGACGCTTCATTAAATCGCGCTACTGGCTTAGTGAAGTGTTGCTTAGGGTCGAGCGCTTTTAAGTCCAGAACATCGCCTTTTTGCACATCAGGCAACATAAGCTCTTCGTCGCCTTTTTTGCGAAGCTGAGGCTGTACACGCGTCCAACCGTCAAACTTAAGTACGCGACCTTTTGCTGTAAGCTCATAGTCTCCTGCCGCCACTTTAATGGTGGTTGCATCGTACTTCGCAGGCGTCATCTGACAAGCCAAGAACTGGCGCCAGATAAGCTCATAAAGACGCTGTGCATCGCGCTCCATATCACCTAGGCTAGCGGCACTAATGCTCACATTTGAAGGGCGGATCGCTTCGTGAGCTTCTTGCGCGCCTTCTTTGCTTCCATAGCGATTTGGCGAATCTGGTAAGTATTTATCACCAAAGTTATCTGAAATATATGCTCGAGCACTGTCCAAAGCCTCTTGGCTTAGGTTCGTTGAATCTGTACGCATATAGGTGATGTAGCCAGCCTCATAAAGACGCTGTGCCATCATCATAGTTTTCTTAACACCGAAGCCCAAACGTGTACTCGCTGCTTGTTGCAGTGTTGAGGTGATAAACGGTGCTGAAGGACGACTTTGGGTAGGCTTAGATTCACGGCTTTCAACGGTGTAGCTAGCGCCTTCTAAGTCAGTAAGTGCTTTATCTGTTTCGGCCTTATTTTTAGGCTTGAATGCATTGCCTTGGTGCTTGGCAACCAACATGCGAAGTGCCGCTTTTTGCTGGCTGGTCAAGTCTGCATGAACGTCCCAGAACTCTTCTGGTACGAAGGCTTTAATTTCGCGTTCACGTTCAACAACGAGCCTCACCGCTACCGACTGAACGCGCCCTGCTGAAAGGCCTCGCGCAATCTTTTTCCACAGAAGTGGCGACACCATGAAGCCTACAACACGGTCAAGGAATCGACGAGCTTGCTGTGCATTAACGCGCGATATATTCAGCTCACCCGGGTCTGAGAACGCATCTTGAATCGCGTTTTTAGTAATTTCGTTAAATACTACCCGCTGGTAGGTCTTATCTTTTTTGCCTAACAGTTCTTGTAAGTGCCAAGCAATAGCCTCTCCTTCGCGGTCCAAATCGGTTGCGAGATAGATAGTGTCAGCATCTTTTGCGAGCTTTTTGAGTTCGTTGACTACCTTTTCTTTGCCTTGCAATACTTGGTAGTGTGCCTTCCAGTCTTTTTCTGGATCCACACCCATTCTGTCTACAAGCTTTAAGTATTCGTGACGGCGAAGGTAATCTTGACGTTCTTCCTCGCTTAAAGTTTTGAGTTCTTTAGCCGGTTTTTTAGGCTCTACTTTGCCTAATGCCTTCGTCGGAAGATCTCGCACGTGGCCAACCGAACTTTTTACGATAAAATCTTTACCGAGATATTTATTTATCGTTTTTGCTTTGGCTGGTGACTCGACTATGACCAGTGATTTTGCCATATAATTGAACTAAACCTATTGATTTTTAATGACTATTTACGTCAATTTTTGAAAACTGGAGCTACCTTGCACTATTTATAAGGTACCCGCTCTTTTTTAACATATATCTACAAAGTGAATGGAAAACAAGATCTTCTTCATACTTATTCTTCCCATCGCTTCAAACTCGCGCAAAAACTGTACAATAAACAAGCAGCGCGATTGGCATTGGCTTTAAAAGTCGTATAATGCCAGCCATTCCGACCTAACCTATCAACTTGATCAGGTTTAAAGAAGTGCCTCGTTTGCCCCTGGAAAAAAACGAAAGCGTTGCTGCTAACAATATAATCGCAGCGTATATTTAAAAGTAGCATATGGGGTCAAGTGCCAAAACTCCAAGAATGAGGGAAAGTATGAAGCAGTTTGAAGTTAACTTTGATGGTATTGTTGGGCCTACCCATAACTATGCCGGTTTGTCGTTTGGCAATGTCGCTTCCCTGAACAATGCTAATGCGAAGAGCAGCCCAAAACAAGCTGCGAAGCAAGGCCTTGCAAAAGCAAAAGCGCTGGCCGACATGGGCATGGTTCAAGGTGTACTAGCCCCACAAGAGCGCCCTGACATTGCTGCCCTGCGTAGACTAGGCTTTACTGGTTCAGATGCTCGCGTGCTAGAAAGCGCTGCAAAGCAATCTCGCGAGATTTTTCTTGCTTGTTGCTCTGCTAGTAGCATGTGGACTGCAAATGCCGCCACTGTGTCTCCTAGCGCCGATACTGCCGATGGCCGCGTTCACTTTACCCCTGCAAACTTAACAAACAAGTTTCATCGCTCATTAGAGCCACAGGTTACTGGCAATATTCTGCGTGGCACTTTCGCCAATGAAAAACACTTTGCCCATCACCAGCACCTGCCGGATAACGAGCATTTTGGTGACGAAGGTGCAGCCAACCATACGCGACTTTGCAGCAACTATGGTGAAGCTGGCGTAGAACTGTTTGTTTATGGTCGCCACGCATTTGATACCAGCAAACCTGCGCCAACCAAATATCCCGCCCGCCAAACATTAGAAGCATGCCAAGCCGTTGCGCGTTTGCACGGTCTTGATGACGATGGCGTGGTTTATATGCAGCAAAACCCTGATGTTATCGACCAAGGCGTATTCCACAATGACGTAATTGCGGTAGGTAACCAAAACGTGTTGTTTTTCCACGAACAAGCGTTTTATCAAAAAGAAGCGGGCTTTAAAGAGCTTCAAGCCAAATTTGGTAGTGAGCCACTTCACTTTATTGAAGTGCCCACCACGGAAGTGTCTGTTCTAGACGCAATAAAAACATACCTGTTTAATACGCAAATTATAACGCTTCCAAGTGGCGACATGACTATCATCGCGCCCAGTGAGTGCCAGGAAAACGAAGCGGTTAAACGTTATTTAGACAAGTTAGTCACACTGGGTACGCCAATTAAGTCGGTTAACTATTTCGATGTTAAACAAAGTATGCGCAACGGCGGAGGCCCGGCGTGTTTGCGTTTGCGTGTTGCTATGAACGATCAAGAGCTTGAAGCAGTAAATCAGAACACGCTAATCAACGATACACAGTTCGCACGCTTAAACGCGTGGGTCGATAAACACTATCGCGATGAGTTGAGCGAAGACGACTTGCGCGATCCGCAGCTACTTATTGAGTCGCGCACTGCACTTGATGAGCTTACGCAAATTCTGAAGATTGGTTCGGTTTATCCATTCCAACAGGGGTAAGCGCTTTAACGTTTAGAAAAGTAAAAACAAAGCCGGCTACGAGCCGGCTTTTAGTTATTTCTTAAGTATTAATTCTCTATGGTGTAACCAGCGTGCACTGGTCAGTCACACCAAACGGGTTCGCCGGCGGTGACGCCCCTTCATCGGTCACATCGTCAGCTGAGATACTTAGTGTGTAGTTCATCGAAGCCTGAGCCTCGCTTCCTGTAGACTGGCCAAAAACAGAAATGACTGCATCGTACCAAACTGCATAGCTGCTTGGATAACGATATTCTAATTCTGCATAACCATTATCATCTGTTTCAGCGTTGCCATCAGCAAATGTTATCGTTCCCACCAACCCAGGCGTAAGCATGTCGTCATCATTAGTATCTTCGTCAGTTGGTGTTGTATCCAAGATGCCATTATCATTCACATCTTCTGTGAGACAGTTTTGATTAACTATCGCTACCCATTGAGATTCATCGTCGTTATATACCCAGAACCCAGTGCGATATTCACCATTATTAACATATTTTGCCGGAGCAACCGATGCTGTTAGACTCACGCCGCTAACTGGCTGCCCAGCAGAATCAGATACAAAGACACCGAAACGTTTTAAATACGAAGTAGAATTAGGTTCTTCAAGTTCATTACCTGTACCCAAAGAGATATCGAATGCGCGAGCGCCTACAGTTAGTGTTACTTGATCATCAATCGCTGAATCCTCTGCAACAAACGCAGTAACAACCACCGACTCTAGAGTTGAAACCGAGCCAGACGTGAAGACAGTTGTTGCTATCCCCTTGCTATCAGTCGTTGCCTGAGAAGGTGATACAAAACCAGTTGACACATCGGAAACAGTAAAGTTAACCACACTGTTTTTCACCAAATTGCCGTCGACATCGCGAACCACTGCGCTGATTGTGCTGGTTTGTCCATCAGGCCCTAAAATGTCTGGCGAAGCATCGGCAATAAGCGTGTGTGGCGTGGTAGCAATAAACTCAATCTGAGTAAGCGCAGAAACTAACACGTTACCGCTTCCATCGCTTGCCGTTGCCGTGATTGAAGAAATACCTGCGTTATTCGCACTAATATCAATACTTGCTTGCCCTTGTGCATCAGTTGCTACTGTAGCGCTTCCAGCTATCTCGCCGCGGGAGGCACTAAAAGTAACAACTTGACCTTCTACCGGCGTATTGTTTTGACGCCACTGCACTGTGATGGTCTGAGTTTGCCCTAGTGGTACTTCTTCGGTAGGTAAGTTAACAAAGTTAAATTCGTCTTGCTGAACCTGAACCGTAAAACTTGTTTCAGCATTAAGTGCTGATGCAGTAATGGTGTCTTCACCTGACGATGATGCCGTATATGACACCGTGGCCTGACCGTTGGTACCGGTATTGACCGACGTGCTGCTAAGCGTGCCATTAGTAGCACTTAAGACAACATCTTCGTTATCGATAGGCTGTCCGTCGGAGTCTTGAAGACGGATAGTATAATCAACAGTATCATTTAAAATGACAGATGAGGCGCCGTTAATAATAACTTCTGTTCCTCGAATCGTAATATCAACAGATTCAGTCAGACTGCCCGCTCCGGCTGTAATGGTAATAGTACGGTTTGATTTGTCGTTCTGCGATGTTAGCACAGCACGAGCTGTGCCGTCGGCAGCAGTTTCGGGCTGCGTTAACTGAAGTTCAACACCATCACCTGTTTCTGCTGAAAAGCTAACTTCAACGTCTTCCATCAAAACGCTTTGCTCATTTTTAACTAAAGCAATTAGTTCTATTTCATCGCTGCCGCTTGAGGCCAGCTGAATGCTGTCAGCGAAAAGTTCAAGAGAAGCAGGCTCTTCACTCACCGTTGTACTTCCTTCAGAGCTAAAAGTCGTTGAGTCCGCCTCGCCAGTAGGTAAGGTGGCCGTTACTTCGCCGTCGCCAGAGGCACTTCCCACCGACATATCTATTGTCGCAACACCATCAGCATTAGTTAATGCAGTCGCAGTATCGTTTGAGAATATAGCAAGTTCATCGTTACTCAATGAAAAGGTAAGCAGAAGATCTGCCTGAGGTTCGCCCAGCGAATTTGTTACCGTCGCCACTGCTGTTAAGGTATTGCTAGATGAAATATTATTATCGGCTTCGCCACTTTCATTTTGCAGCGACAGTACAACACTAATAGTTGTGGGATCAGTACCGCTTACAGCTGTGGCAGAGAACGTGGTAGTTCCTGTTTCGCCACTACTAAGCGCAGCAGTAATTTCACCATCACCTGAAGCCGTACTGGCATTCAAAAGGATCCTAGCAACACCGCTTGAATTGGTGCGCGCTGTGCCTGTGTCATTGCCAAACTCGGCAAGTTCCTCATTGCTTAATGTAAAGGTTAAAAGTGCGTCTGAGTGAGGGTTTCCGTCCTCATCGGTTACAGTTGCAACCGCATACAAGCTATTATTTTCTGATAAATCGTTGTCGCTTGCGCCACTTTCATTTTCTAATGATAAAGCAATTGAGTAGGTAGGTGTGGTTGTACCGTCGTCTCCGCTGCCGTTATCCGTGTTATCCCGAGAGACTGAAGAACCGCCCCCACCACATGCTGTTAGCATAAATATTGCGCTAATTAGGCCTAGCACTTTCGCTAATGTCGACATAATTCGTTCCTGAACCTCTTTTATTGACAATTGCGTCGTTTTTTATGTTTAAAAATCAACTGAATCTGGCACACTACGATAGATTAAAAATATAAAAATGCACAGGGAACATTAATGTCTTCATCTGCACATAAATATAGTTTAACCGCCCGAATCTTTATCGGCATGGCTGCCGGTATCTTGACTGGTGTCTTTCTCCAATTATTGTTTGATGATAGCGGAGATTTTGCTTTTTCGATATTCGGTTTCGAGTTCTCCACGTATAACATTCTTGTCGAAGGTATATTTTCTACTCTCGGCCAAATATTTATTGCCAGCTTAAAAATGCTGGTTGTTCCCCTTGTTTTTGTTTCCCTTATTTGTGGAACAAGCACATTATCAGACCCAAGCAAGCTGGGCAGACTAGGTGCTAAGTCGGTTGGATTATATGTTGTCACAACCGCAATAGCCATAACACTAGCCATGAGTCTAGCTTTAGTAGTGTCGCCGGGTGATGGACTGAATTTAACCACTGAAACGACGTTTCAAGCTAAGGAAGCCCCTAGCCTATCAGACGTTATTGTGAATATGTTCCCTAGCAATCCGATTAACTCTATGGCGCAGGGAAATATGCTTCAAATTATTGTTTTTGCAGTACTTTTCGGTATAGCAATGGCAATGACAGGTGATGCAGGCAAGCGCCTCACCGCGATTTTTGAAGATATCAATACAGTTATAATGCGCCTTGTGACCATTATCATGAATTTAGCGCCTTACGGCGTTTATGTATTGATGGCAAAGTTGTTTTCGACCATAGGTGGCGAAACCATATTGAGTTTGGCGAAGTACTTCTTTTTAGTATTTGGCGTCTTGATCCTTCATGGTCTTGTAACCTACTCTATTTTGCTCAAAGCCTTGTCAGGGTTAAACCCCGTTATCTTACTCAAGAAAATGCGCGACGCAGCATTGTTTGCTTTTAGTACTTCAAGCAGTAGCGCTACTTTGCCCGTCACCATGGAAACGGCAAAAAACAAATTGGGTGTAGGCAATTCGGTATCATCGTTCACTCTGCCATTAGGTGCGACAATAAACATGGATGGTACCGCCATAATGCAAGGTGTAGCAACAGTGTTCATCGCACAGGTTTACGCTGTCGATTTAAGCTTAGGCGACTATATGATGGTGGTGCTAACCGCCACGCTTGCCTCTATCGGAACCGCTGGTGTACCTGGTGTAGGCCTTATTATGCTAGCTATGGTTTTGCAGCAAGTTAACTTACCGGTTGAAGGTATCGCACTTATTATAGGCGTAGACAGACTCCTTGATATGACCCGTACTGCGGTAAACATTACTGGCGACTGTATGGTGTCGTGTGTTGTTGCCAAAAGTGAAGGCGCGTTAGATGAAAGTATTTATAACGACCCGAAAGCGGGTTTAAAACAAGAAGATGTTGATTTCGAACACTTTGACAGAAATAAATAACGACTACACACCGTTCTCTGTATTCAGAGTAATAGTAAAAGCAGCGATGCGGTAACGATATAGCCAAAGTTAAATAAGGCCAGCATAATTTGCTGGCCTTTTTGTTTGGCTTCAGGCTTTACATGCTTGTTTTTAAATAGTTTTAATTGGACTCTATCTGTACCTGAAAACAAGTTTGTTCACAGAACATGTCGAGCAACGATAATTGAACTATTTATCAAGAGCTCTATTGAAAGCTTGCTGAATTGCCGACTAATGCAGCGCTGACGATGGCGACACCTTCGCTGCTTTGTGCGCTGGGTACAAGGTTGCACCTACACTCAAAAACATAGCGACAACTACCGTTATTACTACATCCTGCCAATGCAAACTTGAAGGCAGAAAATCAATAAAGTAAATGTCTCCAGATAGAATCTCTACACCTAGCGCGGTTTCGATAAAGCGAACAATATCTGAAAGATTTGGCGCGACTAACAGCGCAAGCGTTACGCCAATGGTAATACCGATAAAGCCGTTTATAACGCCCTGCATTACAAACGTATTGCGTATTAAGCGATCAGTCGCTCCCATTGTTTTTAAAATCGCGATAGCAGCCTGCTTATCTCTCACCGCCATAACTAATGATGACACTATGTTAAAACAAGCCACTGCAATAACTAATGTTAGTGCGATATACACCACCGCCCTCACCAACTGAATATCGTTATATAGATGCCCTTGGGTTCGGGTCCAATCCGACATATAGACTGCTTGTGGGTAGCTGTACCCGATATCACGCATGGTATCGTAAGCCGAAAATGGGTCGTTTAAAGTAAACTGTATGCCTTGGGCTTTGGCGGTGATCCCAATAGATTCTGACGCTGTCTCAAGATGCATAAGACCGAGCTGATTATCAAGCTCCCCTCCTACAGACATGACACCAGATATTTTGAGAGTAATTGAGCGCGGTGCTTTAAACGTTAAATCCTGCGTAGCTTGAGGAATAAGAATTTGAACCGTATCTCCAATAGCCAACTCCATGGAAGATAAAATACCTTTACCTACAATTAATCCATTTTTCTGCTCGCTGAACCTTTTCCAGTCACTTTGACTAACACGCTCTGCGTATTTTGCACCTACATCGTTAACAGGTAACCCGGTAACGCTAATAGCCTTTAATTCTCCTTTTGACTGCAGCATACCTGTTAACCCTGTGTAAGGGGTCACTGTGGCTATACGCCTATCTTGGGAAAATCGATAAAGCTGAGCATCTAAGTTCTCTATTCCACTTTCGCTTTTGCTGTATAGCTCTCCGTGGGGAACCACACTTAAAATACGGCCGGTCAACTCTTTTTCAAAGCCGTTCATGACACTTAGCAGCACAATAAGCACAAAACATCCAAGCCCAATACCGATAGTCGATGACATTGAGATGAATGAAATAAAACGCTGTTCTGCACGTGTTTTTCTAAAACGACTGGCCAGTTCAAGGACGAGCATATTGACCTTCCTTTGACATCGCCTCGTTAGCTAACCTTCCATCTTTAATCTTAAGTACCCTGTCCATTTTGCCCGCTAAGGCTATGTCGTGGGTCACGACTACAAAAGCGGTATTTTTTTTCTCACTTAAACTTGTTAGAAGTTTATAAATTTGCGCCCCCGTTGAATCATCTAAATTCCCTGTAGGCTCATCTGCAAGCACAACAGACGGTTCGGTAACCAAGGCACGCGCTATAGCCACACGCTGTCGCTCGCCACCTGACATAGTGGAGGGTAAGTGGTTCACACGGTGAGATAATCCGACCTCCTCTAACATAGCTTGGGCTTTCGAGTGGGCTTCCTTCGTCGATACGCCTCTTATCCTAAGCGGCATTGCTACATTTTCTAAGGCAGTGAATTCACCAAGTAGATGATGAAACTGATAAATAAAACCCATTTCGTCATTGCGAAGTTTAGCTAACGCGTTACCAGATAACTGTCCGAGTGATTTACCATTAAATTCGACCTCGCCATTAGAGGGTTTATCCAAACCTCCAAGTATATGTAAAAGCGTACTTTTACCAGAACCCGAGCTTCCCAATATGGCAACATGTTCGCCAGCTTTTATTGAAAGAGAGATATCGTGTAAAACGGGAGTGGCATTACTGCCATCTTGATAGGTTTTATTTATATTGCGGCAAATGAGCACGTCCTGCATGCGAATGATCTTCTATATTTTCCAGGCGGTGAATGGTAGCGCTAAACACTACCAACACCAACTGAAAAATAACAGCGCTAAATTATTGTGTGTTGTGGACGCTTTTAGCAAGCGCGTCGACAGTCTGCGGCTTTCCAAACAACCATCCTTGCCCATAACCGATGGTTAAACCTCTTAGTTCCTTGGATTGCTCTATATTTTCAACACCTTCCGCAATCAAGTTGACATTGAGCCCGTCAGCAATACTAACAATATGTGGAATAAGCGATGAACGAATACTGTTATCCTCCATATCCATAACAAAACTACGGTCAATTTTCAGGTAATCACAGTTCAACGTTTTGAGCTGGCTTAGGTTAGAGTACCCCACGCCAAAATCATCAATAGCGAATAGGAACCCTTTACTCTTTAACGACTTTATATGCTTTACCGCACTGTGGGTTGCAATTTGCTCATCTTCAGTAATTTCCAATACTAACTTGAAGTTTTTTACATTCATTTCCAGAACAAAATCTAAATCAAGACAATCATCTCTCGTAAAATCGAAGGGGAACAAGTTAAAGGAAACTTTAAACCCTTCAGGAATATCTGGGTTTTCGTTAAGCTCTTTCATCGCTGTAGTGATCATATCAATGGTGAATTCCCAGGTCATATCCTGTTCTTTAACTTGAGGAATAAACTCATCAGGATAAATAGGCCCAAATTCGTCTTCAAAGCGGCTTAGAACCTCGCAACCTATCACTTTGCCGGTACTTAAGTCGACAAACGGCTGGTAAAGGCTATAAAACTTATGTTCTTTTAACCCTTTGTTCACTCTAGACTCGAGAGATCGCCGACGGCGTAAATAATTAAACACCAGCATATGTGTCAGCGCGACCGTCATCAGCATAGCAAAGACAAACAAGACAATCTTACCTGTGTGCAAATCTAATACCCTGCCGTGATCAGACTTAACCTTTAAGCAAGTATTGGTGTAGCGCTCATCACACAAGATGAATTGCAACGAGAAATAACCAGTGCGTGCTTCCATATCACCCTGATTAAGCGTGGTATCAACCAGCCCTGGATTACCTGCCATATGATAAAAATGATCGCCATTGTAAAAAAGCTGCCAATCTTGCGTGAAGCTGTAGCCAATGACACTATCCATATCTAACACCGAGTTATAGCGCCCACGTTTAACAATGGTGCCTGTCGCCTGCTTGTCAAAGAGTTGTAACGGTGTGTTTATCCAGAATGCGTCGCCAAGCTTGGTGTAAAAGTCGGGCTTTACTTCTTTAATCGGCTCATTAAGAATGCCTAGATAGGTACTGCACAGCAACTCGTTATTTTCATAGAAACCAATTTCTTTTACAAAACGAGAGCGAAATAAGGTTTTGCGCATTTCTGCCAAGTTTTCGAGTTCACAAGATTGGTAAGGTAGTGCGTTAAGATAATCAAGGGTAATTTCAGCGTCTCGAAAGACCATGCGAACATTATCTAAAATTTCTTTGGCTCGGTTTTCTTCTTGTTCTCTAATAAACACAAACATAACAATGGCTAGAAAAAGTGAAATTAAAGCAACACTTATTAAAGAAACGCCAATCGCTTTTAAATTATCTGCTAGAAAATACCGTTTTTGATCGCTTTTATTCATAAATTCCATTGATGTCAGGCACTAACGACCTAACTGTAGTACAGATTTTAAAAAACACACTACGACTTCGGGGCACATATTGCTGTTTGTTAAATAGTTTTAATATTTCGAGGTAGTTCTTTGTGCGCAAAATTAAGAGGATCTAGAACCGAGGAAATATAAATATATCAATCTTAAATTTTACTAAACAGAGGTTTAAAACAATGCACTGGGCAATTTCAGAAAATATAGATGGAGTGAATAAGAAAGTTTAAAGTTTTCCGATAAGGGAAATTTGAATGAGATGAAAAGCTTATCATTAATGGCGGAGCGGACGGGACTCGAACCCGCGACCCCCGGCGTGACAGGCCGGTATTCTAACCAACTGAACTACCGCTCCGCAATAATGAAAAGCGCGCATTGTTCGATTAATGGCGGAGCGGACGGGACTCGAACCCGCGACCCCCGGCGTGACAGGCCGGTATTCTAACCAACTGAACTACCGCTCCACATAATCGAGATTGCGCTGTATAACTAAATGGCGGAGCGGACGGGACTCGAACCCGCGACCCCCGGCGTGACAGGCCGGTATTCTAACCAACTGAACTACCGCTCCGAAGACCTTTTAGTTATACCATTGAGAGAGTGGCGGAGCGGACGGGACTCGAACCCGCGACCCCCGGCGTGACAGGCCGGTATTCTAACCAACTGAACTACCGCTCCACATCTTCAATGTTATCAGTGAGTTGACTTGGCTGTTGTTGCCCTGTCCCCTGACTGCGGCGCAGATAATACGTATTCCCCCATGTGGAGTCAACGCTTTTTATTAATAAAATTGTCATCTGCGGTTCGTTTGCCTGTTAAATAGTCATTATGTCGAAATAAAATTCAAAGTGAACAATTTAACATCGTACCATCACTAAAGTGATTAAGCCCTCATCAAGACTTTTCAGATTTATTCCCTTTCTTAAACATTCCTAATAGCTTTTTAATACCCTTAGGCGCTTCCTCCATTGAAAGGTCGGCATCTGTCGTTGCTGGGGCTTGCTTTGCTGGTTCAGGCGACGACGTCGAAGACGTGCGCTTTTTACGCATAAAAATTATAACTGCAGCGGCAATAATACCAATAAGTACTATTGAGCCATTGACTGCTATTAAAATAATCGTCAAGGTTCCGTTATCCATTTCTTCTTGCTCATCTTGCGAAGATGCTTCGCTTGACGCCATGGCGGCAGGGTTCGACTCTGGCAACGCTACTAATGGCGCACTACCGTCAACAATTGGGTCTTTCCCATCTATTAATGGGTCTTCAACTTCAGGCTCTTCAGGTCCCTCGGCGACAAAACTAAACTCAGGCACGTCTAAAATAAAGTCTCTTCCATCAACTGTTGTACCATAAGCGGTAACTTTTACTCTAAATACTCCCTCTTCGTAGGCAACAATTAGGTGTTCTCGAGGCTCACTGCCTCCTTCTGTCAAAGAAAAGTTTTGCATATCTGTATTAGGAAACTTTACTTTTCCGTCGACAAGTAACGATTCGATATCCACCAGTTCGCGGTCAACGTCTATTATAATTTTATGGTAACCCTCTTCGCCGCCATTCATTTCTACGTCAATTGAAACTGGGTTGTCATGTAAGACAGTAGGCTTGCCTTCTTGCTCACGGGTATACATTGGAGTAATGACACGAAAAACTGGCTTCCACTCTCCAGCCGCAATCTTCAAGTTAAACTGGCCGGTGAATACGCCGTCTCCAGGGCGTTCATCCATACCCCGCCCATCGTCTTGAAAAGTTGCAATACTCTGATCGCCGGTGCCAAAGTTACCGAAGTTAGGGTTGTTAGTACTTTTGAACTCAATATCAAGCTCAACCACATCTCTAAACTGCTTATTTTCAATTGGCTTGCCATTGTTAGTTAGATAAGCCGTAGACTTTAATATTTCACCAGCAAACAAAACATTAGGTAACGGCTCTGCATGTAACTCAATGTTCGATAACACCATAATTCGACTTTCTGGCAGCACCTGGCCGACGGCCTGCCACGGGCCTGGTACTGGGTTCTTTATCGTAATCATGTCGAAAGTATCAGCATCAAACCACTGAACTTTTTCTTCGTCTACTCGCCCTTGAAACAGTTTGGAACCGTCGGGTCTTACGAGTACCACTGGTGCAGAGCCATACTCTCTAAAAAAAACCATGGTGATTTCTTCAACGTTGTAATCAACCCGAAATCGGTTTTGTAAAAGCTTTATTGAGTTTGTATAGCTATCGCCTAAATCAGTAAGCGGTGAGGTGTCAACAATTTGATTATTTAACTGGGGATTTTGTACAGCACTGTCGGCAAGTTGCCTCGCAGCATCGCGCTCATCTTCTTGCGACTGAGCGCCAGCGCTTAAGTGTATTAACAACAATAAAAAAACTACCCAATAAAACCACACTCTCACGCTACGCTGCTCCTGCAATGTTCGGCTATTTTATTTCTATTTAAACGTGTTTAGCTAGGGCCTGCTGACCTTTGCTGTACATTTTTGCAGCGGTCTGTGTGCCATCTAGACAAGGCGAATGTTTGACGGTTTAGTGGTTCTAAATCGAGAACATTCAACGCAGTATAGATGGCACAAAGGCGCTGCCCGAAGGGGTCGTTATGGAAGCCTTTTACTCTTTGTCACAGTCCTTTAACTGAGCCCGCTAGGCTTACAGGACTGTTTTGCGATTAAAAGACTTCCATTTAGACCAAAATTCGTACACCAAAGGTCAACAGGCCCTAGGACACCTCTTCAGGCTGAGGGCGCCATAAACACTTACCTCCCGCCTTTTCAACAATATCTAAGCGAGCTTCATGCTGTGTTAATTCATCGGCGGTAGCTTTAACAACCTTTAATTTATTTGCGCCTCGTTTAATTCTTCTAATAGCAGTTGAGTCTGCGTCACTGCCTGAACTAGATGCCAGTTTGAGCTTGGTTTGTCCGCCAGTCATTAACAAATAGACGTCGGCCAAAATCTCTGCATCCAGCAAAGCGCCGTGCAGCGTACGATGGCTGTTGTCTATGCCGTAACGCTTACACAAGGCATCAAGGTTGTTTTTCTGACCTGGATGCATTTGGCGAGCAAGGGTTAGAGTGTCGAGGACATCACAGATTTGGTTGGTAATAACGCCTTTCGTCGACGCTTCCATACCAAATTCGTGATCCATAAAGCCAACATCGAAGGGCGCGTTGTGAATAACCAATTGCGCCCCTTTAATAAAGCTCACAAATTCTTGGGCCACTTGAGAAAATGTGGGCTTGTCGGTAAGAAATTCGTTGGTTATACCGTGAACTTCAATCGCCTCTTGTTCAATATGACGGCCAGGGTTGATATAAACGTGAAAGTGATTCCCCGTCAAACGGCGGTTAACGACTTCAACACACCCTATTTCAATAATGCGGTGGCCTTCTTTGGGGTCAATACCTGTGGTTTCAGTATCGAGAACAATTTGGCGCATAGAACCTCTACTATAATTTCACTTTCATTTTTTGATAGTATATCAACCCCTTCGCAATCCGCTAAGGGAAAAGATAAGATAAATTAAGCTAGTTAAACCAAAGGAAACGCTGTGGCTCAAAAGACCATTCACATATACACCGACGGCTCGTGCTTAGGCAATCCTGGTCCGGGCGGGTACGGTGCTGTACTAATTTACAAACAACATAAAAAAGAGTTGAGCGATGGTTTTGCCCACACTACTAACAATCGCATGGAACTATTAGCCCCTATCGAAGCGCTTAATAGTTTAAACGAGCCGTGCAACGTTGAGTTAACTACCGACAGCCAGTACGTAAAAAATGGCATCAATCAATGGATTCATAACTGGCGTAAGAATGGCTGGCGCACTTCCGACAAAAAACCAGTGAAAAACGCAGATTTGTGGATGCGGTTAGATGAGGCGGTAAAAAAGCATAAGATTAACTGGCATTGGGTAAAAGGCCATTCGGGGCACCCCGAAAATGAGCGATGTGACGACCTTGCACGCGGCGCGGCAGAAGCGAAACCAACAAAACCAGATGAAGGCTTTGCTGGAAAGTAAAATACCTCAGTGAAGCGTCTTTAGTGAGAGCCTTTACTAAGGACGTTTACCACGAGCTTTTACCAAGAGCTTTTACCACGAACTATTACCAAGAAATGACCAACTTGCCCTGCGTATCGTTGTTTTCCAATCGCGCATGAGGTTTATCGATATCTTCAATACTATAATGGGTATCTATATTTACATTTAGCTCTTTATTTTCAAAAGCGGGCAAACATACGTTAGAAAAGTCACGTATCAAATCCGCTTTATACTCGTCGCTTCGATTTCTAAGTGTTGTCCCAATAATCGAGGCTCTCTTTCCTAAAAGTAGGGCCATATCAAGGTTATCAGCATACCTTCCTGCTAACATAGCTAGGTAAACCACTTTGCCATCTTGCTTCAGCACTTTAAGATTTCGGTTAAGGTAATCGCCACCGACCATATCAAGTACCATATCAACGCCTTCAGGCCATACTTTTTTTAGAACGTCATCAAACTGCTGCTGTTTGTAGTTAATAAGATGCTCTGCGCCATTACTTTCACAAAGGGTAAGCTTGTCTTGGCTCGATGCTGTTACGGCACTGTGCACGCCCCAATATCGACATAGCTGAGTGGCGGCTAACCCCACACCACTTGCGCCCCCATGTATTAAGGCACGTTCAGCAGGCTTAATATGAGCTATCGTGCGTAAACACTGAAATGCGGTAAGAAAAACTTCGGCAAGACCTGCTGCTTCAAAAAATGGCATGCTCTTAGGGATAATCAATAGGTGAGCAGGATTAACAATGACTTCAGTGGCATAGCCACCACCTGCGACCAAACCAAATACTTCATCACCTTCTTTAAAGGTACTAACATCACTAGCAACTTCTGTTACAACGCCAGCTACCTCTAACCCGAGGATTTCACTTTCCCCTGGCGGAGGTGGATAACTACCTTGACGCTGTAACGTATCTGCTCGATTTACACCGAATGCTTTTACCTCTACTTTTACTTTTCCTGATGTTAACGATAACCCTTCACATTCCTTAACAACCAATTCGCTGGGGCTACATCCCTTTTCAAAATCCACATAGCGCATACTTTGCATCCAATCCTAGTCTTAAAATTTTAATAGTAATTTGTCTACGTACTTCTCTATCAATCAGTTTGGGTTTCTTCTAAGTTTATACCAGTCGGCATAGATAATATTCAACACAGAACCTTTGAAAATGCGTATAATCGCGGCCATTACCGTAAGCATCTAGAATGGCTTACAACAAATAAATATTGTTTAAATTACCACGAGAGCCTACATGTCAGCACAGGTCATATTACAACCATCCAGAGATAAATCACTTCGCCGTAAACACCCTTGGATTTTCGAGAGCGCAGTGGCTGAATTAAAAGGCCGCGCGCGGATAGGCGACACGGTAGATGTTTTCGACTCTGAAGGCGACTGGCTGGGTCGAGGTGCCTACTCTCCAAATTCTAAAATTCGTGTTCGCATGTGGACGTTTAAAAAAGATGAAAGTATTGATAACGGCTTTTTTCTGCGCCGTTTAGAAACTGCACTAGCGCTGCGTAAACGCCTGTTCGACCCTAACAAAACCAATGCTTTTCGCTGGATAGCGTCTGAAAGCGATGGTCTTCCGGGGATCACCATCGATTTATACGATAACGTCGCTGTTCTTCAGCTTTTGAGCGCTGGCGGTGAAAAGCACAGAGATAAAATAGTATGGGCAATTACAAAGCTAATGCCTGATGTTCACATCTATGAGCGCAGTGACGTTGATGTACGCAAAAAAGAAGGGCTAGAGCCTATAACAGGCGTGCTTCACGGTGAGCCACCCATGCAGGTTACTGTAAAAGAAAACGGCATTAATATTGTTGTTGATATAGAGCATGGTCATAAAACCGGTTTCTATCTCGATCAGCGTGATAGTCGTGCGGCAGCTGCACACTACGCGAAAGATGCTGACGTACTAAACTGTTTTAGCTACACAGGTACGTTCTCTTGCTATGCCCTTGCTGGCGGTGCTAAGTCTGTGACTAACGTAGATGTATCTCAGCCAGCTTTAGATTTGGCTAAACATCATGTGGCCATTAATGGATTAAGTGAGGACAAAGCACATTTCGTCAACAAAGACGTATTCAAAGCGCTTAGAGAGTATCACGAGCAGGGCAAACAGTTCGATATGGTCATACTCGACCCACCAAAATTTGTTGACAGCAAAGCTACACTAAATCGCGCTGCTCGTGGCTATAAAGACATTAATATGTACGGCATTCACACAGTTAAATCTGGCGGATTACTGCTGACTTTCAGCTGTTCAGGTCTTATGCCTGCCGATTTATTCCAGAAGGTCGTTGCCGACGCTGCCCTTGATGCTGGCCGCACTATAAAAATTATAGCAAGACTAAATCAAGCTTCTGACCACCCTATTATTGGTAGCTACCCTGAAGGCTATTACCTGAAAGGTTTAGTCTGTGAAGTCACCGACGATTAGAAATGAAAAAGCGCCCTTGATGTTTTAACAATAACCAGGGCGCTTTATACCATTTATTGAATTAACGATAGGTTATGCGAATAGCTTTGAAGCAAGCAATAAACCTTACATTTTAAGAAGCGAAGGTTATATCATTATTTGAAAAACCAGCATTATCTGAAAAGCCATTCGATAGCTGCTGTGAACGCTCATTGGTTTGCCCTTCAGTAACCTCCTCTTTATCCTCTAACTTTTTCCATACCATTTCGTGGAAGTAAAACGCCACAGTATTAATTGCTGGCTCAACTAATGCTACCGCACCACCTACTACCAAGCTGCCTGTAAGTAGGTAGGCTACAGTAAAGGCTACTGAAAAGTGCATAACGGCAAAGGTAATTGTCTTTTTCATAATAATTGCTCTCTCAAAAGTTTAAATCTGTTTGCTTTCGCATTAATGAGAATTATTATCAATTACGTTGGAGAATTAAAATAGAAAAAACTGAACGGCTTATTCGGTTTAATTAATGATAAGAGACGGACTAAAGCGAATATCCAAGCTTGAAGTAAATAAATTAGGCGAGCAACTATTAGAACGTGGTGAAAAGCCGCTTTTAAGGTAATACGATCCATAAAGCGACGTTATATGACGCTTGTATACTTAGGAAAAGGCGAAGGTTAATTTCGCCTTTTCATCTGCGTTAAATCTATTTCATCTGAGAAATTTCGACGCCTATAATACAGCTAGACTCAGATTCAGGTTCACAGCGTACAACCGTTGCTAACGCTGCCAGAGAAGGAATTTGTGAGCTAGATGATTCAATTGCAACATTCACTTGCGTTCCCACTTCAATTGAGGGCTCATCAACTTCCAATGACATACCTGTGGCACTAATATCTCTGCACATTGCCTGCATAGTACGGCTCGATTCATCGTCAGTAACTTGCAACTGACACGGCGAATTTACCATCATCCTGAAAAAATTTCGCTTATCGTCGTATCCCAACATGTCTACATCTCCTGATTTTTAGCATTACGCTGACGACTACAATGTTGTTATAGGGTGATGAGGATAACTTGTCAATCGAACTGTTTGAATTTCACTCAATAATATAACGAAAGTATTAATTGGTATTACCTCTGCCTTTCGATAACAAACCGCCTTTAAAGGTAAACTAGGACGAGCAAGCTTTATCCACGCAAGCAATAAAGCTCGACAGCACCATCAATTGACGAACCTAAAAACAAATAATCGAGGTACTTATTGATCTGCAATCGAAGTACAGGCCTTTTTAACCCAACGTCTTACATACATAAAAATACCAAGTTCGACGTTAAAAGTCCGCTAATTGAAGAGATATACGCTTCGCCGATATAGGGTACGCCGTACCTAGCTGCTGAGCGAATAAAGAAACCCGCAATTCCTCTATCATCCAACGGACATCAATAAGGGCTTGAGGTACTTTACCTTTGGGGTACTTGCTACACGCTTTTTCCCATTCCTTCATCGACTTTTCTACCGTTACCTGATGCATCCTGTCTTTGTTTGGATCGATAGGCAGCTTCTCTAGACGACGGGCTAATCCCTTAATATAGCGGTTCCAGTCATCCAGCTTGCTTTCACCAATTTGAGAGACAAAGCCAGGGAACACCAATGACGCCAAATGCGCTTTACAGTCGCCTAAGGCATTGATCATAGTCAGCGGCACGTTGCCTTTCATCTGCTTTTGGCACTGATGGGCAAGCGTAAGGCCCTGCTCTACCTGAGTGGCAATTTCTAACACTTTGTCGTTAATATTCGCACGAGCAATCTCCAAGCAGGCCTCAAAATCGGATTTATTTCGAATGTCAGTTTCATTGGTTTTACAATAATCGCTGACAATGGCGTCGATACCCGCAAAAATACAATCGTCAATCAGCGCTTTCACTTGTCCAAAAGGATTGAAATAAAGCCCCAATTTGGCTTTATTAGGTAATTTGCTTTGCAAGTAGTTAAGCGGCGACGGCATGGCGTTTTTAATCAAAACATTTACGCCCTGCTTGTGCAGCGCCTGCGCTTTATCGGCTTCTTCAATTAACGTAATATCTACCTTATCGCCCTTTTGCACTAGCGCTGGGAACGCCTGTACTTCAAACCCACCCACCTTTTGCACAAAAGTTTCTGGCAAGCTTTCGAAATCCCACTGTTCAATGTTGTTGCGCTCTAATTCTGGTGTCGCGGCTTTTTCAAAGGTTTGCTTTACCTGTCCTGCACATTGCTGTTTAAGCGTATGAAGGTCGTCACCTTTGGCTATATCATCACCGTTGTCATTTACTACAGCAAAGTGCATTTTTAAATGCTTATCAAGCTGAGCTAAGTTCCACTCTTCGCTTTCAATAACAACGCCAGTCATTTTACGAAGCTTATCGGTAACCGCTTCAAGTAAAGGCAGGGGGCGATTGTTTTTATCGGTTTCACTAATATCGGCAAGGCAGGCATCTGCAAAGTTCGGTGCAGGCACAAAGTTGCGACGTAAGCGTTTAGGTAAGGTTTTAATTAAACCGACTATGAGGTCGTGTCTAAGCCCCGGCACTAACCAGTCAAAACCTACACTATCGACTTGGTTAAGCACTGGCAGCGGGATCACTACCGTTACACCATCATCTTCAGCGTTAGGTTCAAAGTTGTAACGAAGCGGCAGCGTGATATTGCCTTGACGCCATACATCAGGAAACGTGTTCGCTACCGACTGGCCTGGCTGCTGACGATACACGTCTTCTTCTTTAAACGTTAAGCTATCGTTACTTCCGTGCTGTCTAAACCACTTTTTAAATGCCGCATCGTTGTTAGCTTCAATAGGAACACGTTTTGCGTAAAAGCTCACAAGCTCTTCGTCATCGACAATCAAATCGCGACGTCGTATCTTTTGCTCGAATTCGTCAGCTTGTTCCAGCAATGCCTGATTTTCTTGTAAAAAGCCGTAGTTGAGCTTGGTGTTACCTTCTACTAAGGCCTCCCGAATAAACAATTCATGGCAAATTGGTGGGTCGATTAAGCTGTAAACCTTTGCGCGCTTCATCACAATAGGCAGCCCAAACAGAGTAACCTTTTCAAACGCAATAACCGCGCCGCGCTTTTTAGACCAATGAGGCTCAGAATAGCTTCTTTGCACAACGTGCTCGGCCAAAGGCTCTACCCATGCGGGGTCTATTTTGGCCACCATACGGGCAAATAGTTTAGACGTTTCTACAAGCTCGGCAGCCATTACCCATTTTGGCTGCGACTTTGATAACCCTGAGCCTGGGAAAATTAAAAAGCGTGAATTGCGTGAGCCCATATACTCACGTTCTTTATCTTTAAACCCCATATGCGACAACAAACCGCTGGCGATAGCCTGGTGAATGGCCTGATAGTCGGCTTCTTGCTTTGAAATGCCAAAGCCCAATTCAGCAATAGACTTTTTAAGCTGACTTACAATGTCTTGCCACTCGCGCATACGCAAATAGTTGATGAAATTCTGCTTACACCATTTACGAAGCTGATTTTGGCTTAATGCGTTTTGCTGCTCTTTAAATGCCACCCACAAGTTGTAAAGGCTTATGAAATCTGAATCTTTGTCGTGATATTCACTGTGCTTCTCGTCTGCTTGCTGGCGTTTTTCCTGAGGTCGCTCTCGCGGGTCCTGTATAGAAAGCCCAGCCGCAATCACCATTACTTCACCAAGCGCATTTGTGCGCTCGGCTTCTATAACCATACGTGCATAGCGAGGGTCGATGGGCAAACGCGCCACCTGACGACCCAGCGGGGTAAGCTGCATCCTGCCGCTTTGCTTGGTTTTTCGATTATCTTTGCCTTTCCCGATAGCTTGAATTTCTTCAAGTAAGCGAAATCCGTCGTTGATGTTGCGGTTGTCCGGTGGCTGAACAAACGGAAATGCAGCGATGTCGCCTAACCCCAGTGCAAGCATTTGTAAAATAACCGACGCTAAGTTGGTGCGAAGGATTTCTGGATCAGTAAATTCAGGGCGCCCTAAATAGTCATCTTCACTGTAAAGGCGAATACAAATACCATCGGACACACGGCCGCATCGCCCTGCCCGCTGATTCGCTGAAGCTTGAGAGATTGGCTCAATAGGCAGGCGCTGCACTTTACTTCTGGCGCTATAGCGTGAAATACGGGCGAACCCGGGGTCTATTACGTATTTGATACCGGGTACGGTTAATGAGGTTTCGGCAACGTTGGTGGCAAGTACAATGCGCCTACCACTGTGAGACTGAAATATGCGGTTTTGCTCTGCAGCCGATAACCTAGCGTAAAGCGGTACAATTTCAGTATTGCGATAATGCTGTTTGCTTAAAGCATCTTGGGTATCGCGTATCTCGCGTTCACCGCTTAAAAATACCAGAATGTCACCTGGTGCTTCACGCATTAGCTCGTCGACAGCGTTTACGATGGCATCACTTTGATCAATGTCGTCATCATTGTCTTCTGGGGCGTGATAACGAATCTCCACCGGATAAGTACGTCCACTCACTTCGATAATTGGCGCATTATTAAAGTGTTTAGAAAAGCGTTCTGGGTCGATGGTCGCTGACGTAATGATAAGTTTTAAATCAGGGCGTTTATCCAACAGCTGGCGCAGATAACCTAGTAAGAAGTCGATATTAAGGCTTCGCTCGTGAGCCTCATCAATGATGATAGTATCGTACTGATTTAAGAAACGGTCTTGCTGCATTTCAGCTAGCAGCATACCGTCGGTCATAAGTTTAACGTAGCTTCGCTCGCTTACCTGATCGCTAAAGCGAATCTTAAAACCTACCTTTTCGCCAAGGGGCGTGTTTAGCTCTTCGGCGATACGTGTAGCCACACTTCTTGCTGCTAAACGCCTTGGTTGAGTGTGGGCTATCATGCCATTCACACCGCGACCTAGTTCTAAACATATTTTAGGTAGCTGTGTGGTTTTACCCGAGCCAGTCTCACCGGCTACGATAACCACTTGGTTATTAGCAATCGCTTCTTTGATATCTTCTTTTTTATCGCTAACCGGCAGCGGCGGATACTCAACCTTAGGAAGGTTGTTTCGTCGCCAATTGCGCTTTTCTATTGATGTATTGATGTCGCTTTCTAATTTCTCGAACTGCTTTTTTAGGCTTTCTTGGCTAACTGAGTTCTTTTTTGAGTCACTCTGCTTGTTTGCATGATTGTTTGCATTTTTGACTACTTTAGACGTTTGCTGTGCATCGCCTTGCACTTCAGAACTTGAACTATTTGTCGCCTCTTTCCTTTCATTTTCTTTACCGCCAGATGCATCATTAACTTTCTGCGTAAGCTGCGTGATCCTGCGCTTCAAACGAAATTTATCTGCGCTTAAACAATCATCAAGTTTGTTTAAAGAGGTTTTATTGCAAGTGGTGAAGACAAAGTGACATCCTAAAGCGAGTTTCTAATCATCAATAAAATTCGGGCGGTGATCCTAGAAGATACCGCCCTAAAAAGCCAGTGCGTTAAGCGTTACGAGAATTTAAGCGCTTTGGGTTAATTCATCGTCTTGGGGCGTTTTAAATCGAGGGAAGCCAAACCAAATGGCCGCCACACCAAACACAAAAATAAGCATGGGGTACCAGCAATACGGCGTAATTGCCAAAGGTGAAATGCCCACTACGGCCGCTGCGCTTAAGAGCTGCGCTCCGTAAGGGACCAAGCCTTGGAAGCTACACGAAAAGATATCCAGTAATGACGCGGTACGGCGTGGGTCTACTCCATATTTTTCGTTCAAATCTTTCGCAATAGGACCTGCGGTAACAATGGCAATAGTATTGTTGGCCGTTGTAATATCTAAAAAGCTGACTAAACCAGCAATACTAAATTCCGCGCCTTTCTTAGACGTAACTTTGCGAGTTAAACGCTCAATTAACCAAGTGATACCGCCATTTGCGTGCATAAGCGCCACAATGCCGCCTATGGTTATGGCTATCATGGCTAAATCTTGCATCCAACCCATGCCTTTTTGAATGCTTTGCATCATCGAAAGTGGCGTAAAGCTGCCTTGAACCAAACCTACTACGCACGCACTGGCTACACCCACTGCAAGTACGCTTATAACGTTAAACCCTGTTAGCGCAAACGCAATAATGCATAAATACGGCACTATGCGCCAAAAATCATAGCTGCCGCCTTCAACAATACCTGAGGTATCCACATCAACCATAAGCAGTAACGCCATAGTGACGATGCAGGCTGGTACAGCAACCATTAAGTTTGCTTTGAATTTGTCCTTTAGCTGTACCCCTTGCGTTCGTGTCGCTGCAATTGTGGTGTCTGAAACAAACGAAAGGTTGTCACCAAACATAGCGCCACCCACCACAATTCCCAGTGCCATTTCCACCGGCAGCCCTAGACTTGTGGCAAGACCTGCTCCAATAGGCGAGAGCGCGGTAATAGTGCCCATTGACGTGCCCATGGAAAAAGATATGAAACAGCAAATTAGAAACAGGCCTGGCAATATCAGTGCTGAAGGCACAAATTGTAGCGCCATGTTAACCGTAGCATCTCGTGCACCAATATCGATGGTTACCGCGTAAAACGCACCTGCCAGCAGGAATATAAATACTAAGAGAATAATGTTCTTGTCACCACCGCCTTTACAAAATGTTTGTACCTTTTCAGAAAAGCTAACTTTTCTGCCTTTTGGATTCAAACATAAGCCATACCCGGCACTAATGAAAAACGCCACCAAAATAGGCATTGCGGTGATGTCATTTGTGGTGATGCCTGTTACAACGACAAGGATCACAAAAAGCAAAATAGGCGTTAAACCTAGTGGATTTGGAGCAATAGAATTTGCTGCAATGTCATTGTTTTCGTGCACAGAAACTCTCTTTTTGGGTTTTATTGCATGCTAGCAACGTTTTAAAGGCTACGCTGAAAAGCCACCTGCCGGTTGCGAGTGCGTAAGACAAAGCTTCAACAAGACAGCGTTGAAACAGTCTTTGACGGTGAAAAGCTAAAGCAGTAAAGGATAAAAGGTTTTAAGGGCGTTGAAAAGAAGTTTACCTCTTAACGGCTAACTCATCTGATAGTTATATCTAGTTTTTTTTAAATTTTAAGCTTTTGGTTAACCCCGCAGTTCGCTGGGGGTTTTGCCGGTAAGTCGTTTTACAGTACGACGAAAATTAGTTGAGTCGTTAATGCCCATTGCACCTGCAGCAAACTCGTTGCTAACTTTATTAACTGACAAAAGCATTACCGCATGATTGCGGTGAACTTCTTCAGATAACGAGCGAAAGCTAACGCCAAACTCCTTCAATTTTCGCTTCAAGGTAGCCACGCTGATACCCAACTTTCCTGCTAATTCGGGTAACCCAGTGTTTGCGGTTTGTGCGCTAAATGCATCGATGTAATGCCTGACAAAATCCGGCAAAGACAAATATGGTTGCAGTGTAGTAAGAGGCCCTGATTTTGATAAGGTGGCATTGCCGCCTAATAAACTGTTGTCTACTAAATAGCTTGATGAGACCTGTGGTTCAGAAACATCTGCCACTTTACTTATCGATTTTAAGGGCTGAAGCAATACATCCTTTTCAATACAAATACTGTTAAAGGGGCTATTAAACGATAACGTAAGACCAAGGTGGGTTTCATAATCAGCGATGTTTTTCGGCCGACTACCCGTAAACGTAAAGGATAGACGTATTCGCTTATTAGCAATACTTCTTAACAGTGAAACGATACTTGCAAATGCCATTTCAATAGCGAATAAAGATAGCTTGCTGCTAACCCCAGTTAACTGCGGTACCAATACTATATTATTTGCGCTTTCAAAACGCTGAAATTGACATAGCGGTAGGTTACACCATCTAAATGTTTGCCGATGAGTGAGGTGAAAAAGTAGCGCTTCGACATTTTCGCATGCTGCTAACACATGCAAAGGACTGTGCTGCCACTGCGAAGCTAAAGCACCACCGAGCATAAAGCTGACGTCACTACTTTTTGTTTGGGCATCTACATTCCCTAACAGCGATGAATATTGTTTTATGCTTAGTAACGAATCACTTTGTAAGGCATCATCAAAAATACCGGTTCCTCGCAGCAACTTATTTTTATTAGCACCTCTTGATAGCGCAACATCCAGTGCAGCCCGCACCAACCAAAACCCAAGAATCACTTTATCTTGAACAGACATCACAACATTAGCACTAGCAAAGACACCCATGCCAAGGTCATCAGCTTCTCCTTTTGCAGAGACACCCACGCCAAGCTCATCAGCACCCACATTTGCAGAGACACCCACGCCAAGCCCACCAGCACCACCTTTTACAGAGACACCCATGCCAAGC
>NZ_JAHHDX010000164.1:0-29485 GCF_018619335.1 Alteromonas sp. ALT199 | reverse complement strand
CCTTTTGCAAAGACACCCATACCAAGCTCATCAGCATCTCCTTTTGCAGAGACACCCATAGCAGGTGAGTTTTCGGCATGATTACTATTAGCGCCTTTGGTGTAAGCATCCGTTCCCTTAGAGGCTCGCGGCGTTTTTAGTGGTAGTGTTAAATCCATAAATTACTCACCGCAGGTGTCTTCATTTATCCTCGACGAACTTACTTTATTAAGCTGCACTATCATGAGTTCGCTCAAGCTCCAACAGCATGCTATTAAGCACCGTTGCTAGTCGCTGGTTGGGCAGCAAAGTTACTTGAGTACTGCGTGCGGTGGTGTAAATCGCATTCGCATTTTGGCTGTGCCTAAAAGCAAGGTGTTGGATACTCGCTTTAATATCATTGAGAATGAGGTCAGCCTGCATGGGCGAAATATCCGGCATTAAAATCGCAAAGCGATCACCAGCATAGCGGCAAGCTAAATCTTGCTGTCGTAAATTCATAATTACCAATTGCGCAATGTCATGCAGATATCTATCACCTTCCGTGTACCCATGCTTCTGGTTGAACAGGGAAAAATTATTAATATCGATGATGGCTAGAACGGCTGACTTACCTGAGCGCTGTTGCTTGTGAATTTGTTCTTTCCAATACTCTGCTCGATAAAGTTGCGTAATGGGGTCGATGGCGTTGTGATCGCGAAAATCCCACTCCCTACGTCGCAATTGCAAATTTAAGGCCCGTTGTTCTAAATGCCATTGATAAAGCGCCGCTGTCATCACCACCATCCCAACAGCTGCTGGATAAGACTCGATCATACTTAACCAGTAAGCTTCTTCTGGGTAATGAAAAAACTCATCTAAAAAGTCCAGGCTGACTGAAAACAAAAACAAGCCTAGCCCTATCGTTAAAAGGCTAGTTACCTTGCCTGGTGGACGGCTGGCAAGGGCCGCAAGCATCCATGCCAAGGTTAAAAAAGCGATGCTTCCCTCCCCTAAAATATCTAGGTTTGATATCACAGCGCTTTCTTTTGCATCACCGAATATAGAAGCTAAGCAAACCGCCAGCGTCACTACGCCCGCAGTAAATACTAGCCAAAGCTTGTGATGCCTAAATTGTGTTGCGTTTGAAAAAGTAAACATAATGCTCTCTTTGGGAATATTTCGTGGTGAACTACCTCACACACAAAATCTACGTGCGAAAGCGCTCAATATAGAACGGAAGTCTTGCCCAAATCTGTTGAAACTGTCGAGGGTCAGTTTGGCTCACCAATGTGACATCTTGATGGCAAAGTGCTCAAATAGCGATAAAAACCAACAATAAAACTAATTAATTCAGAAGGTTAATTCAGGGTCATTTTAGCTCAACAAACTAAAAACGTGTCTAGATTACTTAAAACGAGCCCTCCCCTCCATCATATCGTCATATAACTGTCATGCAGACTTTCTAGTGTACTTACCCACTTGCTTATCACATCTTTTGACTGCTTAATTGTTTGGAAAATAAATGAAAATTAAAACCGCGTACTCATCTCTTACACTTGCTTGTATAACGGCATTGGGTCTCACCGTGGCTTCACCTGTTGCAGCTGCTGATGGCGTAATTATCGGCTCTGTAAAAGATGCCGCTAAGGCACGTAGCTATGCTGGTGCACAAATAAAGATTGTCGAATTAGGAATAAGCACAGAAGCAGGCAGAGACGGTACGTTTCGATTTCCGTCTATTCCCGAGGGTACTTACACACTAGAGATTTCTTACCTAGGTGAAGAAACCGTCACTCAAGACATTAAGGTGACAGATAACGGCATTGCCCGAGCGGCCGTTGAGCTTGGAAACGGCGACATTATTGACGAAATTTTGGTACGTGGACAACGAAGCGGACAAGCAAGCGCAATCAACCAGCAAAGAGCATCAGACCGCATTTCTTCCATTGTATCAGCTGATGCCATTGGACAATTTCCAGATCAAAACGCCGCAGAGTCGTTGCAACGCTTACCCGGTTTATCTATCGAGCGAGATCAAGGTGAAGGTCGTTTCGTTGGGATCCGTGGTATCGACCCTAACCTGAATAACGTGACCATCAATGGCTTAAATATCCCTTCACCGGAGTCGGGTGTTCGTTCAGTGGCATTAGACGTAATTCCATCTGAGCTTATTCAAACCTTGGAAGTTTCTAAGTCAGTAACCCCAGATATGGACGGCGATGCTATTGGTGGCTCGGTAGCGGTTAAAAGCGTAAGTGCGTTTGACAAAGCGCGTGATACCGCGAGCGTGACGGTACAGGCAAGTCAAAACGACTTGCGTGATGAAACCAGCCCTAAGCTTTCTGGCACTTTCACTAGGAAGCTATCACCTGAGTGGGGTGTGGCTGGCGCTATCTCGTATTTTGACAGAGACTTTGGTTCAGACAATGTAGAAAGTAATGGTGATGATGAACTTGAACAGCGTCATTACACCATAACCCGCGAGCGTTTAGGTAGTGCATTAAATATTGATTTTCGCCCCGATTTCAACAACGAGTATTTTCTTCGCACACTCTATAGCGAGTTTTCTGACGATGAATTTCGCCAGGGCAACATATTTACGTTCGACGGCGAAGACTCTGAAATAGAAAGAGAAAGTAAAGACCGTTTCGAAAGCCAAAGTATATTTACCGTGGCGTTAGGTGGTGAACATCAATTAAAAACTTGGACAGCCAATTGGCAGCTTGGTTATGCGAAATCTGATGAAGATGAGCCTGATGCCCTGTACTACGTCTTTAAAACTGAAAATGGCAGTATTGACGCAGACTTAAACACAATACGCCCTACTGTTTCACAAAACGCTGATGCAATGGATTTATCAACCTACGAGGTAGATGAAATAAGCTTTGAAGACAACTATACCAAAGACACCGAAACCAGCATTAAATTCGATGTAGCACGCCCTCTTAATCTTGGTGGTTACATTGGCGAATTAAAAATGGGTTCTAAATACCGCAGCCGAGAAAAAGACCGAGACAGCAGCATTGCAATTTTCGACGGGGACTTTGACGAGTTAGATGCTTCTCAGTTTGGCGCTGCAAGTCCAGGCTATTCACTCGATGAATTCGGACCAGGGCTCGATCGAGGTGAAATGCGCAGTTACTTCAACGACAACCGCGGTAGTCTAGAATTAGACAGCCTAAATTCTGAAGTAGAGTCTCGCGGTGCTACCTATGTAAATGAAGAAGATATTTTTGCTGCTTACATCATGGGTAGCGTAGACATTGATAAGCTTCATCTTGTTGCGGGTGTTCGCTATGAGCGCACCGACTTTTCTACATCTGGTATGCGAGTAGAGCTAGTAGAAAACGAAGAAACCGACGTTGAAGAAGTCGTTAACACACCATGGGAAGCTGAGCGCGACTACGACCACTGGCTACCCAGCATAAACGCCAGATATACATTTTCAGATAGACTTCAGCTTCGCGCCGCTTACACGCAAACAATTTCAAGACCTAAATTTGAAGACGTAGCCGCGTTCCAAATCATCGAGAGCAAAACAGAAGAAGACGATGGCGTATTTGTCACTGAACGGGAAGCGGAAGTTGGCAACCCAGAGCTTCAGCCTTATGAAGCACAAAACCTCGATTTATCGATTGAATACTACCCAGGCGATATTGGCGTTATGTCAGCAGGGTTGTTCTACAAGAATATTGACAACTTTGTTGTATATGCTGATGTAGCAGGCACCACAGGCTGGGAAGGTTTTGAAGAAGTTGTACAGCCAATAAATGGTGACTCTGCCAATTTAACGGGCTTAGAACTTTCTTGGGTAAAAGCTTTCAATAACGGCTTTATTGTTTCTGCTAACGCCACCTTTACCGACTCAGAAGCGACAACTTTCTTAGACGGCGAAAAATTCGAAACTCAATTACCGAACCAGTCAGACCGCATTGGCAACTTAACCATTGGATACGAAGCCAATGATTTCAGCATACGTTTAGCTACCACGTATAAGAGTGACAATTTCGAAGAAATTGATGGCGACATGTTGAGATTCGAAGACGATCACGTTCAGGTTGATTTCATGGCACGCTACTATATTAACAACAGTATGCAGGTCTATTTCAACGGCATTAACTTGGGTGACGAACCCTTCTACAACTATTTTGATACGCGCAGCCAAAATGCACAGTATGAAGAGTACGGGCGCACCTTTGAGCTTGGCTTTACCTGGCAGCTTAATTAAGTACGTTTATCGATAGCCAGTCCATTGGTAAGGGTGAGGTCAATATGTTTCCGACCTCCCCATTTAGTTCTTCCAGGCCATGCTTTACTCGTTCGGTAGAGCATGTGCTTACACTCAAAAAGTTTCAGGATAATAACAACAATGACCAAAAAGCGTCACACTCAACATTCTTTTATAGCTGCAGGTAGAGCAGCGGCGATTTCAAGCGCATGCTTATCTTTATTTAGTTGCGCAGCCGCTACCACTGCAAATAGCAACACAGCGAATATTGCACCAGACAGTCAACACCTACTGACAAAAAACGAAACACAAGAAATGGTGTTACCTCTAACAAAACTTGAAAACGGTTTTAGCCTAGCCTTGCCCTACAAAAGCGTCACTAGCAAGGACATCCATGCTAATACGCCGCAACTTGCTTACAATGACACCCATGCAAAGAACAGCAAAGACACTCAAGCTATAACAAAGAAAAACACTAACGAAGACACCCACGTTATCAATATCGCCGTGAATGAATACCAGGGTGTCTCGTTAACCAATTCGGCAGGAAAGGAACAAGTCATTGCGGGAAACTACAGCGTAGTTAATGCTGAAGTTGTATTGCATAAAACGAAGCAATGGGTGTCTTTGGTAATGTTTAACAACGACACTCAACACGTAGAAGTGTTTCGCATCGCTCCAGAGTCTCTTAAAATTCAGCAACAAATAAATCAACTAACCACGGGCTCTGAAGCCATTTGCGCTGCAACATCGAGTAATGGCGAACTGCAAGTCATCAATATAGATGCTACAGGCACACTGAATCAGTATGAAGTTTACAACGGAAGTTTTTTGTCGCTTCGTAACTTTGCGATAGGGCCGGGCATTAAAAGCTGCGCTCTAAATACCGATACTGAAACCTTATATCTAGCCGACGAACATGCCGGCGTATGGCAGCTAGATACCAATATTGAAAGTGAGCTAGCAAAAAAACTCATCTTCCATGATCGAGATGTTTCTATTGAAGGTGTAGCCACCCTACCCTCAATATCGAATCAAGATAGCATGGGTGTCTCTGCTTGGGTTAGCCCAGATGTCAGTGGAGTATGGTTACAAACCCCATGTCTGATGCAGTTTGTCTCGCTTACTTATGATGGGGGTGAGGACACCTCAGCGTTTGAAGTAAACAATGCAGATAGCAAAACTACCTTTATTCAGCCCGAATTCGTACACTTATCGCTAAATGGCAAAGAACAAAACATTTCTCTTATTGTTGACGATGACCACTCGGGCGACTTTTTCTCTACTGAGCTACCATCAAACGTATTACTTAATAGTCAGTGCGATTCTGGCCTAGTGGAAGTTAATACCAAAGACACCCACACAACAACCACCAACACAAACGATGGCCGCGTAGAAGCGAGAACTTCGAAAAGTGAAAATGGAATTCTCAATGTTACGCCTGTAATAGAAACCGACCCAGTGGAAAATTATGGTGATGCCGCTGACGACCCAGCCATTTGGGTTAATTCACTCTCACCGCAACAAAGTCGCGTTATCGGCACAGACAAAAAAGGCGCACTTAATAGCTACGACTTATCAGGCAAGCTATTGCAAAGCCTGCCTGTTGGCAGAGTGAATAACGTTGACGTGGGTTACAATGTATTTGTCGAACAAATCCAAGGTCCCAAAAGCGACGCGTCGACGATTGATATCGCAGTAGCATCAAACCGTTCAAACAACACTTTGTCAGTATTTGAAATTGATAAACGTGGGGACATGACACTTCTTGGTGATATTAGCACTACGCTTAGTGATATCTATGGCCTGTGTATGTTTGTATCAGATGGCGTAGCGCAAGTGTTTGCAAACGATACAAGCGGACGCTTTGAACGATATCACGTATCCATAGATACAGCCAAAACCATCAATGGGCACTTAACACAGTCTTTTTCGCTACCATCTCAACCTGAAGGGTGCGTGGTAAATACTAAAACAAACACAGCCTACCTAGGTGAAGAAGGTGCTGGGATCTGGGCCTTAAATGTAAGCAAAAACAACGAAGTTCCTCGCTTTATAGCTGAAATAGCCGCGCCTGTAGAAGCAGATGTAGAAGGGCTGGCTCTTTTTGAAGTGGACGGAAAAACCTATCTAATTGCCTCTAGCCAAGGCAATGACAGTTACGCTATCTATCAAATTCAAAACGAAAACCCTGACGCACTTAATCTTACTGGTCTCATTAAAATCACTGCCGACAAGGCACGGCGAATAGACGGTGCATCAGAAACAGACGGGCTTGATGTAACCAATGCAAATCTTGGAGGAGGGTTCACCGAGGGGCTTTGGGTGGTGCAAGATGGCCGAAACGTTATGCCAAGCCAAACACAAAACTTCAAGTTAGTGACGGGCACATCGCTAAAACATTCAATAAGAAAGCTGGTTAAAGGAAAACGTTAGATTTACGAAGTTATGTAACAAATAAGATTTGTAGAAGCTGATATTAAAAGAGGCGTTAAACAACTTAACGCCTCTTTTTCCAATACACCGACTTTCTAACAGAAGTGACTTTGAAGCAACAGTTATAAAGCAGCCCCATAATAAGCTACAGCGCTTCAAAATCAGTTAGCCTGCTCGCTGATACCCATCATTTAATTGAACGTCAATGGCGCGAAGTACGGCCGTTCGGTTAATTGAGCCTAAAAGCACACCATCATCATCTACTACCGGGTAAACCCGCGGCTTTTCCTTAAGCAGCAATTGCGCTAGCTCAATCACTGACATGTAAGGCTTAACCGAAACCACCGGCGTTTTCATGATTTCCCCTACCCTACAAATTTGCTCGCGGTAGTAGCTCGACGCTATCATTTGAGCGATACAGTCTTGCTCGGATAAAAAGCCCACCACTTTTCCCTTTACATCAAGCACAGGTCCCCCACTTTGCCCACTGGCTAACAGCACTTCAACAGCCTGCGCTACCGGCATATCGACATTTAGTTTGACTGGGTGAGTATTCATATAATCACTGACTTGCAACGATTCCATTTTTGATTCTCCAGCCGTGGCGCCTAATGTGACCGATACTGCGACTTATTTGGCGTTACGGCACTTCAATTATTATTAACCACATGTGAAAGCAATTTTCCCCCACACTTTAAGATTAGACGTTTCATTGGAGACAAGCCAGCAAAATTAACATTAAAATAACAACCACTTTTTGGTATTTAGTCTTTATAAATAGCGACGGTTACTTTGCCATTTATGTCGATGCTCGCGCGATACATACCCGCTGAATTAAAAGGCATCGCAACGTTACCATTAGCGTCGATGGCAATCACGCCTCCATCGCCACCGGCTTTAACAAGCACGTCGTTCACTACTGTATTTGCAGCGTCGTTTAGTGTTAACCCTTGATACTTCATTCGCGCGCAAATATCTGCTGCCACATTGTATCGAATGAAATATTCACCATGCCCAGTAGCCGATACGGCGCAGCTTGAATTATCCGCATAGGTGCCTGCACCAATGACGGGGGAATCGCCAATGCGCCCAAATCTTTTCGCGGTCATTCCACCAGTTGATGTTCCGGCAACTATGTTGCCCTCGCCATCTAATACCACCGCCCCTACGGTTCCAAAGCGCTCGTTACCCTGCTGTATACCATACCCATTTGAGGCTTGCTCCATACGGGCTTTCGCTTTATCTAGAGCCTGCTTGCGAAACTTAGTATCGAAGACCGAGTTATCCACTTGCTCAAGACCGTTTTGTTTTGCGTATTCTTCAGCGCCTACTCCAGAAAGCATTACGTGTGGTGACTCGTTCATCACAAGTAAGGCCGCCTCAATTGGGCTTCGAATTGTTTTTACACCCGCAACCGCACCTGCATTTTTACTACCGCCGTGCATTATAGATGCGTCGAGTTCGTGTTCTCCGTCAAAGGTATACACAGCGCCGATACCTGCGTTAAATAAAGGCGAGCTTTCAAGAATTTTGATGGTTTCTACCACCGCTACTTCACCTTTTTTGCCTTCTTTTAGCAACCCGTAACCGTGCTGCACAGCTTGGGTTAAAACCCTTTTGTAATCTGCTTCTTGCTCTGGCGTCATTGATGACTTTAGAATTGTGCCCGCACCGCCATGGATAGCAATGGCTACACGCGGTTTCTCTTGCTGGGGATTGGCCGCTAATGCTGTGGTATTTGTCAAGGATAGCGAAGCGACTAGCGCGCTAACAGCACACAGCGTGTATCGAACTTTATTTGGTTGGCGAAAAAGGTTAAATAGATTCAAATAGTTGACTCCTTTGCAATTTAAAAACACCGCTTTGTTTCTTGGCATTAAAAATCGACACAAGTAAGCGACGTTATTATCATATTAGTTATGATTCAAGATGACACAGAAAATAAAGAGAATCTAGGCCACGTCAAGAAGCTCTAAGAATGTTTTGAGATCGTCATTTATAGAAGGAAGTAACGCTTTAACATTTACCCAATCGGCTACTTTTGATAATTCCCAAAGGGATTCGAAATCTTTTTGCAACTGCACTGCGCCAATGTCAGCTGACATATCTTTAAGTTTAAGCGACAAAACCTGTACTTTTGAAAAGTCTCGCTCTTCTACCGCCCGTTCTAAGAGTTTGAATTTATCTGGTGCGCTCTGAAAATAAAGATTGCAAACCCGAGAGAACAAAGCTTTATCACCCATTATCCTTGCGATGGCTTCTTCTCTATCCCAACACTTAGAACTAACTGCATTAATCTGCCTATCAGAAACGCTATCAGATTGATTTAAAAGGCATTTATACTCATCCATCGAAGAGGTATTGTTACTAGCGCTGCAGTCCTGTATGTCATCCG
Organism: Alteromonas sp. ALT199; assembly: GCF_018619335.1. Classification (GTDB taxonomy): domain Bacteria; phylum Pseudomonadota; class Gammaproteobacteria; order Enterobacterales; family Alteromonadaceae; genus Alteromonas. Next base: position 20,465 of record NZ_JAHHDX010000164.1, on the reverse strand, counting down.
AAACGTTCATTGATTCCGCGTCGTGGTTCACTTCTTTATCTATGGCATTTAACAAAAAATCCACCAAGGGAGGCTTCCTTTCACTATGACTGCCATTTTCCGTTTTTTCTGAAGCAGTCGTTTTTGAATCAACAGCATCAGCGCCGGCTAGTACCGTAACTCGGTGCACTAACCACTGTTTGACTTTGGGAATGAGTACATCTGCAATAATCGGTTTAGTTGCAAAGTCGTTCATTCCGGCCTCCAAGCACTTTTCTTTTTCACCAAGCATGGCGTTAGCCGTCATTGCAATGATTGGAACATCTGCATGCATTGCACCAGCTTTTCCTTCTCGAATAGCGCGAGTTGCCTCATATCCATTCATGTTTGGCATCTGGCAGTCCATTAGAATAGTGTGGATTTGGCGTCCTTTATCTTCGCATTTACGAAGAAAAGCGATAACTTCTTCTCCATCTACACAGGTAAACACCTTAGACGGTAAACACTCTAATACGCCTTTTGCCACTTCTCTATTTATCATGTTGTCATCAACAATAAGTAGGTGTGTGCTCTCAATCGACAAGGTCGATTTGCTTTTCTCTTCACTCTTATTTGCTGGTTTTTGTGTATTACCGTTTATGTCTGAAGTCGTAACCGTTTTTAGCCAACCATCTTTTTGAAAAGCACCTACGCCTTGTTTCACAGTAATGAAGGTTGAACGGAACAGCGGTTTGGGCAAATACAACGGTGTTAAATGTGTAAACTCATACGGTGCGCCTGCTAGCTTTTGAAGGATATAGACAACGGGCATTTTGCCTGGTTTCTCTGTCTCTTTGTGTTGCTGCCACCCTTTGTCAATTTCATCAATTAAAAGACTCGTTTCGTCAAGTATTAGAATATCGTAATCGGTCCATTTAATATTATCGGCAACACTTTCTAGGACTTCTGGCATGGCACCCACATATTTACTTAGCTTACAGATATGTTCCTGTAGAGGTAAATAAGCTGACGAAACACCAATGTTGATATTGGTAAGCAATTCTCTTTCTTCTTGTTGAATTTGATCAAGCTTTACAGACTTGCCCAAGGTAGTATCAGCGACCGAAACATAAAATGAAAATTTACTCCCCTTTCCTAACTCAGACTCAAACGTGATATCCCCACCTAACAATTGGCACAGCTGCTTGCAAATGGATAGCCCAAGCCCTGTACCACCATATTGTGTAGCCACAGAGGCATCTGCTTGCGTGAATGCTGAAAAAAGCTTGGGCTGATTATCTGTTGCTATGCCAACACCTGTATCCTGAACACTAAAATGTAATTGCTTACTATTAGCTGCCCGGTCGCTTAACGACACTTTCAGTACGACGTGTCCAGTCTCGGTGAACTTAATTGCATTGTTCAACAAGTTACTCAATATCTGATTAATTCTATGGGGGTCAGAGTTGATCTCTAATGCTGGTACTTCCGTCGTATCAACAAGTATCTGCAGCCCTTTACCCGCCGCTTTTACTGCGAATACCTTAGCGATGGATTCTATGAGTGACAGCAGATCGAAGCCCTGTTTATTAATATCCAGTTTACCCGCCTCTATCTTTGAAAGATCAAGCACGTCGTTGATGAGTACGTTTAAGTTGTTACAGCTGATTTCCATCATGGAAACCAACTGCTCTGCCTTTTCGTTGAGCGGTTGGCGTTTTAATAAAGCTAAAGAGCCAACTACCCCGTTGAGAGGCGTGCGCATTTCATGACTGATATTAGAAATAAACGAGCTCTTTACCTTACTTGCTTTACGCGCTTCTTGCGTTGCTTCGACCAACTCTTTGGTCCTACTTACCACTTTTTCTTCAAGCTTTAAATTCACTCGCTCAATAGCTTCTTTTGCTTTTTGCTCGTCCGTAACGTCTCTTATTACCACAGCAACACCAGAAAACTGTGAATGCTCTCCCCATATTGTAGACGCGGTTATCAATAGCGAATGTACATCTTTGTCGTCATCTACATAAGACTTGGTAAACGTAACTTGTTTACCACCTTTAACAAGCACTTCTTTTAGCCCTAACAAAGCCAATGGCTCGAAAGACGAATAATGATGATTGATGATTATTTGAGGTGGGATGCCAAAAAGTGTCTCTGCAGCATTGTTCCAACTTTTGACAATACCCATTGAATCTACGCTAAAAATGGCATCTTTTGAAATATCGACAATAGCGACTGATTCACCACGCACTTTGGCTAATTCAATATTCTTTTTATTACTGCGATATACAAAAAGCAGAATGCTTACAAAGATAATCGAGATGACGCCAATCACGCTGTAAACGCTCAGCCGCTTTTCGTTTATCAACGCACTAACTTGAGATTGCGGTAGAAGTATGTGAGAGTAAAACGCTGTGCCCTGATCTTCTGCACCTAGCGTGAATGCCCTAGAAACAGCGTAGTGCGCGTTTTGAGTTTCATTTTTAGGCGTAATCTTGGTGCGCCCGTTGAATTGAGATACTGAGAATTCGCTCTGCCATGTAACAGAAGGGTTCAAGTCTTTTGAAAAGGATTTTTGGCTATCGGGATGTACTACAAAATATCCATCACGGTCTGTAACATATAGCGCTTGGTTACTCGGTAAGGTTTGCGTCATTTGCGAAAGCAGGTACTGCGCGTTGACGTTCATAATTAAAAAACCGTAGCGCTCACCACTTTCACTAAAGATTGGTAATGATAGCCGAATGACACTCTTGTAGGGGAATTCTAATTTTCCATATTCCCGATTTAAATTGATATCAGAAATGTAAAATTGGCCTTTATTAGTCTTTACACTTTCAATGAAATAATCTCGTGTTGCTTTCGCCTGTAAATCAGTGTTGCTGGCGATTAAAACGCTCCCACCTTCGCGCTCGACTCTTAAAAACTCGCTTCCCTCCCCATCGGCCCTAATTATCCTTAACTGATCGAGTTCTTTGTTATTTTCGATAAAAGCAACAAATATGGTTTCTAAGCGGTGCTTCCACTGGTTAAGCGTGGTGCTATCTTTAGGGTCTAACTTATTATTCTGCGTAGCTCTAACTATTCCGCTTATCGGCGGTGTCTGGTGCAGAAACTTTAGCGCATTGAGATATTTGACCAACTGCATTTCGGCGACGTTTTCCACGCTTAACGCGCTTTTCTCTAAAGCCTCGAAAGCCTGACTTTCCGCCGTCGCTTTTATGTTGCTTTCAAACAAACTAACAACCAACACAATCAGCAAGGTTGCAAGTACAGCAGCTAATATAAAAGTACTTTTAGCTTCATTAAACGCAGGTTTATATGGTAGGACCGACAAGCCAATTATTTCCGTATAACTTGTAATAACCTAAAGCTAGTCAGAGATGTTTTTTTGCGCAAGTTTATAATCTGAAAATCTTATATAAAAAACGAACGACAAAACCGTAAGTTACAACGCCACTTTAGCGTTTCGAACTTCTGACTTATTGGCCACAAAACCAACAGCATTTGGTATTAAAATTGTCGCGGTGTACACTGCGTGCAAGGTTTTACTAATAAGCAATGGTGGTTATGCACGCACCTACATTTTTGTGGCACGATTTTGAAACATTTGGCACCAGCCCACAAAAAGATCTCCCCTGCCAATTTGCCGCGGTCAGAACAGATATGGATTTAAATGTTGTTGGAAAGCCCATCAACATTATGAGCGCCATTGCTAACGATTATTTACCTCACCCAGAAGCATGCCTGGTTACCGGCATTACGCCACAGCAAACTATAAGAGATGGGTCGAACGAGGCGGATTTTGCAGCGCGAATTTATCAAGAGATGTCGACACCAAACACCTGTAGCGTAGGATTTAACAGCATTCGCTTCGACGATGAAGTGTCGCGCTATCTATTTTACCGTAATTTTTACGACCCTTATTCACGGGAGTGGCGAAACGGGAATAGCCGCTGGGATATTATTGATGTAGCAAGAGCCTGTTATGCGCTTAGACCTGACGGGATTAACTGGCCACAACGAGAAGATGGTTCACCTAGTTTCAAACTAGAATCCCTTACTGCGGAAAATAACATTGGTCACGAAAATGCACACGATGCCTTAAGCGATGTTTATGCAACCATCGCTTTGGCGAAGCTTATCAAAGAAAAGCAGCCTCGTTTATTTGAGTATGCGCTTTCGCTTCGCAATAAACATACGGTTATGCAGCAAATTGATTTAAGCAAACCTTCGGTACTTTTGCATATATCGTCCAAATTACCTGCCTCTCAAGGTTGTTGTACCTGGGTGATGCCAATCGCCAAGCATCCAACCAATTCGAATGCGTTTATAGCGATAGATTTATCACATGATATAGACAGCTTGGTAAACGACTCAGCCGAAGAGATAAGACAGGCGCTGTATGCGCCGGCAGATACGTATTCAGATGCAAAAGAGCGACCCGGACTCAAACTTATCCACATTAATCGCTCCCCTTTCATTACCACAGCCAAAGCGATGACTGAGGAAAACGCAACTCGACTGGGGCTTGATCGTGAACGTTGCCTAGATAATTACAAGACCCTTGCAAGCATGACTGAACTTGCTGCTAAACTGGTAGATGTGTACGACGAAGAACGAAATAGCACAGAACAAGACATAGACCATGCATTGTACAGTGGTGGCTTTTTAAATGATGAAGATAGACGCTGGTGCGAAAGTGTGATTAATGCTGAGCCTGACGATCTTGCCACGTTAAGCGAGAAAACTCAGCACGAAGGCTTGCGCAAACAACTATTTCGCTATCGTGCCCGAAACTACCCCAATACACTTACTGCAGACGAAATGACAAAGTGGCAGTATCATCGTCAAGCTCGTCTAACAGATGCTGCGTTTAGCGGCTCAATTACGCTAGAAAACTACATGATGAAGCTTGAAGCATTGGCCCACGAGCACAACGACAATCCAGACAAGCAAGCCATACTGCGAGCGCTTTATCAATATGCTAAAAACCTTTGACGGAGGTTTTATAACATCATAAATTAATGATAGTTGAACTAGGGCGGTAAAGGATAAAACGTAGTCAAGGAATTGATGACCTCCGCCGATAATAACAATACACGCGCGTAAGGGAATAAGAAGTCATGAATGGCGTCACAATAAGCTTCGACAAATCAAGAACCTACATAAACATTATGCTCAATCCTTCTGAGTTTTCTTCGGAGGTTGATATTCGTGAAGTAAGAAAGCTGTTAGAGAATGGCGAAACTAAGCGACTTTACGTTTCAGAAAAAGCGTTAAAATCGGCCTGTGAGACGGCAAACCATTACTTCAAAACCGGTGATGGAACCGTGGTTCAAGAGCGTATAGGTGAACGAAAAAACGCAGAAATCGAATTTCGCGTACCTGAAGACGGCATGGTCGCTAACTTAGTTCTAACTGCGCCTTACGGTGGCAAACTTCCTTCCCTTGCGACAGTTAAGTCGTTAGCTGTTAAAAATAGAGTAATTCGCGGCGTCAGCACTAAGAAAATAGACGCAATGCTAAAAGCGGCAAGAAGTTCAGCTCCTGGTACAGTGTTAGAAGAAACCATTGCTAAGGGACTGCCTGCCCGAAATGGTAAAAACTCCAAATTCATCCCTCTTGTCCCAAATGCGCTCGAACGAATACTTAAACCTCAAACAAATGAAGGTGCACGTGTTGACATGCGCAACCTAGGCGAAGTGATTTGCGTGAAAATAAACACGCCAGTTCTGCGCCGCACACCGCCTACACAAGGGCGTTCAGGCTTTGACGTAAAAGGAAACACGATATCGGCCGTTCAGGGCGAATGGGTAGATTTCAAAATGGGTTCTGGAACAGTGGTTTCGGATAGCGACGCGAACCTATTAATGTCGTCAATTTCGGGAATGCCTAAATACCGCGACCAAATTATGAATATCGATGACACCTATATCTGTAACGGCGTAAACGTTGGAACAGGCCATGTAAACTACGAGGGTGCGGTATTGGTAAATGGCGATGTCACTGAGAAAATGCAAATTAAAGCGGCAGGTGATGTCACTATCAACGGCTTTGTAGAATCTGCTTATATTGAATCGGGTGGCGACATTATTATCACCGAAGGTGCCATGGGTAAGGTGAACGATAAGCAAGGTGACTTTCAGTGCAAACTTGTAGCCGCGGGAAGCATCCACGTTCAGCACGGCCAAGGTATCGACATTCAATGCAGTGGAAACATTACCGTAGGTAGACAACTTGCCTACAGCCGTCTTCGCTGTGGAGGCGCTGTCATTGTCGGGCAAATTGATAAGCCAATGGGCAACCTGTTTGCCTGCGAAATCGTAAGCCAAGACCGCGTTGAAGCAGGAACGCTCGGCGCAGTATCTGGAAGTACGCTCAAAGTTGATTTTAGCCCGGGCTTTAATCAATTGCTAGAACGTAAAGATTCACTGGACGAATTACTAAGACAAATTCGCGAAAATAACTTAAAGCACAAAGAGAAAATTGAACTTATTAAGTCCAAGAAAATTCCCAAAGAACTACAACGTAAAGCCGCTGAAGCCCTTGAGCTTTTCAATAATGAAAGTGCACTGCTTGAGTGGTTAGAAAACAAAGCGAACGACGTTAAATTGGCAAAAGAGCACTATCAATCAGACATTAAGCTTATTGCCAATAAAAGACTCTACCCAGGTGTTTCAGCCAAATTAAATAACAGAAATTGGCGCTCTGAAAGAGAATACGATCGCGCCCAAATTTACTACGATTCCCATCAATGGCATTACGAGCCGATAATTTGATCAACCTTCAGTCTTGGGAAAACCTCTTTCCCGAGGCTAAGATTTTTGTATTTCTAAGCTTCGCGTTTCGGTATTACTCTTCTACTGAGCAACACTTACATTACCAAAGCCTTGCCGTTTAGAATGATACAACGCTTTTATGGTCCGTTCTAACCAATCTGGGAACTCTTCAGCATCTCGTAATTCTGACATGCCTATCGCTATTTTGAACTTATCACTTAAAAGATGGTGTATCGCAAGACACTCCAATAACCTGTCTGCAAGAATTTTTGCTGAATCTAATTGTGTTTGGGGGCAAAGCACAACGAACTGCTCTCCATTAAACCGTGAAACAATATCGACATCTCTTACGGTATTAAGACAGCTTTGGGCTACAGCTTTCAATACATCTTCTCGAATGGCTGGGTTATGAGAAAATAAATCTTCATCGGTAGGCACTAGATCAACTGCAATTAATGAAGCGGTAGTATGAAAACGGAGATAGCGTGAAATCTCTTCTTCCGCGCGTTGGATCATGTGATTGCGATTATATAAACCCGTCACAGTATCGTGGGCAGAAAGGAAGCCTAATGTTTTGTTTTTCTCTAACAAATTGGCTTGGAGCGCAGTTATCTCTTCATTTTTTTGCTGAATAATTCGCTTGTAACCGCCTACATGTCGATTCCTCGATATTAGCCATAACAACCCAATCAAAACAATAGCTGTACTTAGAACCATCACAGTATAGTTGCGGCTGTAACGAATCTGTACGTTATTCCACTGTTTGTATATTTCGACTTTCCGCGTCTCTGGAATGCGTTCAATTGCAGAGTTAAGTTTATCTGTTAGGTAGCCATATGACTTGTTTATGCCAAAAGCAAGAGAATCAAAAGGCTCAGCGTAGCCAACAATATCTAAATCTTCTAGCTTCAAGTTATTGATATGCATATTAACGCTCATCAACGAACCGACCATAACATCAAATTCACCGTTTACGAGCTGCTTAAGCCCTTCTTCTTCAGAAGGGATAAGTTTTAGCCGCAACCCGGGATAATGACGAGAAATATACTCAACTTGACGGTATCCCTGCACAATTCCCACTGTGCGATTTCCAATTCCTGAATAACCTTGCAGCATAGGCATTCCGAATCGAGCTACCAATACATTAGGCGCTTCAAAATACGGTACGCTAAAATCTAAAAATTGCTTGCGGTAATTGGATGTGTTCATCATGGGTATGACCTGACACTTACCTTGTTGAACGAATTCTAAGCTTTGCTGCCAGCTTTGTGTTGGAACGAGCTTAAACTGAAGATCTGCAAGTTCAGCGATAAGCTGCATATATTGCGCTGAAATGCCGACGTGGATACCGTTTCTTATCGCTTCATATGGAGCCCAATCGGGGTCGATACAATATGTTACTTCGTTTGATTTTTGAAATGCTAATGATTGCTCAGGCGCCGCTTGTAAAAACGCACTAGAAAACAACGCTCCAACGAACAATACTGTGTAACGAAGATATTTTTTTATTATTGTTTTCAACCACACACCCAAGAAATGTAAACACATCAACATCAAGTCAATCGCGAAGTATTAAGCGTAAACTCGAAAAATGCAATAAATTAGCTTATTCAATCGTTCTTTAACTATGTTACGTGCTGTTTTTGCTTAAAAGCAGCCTTATCATAGTGTTTCTCTCTCATGATGGTAGTTAATGAACTTATCGCGTTTTCGATATCAGCGAAACTTAAATACAGCGGAGCAAAACCAACACGTAGGATGTCTGGAGCACGAAAGTCAGCAATAACCCCTTGCGCAATCCACGCCTGACAAATTGCATATGCATGTTCGTGTGCAAATGCTATTTGGCTTCCTCTATTGTCAAGAGGCGGGCTTACAACCTTAAGTTCATCTAAAAGGCCTTCTCTTTTGGCTTCAGCGATGAAAAAAGCCTGTAGTTTTTTAGATTTTTCATCAATAGCCCTTAGCGACACATCGTCAAACACATCAAGTGCGGAATCTAAGATACTCATACCAATAATACCCGGCGTACCACACAAATTTTGTTTTACCGAGGTATCAGGAACGTAATCAGGATTAAACGAAAACGGCGAATGATGGCCCATCCAACCAGATAAAGGCTGGTTATATGAGCCCTGATGGCGGCGAGCAACATAAATAAATGCTGGGGCGCCTGGTCCGCCATTTAAATACTTGTAAGTACAACCAACAGCGAAGTCTACGTTGTATTCATCTAGATGCACGGGAAACGCTCCGGCACTGTGCGCTAAATCCCACAGCGTAAGAATTCCCATCTTATGCGCCTTATCAGTGATATCTTTCATATCAAGCTTCAAGCCACTTCTGAAATTAACCTGAGTCAACATAAGAACCGCGATATCGTCGCTAAGCTGGGCACCAATACTATTTTCGTCTATGTACCGAATGCTGTATTCATCGCCCAGCAAATCGAGTAAACCTTGAACCATGTAAATGTCAGTAGGAAAATTATCTCTCGTGGTGGCGATGACTTTTCGTTCAGGGTGCATTTTTAAAGCAGCGCTAAGCACTTTAAATAAATTAATTGAAATAGAATCGCAGCATATTACCTGTCCTTGCTTGGCACCGATCAGCGTGCCAATTTTATCGCCCACCTGCTGTGGTAGTGTAATCCACTGGTGTTCATTCCAACTTGTAATAAGTCCTTCACCCCACTGAACTTTTACCACCTCACTAGCCCGCTTTTCGGCGTTTTTCGGTAAGGGGCCAAGTGAATTACCATCCAAATAGATAGTATCGTTTGGCAAAGAGAAAGCGTCTGCTTTGCTGGAAAGTGGATCTTTCTCATCAAGTTGCTTGGCAGAAAAAACCTTATTTATCATGTTCACCTAAAACCTCAAGTAAAGCATCGAAGGATGTTGATTCAGGGTGTAGCCAGTCGAAATGACCACCATTCGTTACTATTCTATTTTTTGCACCGACCATTGCCGCGTGGTGTTCGGGCACAATGCTATCTTGGTTACCCTGAAGTAATATTACAGAAGGCTGGATATCTACAACACCAGGAGTTGCCATTTTATAAGCATTAAATTTATCTTCGGGCATCCCGCCCATAAATTTAGGTGTAGCGGTCTGACAGCTGTTTTTTCCATGAGCGTATCTTTGCATATCGGTGATAGCGGCGAGCCCTACCACTTGTTTGATGCTAGCACCAATATCACTGCCCGATAACTGCTGTGCGGCAAGTAAGCCAAGGTGCCCACCTGCAGAGTGACCTACCACAAAAATGTTGCGGCTTTCGCCCATTGCTTCAATTTTTTCTATTGATGCTTTTACTGCGTTTATTACATCTTCTAGGCTACCAGGCCATCCTCCGCCCTCGTCGCCTACACGGCGATACTCCATTGCGTAGACACCCACCCCTAGCTCTGCCAACGCATAATAAAACCCTTTGGCATGATCATAACCATAGGCATTTAGCCAACATCCACCATGAACAAAGATAACGACGTTCCCAGCAAACTGATTTTTAATCCCACCGCGGCCGTGCCACACATACACTGTCTGCAGCGTGTCTTCGCCATAACTGAACTTCGAATCATGCTCTCTTGTTGGTAAGACACCCAACGCTGAATAAGGCACTTGAGTCAGCATCCGTGTTTTTTTATTTGCATGAACATCGTCTTTGGCATTCGCATGGGTGTCTTTCGAAGCTTCCTTTAAGGACAACTTAAGTTCGTTATCATGGATGTCTTCGTTATTCGAATTTGTTTGCGTGACACCCATCATAGATAACGCAACTACAGCATCTATAATTGTCGCCGAGTTCGGATGGGGGGCTTTCGAATCGGAATTTAATTCACTGGGATGGGTGTCTATGTAATTTAATTGACTATCCACTTTCTTCAGTGGCGTCGCGTGGGTATATAGTGCAGGTAAAAAAGTCAATAGCGCTGCTAGCGTCAATGTGCAAGTGGGCTTGAGGGAGGATTTCATAATATTCATTTTCGTTCTAATTAAAACATAGAGTACCGACTAAGTGACGATACTCTATGATTAATTTTTTGACATATTTGCAATTGCTTCTGCCTATAGCATTTCAACTGCAAGAGCTACACCCTCGCCACCGCCAATACACAGAGATGCGATGCCTTTTCGGCCGCCGCGTTGCTTAAGCGCGTGCAGCAACGTTACCAAGATACGCGCGCCAGACGCACCAATTGGGTGACCTAATGCGCATGCGCCGCCTTTCACGTTTACTTTACTTTCATCTAGTCCAAGCTTCTTAACTGCCAACATGGTGACCATAGCAAAGGCTTCGTTAATTTCGAATAGATCGACGTCTTCCTTTGTCCAACCAGCTTTATCCAGCACTTTTTCCATAGCACCAACAGGCGCTACGGTAAAGTTTTCAGGCTCGATAGAATTAGTAGCGTGAGCAACCACGCGCGCAAGCGGTGCTATACCAAGTTCTTTTGCTTTGCTTTCACTCATTACAACCAAAGCAGCAGCGCCATCAGAGATTGAGCTTGAGTTTGCAGCTGTGACCGTACCGTCTTTCTTGAATGCGGGCCTCAGTGTTGGAATTTTCTCAGGGCGTGCTGAACCGGGGCCCTCATCGGTATCAACAACGGTATCGCCCTTTCTAGAGGAGATGGTTACCGGCACTATTTCATCAACAAACGTACCGCTATTTATCGCTTCATGCGCTTTTGAAAGCGAGCTTAGCGCAAATTCATCCATTTCGCCGCGAGATATATTTTCTTCATCAGCCGTATCTTGCGCGAAACACCCCATCGCTTTTCCATCATAAGCATTTTCTAGCCCATCAAGCATCATGTGATCGAGCACTTGACCATGCCCCATGCGATAACCCGTTCTTGCTTTAGGCAACATGTATGGCGCATTACTCATGCTCTCCATTCCACCCGCTACAACTGCAGTTGCACTGCCCGCTTTTATAAAATCGTAGGCCATCATTACCGCTTTTAAGCCCGAGCCACATACTTTGTTAATAGTTGTCACACCAGCGCTTAATGGAAGCTCCGCTCCCAATGATGCCTGTCGTGCAGGTGATTGCCCGAGACCTGCAGGTAATACACATCCCATGATGACTTCGTCAATTACAGAGACATCCATCCCCTCACAGGCTGCTTTAATCGCAACTTCTCCAAGTTTGGTCGCAGCAAGTGAAGACAAATTACCATTGAAACCACCCATTGGTGTGCGCTTAGCCGCGACAATAACTACTGATTCGTTACTCATAACTGTGCCTTAAAATTTATTCAAATTATAAAGTTAAGTGAAGAAAGCTACTTAGATGTATACAAAAGTAAACACCGCTAACAGCTACAAAGCCTTGCCTTCACCATGAAAAATTGACGTTAGCAAAATGTTACTTTACCTTAACGTAAAATGTAATTAACGTTAACGTAAACCTGTACTAAGTATGTGTCAACTAAACACTACGTTTTAATATAGCGGTATGTAAACCCATCTACCTTAAAACGATACTGCTGTTGCAATGACACCCAACCTACTACAGAAAATTTAATTACAAAGACACCCACGTTAAAACAAAGGTGTTCGACAGCGCTGAAATACAAGGTACGTGTAATGAGCAAGTACGATGACGAAACAACATATGCAATTGGCGAACTCGCTCGAGAGTTTGATATTACTCCTCGTTCAATTCGTTTTTACGAAGAGCAAGGGCTTATGTCACCGTCAAGAACGGGACAGAATCGAGTTTATCTGAACAAAGATAGAGTGCGCTTAAAGCTAATCTTGCGAGGAAAACGACTCGGATTTTCCCTTGCTGAAGTCAAAACACTGTTCGACATGTACGACACTAATCCCAATTCGGCTATTCAGTTAGAAGCCATGCTTGAAATGACTGAACAAAAAAGAGCGGTGCTCAGACAGCAATTAGAAGATATACAGATGTTAATGACTGAACTAGATGATGTTGAGGCACGCTGCCGAGAAGAACTCGCAGAACTAAAAAGAGGAAATATCGCATGAATACCTCCTACCCTACTCTAAATTTTGGACTTGGCGAAGACATTGAGATGTTACGTGACCAAGTCTATCAATTTGCACAAAATGAGATTGCTCCTCTGGCAGAACAAGCGGATGCAGATAACCAATTTCCAAGTCAATTGTGGACTAAGCTTGGTAATATGGGTCTATTGGGTGTAACCGTTTCAGAGCAATACGGCGGCTCTGATATGGGTTACCTTGCGCACACTATAGCAATGGAAGAAGTTAGCCGTGCATCAGGTGGTATCGGGTTGAGTTACGGTGCCCACTCAAACCTTTGCGTTAATCAAATTTTCAAAAATGGGAACGACATCCAGCGTGAGAAGTATCTTCCTAAGTTGGTAAGTGGCGAGCACATTGGCGCACTAGCGATGAGCGAGCCTAATGCGGGCTCTGACGTTGTTAGCATGAAATTGAAGGCCGAAAAACGCGGTGACAAGTACATCCTTAATGGCAGCAAGATGTGGATTACGAACGGGCCTGATGCACATACTTTTGTTATTTACGCAAAAACCGACTCTAACGCGGGTGCCAAAGGGATCACAGCGTTTATCGTTGAACGCGACTTTCCGGGCTTTAGCCGCGCGCAGAAACTTGACAAACTCGGTATGCGCTCTTCCAACACGTGTGAATTAGTGTTCGAAGATTGCGAAGTGCCATCTGAGAATATTCTTGGTAAAGAAGGCGAAGGTGTGCGCGTCCTCATGAGCGGTCTAGATTACGAGCGTCTTGTTTTATCAGGCGGCCCACTTGGCATTATGCAGTCATGCATGGACATCGTGGTTCCCTACATTCACGACCGTCAACAGTTTGGCCAATCAATTGGTCAATTCCAGCTGGTACAGGGCAAAGTGGCTGACATGTATACACAAATGAATGCAGCACGCGCTTATGTCTACACGGTTGCACAGTCTTGCGATCGCGGTGAAACAACGCGAAAAGATGCGGCTGGCGCTATTCTTTACTCAGCTGAGCTGGCAACAAAAATGGCATTAGATGCCATACAGCTACTTGGTGGCAACGGTTATATCAACGAATATCCGACTGGACGCCTATTACGCGATGCAAAGCTTTATGAAATTGGCGCGGGAACGTCTGAAATTCGTCGAATGCTTATAGGCCGCGAGCTTTTTAACGAATCTAAATAACACGGCTTCAGGGTGAAAAGTAACTTCTTTTGAAACAAGAAAAATTAGACGTTCCTTGTCTTATAGAAGTTAGCAAGACACCCACCCTGTCCCATATCAGATAGATTTACGAAAGCTAAAATTTATTAATAGGCTAATAAATTTCAAAGACACCCACTGTAGTGAAACCGCTTAGCATGGGTGTCTTTCTAACTATTGGTAAACGCGACAATCGTCGCAAATACCCAACACCACAAGGAGGGGTTATGCCCGTTCTTCGCTCAAGTATAAATACGAAATCAGAAACATTTATCGCAAATGCTGAACATATGCAGGCTCAGGTGAATGATCTTCTCGAAAAAATAGAACAAATTTGCCAAGGTGGTGGCGAAAAAGCAGCTGAGCGCCACGTCTCTCGAGGGAAGCTACTACCTCGAGATCGAATTAACGCACTCATTGACCCAGACACGCCTTTCTTGGAAATAGGCCAGATGGCAGCATGGGAAGTATATGAAGACTATGTACCTTGTGCAGGGGTTGTTGCCGGTATAGGTATTGTTGCTGGTATCGAGTGCATGATTGTAGCTAACGATGCTACCGTCAAAGGCGGGACTTACTACCCTCTCACTGTGAAAAAGCATCTTCGAGCTCAAACCATTGCAGAACAAAATAACTTGCCTTGTATTTACTTAGTGGATTCCGGTGGTGCTAACTTACCTCGCCAAGATGATGTTTTCCCCGACAGAGAGCACTTCGGCCGTATTTTCTTCAACCAGGCGAATATGTCTGCAAAGAATATCCCTCAAATTGCGGTAGTAATGGGTTCCTGTACAGCAGGTGGCGCTTACGTTCCGGCTATGGCTGATGAAAGTATTATCGTTAAAGAACAAGCGACTATTTTTCTAGGTGGCCCACCGCTTGTTAAGGCTGCAACAGGTGAAGTGGTTACCGCAGAAGAGCTTGGCGGAGGAGATGTTCACACTCGTATTTCTGGGGTTGCTGATCACCTTGCCAACAATGACCATCACGCACTTTCTTTAGCCCGAAATACTGTTTCTAGGCTAAATAGAAAGAAGCCAAACGCCCTAGACTTAGCCGAGGTGAAACCTCCGCGCTACGACACCAAAGAAATTTACGGCATAGTGCCAGCTGATAGTCGTCAGACATACGATGTAAGAGAAATCATTGCTCGTATTGTCGACGACTCTGACTTTGACGAGTTCAAACCGCTTTACGGTACAACCCTAGTTTGTGGTTTTGCGCGCATTTTCGGCACCCCTGTAGGCATTGTTGCCAATAATGGCATACTTTTCGGTGAAAGTGCGCTTAAAGGTGCTCATTTTGTTGAACTATGCGCCATGCGAAAAATCCCGCTCGTATTTTTACAAAACATCACCGGCTTTATGGTGGGTAAGCAATACGAGCATGGTGGCATTGCAAAACACGGCGCTAAAATGGTAACCGCAGTAGCATGTGCGAATGTACCTAAACTCACTGTGCTTATCGGCGGAAGTTTTGGTGCGGGTAACTACGGCATGTGCGGCAGAGCCTATGACCCACGCTTCCTATTCATGTGGCCAAATGCTCGCATCTCTGTAATGGGCGGTGAGCAAGCCGCAGGTGTTCTCGCACAAGTAAAACGCGACCAAAAAGAGCGTTCAGGCGAATCTTGGAGCTCAGAAGAAGAGAGAGCATTTAAACAGCCCGTCATTGATACCTACGAAAAGCAAGGACATCCATACTATGCATCTGCAAGGCTTTGGGACGATGGCGTTATTGACCCGGCAGATACACGATTAGTGCTTGGGCTATCGCTGTCAGCGACACTAAACAAGCCTATCGAAGACACCCAATTTGGCATATTTAGAATGTAGGAGTTCGGGTTATGGAACAATCAATTATTTACAGCGTAGATGAACGAAATATCGCCACTGTCACATTAAACAGGGCTGAAAAACATAATGCCTTTAACGATGAAATGATAATCGAGCTGACTCGTTTATTTAAAAAAGCGGGCGAAGACTCAAATGTAAGGGCGCTTATTTTAAGAGCTGAAGGTAAAAGTTTTAGTGCAGGCGCCGACCTTAACTGGATGAAAAAAATGGCCAGTTATACCGAATCGCAAAATGAAAGTGACGCGCTTGCATTAGCTACAATGTTGCAAACACTCTATAAAATGCCGAAGCCAACAATAGCTAGAGTGCAAGGCGCAGCTTTTGGCGGTGCCGTTGGTTTAATTGCCTGTTGCGATATTGCCATTGGAAGTAAGCTAAGCAAATTCTGCTTAAGTGAGGTCAAAATTGGCCTTATTCCAGCAACTATAAGTCCATACGTTGTTGAAGCAATGGGGACACGTATGTGTCGACGCTACTTTCAAACCGCTGAAGTATTTTCTGCGCGCAGAGCGAGGCGACTAGGGCTATTGAGCGAGTCAGTTACCGAAGACGAGCTGGATAGCACTATAGATGACATTGTATCAAAGATACTGAAAAACGGCCCAAAAGCAGTAGCCGCAGCAAAAGACTTAGTGCAATGGGTGTCTAAGCAAGAGATTGACGATCCCCTTCTCACACAAACAAGCAAACTTATTGCACAAGTTAGGACTTCTGATGAAGGTCAAGAAGGTTTGTCAGCCTTTTTAGAAAAGCGCAGGGCGTCATGGGTGGAGGTACAAAATGATAAATAAACTACTAATTGCAAACCGTGGCGAAATAGCCTGCCGCGTTATAAAGACAGCCAACGCACAAGGTATTAAAACCGTAGCTGTTTATTCAGACGCCGATGAGAATGCACTTCATGTACAAATGGCTGACGAAGCAGTTTTTTTAGGGCCATCTCCGTCAAAA
The DNA here is from genome assembly GCF_018619335.1 of Alteromonas sp. ALT199. Taxonomy (GTDB): domain Bacteria; phylum Pseudomonadota; class Gammaproteobacteria; order Enterobacterales; family Alteromonadaceae; genus Alteromonas. Next base: position 3,731 of record NZ_JAHHDX010000164.1, on the reverse strand, counting down.
GAAAGTTACTTACGTGGTGAACTCATTATTGAGAAAGCGAAGGAACTTGGTGTAGACGCGATTCACCCAGGTTACGGTTTTCTCTCTGAAAATGCTGAGTTTGCAAACCTCTGCGCAAAAAACAGCATTATCTTTGTAGGCCCACCGGCATCTGCAATAGAAGCAATGGGTTCAAAATCTGCCGCGAAGCACATCATGGAAAAAGCAGGCGTTCCATTGGTTCCAGGCTATCACGGCGACGAACAGAGTGAAGCGGTGTTGAAAGGTGCTGCCGATGAAATGGGCTACCCAGTGCTTTTAAAAGCTGCAGCTGGTGGCGGTGGTAAAGGTATGCGCCAAGTTTGGAACGAAAAAAAGTTCTCTCAAGCCTTAAACGCGGCTAAACGTGAATCGATGGCTAGCTTTGGTGACGACCACATGCTAGTTGAAAAGTACCTAACTCGCCCTCGCCACGTAGAAATTCAAGTTTTCTGTGACACCCATGGTAACGGTGTATATCTTTTCGAGCGTGATTGCTCGGTTCAACGCCGTCACCAAAAGATTATTGAAGAAGCCCCTGCTCCTAACATGTCTCAGTCAGTGAGAGAAAAAATGGGCGAAGCGGCGATATTGGCAGCGAAAGCAATTGATTACGTAGGTGCAGGAACCGTAGAGTTCTTACTTGATGAAGACGATTCATTTTACTTCATGGAAATGAATACGCGCCTGCAAGTTGAACACCCTGTGACAGAAATGATCACCCAAGAAGATTTGGTTCACTGGCAATTAACTATCGCCGATGGCAAGCCCCTTCCTAAGCAACAAAATGAACTCACGCTAACAGGACACGCATTCGAAGCACGTATCTATGCTGAAGATCCTAATAACGAGTTTCTCCCTTCTACTGGTACACTTTGTCTGCTGCGTACACCAAAAGAAAATGAAGCTGTTCGGGTCGACACAGGTGTTGTCGAAGGAGATCAAGTAAGTGTTTTTTACGATCCAATGATTGCCAAGCTTGTTGTGTGGGGTGAGAACCGCGAGATAGCACTCAACCGACTCATCAATGCGTTAGGTGACTATTATATTGACGGTGTAAGCACGAATATCGACTTTTTAAAACGTGTTGCAACTCATCCAGCATTCGCCTCCGCCGAGCTTACAACCACGTTTGTGGAAAAGCATCACGACTCCTTGTTTAGATCTACAGTTAACAATGAAGCCAGCGATGACACCCATGTTAACGTCCCGACTATGGCATTACTTTCGCTTTTAAACAGAAAGATTTCCGGAAATACTAAAACCCCAACGGTGTGGTCATCTGCCGGCGCGTGGAGAGCTAATTCAAAACATACCGAAACCATCACCTTGCTTTACAACCATGAAGAAGTACGAGTTGAAGTGAAACATCAACTTCACGGAACTGAACACGCTTGGGAACTAACGCAAGATAACAAACACTACGAAGTAAGCGGTAAAATCGTAGATAGCGTGCTGCAAGCCACAATTAACGGATACAAATCGACATTTAATTTTTCATACAATGATGATGTGTTCACTCTTTTTAACAAAGACACCCATGCTAAGTTCAGTGTAGTTTCAGCATCGCTAGGTGATGATAGCAACGATAGTGATGGTGCAAACTTCAGTGCTCCCATGAATGGAACTATCGTTGCGCATTTAGTAGAAAAAGATCAGCAGGTTAAAAAAGGTGAAGCCATCTTAGTCATGGAAGCGATGAAGATGGAGCACAGTATCATTGCCCCACACGACGGCTCAGTAGAAGAGTTCTTCTTCACCCCAGGTGAATTAGTTGATGGTGGGGCCACGCTATTGGCATTTTCGACCAAAGAAGCCACCGAGGTTTAAGATGATGTTTCCTACCCAAGTAAGCATTGTTGAAGTCGGTCCCCGAGACGGCCTTCAAAATGAAAAGCAGGCCTTGAGCGCCGCTCAAAAGATAGAGCTTATAAGACTTCTCTCACAAACTGGCCTTAGCCGTATTGAGGCAGGGAGCTTTGTGTCGCCTAAATGGGTGCCGCAAATGGCAAATTCAGATTCGGTTTTTAAAGCTCTAAGTTCAGAAGCTGATATTCGTTATTCTGCATTGACCCCCAACCTCAAGGGCTTGGAAGCAGCTATAGAAGCGGGAGCGAAAGAGGTTGCTGTATTTGGCGCAGCCTCTGAGTCTTTCTCGCAAAAGAATATCAATTGCTCAATTAGCGAAAGCCTAAAGCGTTTCGAGGCAGTATTTGACCTAGCCAGCAAAAACAGCATAAAGGTTAGGGGCTATGTATCATGCGTTATGGGTTGTCCTTATGAAGGTAAAATCTTACCAAATGCAGTTACGCAGGTAAGTAAGGAACTGATCGGCATGGGATGTTACGAGGTTTCGCTTGGCGACACAATTGGTGTGGGCACGCCCAAAGCCACAAGGTTGTTACTCGATGATGTACTAAGAGAAATTAGTGTCAGCAAAGTCGCAGCCCACTTTCACGATACTTATGGACAAGCACTAGTGAATTTATACACGGCGCTGGAATACGGTGTTTCAACCATCGACTCGGCTGTTGCAGGCTTAGGAGGTTGTCCATATGCGAAAGGGGCAAGTGGTAACGTCGCTACTGAAGATGTCGTGTACATGTTAAATGGCATGGAGATTATGACAGGCATCGATATGGACAAGTTGCTTGCAGCATCATCGTATATCTCTAATGTTTTAGGGCGCCCGCCCGTATCGAAAGCAGCTAATGCACTTTTACTTAAATAGCCTTTCTTGAATGGGGGTCTGTAAATTCATACCCCTATCTTATATAGACATCCACCTTAAACATTGAAAGAGTTATTGCGCTGGGTGTCTACATACCCATCATATCCACTAAGAGCAACAGCCACGCACTCTTTATCTTTTAATAAAATTGTTCTTTGTCCTTCCGGAAACCACAAGGTGGGGGACTTTAAGCACTATTGGTAAGCTATTTTTTAGGTTGGGTGTCTTTATAATTTTACTCTAAGCTAATTTTCTAGGTTGGGTGTCTTTGTAACTTCTATCAATGTAAAAGATTTACTTTTAGCTCAGATACATCAGTAATAACAACATCTAAAACCGTCCTTTTATTCAGGTCACAGCGTCGTTTACACAATGGTAAAGTCGTAATATATAAAATGACCTTGATGAATGATCAAATATGGCACAAAGTAGAAAATCACTAATTAGCCTTCAAGACACGCCCTACTACCACTGTATTTCTCGCTGCGTAAGGCGCAGTTATCTTTGCGGCTATGATCGCAACACTAATGTAAGTTACGAGCACCGAAAGTCGTGGGTAGAAAAGAGGCTTTTGTTTTTAAGTAGAATTTTTGCCATAGATATTTGTGCGTACGCAGTAATGAGTAACCACGTTCATGTCGTTTTGTGTATAAATAAAAACGTCGCTACTTCCTGGACCACAGACACCGTTTTAAGACAATGGCATAAGATGCATAGAGGTACCCTTCTCACCCAAAAATATGTTAAGGGCGAATTGCTTAGCGATAGTGAGTTGGAGACAATAAAAACTACCGCAGAGGTGTATCGAAAAAGACTTTTTGATATGAGTTGGTTTATGAGGAACCTGAACGAGTTTATCGCAAGGAAAGCCAATGAAGAAGATAACTGTACGGGTAGATTTTGGGAAGGCAGATTCCGTTCACAAGCGTTGTTGACGGAAAAAGCTCTTCTATCATGCATGGCTTATGTTGATTTAAACCCA
>NZ_JAHHDX010000048.1:1424-4493 GCF_018619335.1 Alteromonas sp. ALT199 | reverse complement strand
GCCGCTTTATAATGCGTGCCATCAGCAATCACAACATAGCGAGGGGCGCATTTCTTTGCCTGCTGCATTAATAATTCGAGCTGTGAATTTCCGGTTATGGCGAAAACACGGTATTTTTCTGGATGGCGATTTATTACGTCAAGTGTATTACAACCAATGGAGCCTGTAGCCCCTAACACTGTTACTGTTTGCATTACGCCATCCAGGTTACATAGCAGAAGGCGAATACTGGGAATGCCGCGGTCAAGCTATCAATTCTATCGAGCACACCGCCATGGCCGGGGAGAATTTTTCCGCTATCTTTAATACCGGCACAACGTTTAAGCATGCTTTCATTTAAGTCGCCTAGGGCAGAAACGGCTACAGTGATCCCACCTATTGTGAGGTGCAACCAGATTCTAGAAGGCTCAACCTGATAGTGTAGCGCTGCAAAGGCAATAATGGCGAAAGAGGCTGCAATACCACCTAACAACCCTTCTAAGCTTTTGCCCGGCGAAACATTAGGACGAAGCTTATGGCGACCGAATTTTACGCCTACGAAAAATGCGCCTATATCTGCAGCCCAGACAATACCTAGAACATAAAAAATTAATGATGCACCGTAAAACAAATCTACGTCATGCAAGCTGGTACGAAGTGCAACAACAGCTACCCATGTAGGTATTAGCGTGAGTGCCCCAAATACTGTTCTTACGATGCGGCTGTCTTTCCAAAACCTTGAGTATTTTGGATAAGCAAGCACCATAAACAGCGATGCTATCCACCATAAAACAGCTACAGTTAAAATGCCGCGGTATAAGCCATGCAACTGTCCCTGATACCAAATTATGCTGGCATCGACAAAAAGTGACAGTGCAATACAAATAGCAAAGGCACCAGCCATATACATTAGTTTTTTAGGCCGCTCACACACGCCCGACATATTGGCCCATTCATAAGCACCTATACCGACAACGCCAGCTATAGCAATTTCAAACCAGAAAATGGGAAGAAAAAGAATGGCATAAAGCGCGAGTGGCGCGAGGATTAATGCAGTTATTATTCGTTGTTTTAGCATAATTTGCCCTTGGCTTTTGTTACCAGGGCTAGCCTGATAATTACCTGTATGGTGTTAACCATCCGCCGTGACTACCTGTTCACCGGTTAAACCGAAACGACGTTGGCGAACATTAAAATCGTCTACGGCTAGTTGAAACACGTCTTCATTGAAGTCGGGCCATAGTACGTCGGTGAAGTACAATTCGGCATAAGCACACTGCCATAGCAAGAAATTACTAATTCGGTGCTCGCCACCAGTGCGTATAAGAAGATCTAACTCTGGAAGGTTAGCTGTAGAAATATGCGTGCTAAGCGCCTCTTCATTGATGTTATCTACATCAAGTTCGCCCCGTTTCACTTGCGACGCGAGCTGCTTGGCCGCATTTACAATGTCCCATCTACCGCCATAGTTTGCGGCGATATTTAAAACCAAATCTTTATTGTCTTTGGTCATGTCTTCCGCTTTTCGAATTTTTTCGACTAGCTTGGCATCAAACGCCTCAACATCACCAATTACCTGCAACCGTACACCATTTTTGTGTAAACGCTTTGCTTCACTATTGAGGACAAGATTAAACAGCTCCATTAAGACACTGACCTCTTCCTCTGGGCGCTTCCAATTCTCACTTGAAAACGCAAATAGCGTAAGTGACTCGATACCGTTTTGACGTGCAAAGCGCACAACAGAACGTACAGACTCTACCCCCGCTTTATGACCAAAGGTACGAATTTTCCCTTTCTTTTGCGCCCATCGACCGTTGCCGTCCATAATAATGGCAACATGCTTAGGGCCAGTAGTGACTACTGGCACCTCAGCTTTAGATGACTTGGCGGCGCTTAAACGCTTTCCAATCATAATACTTACTTAAACTTCCATCAGTTCTTTTTCTTTGTCGGCAAGCAAGCTGTCAACTTTCTTAATGAAATCATTAGTAATAGACTGAATATTCTCTTCTGCCGCACGGCTTTCATCTTCACTGATTTCTTTTTCTTTAAGAAGATCTTTAACATCACCGTTGGCATCACGACGTATGTTACGGATCGCTACACGACCACCTTCCGCTTCGTTTCGCACAACACGGATAAGATCTTTACGACGCTCTTCTGTAAGCGGCGGAAGCGGAATGCGAATTGAACCACCCGCACTCATTGGGTTTAAGCCTAGGTCAGACTGCATGATGGCTTTTTCTACTGCTTGAATAGCGCTTTTATCAAAAACAGTTAACGCTAAAGTACGGCTGTCTTCCGCAACTACGTTTGCTACTTGCTTTAGCGGTGTATCTACACCGTAATAAGGAACCATGATGCCGTCTAAAAGGCTTGGATGCGCACGACCAGTGCGAATTTTGCTGAATTGGCCTTTAAGTGCAACCAGGCTTTTTTCCATGCGCTCTTGCGCATCTAATTCAATTTCATCAATCACGTTTTGTATCCTATTGTTCTTAATTAATCGTTGTCAGCGTGGCAAATGACGGTACCTTCTTTTTCACCCATCACAACGCGCTTAAGGCAACCCGGCTTATTCATGTTGAATACGCGAATTGGTAAGCTGTGATCTCTTGCTAGAGTGAAAGCTGACAAGTCCATTACTTTTAATTCTTTTTCCAGTACTTCCTGGTAAGACAATTGATCATACAATGTCGCTTCAGGGTTTTTCACTGGGTCATCGCTGTAAACACCGTCTACTTTTGTCGCTTTGAGTACCGCATCAGCTTCTATCTCAATGCCGCGCAGGCATGCTGCAGAGTCGGTAGTAAAGAAAGGGTTACCCGTACCTGCAGAGAAAATTACCACGCGACCAGACTTAAGTAAGCTAATTGCTTCCGCCCAGTTGTATGCATCACACACGCCGTTTAGCGGGATAGCAGACATCATACGCGCGTTTACAAATGCACGATGAAGCGCGTCACGCATAGCAAGACCATTCATAACAGTCGCTAACATGCCCATGTGGTCGCCAACAACGCGATTCATTCCAGCTTTTGCTAAGCCTTCACCACGGAATAAGTTACCACCGCCGATAACCAAACC
>NZ_JAHHDX010000048.1:453-1171 GCF_018619335.1 Alteromonas sp. ALT199 | reverse complement strand
CCACCGCCGATAACCAAACCAACTTGAACTCCAAGTTCAACCAGCTCTTTAATCTCTTGTGCCATTCTATCTAACACTTTAGGGTCTATGCCGAAGCCTTCAGCCCCCATTAGGGCTTCCCCACTAAGCTTTAACAAAATGCGTCGGTATGCTGATTTTGGTGTGATACTCATAGTTCGAATTGTCCTCGTAAACCCGTTTTGTCCTATGTCTTTCATCAAATCAATGAAAAAAACATAGGACAAACCGCTTTCCTTTGTTTGACAGGCGCACACTTATTTCTCGCCTAGCTTCACATTTGCGCACTGCATTAGCAATGCTTAAGATGTGCAGCTATAAAAAAGCACCTCCTAAGAGGTGCTCTGTAGTTTATCTAACTATTGCGTAATGCAAAAGATAAACGCTCAATTATTTCTTAGCAGCTTCCATTTGAGCAGCTACTTCAGCAGCGAAGTCTTCAGTCTTCTTCTCGATGCCTTCACCAACTTCGAAACGTACGAAGTTGATTACGTCTGCGCTGTTATTCTTAAGAAGTTCAGCAACAGAGATTGAAGGATCTTTAACGAAAGGCTGACCAGTCAAGCTCACTTCGCCAGTGAACTTCTTCATGCGGCCTGCAACCATTTTCTCAGCGATTTCAGCTGGCTTACCAGACTGAATAGCAATTTCGATTTGGATTTCTTTTTCTTTCTCTACCACTTCAGCCGGAACATTTTCA
>NZ_JAHHDX010000048.1:0-392 GCF_018619335.1 Alteromonas sp. ALT199 | reverse complement strand
CTTCAGCCGGAACATTTTCAGGCTTAACAAACTGCGGGCTAGCAGCTGCAACGTGCATTGCCACGTCTTTCGCAAGCTCTTCGTTACCGCCAGTAAGAATAGAGATAACACCAATACGGCCGCCGTGCACGTATGCACCAAGCGTATCACCTTCAACGTTGATTACGCGACGAGGAGAGATATTTTCACCGATTTTAGCAACAAGAGCGTCACGAACTTCGCTTACTTTTGAACCGTTAAGTTCTGCGTCGTTAAGTGTGTCGATGTCGTTAATGTTATTAGCTGCTGCTACTTCTAGAAGCTCGTTACCGAACTTAAGGAAACCTTCGTCACGTGCTACGAAGTCAGTTTCACAGTTTAGTTCAAGCATGGTCGCGCGACCACCTTCAACT
>NZ_JAHHDX010000114.1 GCF_018619335.1 Alteromonas sp. ALT199 | reverse complement strand
AACCTGTTACTTATATTGGCTTGCTATTTTGTGCACTGATAAGTTTTCCGGCGGTAGCGCAAATTCCAATTAAATGGGGAACTGATTACTGGCAAGACTATACCAATTATGACGGAAGTGGCTTTTACAACGAGCTGGTACATAAAATTTTCCCTGAACCAGAATATGTAATAGATATTCACTACTACCCTTGGAAGCGTGCTGTTAACAATATTTTGCAAGGTACAATCGATATGACAGGCGCTATGTATAAAACGTCTGAGCTCTATCATTCTAATCGGCCTGTAATAATTGATAGGGTAGTTATGGTGAGCCATGTTGACGATGCTCTGAAGCAAGATTTTCTTAGTGACAAGCTCGGGGCCTATCGCTCTGGATATGAGGACATGGTTTTCTACCCGTATTTAGAAGAAGCTACGATGGGGCTTGAAGTCGAAGACTCACATAAAGGTTTAAACTTGTTAGCACTAAAAAAAATCGATTTTTATGTTGGGGCTGATAGTTTGGTGCAGTCAGCTTTAGATGAGCGTGACGACAAGTCGGAATATGAAATCACAGAAATTGGCAGTTTTGAATTGTATTGGTCTTTTGCTTTGAACGAACATGGCTTGGCGCTTAAAACAAAATTTGATGAACAAATAGAAATATTGCGCAAGCAAGGTGTGCTCGCGCGGTTGTATCATAAATATGATCTTACTATGCCGTTTTAATCTACGATTGCGGTATAGGTCAATAATATAAAAATAGGCTAGCAGTATGAAACTACCTCGACCTCTATATTTTGCTGGGCCATGAAATAAAAACGTCGACCTGGTTCATAATCACCATGGCTATAGGTATTAAAATTTAGCGCGAGAACTTGTTGTTCGGTCTCATCTAAATTTTGCACAACAATGCCGATATGGTTAATGTTGGCCAAGGTTTTATAGTCACTTTCTATCTCATTAATGGTTTTTGGTCTGTAAAGCGCGAGATAGTCTTTGTCGTTTCCAACGTGTACGGTGTAGCCGTCATTTTTAGCGCCGCCGCTCCACCTTACTTTCCAACCAAACAGCGTGCAAAGCAAGTTAGCTAATTGATCTGGGTCTTGAACGGTAATATTCGTGTGCTCTAAGTATGCAACTGTCATGTGTTTTTCCTTGTGTAGATAATCAACGCAAAACAGCTTAATATCTGAAGCTAACTTTAGATCAAGCGTTTTTATGCACTATAAAAATTTATGAGAAGAGAGGCGCTATGGCACCGGAACCCTTGGTAAGTATTGGCTTTATTGCAAAGCGTACAGGTAACGCAGTGTCATTAATTCGCTATTATGCCAACGAAGGGCTTATTCCTTCTGTGCGCACTAGTGGTGGAAATAGAGCTTTTCCTCGCTCTGTTATTCGCAGAGTTTCTTTTATTTTAATTGCGCAAAACATGGGATATTCCTTAGCGCAGATAAAAAGCCTGTTGTCTACGCTGCCAGACAGTAGAACACCAACCCAAGCCGATTGGGCAAAGCTAAGTAAGGTGTTTAATGAGTATATCGAAGCAAAAATCGCGGCGCTGACCAGCTTAAAAACCTCGTTAGAGGGTTGTATTGGCTGTGGATGTTTGTCTTTAGAACGCTGTAGGCTATACAATACCGACGATAAAGCGGCAGCCCAAGGCAGTGGCGCCCAGTTGCTCGATGAAAATGTGCAATCACAGTTTTTAGTTTCACACAAAAAGTAGCGCTTAATGCACCCGAAAAACCTTCACAAAAACGGCTATCCAATGGATGCGCTGTGTCACACATACCCAGCACTTAAGCCTTTTCTTGTACGTGCTAAAAGCGGTAAAACCAGTATAGAGTTTACTAATCCACAGGCTGTAAAAGTGCTAAATGCGGCTTTGCTTCGTCACTATTATCGCCTTCAATATTGGGATATTCCAGATGGTTACTTGTGCCCGCCAGTACCTGGTAGAGCAGATTATATTCACGGTATAGCAGATTTATTAAAAGCAACAAGTTCTAGTGAGAAAAGCGGGAGTGGGCAAGACGTGCGTGGATTAGATGTCGGCGTAGGTGCTAATGCTATCTATCCTATTATTGGGGTTACGTCCTACGACTGGTCATTCGTGGGTAGCGATGTTGACGAGGCTGCTGTAAAAAGCGCTAAAGTCATTGCTAGCAAAAATAGTGTGTTAGCAAATAAATTCCAAGTTCGTAAACAAACGAATAGTGCGCATATTTTTAACGGCGTCATTGAAGAAAACGAACGGTTTACCTTTACAATGTGCAACCCTCCGTTTCACAAGTCTGCCCAGGATGCATTGTTTGGCACGCGTAGAAAAACATCTAATTTAACCCGCAATAAGCAAAAGCGAGGTGGTGGAAAGTTCACCGATAATCGAGATCAAGGCTTGGGGTATCGTACATCCAAGCTACTAGGTAAAAATGCCTCGTATCAAAAGCAGGACGCAAACTTAAATTTTGCAGGACAGGCCAACGAATTGTGGTGCGAAGGCGGCGAACTGGCTTTTATTCAGCGCATGGTGCAAGAGAGCGTATCGGTAAAAAACAATGTAGAGTGGTTTACTTGTTTAGTCTCGAAAAGTGCTCACTTAAGACCTATTAAAACCAGTATCAACTACTATGGGGCGACTCAGTGCAATGTGATTGATATGGGGCAGGGAAGTAAGGTAAGTCGCTTTATTGCTTGGACGTTTTAATGGCTAAGTAGCTGAACTCGATTAATTAAAAGCACTTGAAACAACGAGCACCGCGTATGTGGTGCTCGCATGTATGCAAATTCGTGCATGTTTTTTCGTAAAAAACATGCCTGAGCTCGAGATTTAAAAGCTAAAGGTCTTAGATACACCAAACACAATACGTTCGTCGGCGGTATCTATGTCAAGGTTTGTGTTCTCAGCGGCAATTTCAAAGTCTAACCCTTTGTAGCTTGTTTGATACGCCAACCGGTAGTGATAGAAAGACGTGTTTTCATCACGCCATACCCAAGTATCGCTGTCTAAAGAGTTAGATACGTCAAAGCTAGCACGAAGGTTGTGGTTAGGTGCAAGTTCAAAGGTGTGAGCAATCATAGCAACCGTGTGTCTTGAGCCCGTGCCAAAGTAGTCCCACGTGTACCACAGGTTAAGCTCGGTATTACCGTAGTCGCTGGCATAACCGAATTTAGTATAAATTTCCGGGTAGTTACCGTCGCTTGAATCGTCACCGCCGTGATAAGAATAGTAGGCAATGCCGTAGTCAATGCTGACAGCTTCAGTGAGCATTTGGTAACGCCCAATGTAGGCATCCCACTCAAGGTTGGTGTCGCCACCAAAATCAACATTAGATGCCCAAGTTCCAACGTAAGTCCCATTATCAAAAGCTTTATCAACACCGCCCTGAAGCGCCGGGTCGTTTTGTGTTTGGCTTAAACCGTTAAAGGTATAATCTGATACCGCAGAGATATTGGCGCTTAAGTCAGCGAACGAAGCTGAAGAATATAACGCTGCGATAATAGCCGCTGTGAAAATATGCGTGGATGTAAAAAAAGAATTCAAGTTTTTCATTGTCAAACACCTGTTTTTATCGTTGTTTTATTTAGCCCGCTTCCTATTTGAAGCACATTTTTGCAGGTTTCGGGCAACACTTACCCCATTGGCTCAAAAGTGAGCCAATGCTAACGAGGTAAGAAGTTATTAAGTTAATTAGCTAAGATTTTCTATTTTAGTAAAGTCGATTTTGTTTTCTTTCGGAGATGTTTTTATAGTCGTCACCGATTTGAACTTCTGACTTAAAATGAACGCGAAACAGCTAAAGAAAATGGCAATAACTAACGCGCCTACCCACTGTATTTGTAAGAAGTCTAGTTTGAACAACAGCGTAAGCAGTGACAGTGCTACTATGTTAAGGGCAATGTAGTTACCTTTACCAATGCGTTCAACTGTCATATTTAGGTTGTCGGTGTAAAGCCTTATCAATGAGTCCAGTGAGTTGATTACGAAAACCACACCTACAAATACCATCGCCATATTCGTAATTCCTTCTGTAGGTATACCTGCACTGTGATAGTGATACAGTACCGAAAACCACGCGGCGATAGGGATAGATGGGATGACCATCATAGCCAACATGACTTGGTAGGTTTTAAGACCTCCCACAAAACGAGAGGTAAACTGACCTATCATGATGCTCCAGCTGAACCACCAGAATAGATAGAACTCGTGGTACTCATTTATGGGCAATACGAAATTATCAATGTTCGCAAAATATCCGCCAATAAGACCAAGATTGGTAAAATAAGCCGTAATTTCACTTTCACCAAAGACAAATGCTGCGGCCCACATACCAATAATGAGGGCTATGAACACCCATGTGGTCGTTAGGCTTAAAATTCGCACATACTTAATGCTAGTACTTGAGTAGACTGCAAAGGCAATAGCAGCAAATACAATCAGATAGAACGAAGGAACGACTGATTCGCCGTCACCCACAGACGGTAGATACCACGGAAGGTTAGACAGTAGTAAGAAGGCTGTGAAAGCACAGGTTCCGATGATCACAACATTATTGACGAACTTAACAACGGGAATTTCAAAAAATTTTACTTTTGGCTCAATTACGCAGAAATAAAAACAAGTAAGAAAGTAGAATCCCCAAATTAAGAACCCCCAAAATCCAAACTCAATGGCGAGCGGATTGGTGAAAGCATATTCAGGACTTGCGCTTATGTCAGCATAACCAGCAAATTCAGTAAGTGGGAACATAATTAGGCCCACGTCCAAACCCGAGGTAAAAAGAATGGCAATAAAAGTAAAGGTTCTAACTGGCGTTACGCCTACCACTTTCATGTTGCCCCATTTAAATAAAATATAGGCTACCGAAAGTAAGGTGAAAATAATGCCTGCACTAAGCCATACTGTCATTATCACCCTCCCAGTATTGATAAAAATGAAACATGTTTTTTCCTTTTTTTCGTTATTAAAAAGCCCACCCAGCTACACGCTAAAGCCATTAAAAATGGCGGCATGTAGGCACTGTGGAAGGTGTGCTTGTTTTAAGAACAAGCACACTGGTGCAAAATAGCTAAAAGCTCAACGCTGCTCAGTTTGCCAATTTGAATGGATATCCACTGCCACATGTTGCGGTGGCAAAGCTGGTTTACCCAAAATTATGTCTGCGGCTTTTTCTGCTACCATTATTGTGGGCGCATTTAGGTTTCCGTTCGGAATAGTGGGGAAGATAGATGAATCCACCACACGCAGGCCTTTAATGCCATGCACTTTGGTTTGAGAATCTACTACTGCCATGTCATCTTCGCCCATTTTGCATGAACACGACGGGTGGTAAGCACTTTCAACAGCTTCGCGCACAAATGCATCGATTTCTTCATCCGTCTGAATGTGCTCGCCAGGCTGAATTTCGCCGTCTCTGAAGTCGTCGAATGCTGACTGTGCGATGATTTCTCTTGTAAGCCTTACGCATGCTCTAAACCCTTCAATATCATCTTTGTGTTGCAAGTAGTTGAATAGGATTTTAGGAGGTATTGTCGGATCAGCAGACTGAATGGTAACGCTGCCTCTACTTTTTGGTTTGTTGTGGCCGACATGTACTTGAAAACCATCACCATCAAAGGCAGACTTCCCGTCATAACGGATAGCAGCGGGTAAAAAGTGATACTGAATATCAGGCCACTCCACATCAGCTTTAGAGCGAATAAACGCACAAGATTCAAAGTGATTAGTTGCACCTAACCCTGAACGGTTTAGCAACCAGCGCGCGCCGATGAGCCCTTTAGAAATTAAGCCCAGCTTGCGATTTAGCGTAATAGGCTGCTTACATTTGTACTGGAAATAGAATTCTAAGTGGTCTTGAAGGTTTTGGCCTACACCCGGCAGGTGATGGTTAACGTCAATGCCTGCTTTTTCTAGAATTTCTTTATCGCCAATACCTGAAAGTTGCAGAATGTGTGGCGAGCCAATTGAGCCGGCACTTAAAATCACTTCATTAGACGTATTGGCAGTTTCAGCTTTACCATCAACCACATACTCAACGCCTTTCGCGACTTTATCTTTCATTACTACCTTAGTAACCAGCGCGCCAGTTACTATTGTTAGATTTTTACGCGATTTTACTGGGTCAAGGTATTCTCGGCTTGCTGAACTGCGAACGCCGTCTTTCACGGTCATATGCATTGGCCCAAAGCCTTCTTGCTGCTTGCCATTATAATCGCTAGTGATATCGTAACCAGCCTGCTCACCAGCTTTGATAAATGCCGTGTATAGCGGGTTCTTCATTTCATTGCCGTTGTTAACGCCAAGTTCACCATTACCACCGCGATAAGCATCGTTGCCCTTGTACCAGGTTTCCGCTTTTTGGAAATAGGGTAGGCAGGCTTGGTAATTCCAGCCCTCTGCGCCGTGGGCTTCCCACTCATCGAAGTCTTTAGCGTGACCACGTACGTACACCATTCCGTTAATAGATGATGAACCACCCAGCACTTTTCCACGAGGACAGTGCATTTCACGGTTATTTAAATATGGTTCTTTTTCAGTGTTGAATTGCCATGCATACTTGTCGGTATTCATAGGAATAGACAGTGCCGTTGGCATCTTTATGAAAATGCTTTTGTCAGATCCACCGGTTTCAAGAAGCAAGACCTTATGCTTAGGGTTTTCTGATAAGCGGTTCGCTAGCACACAGCCAGCAGAGCCCGCTCCTACAATAATGTAATCAAATGTTTGCATATGTACTCCTACTACGACTTAAAACGGGCTCTCAATTTGGCTCATACCTACATAAACCGATTTGGTTTGCGTGTAGCTATTAAGTGTCTCAACGCCGTTTTCACGCCCTATACCTGACTGCTTGTAGCCGCCTACAGGCATTTCGGCAGGGGAGTTTCCATACGCATTTATCCAGCAAATACCGGCCTGTAGCTGGTGAATGACGCGGTGGGCGCGCTGAATATCTTTAGTGAATACACCGGCCGCTAAACCTAGTTCGGTGTCGTTTGCACGTGCAATTACTTCATTTTCGTCATCGAACACCAACACGCTCATTACTGGCCCGAAGATCTCTTCTTTAACGATAGTCATATCGTCAGTACAGTCAGTGAAGATCGTTGGCTCGACAAAATAGCCATTAGGAGCCGAATCTGGAGAAGCAGCGCTACCACCGGTTAACAGAGTTGCGCCTTCTTCTTTCCCTTTTGCAATATAGCTAAGTACTAGCTCTTGGTGCTTTTTAGAGATAAGTGCGCCTAGGTTCACATTCGGGTCTAACGGGTCGCCCATGATAATGTTGTTCTCTGTACGGGTTTTAAGCTCATCAATAAAGGCTTGATACACAGAGCGCTGAACATAAACACGAGTACAGTTCGTGCAGATTTCGCCTTGGGTATAAAAATTACCTAGCATAGCGGCACTAATCGCTTGGCTAATATCGGCATCGTCAAATACCACTAGCGGTGACTTACCGCCAAGCTCCATTGTAACGTCTTTCAAATTCGACGCAGCGGCGCTTTGCATCACTTTTTTACCTGTGCCCACTTCGCCAGTAAAAGATACTTTGTCAATCTCAGGGCTGTTAGTGAGCCATTGGCCTACTTGCGCTGCGCCTTGAACAACGTTAAACACGCCAGCAGGTACACCAGCTTCAGTGAAAATTTCAGCAAGTTTAAGTGCACCCATAGGTGTTTCTTCTGATGGCTTAAATATAAATGCATTACCTGCAGCAAGCGCCGGACCTGACTTCCAGCAAGCGATTTGGATAGGGTAGTTCCACGCGCCAATTCCAGCACAGATACCTAGCGCTTCTTTGCGTGTATAGAAAAAGTCGCCGCCTACAGATTGTTGTGTACCCAATTGAGTAGGAGCAAGGCCTGCGTAATACTCAATCACATCTGCGCCAGTTTCAATATCTACACAATCGGCTTCTTGAATAGGCTTACCGGTATCGAGTACTTCTAATTTAGCCAGTTCGTCATTACGCTCACGAAGCAGTGCAACCGCCTTGTTAAGAATGCGAGTTCTTTCGATAGGCATCATTGCTGACCACGCCGCAAACCCTTCTTTAGCGCTTTTTATTGCTTCTTTTTGGATAAACTCATCAGCCACTTCTACGTGGTAAATTACTTCACCGGTTGCGGGATTAGTTACTGCAAAGGTTTCTTTGCTCTTATTTGCCATCGGCTTGCCGTGAATGAAATTCTGATAAGTTGGTAATGACATGCATGAACTCCTACTTTAAAAAGTGCTGATAACGCTCGCCAATCTGCGTGTTCTACGAATAAAAATAAATATGTATAACGTAATATATGTAAATGGTTTCAAAACGATGAATAGTGTTGAAACTATTTCTCATCGCTTGGCGATGAAAAGGTTTGCATTAATCACTTTATGCTAAACAAATACCATCTTCGCTTTCCTCACCCACATCGGATTTTTGTGGGTTTCATAGCGACATCTCTCTTAACTTCAAGGTGGTATTTTATTTTGATTGGCTGTTCAATTAAAATAAATTGTATAGTGTTCTAACTATTATTTCAACGCTGATGTATTTTCAGAGCAAGATTGAGTGAGTGTTTAAAGCGTGCTTTTAATACTTAATTT
>NZ_JAHHDX010000032.1 GCF_018619335.1 Alteromonas sp. ALT199 | reverse complement strand
TTTTGTAGGTGTATGTTCTATTTCATAAAAAAAGGTTAGGTATGTATTATGCTTTCGCTTGATTGACAGTTGGTTTGTTTTGACTTCGGGTCAAGACAGTATCAACCCACTGCTCGTAATTTACTATTTCATGGAGAAAGTATATGAAAAATAATTCAGGAAGTATTTATCGAAGCAGTAGCGCAATTATCGCCTTTTTTATCATTTTTTTCGCAAACTACGCTCAGGCAGCATTATCGCCTTTTCAAAGCTTTGTGGGAAATGTAGGCTTGTCTACTGACGGATTTGGGTCTACCACTGAGTCTGGAATAATCTCAGCATCTGTACCTGCTGGTTCAACAGTTCTCGCAGCTTATTTGTACTCAGCGACAAACACCTCCTCAACAATACCTACAGTTCAGTTAGATGGGACTTCAGTAACGTTTGGCCCTGCAGTACCTAATGCGACGGCGTGCTGCAATTTGAGGTCTTATCGCTCAGATGTAACAAGTATAGTCAAAAGCTCAATAGAATCAGGGCCTGGGGGAATATATGATTTTTCAGTCACTGAAAGTGGTTTATTTACAAATCAAATAGATGGCGAAGCACTAGTTATCGTTTATGAAAACGCTGCGCTCCCAAATGCTTCGGTTGGGTTGTTAGATGGGTTTGCAAGCGTAACTGGTGATAGTACATCTATAAATTTCGCTAGTCCGTTAGCACCAACCAGTGCAGGCTTTTTCGCAGAAATGTCTCTTGGTATATCATTTAGCTGTTGCAGTCAGCGCTCAACGGTAAACGTCAACGGGCAACTATTAACAGATAATGCTGGAAATAACGACGACTCATCGGATCCATCATTGTCAAACGGCAACCTTATAACCGTGGGTGGGTTTGAGGATTCGATTTTTAGTAGTAATCCTAGCTATTCAGATGACTCAGAATACTATGACCTTACTACTTTTATTGATGATGGGGACACAAGTATTGTTGTTGATACAGTAAACGCTTCTCAGGACGACAATATCTTTTTTGCTGGATTTTATGTCAGTGGTGAAGCCGGCTTCAATGCACCTCCTCCAAACAGTACAACAGTTTCAACTCCTCCGGTAATTGCTCTCTTTGGCGTATCTATGTGCATGTTTTTAAGAAGAGGGCGCAAAGAAAAGTAGTGTTTAAATTTTTTTTTGTAAATATTGGTTGAACTGGCTTTTGTCTTCTTAAGTCAGTTCACTCTAGGGAGGGAGTATGAAACTAAGTTTTGTTTTTTGTTTAGTGTTTTTTTTATTTGCAAGAGGAGTAATCGCAGCACCAATTCAGGTGTCGGATCTTGTTTATGATGAACAGAAGAAGGAATTTGAGCGTTTAAGTAAACTGCCTCGCTATCGTATGACGCTCGCCCTGATAGAAAAAGAAAGGTTTGAAGAGGCCTTAACAGCAGCAAGGCGCTTGACCCAAACAACGCCTGATGATTATTTGTCAAATCTGTTAATTTCATTAGCTTATATTGGAACCAATGACTTTTTAAAGCTACAAGAGTATTTAAAAAAATTACCTACAGACGAAGCAAATATAAAATATTGGCTAACCGAAACGGTATTCAATGTGTATTTCAGCCAACGGCGATATTTTTATGCGCTTCAAACTATTCAGCGTATCGATGAAAGTAAATTTACGGCGAACTCCTTGCACAATCTAGGTTTAATATACATGGGGCAGGGGCACATGCTACAAGCAGAGCGTGTTCTATCAGAAGCACTTCTTATTGATACCTCAAATAGGGATATAGCTGTATCGCTTTCAAGGGCTTTAGTTATTGAAGGTGAGTACGAAAAAGCGCAAAGCGTGCTTGAAGCCCTGAAAAAAGATGTTTCTCATGATGCAAAGGTTTTACAGTTGTTATCATCTGTCTATATTGCTCTTAATAAAATTGGTCATGCTAAAAGAACGTATGGCTCATTACTTGAAGTAAATGAAAACGACCTTTTAGCCAATTTAAACTTAGGTGTAATAGGACAAATTGAGCAAGATAAGCAAGCGTCCATTAGGTACTTCACGAAAGCTATAGCAATCGATTCATCCTCCGCAGACGCATATGTTGGACTTATCTTGAATAGTCCAGATAAAGACAGAACAAAACAGCTTTCGTTGGCTAAAAATCAAAGCGTAAAGCAAGACCCTATTTTTAACCTTTTGAGGCTGACACTTTCACAAAATGCCGAGTCTCCTTTTATTTCAGCGGCTGCGACCTACTTTCCCGACTTGCCCTATTCTAAAGAAAATTTGCCTAGTCTTTTGTCTTTAGATTTAGTTGAAATAAGCATGCTTTATAGGCTTGGTTACTATGATCAAGTTATAAAGCAAATAGAAAGCTCCCCAGATAAACTTTCGAGTTTACAACAATTGGTTTATGCAAGAAGTTTGATAAAAAAAGGTCGAGATGATTCTGCCAAACTGATTTATAGAAAGATTATTAATGCGGGTGATGATAGAGCAATCTCAGCAAGAATAGAGCTTGCTGAGATTGCTTATCGAGAAAATGATTTTCAAAGTGCGAAAAGCCAGTATGAGCAATTGGTTGCGAAAGATAACGTGCGAGAGGACTGGAAACTCCAACTATCTAATATTTACTTGAAGCTGAATAAAATTGAACAAGCGATAGATGTGCTAAATGAAGCTTATAGCCTGAGTTCAGACGTTTTAGTTTTAAATCAGCTCGCAGCGATTTACTCAGAGTTTTTGAACAAGCACGACAAAGCTATCGAATTAGCGATAAAGGAAAGAGGTAATTTTAATAAATATCCTATATTGCTAGATACCCTTGGATGGTCACATTACAGCAAAGGGGAAATAGCGAACGCTCTTAAGTATTATAGCCTTCTTTTGAAAAAAACTGGAAGTAAGCATACTGCTACTACATTTTATAGAATGGGCCTTGTATATAGAGACGCGGGTGTATCGGGTGCCGCAACTCTTTTTGAGTTGGCATTGAATGAAGGAAAGGACTTTGCGGGTATCAATCAAGCTAAGACTCACCTTGGGGTGAGTGAGAAGGAACTTGCTAATTAGTTGTTGTATGAATACATGTACGACCGTATGTTAAGTTATACTTGACCTGTAACCATCTTGTCATAAAACTATCATCTAATGGCGGCGTCCTTCTTCAAAGTTATACTAAAGGTTAAGTCGTGTTCAATTACACAAGCATCAGCCGTTTGGTGATGACGCCTGTTCTCGCCAGCTTTCTCATACTCATACTATTAAATGGTGCCTCAATTCTAAAGTCTTTCTCGTTACTTAATTCATTCGATGAGTTAGAGAACACGCTTGTGCAAACTGAGCGAGATGTTAATACCACGCTTAGTACTTTCAAAACCCAGGTACAAGAGTGGAAAAATGTTTTGCTTCGCGGCCACAAAAAAGAAGACAGAGAAAAATATTGGGAGCGATTTAAACAACGTGAATCTGACATCGCTCGTCAATTTGACCTGATGCTATCGAGTGAAGTGGTTAGTGAGAGTGTTAAGTCAGACATCATAAAGTTTCAAGAAGCGCATGCACTAATGGCTGAAAAATATCGAGAAGGTTACAACGCGTTTATTAATTCAGGCTTTGACCCAAAAGTTGGCGATAGCTTTGTGCGCGGTATTGATAGAGAACCCGCTAAGCTTTTAGCAAGCATTGCATCAGAAATTGCAGCAGATTCTGCCAATGCGATAGTAGAGCTTAAAGCCAATACCCGCACCATGCTTTGGGTAATCCTATTGGCAGCTATAGCGCTTTCTGTGCTTTCAGTTGTGTATGTTATTGCTCGCTTGCGGTCTCAAGTTATCAAGCCAACGAAGGAAGTAGCAGCGTGTATATCAAACCTGGCTAATAGCGGTTATGACTATAACCTCACTTATTCTAGCGACCATGAGTTGGGCATGCTTGCAGACTCCGCTCGGGCGTTGCAGTTCAAGCTAAAAGATTCGGTTGCACAGCTTCAACAGGCAGAACTAGAGATGGAAAAAGCGTATGGCACCCTTGGCAATGTAGGTCAGTCTATTATGGAAGGCGCCAATGGACAGCGCGATGCCTCACGTTCACTTGATAGCAGCACAGATAAGCTGAAAGAAATTGTACAGAATCTAGTAGCCATCACTGACCAAGTCGCTGTCGCTACAAATAACTCTGAAAAGAACGTGGCAAGTTGTTATGCCACATTTGAAAGCGCTAATGCAGGCTTTAAGCAGCTAGCTAAGACGGTGACAGAGTCTAGTAATATCGTATCTGAGCTACAAAGCCGCAGTACCAATATTCTTAAAGTGGTTAATGTCATTAATGAAATTGCCGATCAAACTAATTTGTTAGCCTTAAATGCAGCGATTGAAGCGGCAAGGGCAGGAGAGCACGGGCGAGGCTTTGCTGTGGTCGCCGATGAAGTGCGTGCACTTGCGGCGAAAACGCAACAATCAACAAAAGAAATTAACGATATATTAAGCAGCTTTGAAGCTGAAGCGAAAGGCGCAGTTGCGGCTATGTCGTCTGGTAAGCAGCTATCAGATACTAACGCGGCAGAAGCCGCAACGGCACTTGAAACTCTTAACAACGTGGTAAGGGATATTCAAGAAACCGCCAGCGTTGTTGTTGCGCTTAATGAAGCGGCAGATGAACAAGAGGCTGTACTTCAGCAGGTGGAAGCGATCATCAGCAACGTAGTTACATCGTCTGAAAAGTACCATCAACTTGCGCAGCGTGATGATATGTCGCGCTCGATGAAAAGTATGTCAGAAAACGTTCAAAAGGTAGTTAACAGTTTGACCTGCTAACGGCGCTTTGTCAGTATTACAGATAGATGTGGAATAAAATTATCGTGGAGTATAGGGTGAATAACTATGCTCTTTTTTATTCCATTGTGAATATCTTGAATAAGTAGTACTGATAATAATGACAACGCCACTCGTTTTTCACCCTATATACAGCGAGCTAGACCTTCCCGAACGCCACCGCTTTCCTATAGAAAAGTATGTAGGAATTCGCGATGAGCTTGTGAAGCGGGGTGTCGCCAACACGCGCTTTATCAAGCCAACGCCTGTCTGCATCTCAGAACTCACATCATATTTCGACCCGCGTTACGTTGACGAACTTACAACGGGAGCGCTAGATAAAAAAGCCATGCGCCGCATTGGCTTTCCTTGGTCGCAGCAACTCATTGAACGAACGCGAACCGCGGTTGCCGGCACATGTTTAACGGCAAAGCTTGCATTAGAGCATGGCAAAGCCCTGAATTTAACAGGAGGTTATCACCACGCATTTGCGGAATATGGTTCAGGTTTTTGCCTATTCAACGATTTGTATTTAGCGGCTAAAACTATGCAGAACACTGCGGCAATTGAAAACGTACTCATTGTCGATTTAGACGTGCACCAAGGTGATGGCACGGCGAAACTGGCCGAAAACGATCGGGATATCTTTACCTTGTCTATTCACGGCGAAAAGAACTTTCCATATAGAAAACAACATTCGGATATTGATATTGGGCTTGCTAAGGGCACCGAGGACGACGAATATTTGAATACGCTTGAACAAGCTCTAACGCTAGTGGTAAGACAGTTTCAGCCTGATGCTATTATCTATGATGCAGGGGTTGATGTGCATGTGAACGACGATTTAGGGCACTTAAATATATCGACTCAAGGCGTATATGAAAGGGACAGACAAGTCTTTGCTCTAGCCGAACGTTTAGGTGTTCCAATCGCTGCAGTTATTGGTGGGGGCTACCAAAGAGATATTGCCGCATTGGTGGATGTACATATTCAACTTTATCGTGCAGCTGGCGTGATTAACTAATAAATAAAAACGGGGGTTACAATCACGCAATCCCCGTTTTTGTTTCCTAGAAAATGGACTGTATCTAGAAGTAAGTTAGTGCAATCTATAAAAATAGTAGCTGAAAACCAATACCAATGCGTTCTTGTGAGCGGTTGTAGTCGATCAGCGAATCACCGTACCCGTTAAAGTACTGCACAAGCACTTCATAGCGGTCAGAAATAGGGTAGGTAAAGTCTAGTTGTATACTGCCTCGATTTTCATCAAAGTCGAGGTTGTTTCTCAACAGTGCGAGTACCTTGAAAGCGCCTATTTTTCTGCCATAGCCAAATTCCATCCTGCCGTAATAATCTTGTATGTCAGGGTTGTCGTCACCTGTAGGGTCAAGTGGATCTACTTTTTCGTCTTCAGGAATACGGTACCAGGTTTTTAAATAGTAAATATCGTCGTTGTCACTAAATACAATTGACGCGAAAAGTCGGTTCCAACTGCGAGAGCGTAGCCCGCTTTGTCCGTTAGACATATGGTTAAAACCTACCTGGAAGGTATTGAACTTGTACCCAAGTACTGAATAATCGGCGGTCTCTTGCCAAAATACTTCGGGTTCGTAATTCGTCTCACGGAAGGGTTTGGATGCTTCGCTATTATACAATTGCCAGAATGACGTTAAAGTAAAGCCAAAATACAATCCGTCAAATCCCGTATCTTCTAAATACAAAGGAAGTTTCGCGCTTACTTGAAACTTGGCCTCTTTGTTGTCTACATTTTCTTCCGTTAACTCTTCATTACCAAAGGTATTAGGGTTAGAAACATAAGTAATAGGAAGTAAATAGTTTTGCCTGTGCTGAGTTATAGCAAAAACGTTATCAAGTGCTTCTTTATCACCTTCTAAACGGTTATCTAGTGCACTTTCGGTAGTGGTATCACGTTTTATGATATCGATAACTTCAATACCACTTTCATCGACGGACGTCTGATTGTCCTCACGTTCAATGGCGTTCTCTTGTTCACTGTTTTCGATTGATGACGTCTGTTCGTTTATCTCTTCTTGTGCTTGTTGTGCATACACAGATGAGCAAGCAGCAAGCGCTGCCAAAAATACAAAAGGCTTTAACCTAGACACCTTTATTTCTCCGTAACGTGGTGGGTAATAGTATTGCTTAATTGAAGCCCAGCGTTTGGCCCTCTGATGATGCAAATACTTGTAAAGTAGATTCTGCTACTGTGACATAGTCAATACAATGTTTTACGACATCATCTATATCGTTATCAGTGCGTTCTGGATCATGGCTATACAAAGCTAATTGCTTAGCATGGCTCGCCATTGCGAGTTTGACCGCTTCTTCTGCGATAGAATGACCCCAACCATTTTTTGCTGGCATATCGGATAACATGTACTGGGCATCATGAATAAGTAGGTCTGCACCATGTGCAAATTTGGCAAAGTCGATAAAATCAGTTTCTTTCTTATAAGGCGGATAAAGTTCGTTGTCAGTAATATATGCGACCTTAGCGCCATTTTCTTCAATGCAATAGGCACTCCCACTGCCGGGGTGATTCATTACTAAGCGCGTAATGGTTGCACTTCCCACAGTGAAAGTCTCTTGCGTTGCTGGAAGTTTAATAAGATTGATATTCGACTTTAACGCACTTTTGGGGACAGGAAATAAAGAGCCTTCCATTTGCTTCAAAATTTGATCTGGTTCATTGAGAGAGGTTTGTCCCGGGTAAATATTGATCTCTCGCGACTCTTGATAAATGGGGGCAAAAAAAGGAAAGCCTTGGATGTGATCCCAATGATTATGGCTTAAAAGAAGATGGATTGGGGTGGTTTTCTTAACTAGGTGATCACCGAGTAAGCGAATACCTGTTCCTGAGTCGAGGATGATATCAGTACCATCCTCAAGCTCGATGTGAACGCATGCAGTGTTGCCACCGTATCGGACGTAAGCCGCTCCCGGTGTGGGGATCGACCCTCTTACGCCATAAAATGTTAACCGCATACGTCCTCTTTTCTTATCTTGCAGGCACGTTCAGGTATTAGAGTGCGGCTACAAAATCTCTTGCTGCGCTAAGATCCAATAACTGCTTCTCGCCAGTACGTCTATTCTTATATTCAACCTGTTGATTATCTAGGTTTCTTTCGCCAATAACAATGCTGTGAGGTATGCCAATTAATTCCATATCATTGAACATAACACCCGGGCGCTCTTTTCTATCATCAAACAACACTTCTACACCAAGCTCAATAAGTTCTTCGTAAAGCGCTTCTGCAGCTTCTTTAATACGATGAGATTTGTGCATATTCATTGGTATTAAAGCAATTTTAAACGGTGCAATTGGATCTGGCCACTTTATGCCAAATTTATCGTGATTTTGCTCAATTGCCGCAGCAACAATTCGCGATACACCAATTCCGTAGCATCCCATAGTAAGCGTTTGATGCTTACCTGTTTCGCTCAACACCCCACAATTCATTGCTTCAGAATATTTTCTGCCAAGCTGGAAGATATGACCGACTTCAATACCGCGTTTGATATCTAGGGTACCTTTACCGTCAGGTGATGTATCACCCGCTACAACGTTTCGAATATCAACACCAGCGATATCTTCAGACCAGTTCACGTTGATATTCATTTTACCGCCAGCACCAGCGCCTGTAGTAAAGTCAGCTAGCGCTGCTGCACTTGCATCGACGTAAGCTGGGACCGGAAGGTTAGTTGCATCTGCAAAATAAGGTACTACACCAAGCACCTCTTTGGCCTTGTCGAATGACGCTTCAACCAGCGGTGTTGCCACAGCTTGTATCTTTTCTGCTTTGACATCGTTAAGCTCGTGATCGGCACGCAGTACTAGTGCAACCCACTTGTCTTCTTGTACTTCTTCGCCTTTCTCATTAGTTGCGTTTGCGGCTTTTACCACAACAACTTTCACAGCATTGGTTATATCGGCATCGATACTCTTAAGTATTTTTTCGAAATCCTTGCCTTTTGCGTCTTTAGTTTCTTTCTCAGCACCTGTTGCTAGGGCTTTTTTCGGGGCCACAGCAGCAGCCATTTCTACGTTAGCCGCATAGTCGCTGCCTGATGAGAATGCAATGGCATCTTCACCAGAGTCAGCCAGTACGTGAAACTCATGAGAATGATTGCCACCAATTGAGCCTGAATCGGCTATTACTGCTCTGAAATCAAGGCCCATACGCGAGAAAATGTTGCAGTAAGCGCTATACATTTTCTGGTAGGTTTCTTCCAGACAACTGTCTTCTAAGTGAAAGCTGTACGCATCTTTCATGGTAAATTCGCGACCGCGCATAATGCCAAAACGAGGGCGAACTTCGTCACGAAATTTAGTTTGAACTTGGTACAGGTTTAAAGGAAGCTGCTTGTAACTGCTAATTTCGTTACGCACTAAGGCAGTAATAACTTCTTCATGAGTTGGGCCTAAAACGAAATCACGCTGGTGGCGGTCTTTTATGCGCAATAGTTCAGGGCCGTATTCTTCCCAGCGACCAGATTCTTCCCACAAGTCAGCAGGTTGAACGACTGGCATTAGCACCTCAATAGCGCCTGCTTTGTTCATTTCTTCACGAACAATATTGGCTACTTTGTTTAGGACACGGAGGCCAGAAGGTAGCCACGTGTATAGACCTGAAGCTAGCTTTCTGATCATGCCAGCTCTTAACATAAGCTGGTGGCTAATAACCTCTGCGTCTGCAGGTGTTTCTTTCTGCGTGGCAAGCAAATATTGACTAGTGCGCATCTAAAGCAGGTATCCTGTTATATATGTATTTATGACTATGGGTGTGATGGACTTTCTCTAACCGCAATTCACATAATACAACATTGCAAAATGCTTAACGTAGAAATAAGGCACCACACGTTTGGGCGTATTCTAATTAACTGTGAGCAATTTCGCCACAGACGGTTAACACTATTCGTCCAATTATCCTAAATGAACGAGTTCAGTTACCCAAATAGCGCCGTCTTTCACCTCAAAACCAACGTCTATATTGTAAAGGGTAACGCGGTAGGTTTTATCTTCATTGTCGAGCTGCTGTTTGTAGGCAGGACGGGGGTCCTGGCTTAGTACAGAAGTAACTAGTGCTGAAAAATCGTTATGCTTTTTTTCAATTTCGGCTAAAGCTGGCTTGAGACGGGCTAAAAATGACACTTTACGATATGGAATGGGGTTCAATTCATCTAGCCTGTCGCAGGCGGCAGGGATGCTGTCAGCGTAAGCTATATAAGGTTTAATATCGATAAGCGGAGTACCATCCACCAAATCGACGCCTTCAACTAACAGTTGAGTTTTTCCATCTCTAGTCACGGTACCTTTGTTTGTAACAACTGACATACCAATGCCGTTTGGTCGATGTGTACTTCGGCTTGCCAAAACTCCCATTGAGGCGTTGCCTCCAAGGCGAGGTGCTTTTACCGTATTCTTCCAGCCGCGTTCAAGGTTTTGATGAAAGATAAAAAGCAACCATAGATGGCTGTAATTTTCTATCCCCTTAAGCATATGGACATCGCTAAAACCTTCTTCAAACGTAATTAGCCCTTGTGCTTTTGCTAAATTTGGCTGCCGAGGAATGGCAAACTTTTGCTTGAAAGGCGTAGCAATAGTTGCGATTGTCGTTACAGTAAATGAAGAGTGGGTAGTCACGCGTAAGCCTTAACTTATTCAAAAATTTGTAAAGTTGTCATATTACTCACACAATCTGTAAGTAAAGTGACGTTTCAAGTGAACGCTTGAGCCAAACTAAACATTCTTATCGTTAATAGGTAAATGTTTATTTAGGTTCCCTGGAGTAATCCAATACTTTGGGCCTGCTTGTATCACGTACTTATTCTTTTTAAGGCGCGTTTTTTTAAACTTAACCCAAAAAAAGAAACGTTACGTGCTTTTTCAAGCGGGCTTGTCTTTTTTAAGCGCATTTAACACGCCTTCAAAATAAGGGCAGCCAAGTGTTTGTGCTTTTTCAATGTTATGGCTGAATATTTTTTCGGCATCTTCTTCTTTCTTCATATAATGTGTGATGTCTGCTTCACGAATTAAATGCAAAAGCGGGTAGGGTGAACGATTGGTATAGTTTGCAGCGTCGTCTACATCGCTACCGTCAAACACATAATCCGGGTGGAAACTGGCAAGTTGATAAGTTCCGCCGTATCCCCAGTCGTGTAGCATATTATCGCTAATAGCCAATACATCGAGATACTCGTTGAAATCAGCAATGCTTGAGTGCGTGAGTGCAATTAGCGTTGTGGCGGTGTTGTCGTTTTCTTCTAAATGCCGCAATTCATCGTAAAGCGATTTGATAACGTCGCCTGCATCACCAGTTATAACCACACATCTAATTCGACTAGGCGTTCTTACATAGCGCGCAAAGGGGCAAAAGTTGTGCTTTATTACGATGTCGTCAACCCATTTGAAGGTTGCATCAACTACATGCTTCTCGCACAACAAGGAAGAGTCTGCCATAAAGGTGTTATTCAATTTTGGTTAGTGTTTTAATTCAGGCGATTATAAAGCAAAAAGGCAGAAATTTACTTTCTGCCTTAAAAATCAAGTTGAGCTAATACGCATTAAGAGTGATATTTTACGTATGCTTCAAGTGTGTTTTCTATCAGGCTAGCTACAGTCATTGGTCCAACACCTCCTGGTACTGGTGTTATCCATCCAGCTCGCTCTTTCGCACTTTCGAAATCTATATCACCCACTAACGAACCGTCATTTATGCGATTAATGCCCACATCAATAACAATTGCGCCAGGCTTTACCCAGTCGCCAGGAATAAAGTTAGGCTTGCCTACAGCGACAACCAGTAAGTCTGCACGTTGAACGTGGCTTTTAAGATCTTGAGTAAACTTGTGACAGGTAGTGACTGTACAGCCCGCTAATAATAGTTCAAGGCTCATAGGGCGGCCTACAATATTTGAAGCACCTACAATGACCGCGTCTAAGCCTTTAACCGGGCGTTTAGTCGACTCAATCATGGTCATAATGCCCTTGGGAGTACAGGGGCGTAAAGCAGGGATGCGTTGTGCGAGACGGCCAATATTGTATGGGTGGAACCCGTCCACATCTTTATGAGGGTGAATTCGTTCTAACACCTTCTCAGCGTTTAAGCCCGCAGGTAAAGGGAGCTGTACTAGTATACCGTCTATTTCTTTGTCTTCGTTTAGCTCGTCCACCAGTTTCAGTAAGGTTTCTTCTGTAGTATCTGAAGGCAGATCAAAAGAGCGAGATACAAAACCTACTTCGTCACAGGCTTTACGCTTGTTGGAGACATAAACTTGAGACGCTGCGTCACTACCCACTAAGACAACAGCGAGACCTGGCTGTCTTTTACCTGCTTGTGTCAGTGATTCAACATAGGACGTAACATGTTGGCGAACTTGTTTGGCAATTAGTTTGCCGTCAATAAGATGGGCGGTCATAGTCTTGTACGATTCTTATATGGTTGGATGGTCAACAAGTGGCCTATATTGTTTCATAAAAGTAGGCCAATACTCTAGCAATTATTAGAGGGGGGCGTGAAGATTGGTGAACTGGAATGTGTGATAGTCACTAAGTCTGTAAAACATAGACCTATGTAAAACAACCTATCCTCGTCTCGAAATTGTATGTATTGCATTTCACATAGGCGGTAAGCTTTGTCTGCTCGACGCCAGGGGCGTTATCAAAATGTGTATAAAAGCCACACTACATCAGCCTAATTGCTCAAAAAAACGTGATAATGCATGCTTTATGAGCGGTTGATTATTTTATTTGAAAAAGTGTTTGACGAGGTGGGGGGATGTCAGTAATATTCGCACCCCGTAACGGCACAGAGGCTAACGCTTCAGGGTCGGTACGACAGTCGGTGAGTGGCGCAGCTTGGTAGCGCACTTGTTTTGGGTACAAGGGGTCGCAGGTTCAAATCCTGTCTCACCGACCATTTTTTGCAGCGTAGATTCGCCAAGCGCCCGTAGCTCAGCTGGATAGAGCAACGGCCTTCTAAGCCGTGGGTCGCAGGTTCGAATCCTGCCGGGCGCGCCATGCGAGTCAGGTAGGTCCTGACAGTAAGGCTGAATTTCGTCTATATTGCTACTGTAAAGCATATAGGTAGCAAAAGCTTCAATGGTGGGCGTAGCTCAGTTGGTAGAGCCCCGGATTGTGATTCCGGTTGTCGTGGGTTCAAGTCCCATCGTCCACCCCACTTTTTTGCGGAAGTGGTGGAATTGGTAGACACGCTGGATTTAGGTTCCAGTGCTTCACGGCGTGAGAGTTCAAGTCTCTCCTTCCGCACCATATTTTCAAGCTTTTTTTAAAAGCTTACTAGAGCATTTCAGTCGGTGAGTGGCGCAGCTTGGTAGCGCACTTGTTTTGGGTACAAGGGGTCGCAGGTTCAAATCCTGTCTCACCGACCATTCTTGCTTTATCGGTTCAATTCATAGCTTTGCTTGTCGAATACAATCCATGAGCTTGCGGGTAAGAATCGTTATTTAAATTACTACCGAACAGATAATATAATCCTGATAGTTCGGTAGGCGTCCATGTGTTTTACCATTCACACATGAATAAAGTCAGGATTACTATGGTGGGCGTAGCTCAGTTGGTAGAGCCCCGGATTGTGATTCCGGTTGTCGTGGGTTCAAGTCCCATCGTCCACCCCACTTTTTTGCGGAAGTGGTGGAATTGGTAGACACGCTGGATTTAGGTTCCAGTGCTTCACGGCGTGAGAGTTCAAGTCTCTCCTTCCGCACCATACTTTCAAGCTTTTTTAAAAGCTTATTAGAGCATTTCAGTCGGTGAGTGGCGCAGCTTGGTAGCGCACTTGTTTTGGGTACAAGGGGTCGCAGGTTCAAATCCTGTCTCACCGACCATTATTTCTTCCTTACTTTTCTTTTGTAAACCTGCAATAACTCTGTATTTATTTCAAATTCTACTTATAGTTTCGCTATTTGTTCAAAATGCGTTCAAATGGTTGTTACAAACTTGTGTTTGCCTCTCGACTCTTGTGGTATGCGGCTGTATACTACGGCGTCTTTTTTTAACTAGTATGTTTGTCTCTGGTTAGTTTTTATAGGTGCTATTTAGGTGTCTTGACCATGAGTTTACAAACGTCGAATAACGACCTTCTACCCCGGCGTGATATGCAATTAATGCATGACGGGAGAGGGGATTGAGAACAAAACGCCTATAGAGGCGTATAGTTGAGGTAACATAATGCAAGTTTCAGTCGAGACGACCCAGGGTTTAGAACGCCGTCTTACTATCACCGTTCCATCTGATACGGTTGATTCAGCAGTTAAGTCACGCCTACAGCAGTTGGCAAAAACACAACGCATCAACGGCTTCCGTCCAGGCAAAGTTCCTGTAAGCGTAATCAAAAAGCGTTTCGGCCAGGCAGTTCGCCAAGAAGTTGCTGGCGATGTTATGCAGCAAAACTTCTACCAAGCAGTGATTCAAGAAAAAATCCAGCCTGCTGGTATGCCTAACTTTGAACTGACTAAAGATGAAGACGGTCAGGACTTAGAGTTCGTAGCATCTTTCGAAGTTTACCCAGAAGTAGAAGTGAAAGGTGTTAGCGATATCGAAATCGAAAAGCCAGTGGTTGAAATCACTGACAAAGATCTTGATAACATGATGGAAACACTTCAGAAGCAGCACGCATCTTGGAAAGAAGTTAAGCGTAAAGCGAAGAAAGACGATAAAGTTATCATTGACTTCGTTGGCTCTATTGACGGTGAAGAGTTTGAAGGCGGAAAAGCAGAAGATTTCGCACTTGAGCTTGGTAAAGATCGCATGATCCCTGGTTTCGAAAAGCCGTTAGTAGGCGCGAAGGCGGGTGAAGAAGTGACTATCGAAGTTACCTTCCCGGAAGACTACCACGCTGAAAACCTTAAAGGTAAAGACGCTGTTTTCCAAGCAACTGTTAAGAAAGTAGAAGGTTTAGACCTTCCTAAAGTTGACGAAGAGTTTGCTAAGTTGTTCGGTGTTGAAGAAGGCGGTATTGATGCACTTAAAGCTGAAGTTCGCAAGAACATGCAGCGTGAGCTAAACCAAACGCTTAAAGCACAAGTTAAAGAAGACGTAATTTCTAAACTTGTTGAAGCTAACGAGATTGATATTCCTCAAGCGCTTATCGATCAAGAAGTAAACGCGCTACGCGAGCAAGCGAAGCAACGTTTCAGCCAGCAAGGCGGCGGTCAGAACCTTCCAGACCTACCTGCTGAATTGTTCACTGACAACGCTAAGCGTCGCGTATCTATTGGTCTACTTCTAGGTGAAGTAATCAAAGAAAACGAACTAAAAGCAGACGAAGCTAAAGTTAACGAGATGATCGAAACTGCTGCTTCAGCGTATGAAGACCCACAAGAAGTTGTTGACTACTACAACAACAACCAAGAGCTTATGCAGCAGATGCAAAACGTTGCACTAGAAGAGCAAGCGATTGAGTGGGTTCTTGAGCAAGCAAAAGTTACTGATGTAACTAAAGCTTTTGACGAGGTTATGAACAAACAGGCGTAATTTTTTACTGTCTGATTGACATTACTTGTCAGCAACTGCTTAAATGCTCGGAGCCTTCCGAGCATTTTTGTTTTTAACGCTAGATAATCAAGGTAGCTATGACTAATACCCCGTTTGACCCAATGAATGCACTTGTTCCTATGGTTGTAGAGCAGACCGCTAAAGGTGAACGCTCATACGACATTTACTCTCGTCTGTTGAAAGAAAACGTAATTTTCTTGGTAGGACAAGTTGAAGATCACATGGCCAACCTCATCGTTGCTCAAATGTTGTTCTTAGAAGCTGAAAATCCAGAGAAAGATATTTTCCTATACATTAACTCACCAGGTGGTTCTGTAACTGCTGGCATGGCTATTTATGACACGATGAGATTCATAAAGCCTGACGTGAGTACTGTGTGTATGGGCCAGGCCGCTAGTATGGGGGCATTTCTTCTATCTGCAGGAGCAAAAGGTAAGCGTTATTGTCTACCTAATTCGCGTGTAATGATTCACCAACCTCTTGGTGGGTTCCAAGGTCAGGCGTCTGATTTTGAAATACATGCGAAGGAAATCCTGTCTATTAAAGAGAAGTTGAACCGCCTAATGGCAGACCATACCGGTCAAGACTATGAAAAAGTCGCGCGTGACACAGACCGTGATAACTTCTTGAGTGCAACTGAGGCAAAAGAATATGGCCTTGTTGACCAAGTTTTAGCAAATCGATCTGACGTAGCCGCAACTAAGTAGTATAGTTATAGATGACCCGAGCCAGTGCAGTGCACGATTTGGTTTCGGCTCGGGTAAGGCAGAGGCAAAAGTAATGAGTGATAAGCAAAGCGGTGACGGTGATAACAAGCTACTGTACTGTTCGTTTTGTGGCAAAAGCCAACACGAAGTAAGAAAGTTAATAGCAGGCCCGTCGGTATTCATTTGCGACGAGTGTGTTGAGTTATGTAACGATATCATTCGCGAAGAAATTAAGGAAATTGCGCCTAAGCAAAAGCAGGACGCTTTACCTAAACCAACTGAAATTCACGCTCATCTTGACGATTACGTTATTGGTCAAGAACATGCGAAAAAGGTGTTGTCAGTAGCGGTTTATAACCACTACAAGCGTTTGCGCAATGGCGATGTTCACGACGGCGTTGAGTTAGGCAAGAGTAATATTTTGCTTATAGGCCCAACTGGTAGTGGTAAAACGTTACTAGCGGAAACGCTAGCCCGTTTGTTAGATGTGCCGTTTACCATGGCTGATGCTACAACGTTAACCGAAGCTGGTTACGTGGGTGAAGACGTAGAGAATATTATTCAGAAATTGCTTCAGAAGTGTGACTACGACGTTGAAAAAGCGCAGCGCGGTATCGTTTACATAGATGAAATCGATAAAATTTCTCGTAAGTCTGATAATCCATCTATTACCCGTGACGTTTCGGGTGAAGGTGTACAACAGGCATTGCTCAAGCTCATCGAAGGTACAGTGGCTTCAGTCCCTCCGCAAGGTGGACGTAAGCATCCGCAACAGGAATTCTTACAGGTTGACACCTCTAAAATACTGTTTATTTGTGGTGGTGCATTTGCCGGTCTCGATAAAGTTATCGAGCAACGCGCACAGAAAGACACAGGTATTGGATTTGGTGCTACGGTTAAATCG
This sequence comes from Alteromonas sp. ALT199, assembly GCF_018619335.1. Lineage (GTDB taxonomy): Bacteria > Pseudomonadota > Gammaproteobacteria > Enterobacterales > Alteromonadaceae > Alteromonas. Next base: position 3,849 of record NZ_JAHHDX010000032.1, on the reverse strand, counting down.
AAAGACAACAGTAAGCAAATTAGCGAATTGTTTAAGCAGGTCGAACCTGAAGATTTGGTGAAGTACGGATTGATCCCAGAATTCATCGGTCGTTTACCGGTTGTTACCAGTCTTGAAGAATTGAACGAAGAAGCGTTAATTCAAATTCTACGTGAACCGAAGAATGCGATTACTAAGCAATATGGTGCATTATTCTCGATGGAAGACGTAGAGCTTGAATTCCGTGACGATGCGCTTAATGCTATTGCTAAGAAAGCAATGGATCGTAAAACAGGTGCACGTGGCCTTCGCTCAATCGTAGAAGCTGTACTGCTAGATACTATGTATGACCTTCCTTCAATGGAGGATGTAAGCAAGGTAGTGATTGATGAAACCGTTATTCGCGGTGAATCGAAGCCTATTTTGATTTACGACAGCAATGAAAAGAAGGCTGCCTCTGAGTAGGAGTCAGGCTTTTAGAAAAAGGTCCTTAGGGGCCTTTTTTTGTTTTGGTTCCAAGTGTTTTCTTGTGCCGTTTACGATGTTTCAATTCTCGCAAGAACAAAAATTTTCCTCAACATGAACAATATTTGAGCGGTTGACACAGTTCACGCTATCCTTTCTACTAGATTTCTTAGTTTTATATTGCCTTACGATGCAAAATCGATAATGGTTATATTGAGGTCTACAGGCCCTGGAGCAGGGAAGGTAAGGTTAAGGAATTAACACACTTTAATAAGTTTCGATTGAACTTTGCTCTTACATCCCCATATAAAAATGACATTTCAAACTAATTGAGAACAAGTATGACAGTTGAGCGTGAAAATCGCATTGAAATTCCTGTGCTTGCCTTGCGGGACGTGGTTGTTTACCCGCATATGGTCATACCCCTATTTGTTGGGCGTGAGAAATCAATCCGTTGCCTTGAAGCGGCAATGGATAATGACAAACAAATTTTTCTAGTAGCACAAAAAGATGCGGGCGTTGATGAACCTGAAGCAGGCGACATTTACACTGTAGGTACTATTGCTACTATCCTACAACTTTTAAAGCTGCCTGACGGTACCGTTAAGGTACTCGTAGAAGGTAGTGTACGTGGTGAAATTGAAAGCTATAAGCAGTCAGATCCTTTCTTCGTTGCTAACGTTGACAAGCTAGAAGATGAAGGCATTGATGAGAGCGAACAAGAAGTCTTGATTCGTTCTGCGGTTTCGCAGTTTGAAGGCTACGTGAAACTTAACAAAAAAATTCCACCAGAAGTGCTCACTTCACTCAACGGAATTGAAGATGCAGCCCGTCTTGCCGACACCATGGCTGCGCACATGCCGCTTAAGCTTACTGAAAAGCAAAAAGTACTAGAGATGCAGGGCGTAAATGAGCGTCTGGAATATCTAATGGCGCTGATGGAAGGCGAAATTGATTTGCTACAGGTCGAAAAGAAAATTCGCACCCGTGTTAAAAAGCAAATGGAAAAGAGCCAGCGCGAATACTATTTGAATGAGCAAATGAAAGCCATTCAAAAAGAATTAGGTGAGCTAGATGACGCACCTGATGAATTTGAAGCGCTGGCTAAAAAAATTGCCGACGCAAAAATGCCTAAAGAAGCGGAAGATAAAGCGAAAGCTGAACTTCAAAAGCTTAAGATGATGTCGCCTATGTCAGCGGAAGCCACCGTGCTTCGAAGTTATATTGAGTGGCTCACTAATGTTCCGTGGAACAAACGCTCGCCAGTGAAAAAAGATCTTTCACGGGCTGAAGGCGTGCTTAATGAAGACCATTACGGTCTTGAAAAAGTAAAAGAACGTATTCTTGAGTATTTGGCGGTTCAACAGCGCGTTAAGAAGCTCAAAGGCCCAATTCTCTGTCTTGTAGGTCCTCCTGGTGTGGGTAAAACCTCGCTTGGCCAATCTGTCGCTAAAGCAACAGGACGTAAATATGTTCGTATGGCCCTAGGCGGCGTGCGAGACGAAGCTGAAATCCGTGGGCACCGTCGTACTTACATTGGTTCTTTGCCAGGTAAGCTGGTGCAAAAAATGGCGAAAGTAGGGGTTAAAAACCCATTGTTCTTGCTAGACGAAATTGACAAGATGTCGTCAGACATGAGAGGCGACCCTGCTTCAGCATTACTTGAAGTATTAGACCCTGAGCAAAACAATAGCTTCAGTGATCACTATTTAGAAGTCGATTACGATTTGTCTGACGTAATGTTCGTTGCAACCTCTAACAGCATGAACATTCCAGGCCCATTGCTAGATCGTATGGAAGTTATTCGTCTATCAGGCTACACCGAAGATGAAAAGCTTAACATTGCGAAGAACCATTTAATTGGTAAGCAAATGGAGCGTAATGGTCTTAAATCGAAAGAGTTAGAAATCACCGATTCTGCTGTAATTGGTATGATTCGTTATTACACGCGCGAAGCGGGCGTTCGTAGTTTAGAGCGTGAAGTGTCTAAAGTTTGCCGTAAAGCCGTTAAGGATATTTTGCTTAAGAAGAGCAAAGATAAAGTGGTTGTTACGCAGGATAATCTTAAAGATTATCTTGGCGTTCAACGCTTTGATTACGGTAAAGCTGACAAAGACAATCAAATTGGACAAGTTACAGGCCTTGCTTGGACACAAGTGGGTGGCGACCTGTTGACCATTGAAACTACGTCGGTGCCGGGTAAGGGCAAGATGACGTCTACTGGTTCGTTAGGTGATGTCATGCAGGAGTCTATCAAGGCTGCCATGACTGTAGTGCGAAGTCGTGCCGAGAAGCTTCGAATTAATGAAGACTTCTATGAAAAACGTGATATTCATGTTCACGTACCGGAAGGAGCTACACCGAAAGATGGTCCGAGTGCGGGTATCGCAATGTGTACCGCTTTGGTATCTTCGTTAACGGGGAACCCGGTGAAATGCGATGTTGCTATGACGGGCGAAATTACCCTGCGCGGTGAAGTGCTCGCTATCGGAGGCCTTAAAGAAAAGTTACTTGCGGCACACCGAGGCGGAATAAAAACGGTAGTTATTCCTAAGGATAACGAACGTGATCTGGAAGAAATTCCTGATAACGTGAAGAAAGATCTATCAATTCATCCAGTTAAATGGATTGATGATGTTCTTGATATTGCGCTTCAGGAACCAGTTGAAAGCTTCGAAGTGGTTAAAAAATAACTAAGATGCTTGGCTGTAAACCTTTAATTTTAAAGGCGTGCAGCCTTGTTTTTGCTATAAATTTGCAATAATTGACTAAAAAGTAAGCATTAGACGAAAGAAAACCTCATTTTTTTAAAAATAGGGCTTTCATGTCGCAAAAGTTGTGTTACCTTTAAGTGGTATTCGCTTGAAGCCTTGCCACAAAAGGGATTGCAGCGATTCATTTAAAAAGTTAATTAATTGTGACTGAAGCTTGATGTTAACGATCAAGCTTGCTATAACGTTCAAGCAAAATCGTTTTGGACAAACAGTATAATAACAATCGAAGGGGATCTAATTGTGAACAAGTCTCAACTTATCGACCAAATCGCTGCTGGTGCAGACATTTCTAAAGCAGCTGCTGGCCGCGCTCTTGACGCATTCACTGACTCAGTAACTGCGGCGCTTAAAGACGGCGACCAAGTTGCACTAGTAGGCTTTGGTACTTTCTCAGTTCGCGAACGTTCAGCTCGCAGTGGCCGTAACCCACAAACTGGTGAGACTATTCAGATTTCAGCAGCGAAAGTTCCATCTTTCAAAGCTGGTAAAGCACTGAAAGACGCTTGTAACTAAGCAAAAAAATTATAGAAAAAGGCGATGGCTAGTCCATCGCCTTTTTTATTTCTAAAAGAAAGAATTCAATATTGGGGTCAGAGTAACGACTCTGACCCCAATATTTTAAGAATAGGAA
>NZ_JAHHDX010000136.1 GCF_018619335.1 Alteromonas sp. ALT199 | reverse complement strand
GCATTATATAACAAATATAAACATATGATGTTTGCATTTCAACTACATTTACAGGTTTTTAACAAGAAATATTTGAATATTAGGCTCACGGCGCATATCAAGCTTCTTGTATCACTCCCGTATCAGCCTTGTTGGGCCTTAAAGTGTACCGGCGGATATGTTAATAATTCTTGAAAACCAATACATCATATGTTTACATTGATCACAGTTAAGTGCTGTGTTGTCAATAACGCTTTAGTTATTATCTCTAGTCCTCTAATCTCATGTTCTAACTCTCTGTTTTTAAAATTAGAAATTACATGGGTGAAAAAAAGCGTCTAGGAAGACAGCCAGATACGAGATAGAAAAGTAGAACTGAAAATAAATAGTGCTTGGTAAGCGCATGTTTTATAGCGCTGAATACACCGCTTATTTTTATAATGAATTTAGTTATCGGTAGTGAGGTTTTCCATGCCAGAGAATTTAACGCGCAATAAGACAGAAGTTGATACGTCTAAAAGCCCCAATGTAAAGCTCAAACCTATATCCATGGGCGAATGCAAATGGACTGAAGGTTTTTGGGCTGACAAAACTAAGCTTTGTGAAGAATCAATGATTCCATACATGGGAAGCCTGCTTACTGGTGAAATTGGCCATGCTTTAAATAATTTCAAAATCGTAACGGGTGATTTTGATGGAAAGTTCGATGGTGAGTACTGGCATGACGCTGACTTCTTTAAATGGATGGAAGCAGCCTGCTACATGTATGGATTAAATAACGATCAGAAACTTCTGCAAGAAATGGACGAAATCATAGCCATCATTGCTAAAGCACAAGAAGATGACGGTTACCTCCATGCTTATATTCAAATACATGGCATTGCACATTTCTCGAACCGCAAGTATCACGAAATGTACAACTGCGGTCATCTTTACACTGCGGCATGCATACACTATCGAATGACAGGTAAAACTAACTTCTTAGATATCGCTCTTAAAAACGCTAATTTGTTGGTGTCGAAGTTCGGCCCCAACCCACCTGAGTTGCGTCGTTTTGGTTTTAATCAAACCCAAATTATGGGATTGGTTGAACTGTATCGCACTGTAGGTAATGAAGATTACCTTAAACTCGCAGAACAATTTATCAACAATCGCGGCCAGTCAGAAATGGTGCATGACTCAACGACTATTGGCTATCCTATCGGTGATATGGTGCAAGAGCGCGTACCACTTCGCGAAGAGACCGAAGCTGCGGGTCATGCGGTATTGGCACTTTACTATTACGCTGGTGCAGCTGATGTTTATGCAGAAACAGGTGAAAAAGCGCTTATTGATGCCTTGGATCGTCTGTGGGAAAACGTAACGCAGAAGAAAATGTACGCCACCGGTGCTGTAGGGCAAACCCACTACGGCGCATCTCCGCGTAGGGATATGATTGAAGAAGGCTTCATTGACGAATATATGATGCCTAACTTAACCGCTTACAACGAAACCTGTGCGAACATCTGCAATGCCATGTTTAGCCAAAGATTGTTAGGTATTCACGGCGAGTCAAAATACGCTGACATTATGGAGTTAGTTATGCACAACTCTATGATGTCGGGTATTAGCGTTTGCGGCACCAAGTATTATTATGCAAACCCACTGCGTAAGATTAATGATGCGCGCGACTACGAAAATATGAATACCGAGTCACCGGATCGCGAGCCCTATCTGTTCTGCTTCTGCTGCCCTCCTAACTTGGTGAGAACCGTTGCAAAGTCTTCATTATGGGCCTACAACCGCTCAGACAATGGTATCTCAGTGAACCTGTACGGTGGTAACACATTAGATACTACACTGCTCGACGGCACAGAACTTAAGCTGACTCAAAGTACTGAATATCCGTGGGAAGGTTTGGTAAAAATCACTATTGATGCCTGTAAAGATGAAGCCTTCGATATCATGCTACGCATTCCCGAATGGTCGAAAGAGAACACTTTAAAAATTAACAGTGATACCCTCGATATTGTGCTTGTTCCAGGTGAATTCGCGACAATAACTCGACAATGGAAAGCTGGTGATGTTATTGAACTTGATATGTCCATGCATATTAAATTAATTGAGGGTCATGAGCGCATTGAAGAAGTACGCAACCAAGTAGCTGTTAAGCGCGGCCCTATTGTTTACTGCGTTGAATCTCCAGATTTACCTGAATCAGCGAGCATTACCGATGTGTATTTACCAAGTAAATCAAACCTAACAGTAAATAGGCAGTCTTCATTCTTAGGTGGTGTCACAACCATCGACGGCGAGGTACTTTTGCGCAAAGACAAAGGCAAAGGTATGTATCGCGATGTCACGCAGCCAGAATTCGAAAGCATGCAAACGCAATTCGTGCCTTACTTTGCGTGGAGTAACCGTGGTGAGGCTGAGATGAGCGTATTCTTACCGGTTATTTGGCAGCAGTAAATATTATTTAAAAGTTAAACCCTGATAACAGTTAAAGCCTGATAAAATAAAAAGCCTGCGACATGTATGTTGCAGGCTTTTTTATGGTTTAGCAAAAAACTAATCCACTTTTATTGTTAAGCTATCCGTCTTTCTTTTATTCTTCGTTTTCACGTTAATTACCGCTACCCCTTTATTTCGCGCAAAGATCACTCCGCTGGCATCAACGGTTGCTACAGCGGGATTACTGCTTGTGTAAACCACTGACTTATTTGACGCACAAGTCGGTGCCACAACCGTATTTAAGTTAGCTGACTGGCCTTTACGCAAACGATTGTTGTCTATGGATAATACCACTCCGGTTACGTTCACCCAGTTACTATCACATGACACATTTTCTGCCTGAACAACAGTTATCACTGTAGTGTCAATGTAACCACCATCGTTCGTTTTAGCGGTAATTGTGACACTTCCTTCACTAACCCCAGTAACTAACCCTGTATTATCTACTACCGCTATAGATGAATCATTTGAACTGAAAGTGACGCCCTTATCACTAGCTTCACCAGGGCTTACTGTTGCCGTTAATGCGATAGATTGGCCTACTGCTATTTCATCTCTGGCAGGACTAGTATTTACGCCAGTTACACTTACAGAACTGCCAGAACCACTAGCGCTGTTAGCGATTGAAACGACGATATCATCAGCATAAGCCTGAACACTACTTTCACCATTCCAAAAGTATACCTTTGCGATATTATTACCGGAGCCAGTGGTAAAGGTAGTGCTTAACTGCTGATAGCCAAGACTTTTAAATCTAAGACTTTTTTCATTACCACCATATTCTTTTACGCCCAGTCTCACCTTTTCGGTTAGCGATGAAGCCTTACCATAGCCAGATAACGTGTAAGTAGTATTTGGCTGTACATCAATAATTTGAACTAATGCCCCTGTACCATCAATATAGCCAGCATTAGCACCAGACTTTGCATTGTTAGACACAATGTCAACATTACCCCAACTATTGAGCCAGGACGTGGCTAGATTGTCTTGTTCAAAACCGCTGTTTACGACCAAGTTATCAGCACTGCTACCACCGCTTCCGCTGGATATCACAGTTACAGACACCATATCTGTAAATCGCCCATCGATACTTTCCACCTCGATAGAAACAGTTCCCTCTGAGTAAGCGGTAAGCAAACCGTTACTATCAACGTCAACAATAGATGAGTCAGATGAGTACCACATCACTTGTTTGTTGGTAGCATTAGTGGGTTGAATGATAGCTGTTAATTTTACAGATTCACCAAGGTTTATTGTTCTATTATTACTACCTGAAATCGTTACCCCAGAAACACTAATGTTTGGCGAGCTAGACGACACAATGCTCACATTGTTGATAGCGCTTTGTAAAAAAACATCGCTGCCATTTGAAGATTTAAATACCGGAGCCAGTGCATAATAATGACCTGAGGGAAGCTTGGCTGTGGGTGTTACACCATCTAAATCAAGAGAGATAGTTGTCTTACCTCCATATTTTTTGTCGTTATTTGCTACGGTAGCATCATTTGCTGATGCGGCAATTTTCACAAACCCTTGCGCATTTTTTTCGACTAAGTTAACAGTAATCCCATTGTACTTGTCTGAAACGACGTGAAAATTACTACCGCCATGGTAGTTAACAACAACATCTAGCGTGCCGCCAGACTGATAGTTTGTGGTAGCATATTTATTCGCATCATCTACCCAAACAGATGGCAAAACCTCCCAGGTTTTCACATATTCCACCTGCATTGTCGCATCTTCAGGGAAGCCCTCTTTTATAACATTGTCGGGGTTTGGATCTGCTCGCTGACAGGCACTATTATATTTGATTAAGTGTCGACGCAATCCTTGCGAGAAGATAAGGTGCATAGGCCTATGCCACCACTTATTTTCTTTCTCACCTACTTTTACACCATCTACATACCAGATGATTTTATCAGGCCGGTTTTCAACCGCGTAGGTGTGAAAATCTTTTGAGGGGTCGAACGGCGCTTCGTAGTGCAGCAGCTGAGCTTTTGGATTGGGCTTCGGGCGTTTCCACACAATCTTACCATTTTCTTCCACTCGCGCATGAAGGTTGTGATCCATATCATTAACTTCATCAAAGTCTGTTGGGCTTCGCCAATCGGCTTGCTGTAACTCTACGATATCTATTTCACTATAATCGACATATTGTTCTCCTTGAACGCGAGGAAAAGGGTGGCCGTCACTGTAAAGCCAAAAAGCTGGGCTTAACCCAGGAAAAATATTTACACCTTTGATAGAGGCTTCATAAAAACCATAAGTGCTTTCAACAGCAGAGCGTACAGCGCCAGACTTATAAAACAGTTGCCTTTGAACCGTTTGAGATGGCCCTCCTGCAACACCATCCCAACAGCTGTCTTGGAATGACCGGGTATGTGTTTCTTGAGTTGTCGCAATTTTTAATCGGCCATTTTCGACATATGCATTATCGCTGTCGAATGTCCATGCACCTACGTTTAAACTCGCGGGCGCATTTTGCCATTTACTATTATTAAACCCATTTTCAAAATCGTCTGTTTGCGCGCCCAGTTCCCTAAAACGCACTTCTCCAGCCTTCATTCCTGTTGGTCTCACTACTTCTGCGCATACTTGTGTCCCACACGCAATGGCGACCGAAGCGAGTAATAACTTAGTTTTCATTTAAATTACCTAATAGTTCGAAAAAAATGTAGGGTCAACATTATTTATATTATAAATACAAACATATCATCTTTATAAAAATAATGTAAACAGAATGTAAAATGAATACATAAAAAAACCGGCGCTTTTAGGCGTCGGCTTTTGTCGTTGGGTGGATATATATAAGTTAGTCTAAATCAAAGGTTTCACCGTAACGCGGCATATCTTCGCTTCGCCACTCATCGCCCTCTTTATGAATATGGAACCACTGGGGAGGTTTGTTCGACCATGCCCAATAGCCTGCGTCTTTTACCATGTCGGCTAGGAGTTGCGGGTACTGCTTGCTCAAGTCTTCAGTTTCACCGATATCATCAGCAACATTAAATAACTTCCAACCATTGGTGGTAGTAGTGCGAACGGCTTTGAAATTATCGCGACGAATAGAAACATCATGCGCGCCTTTACGGTGACGCATAATGAATAAACTCTCTCCTGCACGTGCACTTGTGTTATCTACAATGTGCGGAAGAATGTTTTTACCATCAAGCACTTTGCCGCTTGGCACATCGCTCTTCGCAAGCGCCAGAAATGTTGGGTAGTAATCTAACGTCGAAACCGGTGCGTCATACTGCTTGCCGCCTTTTAAACCATTTGGCCAATGGAAAAACATTGGAACACGATGTCCGCCTTCTCTTGCACTGCCTTTTCCTTCTTGTAATGGTAGGTTTACCCCACCCAATTTGCGTTTACCCCCGTTATCGCTGGCAAAAACAATAAGTGTATTGTCATACTGTTCCGTCTCTTTAAGCATATCCACTACCTTAGCAATTCCGCGATCTACCGCGTAAACCATTGCCAAGTAAGTTCGGCGCTTTTTATCTTTAATATGTGAAAACAGAGCGACGTCTTCCTCTTTCGCTTCTAAAGGAGCGTGAGGCGCGTTGTACGCTAAATACAAAAAGAAAGGTTGCTGTTTGTTTTTTCCGGCTCTGTCGATAAAATCAACGGCTTCTCGAGTGAATGCATCAGTAAGATATTCAGTTTCTCTCACTTCTTCGGTGTTACGCATTAACGGCGTGATGTAATCATTGAAGCGTGTGACGCCCGATGCTTTCGCTTTTTCGTATTGGGCTCGGTATTGCTCAGGAAAGAATCTGTGACCACCTCCCAGGAAGCCGTAAAACTCGTCGAAGCCTCGACTATTTGGTTGATAAGGCTTTTCCTCGCCTAGGTGCCACTTACCTATAGCGCCGGTATGATAACCCACCTGCTGCAGTGCTTTACTAACAAACATTTCATTAGTATCAATCCCTGTACTTGAACCATCTACCGGAAGATTAAAATCAGCGCCAATCTTATGAGGGTAGCGTCCTGTCATAAGTGCAGTTCGGCTTGGTCCACAAAATGGGTGTGCGACATAACCTGAGCTAAAGCGCACTCCTTCGTTAGCCAAAGTATCCAAATTAGGCGTTTTAACGTCATTGTCGAAACCGTGATAGCCAACGTCAGCGTAACCTTGGTCGTCGGTAATAATTACCAAAATATTTGGCCTTTCTGCTTCCGTCGCCACAGCTGGCACTGCCGATAAAAAGCTAAGGGCGGCTAAAAGCTTAATGGCTTGTTTTTTCATGTTTAGCGTCCTGTGAATAATGTTTAGCGTGATATTTTAGTTTTGTTAAGGCTGGGTCTTTAGTGCGCTTTAGTTCTGACATCAATAGTTCTAGCATGTCGGTGCGTACGCTAGCGTAGTGCTTATCATCAATTAGGTTGCTCACCTCGCCAGGATCTTTCTGAAGGTCGTAAAGTTCATCCAGATCTTCACCTGGGTTCCATACAAACTTGTATTCAGGTGTGCGAATAGCACGAATACCGAACCATGAACCGTTGTACCATTCATAGGCATACAGAGCTTTATCAAGCTGCCCTTCTTCCGCTTTATCACCTTCTGACATGAGCGGAATTAAGCTATGGCCGTCATACTCGGCCTCAGCCTCTAAATGCATCATTTCTGTGAGCGTGGGCGTTACATCAATAAGCGATACTTGACGGTTAACTACCCTAGGCGCTATGTCCGGGTCCTTGATAATAAGCGGCATGCGCATAAGCTCGTCATAGGCATAAGGCCCTTTGTCATAAAGCGTATGTTCACCAAGCATAGAACCTTGATCGCCGAACAATACAATGTGTAAGTTATCGTAAATGCCTTCATCTTTGGCTTGCTGAATTAACTCACCGATAATGCGGTCTACCATCGCTATGGCGCCATAATAGTGAGCCCGAGCCTTTCGCCAGTCCATGTCGCTCATGTGACCTACATCGTGCCAAGGCCACCAGATGCCGCCTTGCGCCATCGGCTTGTTAATGCGTTTAGCCAGATGGTTACTTGGAAGCTCTAGCTCTGCTGGGTCAAACATACTGGCATAGGGCTCTGGAACCCGATAAGCAGGGTGAGGCTGATTAAAACTGATAACACCAAAAAACGGACGATCATCATTTGCCATTTGTGAAAGCATTTGTTTGCCTGCTATCACCTTCTTATAGGCTTCAGTATCTTCATAAGTTCCAGGTAGGGTTTTGTAATACTCATGTTTTTCATTATTTGCGTCGAGCCTACCTTCGTTGTAGCCTTTAACCTGCTTGACCTTGCCCGTAGGCGTGAAAACTCGAGTAAAACGCTCCCTTGGTTCATGACCATGCGCCAAATCTATTTCAGCCCCGCGAAGCTCTGTTCCTCTAGCACCTAGGTGCCACTTTCCTACGTGCCCGACTAAATACCCTGCTTCAGAGGCTTTTTTTATAAGCCCTCCTTCGCTTAAATCTAATTCAGCCAAACGGGTATGATAAAGTTCTACGTTGTCATCAAGACCCGTTTTGTGTCCCCATTTTCCTGTATAAAACGCAGCGCGGGAGGGTGAACAAAGTCCAGTAGTCGACATTGCATTATCAAATCGGGTACTTTCAGCAGCAAGAGCGTCAATATTAGGGGTATTCACCGGGCCCCCTCTGTACGAAAACGTATCAAAGCGCATATCGTCAAACATTAAGACAAGTACGTTTGCAGGCTTACCTGCCTTATTTCCCGTTACCTCGTTAAAAGGTAATGATTCCATTGAAGACGTAGCGCCTATTGTGCTTTGACTTACGCTGACCGCAAGTATGCCGCTTAACAGCGTGCACACCGGCTTTTTGAAAAGTTTTGATAGTGGCACCTAATTCACCTTTATAACGCTGATATCAATTAAAAGTATTTTCCCAATGTCCGTTTGAAAACCTTTGGAAAGTGCGATTTGCTGTATTGCATCCCTGTGCACATTTATCACTACAAAGACGACGATCTTAGTTTGCACTACATCAATGTTGCGACTTCAGATGTTTTATCCCTGCTATGCAGACATCAGATAGAAGCACAGGACAAATGTAATATTTATTTAAACATATTAT
>NZ_JAHHDX010000153.1 GCF_018619335.1 Alteromonas sp. ALT199 | reverse complement strand
TATTTAAGGATGATAAATCGAAATTATACTAAAGGTGTAGGCTTTTTTTGAGTTATGAAAGCCTGAAGGTAAGTGAATAAACCATATCTGGCGTGCATCGCTCTTATTTACACCCCAACTCAGAGGTATTCTTTGTCCTACCAGCCTAGTTTACGTTCAGGATTGTCCTAATGAGACTAAATTTCAGATATCAGTGCGTTACTGCTATTTTACATTTTATATATATTTAATTGTTGACAATGTTAAATGGTAAGTGTTTGAATAATAGTTAATTCATTAACAAACTCGCTCTATCTGATAGTGGAATCCTACTGAATTTTGATGCGTTTGTATTGCTGACAATACTGACCTGTTTGACTTCGGAAAAGGGTAATTGCAAGTTTTGAGCGAAATTTGAGAGACCTTATGAAAACGTACTTTTCTCGCCGTGATGCCCTAAAATTAGCTGTAGCAGGTCTTGCAACAACTTCCGTTAGTTGTAAATCAACGAATACCAAAACTGGAGTAAACACTGTAAATGCTAAGGTCTCTGAAACTGTAGATACCTGGCAGAACACACATGATAGGGTGTGGTTGGGTGGCCAATATTGGGCTAATCCAATGGAAGACTGGGAGATAGTAAATGGCCAAGCTCAATGTACGAGTGCAGGTGGCAATCGCAGTGTTCATTCGTTAACCTCTCAAATAGTAGATGCTAATGGGACTATTGAAATGTCAGTGGTTGTTCATCGCTATATCAATGGTAACAACGATGGTGGAGGGGGGCTGCGCCTAGGTGTTAGAAGCGAACTGAATGAATACAAAAGTAACTGCTTCGTTCAAAAGGGAGTTGATGCGGGTATAAGAGGAAATAGTTTAGTCTTAAATGGTCGCTCTGTTGATTTATCTCCAGTACCTTCTACTAATAAAGTGCTTCTAAAATTAAAAGGGGTGTCGGGCAACGGCACTACTAAGTTGTCTGCTGTAGCATTAGACACTGAAAATAAAGAAGTGTTGGCTAGTATCGAAACCTGGGTGGCATCTGCCGAACTGTTAGGAAATGTGGCTGTAGTAAGCCATTTTTCAAAACCATCAGAAGGTGGCGAACCAAACACTTCAGCAGATGCTAAGAAAGACACTAAGTATGCATTTTCGGAATGGACGATTAGCGGCAGCGCATTTTCTCATTCACCTGAACACCAGTTTGGTCCGATATTGTGGGCTATGTACACCCTAAATGACTCCCGTAGTGAAGAAGGCTTCATTATGAAGCTTAGTGCATTTACTGGCCCAATGGGGAAAAATGACAGTCAGCAAGTGGAGCTACAACTACTTGAAAATGGAGTGTGGAAGACTAAAGCGTTCGCGCCGCTCGACCCTCTTGCTTGGGTTGCCACATTCCGTATTCCTAACTGGCATGAGAAAGCGCAAATCAAGTATCGCTTAGTATATATAGAAAAGCGACGTGACGGTTCTATAGAAGCAGATACATTTACCGGTACCATCAGGGCGAACCCTCAGAAAGCTACCTTACGGATGGCTGCGTTAACATGTCAAAATGACTATGCTTTCCCCTACGAGCCTGTAGCGAACAATATTACTAACTTAGAACCTGATCTTATCTTATTTTCAGGTGATCAAATTTATGAAGAGCATGGCGGCTTTGGATTTGTTCGATCGCCAGCAAAGCCCGCAATAAATTGCTATTTAAGAAAGTTCTACCAGTTTGGTTGGGCATTCAAAGACTCTATGCGAAATGCACCGACCGTATGTTTACCCGACGATCACGATGTGTTCCAAGGTAACTTGTGGGGCGAAGGCGGGGCTGCAATGGCCGAAAAGTTTGTAAAAACAGGTCGCAGTGACGGATGGGGGGGATACATTCAACCTATACCTATGTTGGAAGTAGTCCATCGTACCCATACTGCGCATCACCCTGACCCAGTAGAACCTGCACCTTCTAAGCGAGGTATTAGTGTGTATTACACTGACCTTGTGTATGGCAATGTCAGTTTCGCTATTATCGCAGACAGACACTGGAAAAGTGGTCCAGAAACACTTGATATCGTGGTTGGGGAAACAGGTGAGGGTGAAGCGCCTACCTATATTAACCCTCAATACGATAGACCGGATCTCTCTTTACTAGGAAACCGGCAAGAAAATTTCCTTAAACGATGGGGCAAAGACTGGCGAGGTCACACATTAAAAGCGGTGCTTAGCCAAACTGTATTTGCAGGAATTTCTACTCACCAGCCTCTACCCACCCGTTATCTAAAGTATGATTTCGATAGCAGCGGTTGGCCCGCAGGTGCACGTAACCGTGCCATTGAAATTATGCGCGAGTCAAAAGCGCTACACATTTGTGGCGATACTCATCTAGGCTCACTGTCTCAATACGGGTTAAATGAACATAGAGATAGTAATTGGGCATTTTGCACGCCAGCTATTGCGGCAGGCTGGCCAAGATGGTGGCGTCCGGATGACGTTGGTATTCCGTTCCAAAATAGACCTTCTCATGGCTTGGATCAGACAGGGGAATACTTAGATAGCTTTGGCAATAAGATATACGTTTATGCGGTTGGTAACCCACAGATTGGACAGTCTGAGAACCGTTATATCAAAGCCCATGAAAAAGGTAGTGGATTTGGTTTTATAACCTTCGATACTGAAAATAAAACCTATACCCTCGATGCCTACCGTTTCTTGGTTGACGCAGTTAACGCGAGCGATAGGGATCAGTTTCCTGGATGGCCGGTTACTATCCACCAGATGGAAAACAAAGGTGAGAATAAGCTGTCCTAAATGTTTCTATTTTTTGACTAGTAGCTATTTTTATTTCTTAGTACATGTCAGGTAAATTTATGAATAAAAGTTACGCGTTTAATCGTATGTTATTCACCGTACTCATTATTTGTGTACTTGCTGTCGTTATGAAAGAGAATGCACAAGGGAATGAGAGAGAAGAAAAAAAGCCTCATACAAACGTTGTGCTTATTCTCATTGACGATTTAAGTCATTACGGTGTTACTGCTTACGGAGCCAATCGTTTAACCAGTAAAGATGGAGAGTTTGAGAATAAAGAGTTTTCTACGCCTAGCATAGATGAGTTGGCAAAAGGTGGTTTGCGGGTCGATCATGCTTACGCTTATCCCCTATGTGAAAACACCCGCGTAGCGTTAATGAGCGGAAAGCGAAACGATAGAAATTACTTAAAACCCAAAGCACTTCATAGCTCAGACATTACCTTTGGGGATGCGTTTAAAAATGCCGGTTATCGGACGGGCCTTTTCGGCAAGTGGAAGCAAACAAGGGGAACAGAAAAAATACCAGGTGAAGACTATATTCACGAATTTGGTTGGGACGAATATGCGGCATTTGACGTAACAAGAGAAGGTCAACGGTATATCAATCCAAATTTAGTAATCAATGGTAAGGACTATAATTACAACGGTAGAGAAGATGTGGACCCGATTACAGGCCGTCGATGGTATGGACCTGATATTGTTAATCGACACGCTCTAGAGTTTATTGAAAATAATAAAGAGAACCCCTTCTTTTTATATTATCCGATGATATTAGTGCATGATGAGCACAAACCTACACCGCTTACTCAACCTCACAGCGCTTTTGATAACTTCCCTGAACAAGCGCAATACAATAACAAAGGTGGGGATGATCGGGAGTATTTTCCTGACATGATTGAATACATGGACTATCTGATTGGCAAGGTAGTGGCAAAGCTCGACGAAGAAGGTGTTCGTGACAATACCTTAATTGTTGTGATGGGCGACAACGGTACTAAAGAAGTTTTCGAGCATGTGTTACCAGATGGTAGTGTGTATCCAGGACGGAAAGGAGGCAACGCCGATAATGGGATTCACGTGCCACTGATATTGAACTTTCCGTTAGTAGTGCCTGCTTCGGATGAGGGGAAGTACCGAACATATGAAGGGATGGTTAACCTAACTGATATTTACCCCACTATAGCTGAAGCTGCTGGTGTAAAAATGCCGAAGGCCGAACACGTAGATGGTATAAGTTTTTGGAAGCAAGCAAAAGGCGCTGCTGGTGAACCCAGAAAGCATATTTATACTTGGTTTATTGGCAATGAAACGTATCACAACGCTAACGAAGTAGCTATTGTCTACGCTTTCAACAAAGACTTTAAACGCTATGTTCCTAGCAATGAGTTTCCCAAAGGACGCTTTTTCGACCTGCGAACCGATCCGCTCGAACGGACCGGAGACAAAGTGGTAAAGGCTAAATTCGGTAAGCTTCGCTACAGTGGCTTACCGCTCGATACGTTAACGAAAGAGCAGCAAGTGGCATACAAAGAGCTCGGTGAAGTATTAGAGCGCAATCAAACAAAAGCGGTAAGAGAGCTTCATATTCAATTGGCCAGTGACGTTTTGAAGGTTAACCAGCGAACTCACTTATCTTATCAAACGGTTCCCTCGAACGCACAGCGTTCGGGAGTAATCTGGGAATCAGACAACCCTGATATTGTTGCTATTAACAAGCTAGGAGAAGTGACGGCACTTCGTCCTGGGAAAGCGACAATACGTGTTTATTCCTGGGAAGATGCTTACCCAGTGGCCAACAAACGCAGGCCTGCCTATTACACCAGCGGTATTCAAGATGAAGTTACTATTGTCGTAAAGTAATTTCTTCTTATCTTTGCAAGGAGGAAAGCTTTGTTTGAAGCCCCATTAGCGGCTGAGAAACAATAACTTCCTCCTTTAAATATTAGATATTTATCCAGAATTCACCTAAACCTCGCCGCATTAAAATTTACAATAAAGTTACATTTCTGCAAATTTTTCCTGTCGTAATCCAAAGAATCTTGTTAGTATTTTAC
>NZ_JAHHDX010000076.1:576-92883 GCF_018619335.1 Alteromonas sp. ALT199 | reverse complement strand
ATATAGATCAACAAATATTTAACGTTAGTTTGGGGGAATATTTACAATATTGCGATTGAGAAAGGTGAAATCGTGGGAGATTTGACTAGGGATAGGCAAACTAAAGAAAATTAAGGTTGTAGTTTGAAGCAGAAAGGCCGGTCAACTTAAACTGGTGACCGGCCTTTTAGCGCGATAGTAAAGTTGCTATTTTACTTCTACTTCAAGTAGTAGCACTTCCTCTGAAGCAAGCTCAAAAGACATATTCATACTATTACTCGTCATTAAGTCCATAATTTTTAATTGACCGCCACTTTTGTGTGAAAGACCAATCTGGACCGCTTCGTGACCCACGCTTAATAAATTCACTAGGTATTTATTGTCGCCTGTTTTCACTACTCTCGTAATCGTTGTCTTATGTTTAAGCGGGCTATCAATTTTAAACTCAATATCCGGTTTGCTGTCCGGTTTTACTTCAGCTAATGCCGCTTTGCGGAACTTATCTATAGCGGAATCGTTAGCAAGTACAATTAGACTCCCTACGTTTGCCTCCAGCGTATTTTCACGTAGCTGTCCATATTCATTATAGCGAAGGGATTGCTTGTCCATTACGACAGAACCGCCTGAATCTAAATAGTTTTGCAACGCCTCAAACTCACTATCAGTGACATTTGGTGTTTTGTGAATCACTATTGTGTCCCACTTTGTACTATCTTGCTTAGTAATAATGTTTTTAGTCGCATACCCAAGCGGGAAACCTTCAAAAAACATAGATTTATAGAGCTTGCCCTGCGTAGTCATATAATCACTAACGTTAATAGCAGACGTTTCTGAGTAAAACAGACGTATTGGTCTACGCTGCTTTCTCAATGTCATAATTTCTTCAGAGTAGGTATTTAGGTCGAACATGACCTGCGTAACTTCGTTTGAGACATGTGGCTGCATATTGGTTGAGCCAGCAAACGCACCAGCTAAACCCGGATCGAAGAAATTTAATTCACCTTCTAAACGGTCTTCTGGTGAACCATCTGGGTCGCGCATCCAGAACCACCCCATGTTTGCATCCATTCCCTGAAGCGTAGCCAACCAATACACGTTTCTTACGTAGCTTTCACGTGGGTCCATTACTTTCCATTGGCCAGAGGACAGGAAGTGGGATTCCGAGTTAACGTTGATTTTGTTTGGTGAAACCGACTCTGTAAAGTCGTGGATCATGCTCATACCATCCCATTTATAGGTGTATTTTTCCCACCAGTCAGAGGAAATATGAGGTCTTATGCTTGGGCTTCCCAATGCTTTAGCATCATGCCCTATCATGGTTGTAAGCTCGGTTAAGGCTTCCATGTCAATACCGTGAGAGCGAGAATCTTCGTAAAATGTACGCGGGAAAATTTTTATGTGGGTATCTGCGTCTGGGTTTACTGCGTGTAGTTCATTTTGCATAAAAGTGAACCAAGAGGTTGCTCGATGCATGTTATAACGATTCCAATCGAACCAGATTGGCTTTCCACGCAGGCTTTCATTTATAGGGATTTCTATTTCTACATCGTCGAAGCTAGCAAACTTAGTACCCCAGTTGCCATTTAGCTGGGCTACGTTGCCCTTGTATTTACCTTTGAGCCAGTTTTGAAATTCGGCTAATGTGTAAGATGATATTCCCTGCATCTCTTCATAATTGCCTGTCCAATGACCCACTTCTGAATACCAGTGAGGCTCGTTGGCAAGCACAAAACCTAATTCAATGACTTTTTTGCCTTTGGTCACCTCGGCGGCTTTGCGAAGTATCTTGCTCCATACTTCACGGGCAAGTGGGTTGTCTAGATCAAACCCCTGAAACAGCGAACGTCCTTTTCTAATTTCTGGTTCTTTTGCTTCTACCCACTTAGGAATACCCATTAACCAGGCCACCAGATATCCAATGTTGTCATCAGGGATGTCTGTAAGTTCTTTTAGCAGCTCCTCATCGAAAGTACCGTCTTCTTTAACTAAAAAAGAATTGATAGCACGGTCATGGTCAACCGGATAGAGGTTCTCGCCACCGTGATAAAGTGCACCTAAATAGTCGTTATAAATGTCTGGCTGTCCTAAAGGCTGCCCCACTGACTTCGAAAAGTAGTCGTAAAGGAAAACAGGCTTTCCATTGCTGACAAACATATCATCAGCGGATTTGGTGTTTTGCCAATCGACTTTAACAACAGGGCGACGTTTTATTTCGCCGCGAAGCTCTTTGCCTAATTCTTCAATGCCAGCATCTAGAATGTCTATTACTTTCTTACGCTCAAAATCGGGAAGTTCAGCAGCTAGCTGTACTTTATTAGGCGCAAAATGCCTTTCATAACCAAAAGCAGCTTCAATAGCCTCTGGGTTTGCTTCATCCCAATTTGCAAATTTTAAGAACTCATTAGAAAACCAAACAACGGCTTCCTCGCGCGTCACGTCCAACCCTTTTGATTTAGCCTCGTCCATCATGGTTTCAAGCACTTTAATTTTGCTGCGCGCTGTAACTTCAAGTGAGCTTTTTACACTTTCTTGCTGACTCGGATTTATTGTAGAAGTACTGCTTTCTGTAGTTTCTATTTGCGTGCACGCGGCACCAATCATCATAAGTGGAGCCAGAGCGGCAACCTTAAACTGGCGTTTCATAATGTAGTCCCAAGTTAACAGCACGTTGACTAAGCACCATCTAAGCAATAGTGCGCTCCAACGTACATCAATTCATCAAGTTTAAAACACGAAATTGATACTACATAAACAAACATCATATGTATACACAAAATTTACATCTGCCCTGGACTGGTTGTGTTTTTGTTAACAAATCATTGGGAAATAGATGCGATATTTGACACGCTCTTTTTGAAGCCTCTACTGTCTAAGAATGTAGCGCGTTGCTGTCATCACTACATTTCCTTTAAAGGAAATGTCTCAAACACCACACCTTCGTAACCGGTATCCATAAAATTGCGGATATTGGCGTGATCGCTTCCGTTAGGGTTATTGAGCACGTCTTCTCGATAAAAACGCCCAAATAAGGCCAGAGTTTGAACTTGGTTTAGGTTTAAGTGCTGACCGAGTGCGAGCAGCTTGCACGAGCCGTTGTTCTGATTTGCTTCGTTTGACACATCACCATTAGTGAAAGAGGTGGGCGTGAAAGTAAACGCGCTATCAACAAGTGCGATAACGTCGTTAAACTCAATCGTTTCAGGGGAGTTGTTCACTGCATGAATTAAGTCTTGAATATTGCTATATGTCATTTTTATCTCAAAAAAAGAAACCGATAATAGCAAGGTCTAAGCTACCTAAACAGACTGGAGCAGGTCTAGTTTGGGTATTTACAAAAAAGCGCCTCTAAATGAGGCGCTTTCAATTCTAACGAGGTTTAGTTTACTCGCTATTTAAACCGCAGCGCACACTCGCGTGCCTTGGTCGATGGCGCGTTTAGCGTCTAGCTCTAACGCTTCATCGGCACCGCCAATTAAGTGATAGGGCATGTTTAAGCCTTCGACGATATCACGCATCGGCTCTTGTCCTGCACAAATAATGATGTTGTCTACCGGCAATATCTGGCTGTTGCCCTCTACCGTAATGTGTAGCCCTTCGTCATCAATTTTATCGTAGCTTACACCGGGGATCATGGTTACCCCTTTGGCTAGTAGACCTGCTCTGTGCGCCCAACCGGTTGTTTTACCTAGACCAGCACCAACTTTTGTTGTTTTGCGCTGTAATAGGAAAATTTCTCGTGGTGAAGGTTCAGGCTGTGGCTTAACGCCTTCAATGCCCGCTCGAGCAGAGAAGGTCATATCAATGCCCCACTCTTTCATAAATGCAGAAATATCTTGGCTTGGCGTTTCTTTGCCATGAGACAAGTACTCAGCGGTATCAAATCCAATACCACCAGCGCCGATAATGGCTACTTTATTGCCAACAGGTTTCTTTTCTTTTAATACTTCAATATAGGTGAGTACTTTTTCGTGCTCAATACCTTCAATCGCTGGCGTACGCGGTTTGATGCCAGTCGCAATCATGACTTCATCGAACCCTTCATCGTTTAGCGCGGCAGCATCAACGTACGTGTTTAGCTTAACCGTAATGTTTTTATGAAGCTCAATTTGGCGTTTGAAATAACGCAGCGTTTCGTAAAACTCTTCTTTACCTGGAATTTGTTTGGCAATATTAAATTGCCCACCAATTTCGCTAGACGCATCGTAAATCACAACGTCGTGACCGCGCTCGGCGCTGGTCACTGCCGCTGCTAATCCAGCCGGGCCTGCGCCTACCACCGCTACACGCTTTTTCGTTTCCGCAGGTTTAACGTTTATTTCAAGCTCGTGACAGGCACGTGGGTTCACCAAACAGCTAGTCATTTTGCCGTTAAAGACATGGTCAAGGCAGGCTTGGTTACAGCCAATACAGGTATTGATTTCATCTGCACGGTTTTGCTGCGCTTTGCGCACAAAATCTGGGTCGGCCAAAAACGGACGCGCCATAGATACCATGTCTGCATCACCACGAGACAGTACTTCTTCAGCAACTTCAGGCGTGTTGATACGATTCGATGTAATTACTGGGATTGATAGCGCTTCGCGGAATTTAGCCGTTACCCATGTGAAGGCTGCACGCGGTACTTTAGTAGCTATGGTTGGTATACGCGCTTCGTGCCAGCCAATACCGGTGTTAATAATAGTTGCCCCAGCTTTTTCAATTTCTTTACCAAGTTCTACTACTTCATCATAAGTAGAGCCACCTTCCACAAGGTCAAGCATGGACAAACGATAGATAATGATAAAGTTTTTACCTACCGCCTCGCGTACGCGGCGCACTACTTCAATAGGCAAACGGATGCGGTTTTCGTATTCGCCACCCCATTGGTCGTCGCGGTGGTTTGTACGCTGTGCAATAAACTGATTAAGAAAATAGCCTTCAGAACCCATGATTTCAACGCCATCGTAACCCGCGCGCTGGGCTTGGGTTGCGGCAGTAATGAAGTCTTTAATCTGCTTTTCAATCTCTTCAGCTTCAAGTGCCTTAGGCTTAAACGGGTTAATTGGCGCTTGTACCGCAGAAGGTGCCACAAGCTTAGGGCTATAGGCATAGCGACCTGTGTGCAGAATTTGCATGCAGATTTTGCCGCCTGCAATATGCACCGCGTCGGTCACTTCTTTGTGATTTCTAACCGCTTCGTCTGTATCTAAACGAAAGGTTGATGGATGGGTTGCGCCTTCTTCGTTCGGCCCAATACCACCTGTAACGATAAGACCTACGCCACCTCTGGCGCGTTCGCCATAGAATGCCGCCATACGTTTGTGGCCGTCGGGTAACTCTTCTAAGCCCGTGTGCATAGAGCCCATTAACACGCGGTTTTTAAGGCTAGTAAAGCCTAAATCTAACGGACGAAATAAGTGAGGGTAAACGGGATGATCGGTAACGGTCTGATTCATGATACATTCCTGAAAGTCGTTTTGGCTTGGTAAAAGCCGTTAAAAAGCCTGTTTAAACGTTCTTATTTAAAGCGCTCTTTCTTTGAAAGCGCGTTAAAAGTTAACTAGTTACATACATTGAGTGTGTAAGTTCGAACTGCGCCCCCGCCTTCAACTACCTTTATGTTAAAAAGGGTATCATCAACCTATTAGCTAGAAAGGTGGCGAGAAAGGCGCACTTTCAAACCTACATTTACGAACTCATTTTTTTAATTGCTGGGTGTAAAGGCGGATAGTCCGGCAGTGTTTTAGTTTTTTGTGCTTCCATAGCTTTAAACACATCTTCCATCTGGAACATGCCCGCCTGCCACGTGGCCATATAGGTCAAACTCTCTGCTACCGTGTGCTCTGCCGCGTAGTTAATCATAGTTTTGGTGCCAGAAACCGCTAGCGGCGAATTCATTGCAATCTGCTGGGCAAGTTTCATTACAGCTTCTAGCATTGAAGCTTGGTCATCGAATATCTGATTTACAAAGCCAAGTTGTTGCGCTTCTGCGGCACCAAAGTTGCGCCCGGTATAAGCCAGCTCTTTAACAACGCCTAGGGGAATAAGTTTTGGTAGGCGTTGAAGCGTGCCTACATCGGCGGTCATGCCTAATTGGGTTTCTTTTATGGTGAAAAAAGCATCTTGAGTGCAATAGCGCATGTCACATGCACTAAGTAGGTCTACCGCGCCGCCAATCGCTCCGCCCTGAACAGCGCCAATAACAGGCATACGAGCCTGCTCAATGGCGGTAAAGCTATCTTGTAGCAACATCACCATACGGCGCATACGCTCTGCTCTGCGCGATGGGTCGCCCTTAAAGTCTTCTTTCATATTCAGAAACACCGATAAATCCATACCGGCAGAGAAATGCTTTCCTGTAGATGAAATAACGATTACCCGTGCTTTGGCTTCATCATCTATTTCTCGAATGGCTGCCGGTAGCTCTGTCCAGAATTCTGGGATCATGCTGTTCATCGCTTCATGGCGATTAAGTACTACGTGGGCAACATGGCCCTCTTGTTTTACTTCTAATGTAGAGTACTTCATGGTTTGCGCTGTCTCCTCGGGCTGTTCCTGTTAACAAATTTGCAAACTAGACAGCGTCAAGATAAAAGGCTATGTTGACACTGTCAAGATAAAACGTTATCTATTCGTCTCAATTATGAAATTGGAAACATTTGATTTATGGCTAATGCAGTACAAAGCTACCATCACGGTGATCTCCGCAGTGCGCTGATAGAGGCGGCGACTGCGCGTTTGTCTGAGCACGGCGTTGATAGTTTATCTCTTAGAAAACTGGCAGAAGATGCTGGGGTTTCACGTACTGCGCCTTATCACCATTTTAAAGATAAGAGTGCGCTATTAAGCGCCATTGCGGCAAAAGGCTTCAGCGACTGGCATAGCGCAGCAAAACGTATATTCGAACAAGAGGAAAAAACACCCAGCGCGCGTTTTCGCGAGTTTGTGCACGAATATATTGGCTACGCTGCTGATAACCCAGAGATGTATGAATTAATGTTTGGTCGCACTATTTGGCAAAATCAGGCGGCAACCAATGACTTAAAAGACGTTGCATTCCCCTGCTTTCAGTTTCAAGTGACGATGACCCGCTATTGGCAAGATAAGGAGTTACTGCCAAACAATCAAGATGCACTGAGACTCGCACAGGTTACATGGGGCACGTTGCACGGGATTGCGCGTTTGCTTATTGACGGTATATACGCAGACAGTGGTCATATCGACGAGATGTGTAATTGTGCAGCGGATTTATTTATGCAAAAGCGGGGTTAAAACGCCTTATCAATGCAAATGTATGGATATAGCTCTTTGCTTATACGACGCCAAAAGCGTTTAGCTGCCTAGAGCGGAAAAATAGCCTAGAGCGGAAAAATAGCCTAGAACGTATGGACTGGCAGAGCGAGACAAAGTCTCGCTCTTAACGCTTTTTATTTAATTACGCCGATTCCACTTTAGCCAGAGAAACGGGCTGACCTTCGTGCGTCGCTTTAATAAACTCAGCAGCACGTTCGGCAATCATAACGGTCGGCGCATTGGTGTTGCCGCCAATTAAGCTTGGCATCACCGAAGCGTCTACTACCCTAAGACCTGCAATGCCCCTTACTCGCAATTGTGTATCAACCACTGCCATCTCATCGTCATCGCTGCCCATTTTACACGTACCAATTGGGTGATAAATGGTTTCAGCGCGTTCACGTAAAAACTCTAAAATTTCCTCGTCAGTTTCCGCATCTATTCCAGGGTAAAGCTCACTGCCTTCAAACTTGTCGAAATCTGGCGCCGATAGTAACTTACGGGCAATGCGTACCCCTTCAATCATGACCTGCTGATCTTCTTTGGCAGTTAAATAATTGGGATCTATAAGCGCCTGATCAGCAGGGTGATTACTTTGGAGCGATATACTGCCTCGGCTTTTCGGGTATAGGCAGCATACATGAAGACCGTAACCGTAACCAAAGGCCAACTGACGTCCGTGGTCGTTTAGAATGGCAGGTAAGAAATGGAACTGAATGTCTGGGCCTTGTGTGGCTAAACTTGAGCTAACAAAACCACCGGCTTCGGCTATATTCGAAGATAAAATACCTTTGCGCTTAAACGCATAGTCAGCTGTGGCTTTTACGTATGAAGGTAATGCACCGAATGCCACGGCATAGCCCTCTCTGGCCTTACAAGTGTACTGCACAATTGCATCAAGGTGGTCTTGTAAGTTTTGACCCACACCAGGCAGGTCTTGCTGCACAAAAATCCCTTTCTCTTCTAGCTCTGTTCTTGGTCCAATACCCGAAAGCATCAGAAGTTGTGGTGAGTTAATTGCGCCGCCGCATAGTATGACTTCGCTTTTAGCAAAGTAGCGGTTCACTGCGCCTTTTTCACGCACTTGGACACCAATAGCACACCCTTCTTTTAATAACACTTTTTCGGCAGCGACTTTTGTTAAAACGGTTAAGTTATTGCGATGTTTCGCCTGCGTTAAATACCCTTTCGCTGTAGAGCAGCGCTGGCCGTTAGCCTGCGTAACATGGTAGTAGCCTAATCCTTCCCTTTCGTCTCGGTTAAAGTCGTTAAGCTGTTGATAGCCTGCAAACGAGGCTGAGTTAACAAATGCGTCTGAAAGCACGCTGGTATGCCTTAGCTTGCTAACATTTAGCGGTCCGCCGGTGCCGTGGTATTCATCAGCCCCTTCCTCAAAATTCTCAGAGCGTTTAAAATAAGGCAGTACATCATCAAACGACCAGCCCCCGGCGCCCTCTTCATTAGCCCATCGATCGTAGTCTTCTTTTTGGCCGCGAATGTAGCACATGGCGTTAACCGAACTACTGCCGCCCAAGGTTTTACCGCGAGGCCAGAACAGTTCTCTGTCATACATCTCTTTTTGAGGCGCTGTATGATAACCCCAACCGATACCTTCGAACCTGCTAAGCAGAGACAAACCAAACGGAATATGAATGAGTGGGTTGGTATCCTTTGAGCCAGCTTCTAAAAGCAAAATATCTAACGCAGGGTTTTCTGATAATCGAGTAGCAAGCACCGCGCCCGCAGAACCGCCGCCTACAATAATGTAATCGTATTTGCTCAGTACTTCGCTCATTTCACCAACTCCTTGAGGGCAAGACTTTTAAATGTTAAAAAAACGTTGTGGTACGACCAGATTACCAAACAACACTTCGCTAAGAAAAGACTTAAATTGTAAGATTTAAAAAAGCTAATAATCCTGATAACTTAAGTGCTATGTCGGGATTGCCCCTGCCCTAAAATAGCTAACTACAAGCCACCGCCTAGTAAAATTAGGCTAAGAATGAACGTTGACCAATAACCTATCGTTTAAAGACAAATGCAAAGTCTACCTAGCACAATGGCTTGTGAAATGGGGTAAGCTCACGCACGATGATTTCACAAAACCGGAACTGCAGGACCTTGTAACAGACAGCTTTCCCTACACATTTACCTTCGACATCCCCATTGGAACCGGTACCGTCACCGTGCTTGAAGGAAATATTACGCTAGATAGTGAAAGCAACCGTATTGGTCTTCAGTGTCTTGCTGCGCTTAATATTGTCGTGGCCACCACGACTATTTATCGCGCTCATATCGTATTTACCGTGTCGGCTTCTCCCTATTACGACAAAAATATGAGCACACTCTATTTGACCGGGTTTTCCACTGACAGCCTTACTTTAGTCAACGATGATTACGCGCTTATTAAAGACACCCAGTTTTTAGTCTCTCGCTTTTTTCCTAAAAGCGTAAACACCCTTATTGGCGGCTCGTTAAAATCTGCGCTATCGCTTTTCAGCGCTGGCACATCTGATATAGCCGCAGACTACTTTCAAGTTTATTTAACTGGCTCAAAACAGGCGGTATTGGACTACCACATGCCTCACATTAACAATGCGATTAAAAAACAAATAACCCAAGAAGACTTGAGCCATGCTATGCGCACGGATCATTGGCGCGAGGTCTTATTCTCAAAACTAGGCCAAAACGTAAGAGTTGAAGACAACGTGCTGCGCTTCTACCTCGTTTAATATTAAAATGTGGTATTTTGCTCTTAGCAATAAAGACCTAATGATCTGAAACAATAGAAACGGGCACAGTATCGACCTGTTCACCAATATCATCAATATTTAACCTGGGGTTGTCCACACTTGCCTCTAGCATATCGAATGATTCTTTAACGTAACGTGCTAACGGCTGTAGCGACTCAATGTTTTTGTTACAACACACTAGACCCACATTGGCAGTGCCCGCGTAGGTCATAAGCGTTATATTTACTCCGCCTCCAGGCGTCATGGTAGAAATGGGATAACAGGCCAATAGTTTGGCGTCTTTTAAATACCGAGTATCTCTTGGACCAGGCACGTTTGAAATCAAGATATTAGCGATGGGCTTTACCACGCCGGATAGCTTTAGCCATTCAAAGACTAACGCAAGAGATTGAATTGCGATGGTATAGCCGCTAAATGCTGCAGGGCGAGCATGCTGTGCGGCATGTTTTACAATACGATGATTTACTACAATTTGACGCAATCTAAGGTAGGGGTCATTCTCGCCATGAGCTAGCTCCACAGGCACAATAGCTATTTTATTGCCTGTGGTTTTCTCGCCGGGTTTACGCAAGTTAATAGGCATATTGGTAAACAAGGCTTTTTTAAATACCTGACCGTTTTCTTGCAGCAACTTATGCACACCGATATCAAAAGCACATAACAGAACTTCGTTCGCGGTAGAGCGCGTACGTCTTGCAAGGGCTTTTACGCGCTTGAAATCCAAATCCATGGTAGCCACCGCCCTGCCGGCTTTAACTTGCCCTGTAAGCACCGTTTTCGTACCAGTAAAAGGCACGGGCATATAATGCGGATTAACACGCAGCATCTTCATAAATATGCGAATAAAAATAATGAACAAATCGAACGCGGTTTTTAGCGCATAACCAACGCCAACTAAGCGCTTATAAAAACTTACCGAGTCTCTGCGCTTATGGCGAAGCCGCTTTACTGCCCACACGGGCGTAAACTTTGTTTCGTGAGAGTTAGACACATAACCGGCCTGAAACCAGCGCACTAAAGTTGCCCCATCGCCATACATGTGGTGAACACGCGCATAAATGGCAAATGTTTCGCTGTTATCGTCGAAAATAAAATGGTATTGCCACAAAGGTTTGTCAGGGTCTAACCGCGATGCATGCAGTCGTGCTACAAAGCCGTCCAGCGCCTCTCGGTTTGTGATATCAGCCACTCGATGAATTTGGACGTGATAATCCATGTTGAGCTTCTTTACTGGCGCAAACCCCACCGGATAGCCTAATACCGTTTTTACCGTGCAATTAAAAGGCGACGTTGCGCGGGCAAAGCTTCTTATTTCTTGAAACAACTGAGGGACATATTCACGACCTTTTGCCCCCTTAGGTATGGCAAGTAGCTGCAAACAAGCCACATGTTTGGGGTTCTCATCTGACTCTGTTATCCAAAATGACTTATCTAAGAAACTGAGCGTTTTTGCCATTACTATTCCTTTACGCGAAGTCTAGGGGTGACGGAGTTGAAGCATTTCTCACAAAATCATGAGAACGTAGCATCTGTTCTAGCTGGTGCTTTTGTTCATCGGACAGTGCCAGCCTTGGCAATACGCTAACCATCATAAGCGACAAAGCATGGTAACGCTGTAATGTACTATCCATATGACTGTTTAATTCATCAAATTGGCAAGACTGAGTAATAATTAGTGATATCAAGTCTACTAGTAGCGCCCTATCTGCCTTTGACGCAATAAGAATGTCTCGTTTCGATAGTGACTCAAAGAGAAAGGCTAATTGTGTATTTAAGCTAGATAGAATGTGCTGTCTAGGTCGCACGATAGTGGGGTATTTTTCCGCTAAGTCGGCAGGACTACGATAGAAAAAACGAAACACATGGATGCTGTCGGTTAGCAGATACAGGTAATACATAATTTCTTCGGGGTGAAGTGTATCGAGCTTTTCTCGGTTTAGTATTTTTTGCATTTGCTGTTCGTGCATTTTCATTAACGCGCTAACAATGCTGTCTTTTCCCTTAAAGTGGTAGTAAAGATTTCCGGGGCTAATATCCAACTCAATGGCGATATCAACACTGGTTACCGTATTTTCTCCGTGCTCGTTAAATAAGGTTAGCGCGGTAAGAAGTATTTTCTGCGCGGTTTTCATAATTTAGTCCATTCCTTTACCAACCCAAAGCGTAATATTTGTCAGTGAATCACGTTACATAAACACCAGATAGAGTTGAGCAACTCCCGCTACCATACCTAAAATAGCGCCTGTTACGATAAGCTTCCACTCATCTTGTTGATACGCTGGGCGCAGCACACCTTCAAACTCTTCAACACTTAACGCCTGCATTCTCTCACTTAAATCATGTCCAATCTGCATAGCATTGTTAGCGTAATCAAACGCATAAAGCAGGTATTTATCCGAATTATCAAATATCTGACGTACAGCTAGGGACTTCATCTTATGGTAATTCTCCGACCCCACTCCTAACGCGAAATAAGGTTGTGCTATAGCGACATAACGTTCAATGGCGTCATTAACATGAAGCTCAATAAGTTCCAATAGTTGGGCAGAGCCTGAGCCATGTAAGATGACATGAGTAATATTTTTAGGCGTAATAAGCTTTTCTTCGATAATGCTCGAGTAGACTTCAGATACTTCCTTCTGCCGCTTTAAGAACATGCCCTGAATGGTGATAGGCCCCAGCTTTCTTGGGCGTTTAGGTTCAAATATAATTTTGATGGCAATCCAATTGGTAGCATAGCCTACAAGCAAGCCTCCTAGCGGTAAAATCCACCACGCTTGGTAGAAATACCAAAGCAACATAGTAGGTAAGCCGAACAAGAAACCGAAGTAGAAGCCAGAACGCACTATAAACGGAAACTCTTTGCTACCGGCGGTTAAGAAAATCTCATTGACGAGTTCCGGAGTGTTAACCAGTTGCTCGACCACCAGTTCTTTTATATCTAAAATTTCTGAAACATTGTGCTGGAAGTCGTCCACCATTTTATGAACCACATTGGGGATGTCGTTTTCGATACGTTGGTATACCAAATTTTTACCTTGTACAGGTAAAGCAGCCCAAAGTTGAGGGGCAGATTCAGCCATTACGTCATTTACAACTTTGCGAATAACCTGCCCTAGGCGACGTTCGATAGCCTTTGTCAGTTCGTCCGCATCTAAACGCTGCGCTAACTCTTCAACGCTTAGCAGTTTGCCTAAAACTAGCTCAACCTCAATCTCTGCCATTTCCCGGCGTTTTGCAGGAATAAGCCCTTGCCACCCCAAAAAAGGTTTAAAACCAACGAACTCTATGGGGTAAAACATCATTTTCACCGCCAAATAGTTAGTCAGCCATCCAACAATGGCGCTAATTAAAGGAATTGATAGCAGGCTTAGCGTTTGAAAATTCCATTCCATACGACAAAAAAGAGGTCCACATTATTATTCTCTTTCTCAGGCTACTGAGTGCTTATGAAATGGTCAATGTAAAAAGTAAAATTACTGCTAATTATTGATTGAAAACAACCTTCTGAAGATCTAATAAATAATGGTTACCACCTTGAGCTAAGTACAAAAGCGCCACGGAATTAATTAAGCAGAAGGGTTTAGGTAGTGAATTCTAAATTTACAACATAAACTCAATATGTGTACGAATCGCTGTTAATGCGCTTATGCTTATGCATGAATTTCGGCATACGCTGGCAGATGCGACTTACAGAATACAGCGTTCGAAATACGTATTTATCCTTTTGCTGGTGTTATCAGCGTCTGTTCACATTTTATATGATTTAAAGCATCGGCCTTCGTCAATTAAAATAGGTAATCGTCATGGCAGTATTCGATTTGCGGTTGAAAAAACTTGAGCATGAGATGGAGCATGCTGGCAATTATGATGAATATGAAGCCGCGTGCTTAGCTCACGACGCGCTATCTGGTGCTGAAGAATGGAAAGCAAAAGATACTAGCGATGACTACGATTACAAGCTTATTCGCAAACGAGTTCAGCGCTTACAGCTTGCAAGAAGCAAAGGCGATTTACGTGCCCTGATGTCGATACTGCACGAAGGACTGCACGGCAATTTAGGCAACATTTCAAATCCAGTATTGCTCACCCAATGTAAAATTGGCACTAAATATCTCATCGAACAGTTTATTGATGAAGTGATCTTAGCGTTAGAGCAAATTTATCACGCTGATGAACAAGACGTAGACTTCTACGAAAAGCTGTCATTTTTTGAGGAAACCGCACACGCCTTTGGACGAAGTTGTCTTATGCTTTCAGGTGGCGCAGGCTTAGGCTTTTTCCATGCTGGTGTGGTTAAGTCGTTAAATGAAAAAAAGTTGCTACCTACGGTTGTGTCTGGCTCGAGCGCTGGGTCGATAATTGCTGCCCTATTGGGTACGCGAACTCACGACCAATTATCGGAAGCACTCAGCGCCGACTTCATTTACGAGACTTTCAAACATTGGCGAAGCTTTGCCGGTCTTGGGAAGAAAGGCCTATTTGATAGCTCAGTACTTGAAAATGCGCTGATTGAACTATTTGACCTTACAACCTTTGAAGAAGCCTTTAAGAAGACAGGGCGGCACATAACTATAACGGTATCCCCCGCTGACTTGCATCAGCATTCACGACTGTTAAATGCCAAAACCTCGCCCAATGCCATCATCACCCAGGCGGTGCGTGCATCTTGTGCGGTTCCCGTTATTTTTAGCCCAGTTCAACTTAGGGCTAAAACGCCAGCTGGTGAGATTGTGCCTTACATACCTAACCGACGCTTCGCCGACGGTTCGTTAATGGCTGACCTCCCCTACGAACGCTTGGCTCGGTTATATGGTGTAAACCATAGCATCGTAAGCCAAACAAACCCGTTGGCGGTGCCTTTTATTTCATCAAACCGCATTGATCCTAACTCACTATGGGATATGTCGGCTCGTCACATTGGACAGCTAGCGAAAACCAATAGTATTTTCGCCATTGATATCATTGAGCGTTTGACTGGGAACAAGAGCGCCAAGCTAGCAATTCACAAAGTACGTTCTATTATTGATCAGCAGTATGTAGGCAATATCAATATTTTACCCAAGCGCCAAATTAGAAATTTGTCACAGGTTTTGTCTAATCCAACCCGTGAAAGCATTAGCCAGCTGATCGTCAGTGGTGAGCGGTCGTCGTGGCCGCAACTACATGTTATTAAAAGAAATACCAAAATTAGTGAAAATTTACGGTATCATTTAGGTCAATTGAAAAAACGTGAGGCAGTAGAGCTTGGGCACGAGG
This sequence comes from Alteromonas sp. ALT199, assembly GCF_018619335.1. Taxonomy (GTDB): domain Bacteria; phylum Pseudomonadota; class Gammaproteobacteria; order Enterobacterales; family Alteromonadaceae; genus Alteromonas. Next base: position 77,620 of record NZ_JAHHDX010000076.1, on the reverse strand, counting down.
TCAGGTAACCCGAGTGTCGCTTAGTCTGTCCTGAACTGCTTATAGCAAAGTAATAGCAATTCACAGCATCATTTGAAAGGAAGACGGTGAGCGCACAAAGCCAAAACCCCGATAGCATTTTTACCCAGCAGGTAAAACAACTCATCAACATGATTTATCCTAAAGACACGGGCTACGGTTCGGTTTTTGAGGATGCCAGCCATTACTTTTCCCTCACCCCTTCTCTTGAGCAGCATATTGAAGACTTAAAAGTGCAGCTTAAACGAATTGAAGGCAATAAAAAGAAAGAAGTATTAGCGGAACAACTTGCCAAACAAATAAAAAATAGCACAGAAAAACTTGAAGAAGAGCGCTTAGCAAGATTAGAACGTTTAAACGATGTAAGCACGAAAATTATCGAACTCTGTGAAGGCGATAACTGGCAAGAAACACAACAGCTTAGCGCTAAGCTGCTCGGAACGATAATGTTGCTAACGCGAGGCCCTGAAGGCAATTTTGCTGGCGTGCATATGCGCTTCAAACCTCTTTACAAGGCTGTTTTAACATTACGTTTGGTAGATAGGCTTTTAGAACACGACACTATTGCCCACAAATATTTATCAAAGTATCGCGAAGCCGCCTCCCGCTTTCGCGGAAACCGTTATTGGCGAGATAAATGGAAAATTGAGCTAGGTCGCCCTCTTATCACCGCAGCTCTTCTGCAAGATATTGGTTTACAAAGTCCCGCTGCGCAAACCATTTTAAAAGGTGAAAACGGAGACCTAGATGAGTTTCGTTTATTAGAAGAGTCGCAGCGAAAAGACCTGCTGAAGCTAAATTATCACTTCACGTTACGTTACTTATCCAATGGTTTAGGGCAGCCCAATTACGTGGGTAACAACAAAGAAGAAAGAGACCGTTTCAATCAAACTCACAAAGAAGCTAACGAATTTTTGCTGAGTTTGGTTAAAGACGCCTTTGTGTCAAAAACCGGTTTGGGCGAGATTGTAAAAATCCCTCAAATTTACGTTTCCATCGTGCTTTCAACTAAGTCAGACTACTCACGAATGAGCTTACCCAAGGGGTATATGTTAATTGAGCAACTTGCGAAAAAAGGTGGCCTAAATAAACAATTAGCACAGGACTTTGTTGAACTGGTGGGCTACTTCCCGCAAGGTTTTGGTGTTACTTATATTCCTGTGAATGAAAAAGGCCAAGAAAAAGACCAATATGAATGCGCCATAGTGATTGGGCTGAACCCCGCGAATCCCGCAGAGCCTTTATGCAAAATAGTAACAAGAAACCAAAAGTATATTACTAGCGGCGCCCAAGAAATTATTCCAAAAGGCCGAAACCTGTATTTTCCTGCAAACAGAAAAAAGCTAATGCGCGTGGGCCAAGAAAGGTTAGGCGAAATCATGAGCCAGCTGTCGAGCAATTTCACGCCAGATGCTATTGATGATTTAGTACCAAGCTTTTGGGAACCGTACGACTTTTTTGGTTTTAAAAAACATCAGAATTTGTGGGCGAAAAGCAATTAGCGAGTAAGTAATCTTCTATGAAGATATGATAAAACATGGACTGAATGAGACGTTTTTATGACTATTGAGGTAAGCCGAGCACAACTTAGAAAAGCAAGATTGGGGGTCTATTTTGTCGCTTTAATTGCTCTAGTTTTTGTCATCGTTTTCTCAATTCAAGTATTTAAAGGGTTAGCCGGCCCAATCTCTTCAATGAATTGGGTTCCCATCAAAGCAACTTTAATAAATGTATATATTGACGAAACGATTACAACAACGACTAGAATTAATCTAAGCCAATATACTTTATACACGCCTCGTATCCTTTACAAATACAATACTAATGGCCAAGAACATACCGGAAGAAAAGTTACTTGGAATGACATTTATGACGACGGATTTATGCTTAAATTAGGGCATGAATTAAAAAGAAAATTTGCAGCTTCTGAAGCAGTAGACATTTACATAAACCCCAATAACTCGGCAGAATCCGTTCTAATCAAAAGTGTCATTTGGGAACATATGTCGAAGTTGCTTGTCGGTTTTCTTATTTCTTGGTCGGTCTTTCTTTGGTTAGTTTACGTTCTTATTTTTAAGTTAAAGTATAAGCGCTGATGATTTTGAATTTATCTAGTTGCTTTTTAAAAGCTACTATTGGCACATACAGTTCGCTTACTTATATTGATGGCTACCCGTTTCATATTTTCTTTAACGCCTACCACTGAAAAACGTAAAACCAAACTCAAATACAACTATCTCTATGCGTAGCCTACTGCATTAATATTTCTTATACTCGTTTTTATTGTTCAAAAGGGAGTTTAAGTATGAAAGCGGATGACGAAATTACTACTACAGGAGGTATAGCTGCCTCTAGTTATTGCAACGCTAAATTGAAGATAAATAACGATGCCGTCGCTATTACTCCAAACCTTAGAAGCTATTTGTTTGAATGGGGAATGCATCTCTTCTGCTGGACAATATGCATATACATGTCAATTAAAGTTTGGCAGTTGGAACCCAACCTTAATTCTAAAACCGAGTTTGTCATTGGCGTATTTACACTAGGGGCACTCTTTAGTTTAGGCACAGCTTTTATATGCAGAAGAAGCAGAAGAGCATTTTATTTTGACCTAAAAGAAAAAGTGTTAAAAATCGGCAGTTCGAACAACCCTAAAACTAAAGTCGCTTTTGATTCTTTTGAAAAGCTTCTTTTAGTAACGACACGAATATATACATCAGGTACGCAAAGAACTTATCACGAGCTAAGCATTCTAACTTCTAACCAAACGAGAATTGCGTTAATGTTTCACGGAGATTATTACGCAATACAAGATGACTCAGATATACTGGCCAAAATTCTTGGATTAGAGGTGGATAGTTTAGAAGCCTGACACCACAGATAATTAACTCTACACTCAAACAAAAAGAAATCTAAACGAGCCTAGACGAAGCAGCGCCAAATATACGCGTATCCATTTATTTGGCGCTATTATTACCAAAAACGACCTTTATCTATATTAAATGCGTTTACTCGCCTTTCTTTGTGGTGTCAGACGAACCCGTTGCATTTTTAGTCGAGCTTTTGGCCGGTGTAACTTCGGTATTAGCCGTTGTTTTGCGCACTGTGCTCTTTGCTGCCGTTGACTTTGCCGCAGTGCGCTTATTTGCTGTTCCGGAAGCGGCCTTTTTAGTCGAACTCGACGATGCAGTGGCCGTTGTAGCGGCCGATTTGGTTGCACTCGACTTGCGGGAGCCCGTGGTCGTCGAAGAAGTCGTAGCCGACTTCGTTGAAGCACTTTTAGTTGCTGTAGTTTTAGAGGCAGTTCTTTTAGTGGCAGTAGCCTTGCTAGCAGTACTTGTCGCTTCGGCTTTTTTAGCTGCTTCTTTTGCAGCTAAAAGGGCTACCTGCTCGACGAGCAAATCCACTTTTGCACTTAACATTTCAAGTTGCTGCTCTTTTTGTTGACGTCTTTGACCGCCAGATAATGCCGAAAATAACGGCGTTGATGCCACCAGTTTTTGTGCAGTGTCGACTAAAGCGAATGGATTAAGTGTACGTCTAAGTTCACTTTCCACTTCTAGGCCTTTAACCTGCATTGCATTAATCGTCTCGTGTGTATCGTCAATTCTCTGGCTGACTACACCTGCAGCTTGATCTAGCTTTTCAGATAATAGATCTGAACCAGCGAATAACCACCCAAACAAGGGGGACGATTTTAAAGGTGAAGCGTTGCTACCATTTAGTGTTGTCGTTTTTCTTTCGGCAACAGGCACAACTTCTGGATTGGGAATATTTTTGTTGCTCATAACGCCTCCAATGCGGAGATTTGTAAGCATGGTAATGTAAGGAATATTTAAAGCTTAGTTTCAAAGCTTTGTTTAAGCGCTCGACTTAAGTTTGAACGCACGCCTTTCACTGCCACTCAATTGCAATTTCCGTTAACACCCTTCTTTAGCGAAGTAGTAGCTGAAAACTGCGTATTGGGCACTACTTGCGGTGCCCAATAAGGACTATCGCTTTACTTGCTTGCCGCCAGTTTAGCAACAGCTTCAGTCAAGGCATCAATTTTAGCCGAAAGCTCTTCAATACGCTGATCAGCTGGCTCAGAGTCAAGACCAAGTTTTTTGCGAACGTCAGCTACACGATTTTCTACATCGTTAGTGGTCGATTTAAACTTGCTCTTAGCATCACCTTCTAGAGTTTCACCTTTAGTCACTAGCTCGTCGAACATTTTGTTCGCTTCTTCACTTAGTTTCTCGTAACGCCCTTGCGCTTCTTCAACGCTTTTACCATAAGCGCCTAGGCCTGCTAACCAAATTTTACGTGCCATTTCTTCGGCTTCGTTAATTTTGCCTTTAATTGTGTCAGTAGTAGTCATGTTCAGCTCCTATGAATGCTAAATTTGAGTGTTTTTCAACACCATGGTTAAACTGTACGCTTAACAATTAGAATCCGCATACTAAAAACGCAAAAAAATAAAAAAGCCCGAAAAATGGTGACTTACTCGGGCTTAGAAACAAAAGCTAAATTCAAAAGGTTAGCATCAAATTAAAGAGGCACACCTGCAAGATGCAAAACAAAAGCATATTCTAGGGCGGTTGATTCAAAACGCTTGAAGCGTCCCGACGCGCCGCCGTGCCCTGCTTCCATGTCTGTCTTAAACAGAAGCAAGTTATCGTCGGTTTTATACTCTCTAAGTTTCGCAACCCACTTCATAGGCTCAAAGTATTGAACTTGCGAATCATGCAACCCTGTAGTCACTAGCATGTGTGGATAATCTTTAGCTTCTACTTGATCGTAAGGCGAGTATGACAGCATGTAATCAAACTCATCTTTATTTGCTGGGTTACCCCATTCGGTATATTCACCTGTGGTCAATGGAATAGTCTCATCGCTCATAGTGGTTACCACATCAACAAAGGGCACGTGAGCACTCACCCCTTTGTATAGCTCAGGGGCCATATTCACAACGGCGCCCATTAGTAATCCACCTGCGCTGCCGCCCATTGCAAATACGCGGTCTTTATCAGCGTACTGCTTAGCAACTAAGCCTTTTGATACATCAATAAAATCAGTAAATGTATTCATTTTTTGATGCATTTTGCCGTTCTCATACCATTCACGCCCTAGCATTTGCCCACCGCGAATATGTGCAATAGCAACAACAAACCCTCTGTCTATTAAAGAAAGCCAGCTGCTTCTAAACGTCGGGTCAATAGTTGCGCCATACGAGCCATAAGCATATTGATACAGTGGGTTAGTGCCATCTTTTTTAAACTTCTCTTTACGATAAACCAATGAAACCGGTACCATTGCGCCATCTCGCGCCTCTATCATCACCCGCTCTGATGCATAATCGGATGAGTCGAAGGTGTCAGATACACGGGTTTGCTTCATTACTTCACTTTCAAGCGTATCAAGGTTGATATCAATGATAGAGCCTGGCGTAGTTAACGAGCTGTAATAGATTCTAAGCTTGTTAGTATCCATTTCAGGGTTTGCATTGAAGTACGCACCGTAGATTGGATCTTGAGTTGGTATAACCTTTTCTTCTTTTGTCGTTAGGTTATGCACGACTAAGCGCAGCATGCCATTTTCTTTTTCTTTCACAACCAGATGATTTTTCATCACCTCAATGCTTTGAAGAAAGACCTCAGGACGGTGTGGGACTATTTCTTGCCACTTTGACACGTCACTTGTGGCATCTAGCGGCGCCTTCATTACTTTGAAGTTTTTTGCATCGATGTTAGTTAAAACGTAATAACCGTCACTTGCTTTTGCTACGCTGTATTCCTGACCGTCTTTAATAGGTAGAAATACTTCTGATTGAGACGCAGGATTGCCTGCATCAATCAAAGTCACGCCAGTTTTATCAGTGTTAGAATGATGAATGTAAATGACGCTGTCGTCTTTGCTTTTACTAATGTAAGTATAAAACGTAGGGTCGCTTTCTTCGTACACTAAAACATCGTCTTCTTGAGAAGTACCCAGCTTATGGCGATACACTTGATAGCCTAAAAGGGTTTGCGGATCTTTTTTCACGTAAAATAAATGTTCATTGTCGTTCGCCCAAACTGCGCTGCCTGACGTGCCCTCTAATACATCGTTTAGCTTTTCACCGCTATTCAGGTTTTTTACGTATACGGTATAAATTCGACGACTAAGCGTGTCTTCAGAGTACGCCATAAGCGTATTGTCACGGCTCACCGAGTAACTTCCAATACTAAAATAGTCATGCCCTTCAGACATAACATTCGCATCAAGCAAAACTTGCGGCTCAGCATCCAGCGAAGGCTTTCTTAGATATACAGGATACTCGTTCTCACCTGAATAACGTGTGTAGTACCAATAGCCGTTATCGAACACTGGTACCGTGGAATCGTCTTTCTCTATGCGAGAAACCAGCTCTTCATAAAGTGACTCACGGGTTTCCTTTAGCGGAGCGAGTACTGTTTCTAGGTAGCTATTTTCCTGCTCTAAATGCGCCAACATTTCTTTATCGGTGCGTGAATCGTCGCGCATCCAGTAGTAATTATCATTACGAGTTACACCATGCGCTTTCAGTTCATGGGGCACTTTCTTCGCCAGTGGAGCACTAGTTTGAGTATTTAACATAACAGATGGTGACGCCTTTCCTACTTCGTGTTGCAAGCTTTCAGTTTTGTTTTCAACACCACAGCCTGACATAAGCCCACCAGCGGCAAGTGCTATCCATAAATATTTCATTGTGTTTCCTTATTTGCGCCCTTGATAACGCTTTGTATTTAGCTGCCCTTTTGAAAATATTCATTTTATAAAAAATCATTTTCAAAACTAAGCGCCGCATAACTCAGCGGTGTTTTGTGTTATTGAGTATATCTAAATGAAAGTCAGGTTCTAGCGTAAATCAGAGGTAAATGCTGGTGAGACAGGTTTTAAATGTTACAAAATATACTTACCGAATGATGTAAAGCAAAGTGCGCGTACAAAAACGCCGCATATTCCAATGGAAATGCGGCGTTTTTAATCTTAATTTTTTTCGTCTAAAAGCGGGTAGTATGTAAAACTTAGAAAAAGTTAGCTGAACTCAATCTACTAAGTCTTTTGGCATCTCGTCGCGAATGGCCTGCCACACCTTCCCACTTTCGATTCCATAATTTCTAACCACAACAGGAACCCTATCGTATTCACCCTTTTCGGCTACTTCGAGCAAATCTGCGTAGTACTTCATGGCAACATCTCGCGACGGCTGATGCGAGAAAAAGTAGCCACCGATGCGTGAATAAAGCCCGCGGAAACCGTTCATCATTAGAACAAATACGTTATTATTTGAAGCAAGCGCAAGGTCGTGAGACATTTGATAATCGAATTGCGCAAATGCCAGACCATCTTGCTCAACATTCTTGTATCTAGCGATGATCTCTGCAGACTCTTGAGGATTGTTACGAATAGCGCCTCGAATGAAAACAGCACTCAGATTAGTGCGAGCTGCAAGTAAATTATCAACAAGTTCTGGAATACCTTCTTGGTCCAAGCGAGCAAGGGTCTCAAGGATGTTAAGCCCACAAGTTTCCCAGAAGTTATTTACCTTAGTAGGCTTGCCGTGTTGAATGGTTAACCAGCCATCACGAGCCAAACGCTGTAGAACTTCGCGCAACGTGGTTCGCGTTACACCAATTAACTCAGAAAGCTCTCTTTCTGCAGGCAAAATGGTGCCAGGCGGAAATCTTCCACTCCATATAGATTCAACAATATATTCTTCGGCGAATCCGGCTGGACTCTGTGCCTTATAAATCATAACTAATCGCCCGCACGTTCTTGTTATTTTACAACTGATTGTACCAGATGCTCTTTTATTATCACAACGAATTATGCCTCGTCCACTAAAGCTTTTAACAACTTGTTAAAATTAAAGTGTTATTTCAAACACTATAAAGCACTGTTTGTACGTTTTATGTTCGAAATATTCTACATTTTCGAATTCAATGATAATTATGGTCAGAAAAATGATAAATATTCAGTGACTTTCACATGGTGGGGTCTGTGAATTGCTTTCTCAAGGCGTTAATATCATGTACGCTTAAATTCCGACTATAATGACAGCAACAAAACAGCGGTTAAACGAATTAAATCGTACAGCACCAGCCGTTTATGTATGCAATAACCGGAACTACACTGTATAAAGATGCGCAAAATGCGTGCTTTGTTGTAAAAGGAACAGGAACTCATGCAAACCTCAATGATCGCGGCGATCTATAAGAATTTCCTGGGACATGCGCCCGACTGGTACAAAAAAACCATTATTGCCTTTCTCATTGTCAATCCCTTCATTTTTATGGTGGACCCATATATTGCTGGCTGGACGCTTGTCATTCAGTTTATTTTCACGCTGGCAATGGCCCTTAAATGTTATCCGCTTCAACCTGGAGGATTACTTCTTATAGAAGCCATGTTTATTGGCATGACATCTCCCGGTCATATGATGCATGAGATTGAAGTAAATCTAGAGGTACTGCTTCTACTTGTATTTATGGTCGCTGGCATCTACTTCATGAAAGACTTACTTATGTATTTGTTCACCAAATTGGTGATTAAGGTACGCAATAAGTTAATACTTTCTCTCTCATTTATTTTTGCTTCTGCGTTCTTATCTGCTTTCCTCGATGCCCTAACGGTAGTCGCTGTTATTATTAGCGTAGGTCTCGGCTTTTACTCTATTTATCACAAAGTTGCGTCCGGCAAAGAGTTTCATTCTGATCACGACCACACCAGTGATGACGAGCTGGGAAGCCACGATTTAGAAGACTTCAGAGCGTTCCTGCGCAACCTTATGATGCACTCAGCAGTGGGTACAGCGCTTGGTGGTGTAATGACCATGGTAGGCGAACCGCAGAATTTAATTATTGCTGATAAAGCAGGTTGGGATTTCGTGGAGTTCTTTATCCGCATGGCCCCTGTTACTCTGCCCGTGTTCGTATTCGGTTTGTTGACGACAATTGTTCTTGAAAAAACAGGGACATTTTCTTACGGCGCCAAGTTGCCATCTGCAGTTAGACAGATTTTGGCCGACTACAACGATCACATGGACAAAGGTCGCAGTAAGCGTGAAACTGCAAAGCTAGTAGTACAAGCGCTTATTGGCGTTTGGTTAATAGTTGGTCTTGCTACGCATATGGCGTCTGTAGGCCTAATTGGTTTGTCAGTTATTATTCTGGCCACATCTATGAGCGGCGTAATCGAAGAGCATGCGCTAGGAAAAGCATTCGAAGAAGCACTGCCCTTCGCAGCACTACTTTGCGTTTTCTTCGGTGTAGTAGCGGTTATCATTGACCAAGGCTTGTTTCAACCGGTTATCCATTGGGTATTGTCATTTGAAGGCGAAACTCAAATGGTGATGTTCTATCTGGCCAACGGCGTTTTGTCGATGGTAAGTGATAACGTGTTTGTAGGCTCGGTGTATATCACAGAAGTGACAGCTGCTCTCCAGGCAGGTCAAATTACACGTGACCAATACGATATGCTTGCCGTTGCAATTAATACAGGCACCAACTTACCAAGCGTTGCCACGCCAAATGGCCAAGCTGCATTCTTGTTCTTGTTAACATCAGCCATAGCGCCTTTACTTCGTTTGTCATACGGCCGCATGGTTGTGATGGCGCTGCCATACACAATTGTGCTTACTATTGTAGGTTTAGTCGCAACCTATATTGGGCTTGCCGATGCTACTCAGTGGCTTTACGACATGCACCTTATTGAGCATCACTCGGTTACCGAAGCAGGCGCGCAAGCGGTGGGTCACTAAGTAATGCGAGGTATTATTCACGGCATAAGCCATTGGGCAGAGCACAAGTCATCATGGCTTGTGCTTTTTGCCACGTCATTAGCGTTAGAAATTGCTGCGCTTTATTTTCAATACGGCATGGGGTTAAAGCCATGCATTATGTGTATTTACCAGCGCACTGCCATGTACGGTATCGTGCTATCTGCACTTGTCGTAATTATTAAGAACAATGGTTTCACACGTATGCTTGGCTTCGCGGGCTGGGCTGTTTCTGCAGGATGGGGATTCTTAATTGCTAAAGAGCACCTTGCTATTCTTAACGCAGCTAATCCATTTTTTGCAAGCTGTGAAATAGTCCCGAACTTTCCTTCTTGGTTACAACTTCACGAATGGCTGCCTGCAGTATTCGCCGCCGAAGGGGATTGCTTAGAAGACTCGTGGCAATTTCTATCTATGGGAATGGCAGAGTGGATGCAAATTATCTTCGCCATTTACTTCGCTGTATTCGCCATTGTATTCGCATGTCGATTGTTGGATAAGAAACCCTTTTGATCGACTTATCCATTTTACCTTCTCGCCTTCCTCCTATTCATACGGAGCAAGGCCCTATTAGCATTCAGCGTATCGCAGAGAAACATTGCTATGCGCTTTGCGAAGCGGGCCAACAATCAATTCATCACGTAAAACCTTGGTTCGGCTCAGCGGTGTGCCCTGTCACCCCAGCATTATCTAAACAGTGCATAGCTGGAATGGAAAAATCACGAGAGACAGGTTATGGCCTAACCTATTTACTCATGCATGATGAAAAGTGTCTAGGTATGGGCATTATTAATCACATTCACCATACACACTTAACTGCAAATCTTGGCTTTTGGTTAAGACCCGATGCCTGTGGCAAGGGTTTGGCTACGGCGATTTGTGAAGCGTTGAAAAAGCTAGCTTTTTCTCAGATGAATTTGTATCGGCTGGAATGCTATATTGAGCCAAATAACAAAGCGAGTATTCGTGTCGCTGAGCGAATTGGTGGTATAAAAGAAGGGCTGTGTAGAAAACGTGTATTTGGAAGAGACGCACTTCTTTATGCACTCACAACTTAACTCGTTATAATTTCGCAAGAGCGGCACCTAGCCAGTAAATTTAAATATCGAGTGGCTAGGTAATACAGCAACCTTCATTTATATCTAGAAAGAGTACATAAACCCCGTGTAAGCGTACATAGAATTATCGGGATATGCACCAGTCTCTAACGCTTCACCTTTAGCAAGATAAGCGCCGCCTAACTCTAATCTTAATGGGGCAGATGCTTGATAGCGCCAGCGAAATTCTACTTGGTGACCTAAAAAGCCTTCTTGACCTTCGGCCACTTTCTGAAGCCACAGCCCTTTGTACCCTAGCATAATCGTATTAGCGTTATTCAGCTTAGTAACGCCCCTCAGCCCCGGAGCCAAAATATTACTTCGAGGGAATGTTTGATACACATCCGTGGGGCCGAAATCAAATCGACGTAAACCATAAAGAGAGTCAAACGCTCTAATTGCGTTGTCAGTGTTATCATCATCGCCACTTGCTGCATCAATTTCAGCTCTAACAAATGTACTTTCATTTATTTGCTTGCCAATATGACTATGTATCATCCAAGCGGTAACGTCCTTATTATCGATGTCAGATGTCGATGCGGACTGCCTAGCCTGACCCGTCTGACCTATCGCCTCTATGTTGTATTTCCAGCTTTTCAAAAAAGATTTAGAATAATCTACAGATAAGGTAAACAGATCGCGGTTTTTCGTCGCGAGTTCCTCTGAGTCTGATTCTTTTAACCAATAGCTATGTATTTTCCAAGCGTTATCTTCTGATTCGGCATAAACCCCATAGAATTTTTGATTGCTATAACTTCTATCAAATGCTCGCTCATTATCATCAATCGAAGCCGAGTCTAGAGGAAAGCGCTTAAGCGGCAGTAAATAGAAACCACGAACATGCCACCCTGACCAATACGCGTCGATTAGCGCACCCTCAAAGCTATTAGTCGCGTTTCTAAATCGAGTACGCCCCATCAAGCGACGGCTACCGTGGTCGAGCGTTACACGCCCTACAGTGACGCTATCTAGATACTCGCCAATCCCCTTGTAAGTAATGTATAACTGAACTGGTTCAAGCGTATTAACTTGGGAAGACTTAAGCGTGGGGTCATTCTCGTCAAGATAAGCTCGAGAATCTTCTATCTCACCAACTACCTGCCAATTTCCATAATTTGCTTCGCCTTTTAATCTAATACGGGTTGAGAGGCGCTCATTAGTTTTAGTTCGGACGTCTTCGCTGGTAGGGAAAATAGGATTGTTTAGGTTTCATAACGTACTCTAACTGAACCGCTGTAACTGGTATCTAGGCTTTCTGCTTTTAATGATGTGCCCATACACGTAGTGGCTAACAAAAACATCAAAGCAGTAGCGCTCAATTTGCTCATTTTCAAGCCTTTGAGAATCGGGTAGTAAAAGCGTAAGTATAAGCGAAGGACTCACATTTCACTCACGCTCTTTAGTCTAAGATTGCCCCTAACCAAGTTGATGTTTTGAAACATTCGGCGCTAGGGTTAACTTGTGATTAATCTAGATCTTCCAAAGGCCAAATGGCGATATAGTCTTCAAAGGTGTTAAGATCTACATCTGTTTCAAACACGGTTTTATTACGCACCGACATGCCCTTCGCGTGCATCACATGTTTCTTACCTTTGTTAAGCAAAGGGTGCCATGATGGAATCCCCCTCCCCTCATAAAGGCGACGATAGGTACAGCTATTTGGCATAAAGAAAATATCTTTCAAATTCTCTTTTGTTAGTTTCACGCAATCGGGCACAAGCTCTGTGCGCCTTTCATACTGAGTACATTCACACTTTTTCGTGTTTAAATACGTACACACAATGTTTGTGTAATGAATCTTCTCATTGTCGTTGATGTGGTCGGTAACTTCGTATTCTTCAACTGCATCATCATCAATGAACTTTTGAAGGCAGCATTTACCACACCCATCACAAAGCGACTCCCATTCCTTTTGAGACATTTCTTCTAAAGACTTAGTTTCCCAAAATGCGACTGTCATTCTGCTACTACCTCAGTTTTCACCGTTAGATGACCATCTAACGATGCTGCAATCTTATCTGCCGGGCTAAGTTTGCCTACTCCTTTAGGCGTACCGGTTAGGATCACGTCTCCACTATCTAAACTAAATATAGATGACATGTGCGCGATAAGGGGAATGATTTTGTGCAGCATGAGTTTGGTATGCCCCTGCTGCCTTACCTCGTCGTTTATGGTTAAGTTGAAACGCAGGTCGTCTATATTGTTTACTTTGCTAAGCGGCACAAAGCCAGACAGCGGTGCACTGTTATCAAAAGATTTAGCTCTTTCCCATGGCTGCCCCTGCTTTTTAAGCGCAGCCTGAACTTCGCGAAGGGTCAAATCGAGCCCCAGTCCAATACCCCAAATAGCGTCTTTGACCTCATCATCACTGGCATTTTTAAGTGGTGACTTAAGCAGTACCGACACTTCAAGTTCGTTGTGACAATCGCCTTTATCAGTAGGTATGCCAAGGTGCTCATGCATATGACACAGCGCTGCCTTTGGCTTCATAAACAGCAACGGTGCTTCAGACACGGTAGAATTCATTTCTTGAATGTGGTCAAGGTAGTTTCTACCTATACATACTACTTTACTAACGGGTAGTGATATTTCATTACTTTGAGAATCGATGTGACGATAAGCCATTAGTAACCTCGTTTTATTCGCTCTGACAAATACCCAACCGACACACCAAAATATGACGATCGGTTCCATTTCATCAGCGTGTGAAAATTGTTATAAACCAAGTAAATTCGACCTTGCTCACCATCGGGCATAATGAGCGACGCACTAATTTTTGCATTAGGGAGTTCACTTCCGTTATAACGTTTAACGCCGTTCTCCTGCCAAAATGCCAACGGTTTCATATTAGATTTGGCTAACCCTGAAAAAGGTACCGGTTTGGTTAGTGTTACTTGGCGTCCCCACGTTCCTTTACTATCCCACCCTTCAGATGATAGATAGTTGGCGATTGACGCAAATACGTCTGCCTTGGTTCCCCAAATGTCCTTTCTACCGTCGCCATCGTAGTCTACCGCATAATTTAGAAAGGATATGGGCATAAACTGTGTTTGCCCCATCGCACCGGCCCATGAGCCTTTAAACGCCTCTACGTCGATGTGGCCTTCATTGAGTATTCTAAGTGCCGCAAAAAAATTGTCTTTAAACAACTTCTCTCTACGTCCTTCATACGCCAACGATGCCAGCGCTGACAGCACGCTAAAATTGCCCTGAATTTTACCAAAATTAGATTCATTACCCCACAGCGCAACGATGAAGCGAGCCTGAACCCCGTATTGTTGAGCAATATCTTCAAGCAATACCTTATGTTCATTGTACTGTTCAACCGCTTGCTTTACTTTCCAGTCAGGTACTCGCGTTGCTAGATAGTCATCTAAGGTTATCTTTTTCTCTGGCTGACTTTTATCAGATTTGACAACGGTGGGTCTAAAGGTGATATCAGCGAACGCCTGCTCTAGCTTAGTTTTATCTATGCCTTTTTCAGCCGCTTCCTTTTTCAATTGAGCGACATAACGCTTAAACCCTTCCTCGTTTAGTTCTTTGTGAGCGTTAGGTTGACTTTCAGCATGAACAGTAAGTGAAAAGCTTAAAGTAATAATAGATAAAAGTACGGCGATATTTAACGTTTGAAAAAGTGATGTATGGTTACTACACTTTTTGTTGATAGTAACTCGGTTAACTAAACGATTTATTACCTTTAATAACATAAATTTTTAAAACTTTTTATCTGGCGTTTTAGACAAACCAAGCGATTCGCGGTGTTGCTCCAGCAGGTTGTCTTCTTTAGGTGGCATTTGCAGGTAAAAACCTTTTTCAGTAAGTTCATCGATAAGCTTTTGTTTATCGACCATTCCCAGTTTTTCCCGTTTATCTAAAGAAATAATAGTCACCAATTCTGGGCGACCAAATTTTACCATCAACGGCTCTGGCACGTCTTCAAAGTGATCTTTTTTTGGCACATATAAAAACATACCTTCTTTTTTTCGCGTTTTATAAACTGCACATAACATAAACGTTTCACCCGCTTTGTAATTGATGTTGGCGTGAGAATTTCAAACTTTCACGCCCACGTTATTTTGTTAAAGATTATTGAGATGGTGCATCGCCTAATAGGCGGATTATGTGAGGGCGGAATAATGGCTCACGCCACGTAGACAACACATCAGGTATCAAGCCTTGTACGCGAGTCTCATCTACCGGAAACCAATACCATTTCAGCAATTGATTAAGCTGTTTTTTAGACGCAATAACGTCGCTATTCACATTGTTATCTTTAGCAATTTTATCGCTGATAGCTTTAAGTTCCGCAAGGGTTTTCTTGTATTTAGCTATATCGATAAGCCGCAGTACAACGGGTAACCTAAGCTTTTCTGGCGTCTGCGCATATTTCGTTCTTGCTTCTTCAATAAGCGTAATAATAGTATCGCCATAGCGACGCACCGACTGATGATTTACACCGTTAATGCGTGACAGGCCAGACTTGTTATCAATAAGGCGCTGCGCCGCCTCAAACAAATGGCCTTCTTTGAAAACAAAGTTTAGCGCCAAGTCTTTTTTGCGCGCCGTATTCAATCGCCATGCAGCTAGCGCCTGCAAAACCGTAAGTTGTTCGCTGTTTAATCGCCAGCTGTTCTTAATGCTTAAATACGCAAAATCTTCGGGCATTTGAGCCCGCTTTTTATCTACTAGCAAAGCAATTTCTTGATAAATCCAATGCACTTTATTCGCTTCTTGCACTTTGCTGGCAAGCTGTTGGTAGCAAGGCAGCAAGTACAATACATCGTTTGCTGCATAGCTAAGCTGCGATTCGCGAAGGGGCCTGGCTATCCAGTCAGTTCGAGATTCACCTTTATCCAAACTGATATCGCAAAGTAGCTCTACCAGTTTTGCGTAGCCCAGTGAGGGGCCCATGTCCAAAATACTACCCGCCAACTGCGTATCGAATACAGGCGTTGGCACAGTATTAAAAGCGGTAAGAAACGCCTCTATATCTTCTGAACACGAGTGCAATACCTTTACTACTTCGGTATTTTCCATAAGTTCGATAAACGGGCGCATATTGTCTATAGCGAGCGGGTCGATAAGCACAAGTTGATGGCCATCATATAACTGAATAAGGCCCAAGTGCGGAGTAAGGGTTCTTGTCCTTACAAATTCGGTGTCTAAGGCTACAGCCTCTTGACGCTGTGCTGCAGCGCACACTTTTTCGAGTTGTTCAAATGTTGTAATTAATTGATATTGCATATTTTTGCACAGTAATAAAAAAGCCGGCTTACGCCGGCTTTCAAAAACTATTTCAAAGAAATTAGTCTCGAAGCTCCCGACGCAGTATTTTACCTACATTGGTTTTTGGTAAGTCATCTTTGAAAACAACTTGCTTAGGCATTTTGTAACCCGTTAAGTGATTACGGCAATGCGCGATAACGTCTTTTTCAGTAAGTGAGTCGTTATTTCGTACTACGAATAATTTAACAACTTCACCGCTGACTTCGTGAGGAACCCCAACGGCAGCTGCTTCAACAATATCGTCATGCATTGCAGCCACTTCTTCAATTTCGTTAGGAAACACGTTGAAACCTGAAACTAGGATCATATCCTTTTTACGGTCAACAATATAGAAGTAACCTTCATCATCTACCGTTGCAATGTCACCAGTAGCTAACCAACCGTCTTTCAAGATTTCTTCTGTTGCTTCTGGGCGGTTTAAATACCCTTTCATAACTTGAGGGCCTTTCACCCATATTTCACCAGGTTCGCCTTTTTCTACAGGGTTACCATCATCATCTAGAAGCTTGATATCCGTCGACGGAACCGGCATACCGATTGCGCCTTTATAAGCTTCAATCTGGGGTGGGTTTACCGCAACAACAGGTGAGCATTCTGTTAGGCCGTAACCCTCAAGAAGTACTGTTCCCGTAACCTTTTCCCATTTTTCTGCAACAGGGCGCTGAACAGCCATACCACCGCCTAAACCAAACTTAAACTTGCTGAAATCAAGTTCGCTGAATCCAGGCGTATTAAGCAGACCGTTAAACAAAGTGTTTACGCCCGGCAAAATGGTAAATGGATACTTACTAAGTTCGTTTACAAAAGCCGGCATGTCACGCGGATTAGTGATAAGTAAGTTACGGCAGCCGTATTTAACGAACATAAGGCAGTTCGCCAGTAATGCAAAGATATGGTAAAGCGGAAGCGCGGTAACTACAAAGTCTTTACCTTCTTCAATCACGGTTTCTAAAATACCTGAAACCTGCTCCAAGTTTGCAACCATATTGCGGTGAGTAAGCATCGCGCCTTTAGATACACCAGTTGTTCCACCTGTGTACTGAAGGAATGCTAAATCGCCACTGTCTATGTTTGGACGCTTGTATTCAAGAGACTGGCCTTTTTTAACCGCCGACATAAATGAAGTGGTTTCAGGTAGATTGAATGAAGGCACCATCTTTTTAACGTACTTAACAACCGCATTCACAACCCAACGCTTAGGTGCGGGTAACATGTCACCCAAAGCCGTCAAAAAGACTTCTTGTAAGTTAGTATCTGCGATGACCTCTTCCAAAGTACACGCAAAGTTCTCAACAATAACAATAGCTTTAGCATTGGCATCGTTTAACTGATGCTTTAATTCGCGAGCGGTATAAAGAGGGTTAACATTCACTACAACCATACCAGCACGCAATACACCAAACATGGCTACAGGGTACTGAAGGAGATTAGGCATCATGATTGCAACCGCATCGCCGCGCTTTAGTCCGCTAGATTGTAAGTAAGCAGCAAATTGCGCTGACAAGGTATCTAGCTCTTCAAACGAAATTGAGTGCCCCATGTTAATAAAGGCTTCTTTATCTTTAAATTTCTTAACCGACTGCTCGAAAATATCTACTACAGATGCGTAACGATCGGCATCAATTTCTGCGGAAACGCGAGGGTCGTAATGCTTAAGCCAGGTTTTTTCCACCAAAACCTCCTCTACTTTATTCTTATACTATTTAATGAGCACTTTAGAAGGCGTGCCCGTGTAACTGGTCTGATAACTTGCGAATAGTATAGGAAGTGTAAAAAAAAATAAACGGCACAATTTACATTTGCTCAACAAAATTGCGAATTAATAGCCCTATATCATCAGTATTTTCCATGTGAATATGATGACCGCCTACTAATTGTTCGTATTGTGCATTTAAGAACCACCCCTTCCTTTGTGGAAAGACCGTCTCTAGATTTTTAAAGCTATTAGATGCACCGATAAAAAGTACAGGACATACAATAGCACGCATAAGAGATTCTGCCTGCTTTTCTGTCAGCCTTAGCGATGATTTTGTGCGAAGTTTAGGGTCGCTTGACCAAAAACAGTGACCGCCTGCATCTTGGGTTAAGTTTCTTGATAATATTGAGCGAGCGTGCTCTTCTGGAATATCAGATATCTTGCATCTTGCTTTAACAGCATCTTCTAACTCGACAATCCGCAATTTATTACGCGATTTAGCATGACGACTGACAATGGACTCTCGCATTTGTAATGCAGTCGTTTCTTCAGTTTCAGTTAGCGGACCACATGCATCGATGCTAATAACGGCACTGACTTTGTCTGGGAACAACGCTGCGAAAAGACTAGCCAATATTCCGCCAAGGGAGTGCCCGAGTAAAATAACATCGTCCCAACCTTGAGACTCTATTAAGCCATAAAGGTCTTGCAGATAATCGGCTTGATTGTAATGCGCACCTTGAGCACGGTGACTTGAGCGACCATGCCCCGCAAGATCAATAGCAACAAAGCGATGTGTTTGTAAATAAGGCGCCAAAAGCCTCAAGCTTTCCGCATTGTCCAGATACCCATGCAGGCCGATGATGACCTTGCCAGCACCTTCGTTATCTAAAGCCGCTAAGTGTAGTGTTCCAATATTAAATTCTGTTTCAATCATAACATCCTTTATCGGCAAACAATTGCCGCCCCACTTTCGCTTTTTGTTGTACTAAAAAACAAGGCGGCAATAATTTGCCGCCTTGTTAAATGGTCTTACTTCTGTTTATCTTCTCTCAAAGGTTGTGCAGTAGACTTCGTCCTGGTGTTGCTAGCGCCAGTTTTCCGAGATGGTAATCTCGCTTTACTTGGCGCGTTTTGATAACGGATAACACGGGTTCTATTGAAATGAGGATACATCCACGGCCCATTAAAGCGGTAAAATGGCGAATACCAGCCGGTGTGGTAGTTAAAAAAGTAGGTGTTTACATCGTAAACCTCTTGTTTTCTCCACATGTGATAGTCTTCAGCGATGATCGTTGGATAAATATAAGGTTGCTCTCCCACCATGCCAGCAGTTGGCGTGGAAAGAGTGCCTAAAAATGTAACAGAACGCCCTTCTTCAAAAACAATTGGATCTACAAAGCCATCAATTTGCACTTTGAAACGACCTGCCGTTTCGCCATTTGTGGAGGGCTTACCATAATGATTCAAAGGAAAGTGTGCGAGTTCAATAAGCGTTTTGTTCGGCTTGTTTTCGACGCCAACTATCATACCGCCCCACCGCGCTTTTTGGCCTTGAGCATTAGCACCTGACGTAACAGCTTTGGAATAGCTGACTAATTGCGTTCCTTCAGGTACTTCAATACTTTCTGGAACTATGGCACAGCCTGTAAATAACATGACCGTAAGTAAAACTAAATAACGAGACATTAAAGCGCTCCTTTGAACCCTAGAAAAAATGTTGCGCCTGTATGGTTTTCCTTTGCAAAAGCAGCTGATTTAAAAGGAATCCACGTGCGGCAGCACATTTTAAAACTCTTATAAACTTTTATGTATCTCTTTAAGTTAAAAAGAAAAACCGCACTCTAGCAACTAAACATTAGCATTATTACGTAACGACAACCACTGTCGTTCAATCAATGCAACCCATAAATGAGAACGGTAGTCTTAAACAAACACATTTTAGAGTAATGTTAATGGCGGTTTGTTCCGAATACTGAACGAAATTTAACAATTCGTTAGAAATATTTATCTATGCGAAAATAGCTGAGCGTAAAGCACTAAGCGTAGATATCTACACCAAACATTGATTGGATAGAATCCCGTTGTTGTTGTTTTTCGAAACTGTTGTAAGAGGCTATTGCATTTTGAGAATAGCTGTTGCCGTCTTCACGGATAAATTGTTGGTACGCTTTGGCGTTATCCGTACCCTGTTCGTCGGGCGCAACAACGATCGCCTTAGCAGACGATTCATTTTGCCCTTTGTTTTGCTGTTCAGGGTCTTTGTTAATTTTAGCGACACGACCCGGGGAAGGTTCAGAGGACGGTAGCGCGAAATTATTATTGATAATCATACAAACTTAGTGAGGCAAAAAACGTACCATACAAGAGCGAAATTTGCCATCTCGCTCGCATTTATGAGGTACGCTTTTTCGAATTGTTACTCTCTACCTGGTAACTTTTTCCATGTTACTTTATCGCGTAAATAAACGGGCTCCACATTCACAGCTTCAGTTACTTCACCTTTTTGATAAGCATCTAGTGCGTGCTTAAGCATATACTGTGCGTTTGGAAGGGTGACCTCAGACGTTACCTCGCCACATACCTCAGACTTCCACTGTTCAAGCTCTTTATAGGCAGACCAGCCTGTTCCAGCAGCGATAACACTCGCACTACTGCTATCTCGAAGGGCGTTTAGTTTCTCAATGGCAATATCTGGCGGGCAAACCTGCTCTTCAACACAAAGTACAAGGCCACTATGTGACTGTGCGTAAACCGCGAAATACACTTCATTCATACGCGCGTCCGACGCAACGGCAATTAACGTGTCTTTGTTTTCAGTTTTAGACACCACTTCATTCGCCATGGCTTCAAGGGTGCTTACGCCGGCTACTTTTAATCCCGTTCCCAACGCCAACCCCTGAATCATACCTGTAGCAATGCGAACACCGGTAAAGCTGCCTGGACCTCTACCAAAAGCCAATAAATCTAAATCACCCAATGTTACCTGCGCTTCTTTTAATACGTCATCTACCATGGGAAGTAGCCGCTGGCTATGCTGCTGAGGGCATACTTCAAAGCGTGTAATTACAATGTCGTTAAACTGAAGCGCAACCGAACAAGCTTCGGTAGCCGTGTCTATAGCTAAAATGTTCATGCTTATCTCTTATTTCATATAAACTGAAAGTGGTGTTAACAGCTCAATACACGTTAACCACTTTTCAGTGATTTAACTTAGGCTTCATCAATGCCGGCTAGAAACTTTTCCACTTCGCCTAAACTTCTTGTTCTTTTCATATCTGGCAAGCTACCGACAAAGGTTTTAGCGTAAGGTTTCGTAACCAGACGATTGTCGCATATTACCAATACGCCCTTGTCAGACGGGTCTCGGATGAGCCGTCCTGCCCCTTGTTTTAACGTAATAACAGCCTGAGGAATTTGAATAACTCCAAAGGGATTAGCGCCTCGTTTTTTCACATCATCCATGCGCGCTTGCAGCAATGGATCGTCAGGAGAGGCAAAGGGCAGCTTATCAATCATCACACATACAAGGTCATTACCTCGCACGTCTACTCCTTCCCAAAACGCTCCCGTACCCATTAGTACAGCTTTTTCATCAGCAAGATAGGCATCAAGCAGCGCCTGTTTTGTTGTTGTTCCTTGTACTAGCAACGGGTTATCTATTTCATCCTCTAGCTTTTGCGCTATTTCTCTAAGCATTGCGTGGCTTGTAAACAGCAAGAAACACCTACCGCGACTTGCTTTAATCAGCCGTTTAGCCGTTTCTAACAAGGTTTCGCGCATAGCGTAGCTATTAGGCTCAGGTAAATAGCGGGGTACACACAACATGGCCTGCTCTGGATAATTAAACGGGCTATCCAACCCTAATGTTTCTGCATCTTCCAACCCCATTCGGCGTTGAAAGTGGTCAAACCCGCCATTCACCATTAAGGTTGCTGACGTAAAAATCCACCCGCGCGGCGGCGATGTTATAAAGCGTCTGAATTTAGCAGCAATTGATAAGGGCGTTAAATGCATAATGAGATGGCGCTGAGTAGTTTCATACCACAAACTTACATTTTCTTGCTTATTGTCGCTTAACGCATCTAACTGTTCTCTTGCAGCCACAACACGTTCGTACATGTTGTCTAAATCTTTATCACGGCCAATATGTAACTTACACACTTCATGCAGTACACCTAGCGCTTCGGCCAGCTTGCCCACCTGCATGCGAACGTCGTCACGGTCTAGCGCCTCGGCCCAGTTGCCGCGTTCAGCAGTATCCGGGAACAATAACCGCAAATCAGAGGCAATCATTCTGCATTTATCAGCCGCTTTATCCAGCTGCCCAGCGTCTTTGAGAACCGTTCTAAATAGCAGCGTAATATCTTTTGCAATGTCGTGAATTTGTCGCGTTGAAAGCGACTCACCGAAATAGTCACTGGCAATATCAGGAATTTGATGGGCTTCGTCAAAAATAATCGCATCTGCTTCAGGAATGAGCTCGCCGAACCCAGTGTCTTTTAGTGCCATATCAGCAAAGAAAAGATGGTGATTAACTACGATTATATCCGCGTCTAGCGCTTTTCTTCGTGCTTTTACCAAATAGCACTCTTCGTAGTCAGGGCAATCTCGTCCCAAGCAGTTATCCACTGTAGAGGTAACAAGTGGCAAAACACGGGCATCTTCAGGAAGGGTTTTAAGTTCGCCCATATCACCTGTTTTTGTGGTGGTAGACCAACGTTTCACCTCTGAAAGCTGGCCCAACACCTCTTTTTCAACAAGGGTAGAATTACCACCGTGTTGTTCTACGCGATGAAGGCAAAGGTAATTCGAGCGCCCTTTTAACAGTGCGGCTTTACGTTTACTGCCCAAGGCTTTTTTTACCAGCGGTAAATCCCGGTGAAATAGCTGTTCTTGTAGGTTTTTAGTACCGGTAGAAACAATGGCTTTCCCATCGCTCAATAATGCAGGCGCAAGGTAGGCAAAAGTTTTTCCAGTTCCTGTACCCGCTTCAACTATTAAACTGCCTGTGGTATCGATTGCGCGCTTAACCGCCTTAGCCATTTCAGTTTGAGCTTCGCGAGGCACGAACCCCTTGATAGCACCGGCAAGGAGGCCATCTGAAGAAAATACGTTGTTTATTGTGGGCATTGTTTAAGCGCTGTCATTACTTTTCTATGTTAGGCCGCGCATTATGCCAAAAAGGCTATAGAATGCCCATTAAAGGTTTACATTTTAACGACTGTATTCGCAGTGATATAGCTTTTCGAATATTGCTAGGGCCCAAGTTAACGTTCAAAAAAAGCGTCAACTAAATCGGCGAGTGATTCTTCAAGTTCTTCTTCAAAAGCGTCGATATCGATACCAAAACTATCCATATATTTAGCCGCATTATCACGGGAAAGTACGGCATTTTTTATCTGAAATTCAAGCTCAGGTAGTGTTTTGTCGTAACGGGGCTTAATGGTCCACCGCAAACAGTGACCATTGTTGTCTTTTAGCTTCTTTTTAGCAAAAACACAGAACTCCTCGACATAGTCAGCACCTTGCGGCCCAAGACACCCAGGTTCTATGCGGTACATTACTAGCAGCTTTTTGTATAGCGGAAGTCGCGTTTCCATCACATCTTTGAATAGCTTAAAGATTTGATTATCGGAAAATTTTGAGGATTTTACCAGTTAAGTTGTGGAGTAAATGAGGTAATTACCTCATTTACTCGAATTAACTATTCTGCAAGTTCAGGGTCTTTTATGAACAGGATATCCATAATAATTGCAGGGTCCCACTCGCGCATTTCTGCTTCACATTTCAATCGAATTTCGTCTAACTCACTGATTGTAGCAATCGAGAATGCATCATCCACAATAATGTGGACTAAAAGATAAACATCCCTACCCCGTTTGCTAATCCGCACTTCCACATGTTCATACGGTACGTTTGCCAACGTCTTTTTGAATTTCTTTTCAATCACTGCCGAAATCGCTTCCGGTGGGGCCTTATTAATTACCTCGTTAAGACTTTCACGTAAAATCTTAAAAGGAACGGGCAACATTGCCGAACCTAGAATGATCAACAGAACAGGGTCAATATAGGGAGACAAGGTTTTATATTCGGTGAACTCTAATGCAAAGGCCAAAATGAAAGCGAACAAAATGGATGCACTCAACACACCGTCTATCATCCAAGTATGGGAGTCAACTTTCACCAAGTCCGATAACAAGTGCTTTCCCTTCACGCGCATGTAAAGAGAAATACCAAAGCAGCCTAAGGTCGCTACCACACCGTAGACCATGCCAATGCCATATTCAGCAGCTTGCCCACCCGCCAACAAACTCTGAACAGAACTTGCGACGGCATACATGCACGTAGCAATGATAATGAGCGACTTAAACATGTTTAGCGCAGGTTCAATCGCCGTATAACCAAAATGGAAACGGTCGTCATCAGGACGTTGAACTAAGTTAGCGACTTTCAGTGTCAGCATTGACATAACAAAAGCGATTAACGAGTACGCAGCATCAAATAAAATGGCGCCTGAACTCGTTAAAATGGCAAAACCAAGCGCAATGAACACAAATGCGCCAGCAATATAAAAAGAGAGCGTTAACAAACGCTTTTCTTCAAGGTGATGGAAACCAACGTCCATAAATATCACTTCGAAATTGAGGTGCGCGGATTCTACGTCGATATTACAAAAATGATAGTACTTCAAATCAAAATAGTACCTGAGGTATTTCAATGTTCCTTACGTTCAGTTGTTCGAAATTTGTTAAAAACAGTGAGTAACATTTGCAGAATAACCTAAAGAACTCGCAATACACATTCACATATGCTCTCCCACAAGAACCTCAAACCACTGTTTTGAATAACATTTTCACAAATGGCATGTACCATGAATATTTCCTTATGAATTCTCTCCTCCGTTTTTAAGCAGTATGGAGGCCGAAAACCAAGGAGTAAGATATGAAAAAGTTAACTATTGCTACATTAATTAGTGCCGCTCTGTCTGCTGGTGCATTTGCTGGCGACAATATGGAAAAAATCGACACTACGTTCGTCGATTTAGACAACGACGATAATGGCTACATCTCACGCGAAGAAGCTGACGACGATGAGATTCATGCGCATTTCTCGAAAATTGATGCTAATTCAGACATGCAACTTTCAGTTGAAGAGTTTAATTCTCATGTTATGAAGCATCCTCAACATTTCGATGATGAAGTGCTCGCTACGGTAAAGTCGATGAAAGAAAGCATGGGTACTGAAGGTACGATGAATACGACAGTTAAGGTTGATTCCGATATAGATGAAATGGTTGCTGCGACGCAAGACAAGAGGCTAACCCACGAACTAAGAGCTGAGACAGATCTGAAAGCCAATGGAAACTTAAAAAAAACAAACGTTGAAAAGGTCGCGGAAGATACGGTTGTTAACGATAAGACGGTTATCGCAGATGAAGCGGTGATTGCGCGTAGCAAATTCGAGAGGATGGACGCTAACAGCGATGGCGAACTTACCAAAGCTGAAGCCTCAAGAAGTGGCGTAACACGCGACTTCGACAAAATCGACTTAAATGACGATGAACTAATTACACAAACGGAATTTAAGCGTTATCAGCGTACGTCCGAAGTACAACATGAAGATAACTCGGAAGAATAGCAGCGAAGTAAGAAAAGAGCCGCATTAGCGGCTCTTTTAGCGTCAGAGACGGGCTTAGCTGCCACTGCAGTTATTGGGAAGCCGAGGACTAAGCGTGATGCACATCCCTTGTCAGATCTTTTAGTGGGAAGCTGTTCAGGCTTTGGTGTTGCCTACGCCCTCTCTAAAACTCGAAAAGCCCATTAAATCTGAAGTTTAAAGCCTTAAACAAAATATGCACCGGCAAAACCGATTTAAATAGCTCGAAGTGAGTATGTGCAAAGTAAGAAAGGCTCCTTTCTGTTGTAAAAGGGAACTGACTTCCAACAAATGAGCCTTTAACTTTCGGGCGTGGATTTAATCACTTTCTCTATATCACTGTTACCACTTAACCGGGCGAGATCTATCAAGTAACCTTTTTCTAGCTTATTTAAAGTATGGCCTTCGAGTCGCGCCTTAACCTCTTCTACATCTCCATTGGCAATAGAAGTCTTTAGCGCAGCATGATTATTTAAAGAGCGGTCTTCTGTTTTTTCAGTTGAATCATTCGCGGTCATAGTTCGTCCTTAATTTTTACCTAGTAAAAGATGAAATCACTCATCTACCCTTTGTAGTCGAAGGCAGCCCTAAACGATCAAAACTTCAAGCCACCCATACTTCAAAGTGCCAAGGCGCAAGTTTACAGAGGGAGTTAGATTTAAATACTCGCCGTTTGTCAGTGTCCCAATGCGTGTATTCACCTTGAAATAGCGGTTCTTCGAAGGTTACTTCTACCTGCTCGCTTGAAAAGTTAATAACAACAAACACTTTTTCCCGCTCGTTATGACGTAAAAAGCTAAAAACCTTGTCCATTCTTGAGTTTGGGACCTGAATCATCCTTGCGCCATACTCTCCGTTTCCTAATACCGCTTTAGATTTTTTAAGTGCAATAAGCTTGCGATACAAGGCGCCAATTTCATGGTCTTGCCACGCTATTGGATCGCGTTCAAAGAATGCTAACCGTTTGGTTTCTCCCGCTTCCTGTCCGTTGTGAATAAGCGGCATTCCCTCACCGATGACAGACAAAGCAATGCAAGCTTCAAGCGCATCGCCAAATTGCTCGCGCTGGGTGCCATCCCAAGCATTTTTATCGTGATTACTAACAAAGGTCATTCTGTAAGCTGAGAGAGGCCAGCTGCGTTCGTTCCACGAATAATATTTACGCAATCTATCTAGTGAGCACTTTCCGTGAGCGAGCTCATGAAGTGTTTCATTCCAGCTCCATGCATAGGTCATATTGAACGCATTTTCGTGAAGATCTCGATTCTCCCATTCAGCCAACATGAAGACTGGTCTGATTGCGCTTAGCGTTTGCACTGCTTGCTGCCAAAAATCGTTGGGGACATACCCAGCTACATCACAACGAAACCCATCGATATCAAACTTTTCAACCCAGTAGCACAATGCATTAATCATGTATTTTCGAAGGCCAATGTGTTCATAATCAAACTCAATAATATCGCTCCAATCCCACCACGGCGAAGGACGAAAATCCCCCTTGTAGTCTTTGGCGTACCACTCGGGATGTTGTTCAACCAAAGGGTTATCCCACGCGCTGTGATTGGGCACCCAGTCTATAATGACTTTGAGAGATAGCCGGTGCGCTTCGTCCACCAGCGCTTTGAAATCTTCTTCGCTACCAAATTCTGGGTTAATGGCCAAGTAGTCTTTAACGGCATAGGGGCTACCAAGTTCACCTTTTCTGTTCTTTTCGCCAATAGGATACACAGGCATTAACCAAACAATATCCGCTCCCAACGATTTGATATGCGCTAATCCTTTTCTCACCCCCTCAAAATTACTTTCTTCTGAAAACTGCCGAGTGTTAACTTGATAAATAACCGCATGAGATGACCATTCTGGCTGACGTACGTTATAGCGTTTCTGAGGTACAGGATTGATATCCATATTATCTTTCCTTTTGCAGATTAGCGTTTTTAAAGAAGAACTCGCATCACACGCACCACTTTAGGCGCTACCGTTTGGAGTAACAGCGATAGACACACTTAAAATATTGGTAAACTTGTAACACCTAAAATTAGTACCCATATGCCGAAAAAAAGTTTTAGACGCTGAACAGAAAATGCCAAAACTACATATTTCGCAATCATTCCCCCAATAATTGCACCAGCCCCCGCAAACAGAACAACGTGCCATATCACAGACTCGCCAATAAAAGCGTGATACGGCAATGCAGACCACACGGTGAACGCCGATAAAATAACGGCTATAGCGATAGACATGGTGACATTAAATCCGCGAATTATGAGGTAAACAGCGACTAACTCTCCGACCCCCACCGAAAGCCAGGCAGTAATAATTCCGCCCAAAAAACCAATGAAGGGTAAAAACACTAAGTCTTTTGTTTGTAAATCATTCTTAAAATGAGTGCGTTTCATTAGCGGAATCGACGCAAAAATGGCCATCGCCAAAAGTACGGAAAAGCTGCCAAAAGCAAAATGTAGGTTATTAGCTCCGCCCCATAAATGTTCAAGCAGTAACTTACTTTGCGAGGAATATTGCGCAAACCCTATACCGCAAATTGATGAAGGTATGGTTAGCATTAGTGCGCTCGGCAACGCTTTCCAGTAGTCATCGTGCTTGTGCTGTCTTTTATAGTAAGTTGCCCAAGTTAATGCGCCAGCCGTCATACCACAGCATTGAATTGCAAAACTGGTGGCGACTACACTTTGAGGTGAGAAAGACAGATAATTGAAAAATGGAACAAACACAACACCGCCACCAGCGCCTGTAGCGTTTGCAAATATAGCGCCTATCACACCTAATCCACCAAAGAGCCCGAACTCTTCAATAAGTGCTAATGGCGATGACTGAGCCAGCAATATACTTAACCATGCGCACACTAAAAAAAGCCCAAACAGCTTAACCGGTCTTTGTTTTATAAAAGAGAACACACTTATCCTTCTTAATATGACAACCACACGCCATAACCTCAAGTTTTGAGCAAGACTGCTGTCTAGCGCGCGTACAAATTTCGAACTATTGTTACCTATCTACGTATAAGCTTTTGCTTACTCATTTAACCTATACAAGATTTATTGAACGCATGGTTGAAGTATCTACATTTGAGCATAACGTGCAACTGCATCTTACACCGAACCGCTCGGCATCGTGGCAACAAACCAAACATCTGATATTGGTGTTTGCCCTATTTATAAGTGGTATCGCCATCGCTTGGTCTTTGGTTGGCGTTTGGATCATATTGCCTTTTGCAGGTTTAGAGGTAGGCCTTCTTGCGCTAATTATGCATTTAGTATCTAAGTCTACCTACCAGTGGGAATCCGTGGCCGTGTCTTACCGAAGTATCTCTGTTCGCTGTTCAAACGGAGCATTACTCGTTTTTTCTCGACAAGGTACTTCGCTATATTTCATTGAGGATTTAGGCAAACAACGTCTGCCCCGCGTACTGCTAAAAAGCGATTATCAACAGTGTGAACTGGGCGCGTTTTTAAACGCAGACGACAAACAGCGTTTACATTTGAGTTTAAAACAAGCTGGCGTAATGGTGTGCACAAACAGGTGGTGGTAAGAGAGATTTAATCGGTTTCTAACTAGGCAATAAGCACCTTAACCCAACGTCTATATGACATAAAATTAATGATCATCATCTTGGTTTTCGACTATCTACTTAATAATCGCGAATTTATTAGGCCGCGAAATAAAAAGGGCAACATTATGAATTTATATATCGAGTCTATAGAAGGTGGAAACTATTTAGCCGCTACTGGTGTAGGAGCAAATCGAACTCTAGTTAGAGATAATAAGTCACAGCCAAAATCGTTTCACTGCCTTAATGAAATAAGAGAACATTTCAATACAAAAGATTTCGACCACGTATGGCTACGGCAAAGTACACCTTACGAGGAAATGGTGGGTCAAACCGATCATCCTGGTGCGTTAGAGTTAGAGATTGAATGGTAACTTACCCACTGTTTTCATGTTGCGAAATTTTGCGGGATTACGTTGTCAACAATTGAAAAATTGGTGGAATAGTCTGCTTAAAAAGGCGATTCAAATTGAACTCGCCCTTTCAAACTTCCCGTAACTGACAAAACTTAGGTTACGCTGCTTTTTGCAACTTAAAAAAGAAGGTTGTTCCTTTGCCTAGGGTGCTTCTAACATCGAGGACAGAGCCATTGATTTCCACGAGTTTTTTACAAATAGCGAGTCCAAGCCCAGCGTTTATTCCTCTTTCTTTTTGACTATTTGAAGCCTGATATCGAGTATCAAATATGTATTGTAATTCGCTTTGCTCAATACCAATTCCAGAATCTTCAACTTCTACTACGATACCGTCTTTATCGTTTTGAACGGCTAACACAATACTTCCGTTGGCCTTTGTATGCCGAATTGCATTTCCAATTAGGTTAGTCAGTACTCGCTCTAACTTTTCAATGTCAGTACATACAATTGTCTCAATATTATCGGGAGCCACCGTGAGGGATATCTTATGTTCTGCCGCTTTTAAAGCAAATTTAGCGGCAATATCGTGTAATAACTCTCCTATTGGAAAGCGTTCATTAGATACGTTTACTTGGCCAGCTTCTAAATAGGCTAGTTCAAAAATTTGATCGATTAAACGCTTGAGATTTTGGGAGTTTTTGAGAGTTATCTGAATAAACCTTTGGCGTTCTTCCGCACTTAGTTTCTCATCGTTTATCGCTAACGTTTCAATATAACCCTGAAGGTTTGCAAGCGGGGTGCGCAAGTCGTGAGACAAGTCCGCAAGCAAAGCGCGACGCCTTGCATCAATGCTTTGTAGCTCTTTGAACTGCTTTTGAATATGGTCGACCATATCATTGAATGCGCATCCCAACTTCTGAACTTCATCCACACTATCTCGCTTCCATTCCATCTTTTCATTAGCCGAAGTAAGCATGTCGTAATTAGAGTCTCTTACTTTTTCCATGGCACTGGTAAGGCGGTTGATAGGCCGAGTTAAAAATGCGAATAGTGTTACCATCATGGTAAGAAAGAGACTTAATGTTGTTACTCCAATAAGAGTGTACTGAGCAAAAAGGCGGTTGTTAGTTAACTTATCAACAATAGAATCATAACGCTCACCACCGATAATGACATACAAATACCCTTGTAGATTACTGTCTTTATACACGGGGGATGCGGAAAATATTTTGTTTTTTGCAGGGTTTCTAGGGTCTTTGCCGAGAATAGGTAGCGCTTGAGATTTTTCTAAAAATGTATGAACTGGCTCTAAAGGAACTTTGCTGGCCTTTACCTTACCAGGCTCAGCGCTATAGGTAAGAATATTGCCTTCAGTATCTAAATAATAAAACTCAAAACTAGGCCCTAAAATCATCAAGGTATGAAACAGGTTACCCAAGCCTTCATAGTCGAAAACACCGTCTTTAAGCAATGGATTGTCTTGTACGAGGTGTTCTGCAAGTTCCAAATGCAGCTGTTGTTCAGCCTGATGGCGCGTGACGGTCTGCATATCATTTGACCACCAAACAAAGGCGGTAGTCATCATTAAAAATGCCGTGATGGTAACTAAAGAAAGTCGCTGATAGAAACGCGTTTTCATGCATTTAACCCTTCTGGATTAAATTTATAACCTACTCCCCAGACGGTTTGCACAATTTTCGGTTGGGCCGCGTCAAACTCTATCTTTGCGCGTAGGCGATTAATGTGCGAGTTTACTGTGTGCTCATAACCACTGTGAGTATACCCCCAAACCGACTCAAGCAACTGATTTCGGGTGAATACTTGCCCAGGTCGCTTCGCTATGTAAAAAAGCAAATCGAACTCTGTGGCTGTTAATTCCAAAAATTCTCGCCCTCTTTTTACACTTCGAGTTTGTGCGTTTATCGTAAATTGGCCAAATGCAATCTGTTCCGCCACATCATCGTTTACACTCTTTTCTTCCAATTGATGTACTAAGTCTACCTTGCGCAGCTGTGCTCTCACCCTCGCCTGAAGCTCTCTTACGCTGAAGGGCTTTGACATATAATCATCTGCCCCTAACTCAAGGCCGAGTACCCTATCAGTCTCTGAGTCCTTCGAAGTTAGCATTAATATGGCTTGCGCTGGCTTTTGCTGTCTTAAAGTACGGCAAATATCTAACCCGCTCATAGAGGGAAGCATGACATCGAGAATAATCACGTCAAAATCATTAGTAAGCGCTACATCAAGCGCCTGCCTGCCGTCAGAACAGATAGTAATATCAGCCCCTAATTCAATTAGATTAACGCGAATGAGCTCAGCTATATCTGGCTCATCCTCAACGGTTAGAATTTTGTAGTTCATATATTTTTACCGGAAAAAAGTAGCAATCAGCGCTCTGATTGCTACTTTGAACGCTACTCTACTCGAGAAATCGAGATTTTAGCCGTAGGGTTGTCAAAGCCATGTTGCTTAGTTAACACTGACGTTGATAGACCATCCTGTTGTGAAACAATACCAGGGTGCATTGAAACGAAATCCACATCATCTCTTAATGCATTGAAGCCTTCGCCACCTGGGTCTGCTGGACCAGGCATAGTACCTGCAGCTTCAGAATTGGCTTCGGTACCTGAATCGTATGTTCCAGCCCTGAAACTCATCGACTCACCCACTTCCAAACCAGCTAGCGATACAGCATTTAAGCCAGTAAAAGCATCGTTAGTATTCACTAGCATGGTAGCCACGCTAATCAATGCACTATCATTGTCGTCGATAGCAATTTCGATGCTTTCTGATGCGCCCGGTAATATCAAGCCCACACCACTCTCACCAACTTCAACAAATGGTAAGCCAAGGACAAAATTATTGTCTCCACCTTCAGAGACGTATTCTAATTCCTCGGAAGCGGGGCTACCGATTTCCCACAGTTTATCTTCACTGTGAAGAATTACAGCCACAGGAGAAAAAGGTTGAGCATTGGTTAAATTTGTCACCGTCACTTGGTAAACGCTTGTTACTGTTGGCGTAGGTGTTGGCTCTACATCTGAACTGGGCGAGTCATTATCACTGCCGCATGCTGCTAGAGCCAATACTGATATCATACCCAGCGCAAGTCTTGACTTTTTGATTCCTAAATTGGATAACATGACAATCTCCTACTGCACGGTAACGGTTACTTTGGCAACAGGGTTTAACCAACGCTGAATAGTGCTGTTAACGTCACTGCTACCACCGTCTTCCATTGAGTCACCTAAGTTACCTCTGTGAATATGGACAGTTTCGTTATCCTCTTCAGTCGTTACACCCGTACCGTTACTTCCTAGCAGCGGGTCAAGTGGTGGTGGAACAGGCATACCCGCTTCACCCACAGCGCCGCTTCCGCGTATTTCATCATTTGCTTCCGTACCTGCATCGTAAGCATTAAGAAATACTGTGTAAGTGCCCGCTTCGGTTGGAATATCCCAGTTATCAAGCCCTACGAAACCGTCGTTGGTAGGTAGCAACATTGCAGTTATTGAAAGTGCTGTATTTGCATCGTCAGTACTTAACATAAATGTACGCGTAGTTCCTGGAGCAGTTAATTCACCTTGCACTTCGGCAACGTTACCGTCGAGGCCATCCACAAGACTAACTAACCCACTAACATCACCGCCCTCAGCCATCATTGTGAGCTCATCAGTTGCGGCTTCACCCAGTTCAAATAATGAAGCTTCTGGGGTGTGAGCCGCCACTAGAAACGGGGTGTAGTAAATACCTTGCGTTAGATTTTGTATTTCAATTGTTAGGTCGGCGGCTTGAGAAACACTGCTTAACGAAGTTAGCAAAGCCCCTGCTAGGAATGAGTTACGAATTTTCATGATGTCCTCGATTTATTTATTAATTTATATTTTGATTTGAATATGCAGACCGAGACTCAACTCGAATCATTTCAAAATCGTTAAAACAAAATTTCTTAGATGTGACTTAAATGAAACTCACCTAATGTCAAAATCGAGTATGTATTGAAGGTATCCCAAAAGTATCACAAGAGTTTTACGAAAGAGTTCTTTTGCAAACATTATCGCTTGCAGGTCGAAATTTATTATTCTAGTTAAACTGATTGGTATAGCGTTACGTTGATTGAAGAACAAAGGGCTCTTCTTCCTTCCCGCATATCTTCGCTAAGTACACGAGATGCTTTAACTAAATCATTTCGTTCGTCGATATCGAAAGTGGTTGGTATAACTGCAATGTTATTAGGTGAGCCGACGCCAACCAAGTCCATTAAATCTTGTCCTAAACGGCTTGTACTCCAAGGTAAATGAGATAAACACGGCCAAGGCTTAGTGTTAGCCATAATAGTAACGCCACCATCTTCAGCTGGACTAAATACGAACTCGTGCACGTTTAACTTTGTTATCACTTCAACATAGTGCGCGGTATTTAAAACAGGGGCATCAGTACCAATGAACACTAATCGTTCATGGCCTAATTCTCGAAGTGTTTCATCAATTGCATTTATCCGCTGCCCTAAATTTCCCTCTGTTTGAGTTAGTATTAAGTCTGATGAGGGAAATTGTGCTGCAGCCCAATTCGCATCACACTTATTTGACACAGTTAACACTACCGCTCCAGGCCAGTTTTCAGCATCTTCTAGGGCACAAACAACTAACTTTTCAGCAATGAGTAGCGCTCCTTGCTTACCAATGCCCGCCGCTAACCTAGACTTGCCTTGTCCGAGTAACGGTCGTTTACAAAAAATAACCAATGTTGGGTAAAGCGTATTTGAGAATGCTTTATTCATTATAATCTCGTTAGTAATGGGCTTTATTAATGTCAATTTTGCTTAGCATCAACGATGCTGATAGGTGATTGATATCGTAAGTTAGTAGCCTAAGTTAAAACACGCTACTTGATTGTTGATGCTGTCGCTTAAGAAAAGAACGCTGCTGTAACCGCAATCGGGCAATCATGGACAAAATACCTATTCCGGCTCCAACCGCTCCTTTTAGCGTGCCACTAATTTTTGATTGCCCTATTCTTACCTTTGAATCGACTGGCACTTCCTGAACGTTCAACCCTAGCTGAATTGCTTTTACTTGCATTTCCACAGTCCACCCAAATCGCTGATCTTGCATTTCAAGGCAAAGAAGCTTTTCGTAAGTGACCGCTCTAAATGGCCCTAAGTCAGTAATATCATGAGACCACAATGTACTTATCAATCGGCTAGATAAGGCATTACCGAATTTTTGTAGTGGTGTTAATGCCCCTTCTTCTGCATTGCCAAGACTGCGAGAGCCTATCGCCAAGTCGGCGCCACCTAAAATAGCATTGAGTAAATCGAACGTTTGCTTTATAAAGCAAGAGTCATCAGCATCAACGAATAAAACAATGTCTGTATCATTGATAGCGCTAATCGCGGTAAGGCAGGCTATTCCGTAACCTTTTTTAGCTTGGTAAACAACATGTGCCCCACATTCTTCGCTCAATGCTGCGGTATTGTCAGTGGAGCCGTTGTCGCATACGATAACGTTGTCGACCACCTGTAAACCTTCATACTTGAGTGCTTTCAACTGCTTAATAACCCTTGGTATTGCCTTTTCTTCATTCAAAGCAGGAATGACGACTGTAACGTGATGTTCTTTGTACATGAACTATACCTTTACCTGTTTTATCACATCTGCAGCCCGTACGTTACTTGCGATAAGTTCGTCTTCTTTCAACTTCTTACCCGTTCTTTTGTCAATTTCACCAAAGCTAAGCACGCCCGTCGGGCATGAACTTACACATGCACTGCAACGAACACATTGAGGGTCAGACATCGGCTTTCCTTTGTTGGCAAAGCTCATCACATCGATCCCCTGATGACACACGCTGGTACACTGGTTACATGAAATACACTTACTCTTTTCCGCGAAGATTCGAAACTTAGAAAACCGAGCATAAATATGCATTAGTGCTGCAAGCGGACAGGCAAAGCGACACCAAGTTCGCCCAGAAAACTTAAAATACAAACCCACACCTAAAATACCGCCTATAAGAACATCAACAATCCATTTCCAGCTTAACGGATTGACTAATTCACCATTAGAATTTTTACCCTCAAGCAATAGGTTAAAACCAGTGGAGAAAACGGTTTCAGGTGCTAGCCAACCAGTAACTCGTATGACGAGTAAAATGATGGCAGCTAAAAGAATAAATTGTCCAAGCATATTAAGCTTGTTCCAAAAAGGCCCATGAGGCATCTTGTGGCGCTGATTATCACCAACCGTTTCAGCTAACGCTCCGCAAGAGCAAATCCATCCACAGTAGGCACCTTTTCCCCATTTATAAACAAGCAGTGGTATTATAACGAAGGTTTGAATTGCACTTATTATTAGCCACCCCGCTATTGGTGTTGGAGTGAAAACGTTATATACGTTAAGTGGCCAAGCTAGAATAAACCCATAAGCATGCCAGTAAGCTCTGGGGTGCCCCCATTCGGGCCATTGCTCTGCTAATAGTTCCTGGGCCGATATGTAACTTGGAAACAAGCTGTTTGCCAATGACTCGCCAAAACCCGACGAATAAAAGCCGTTGTATCCTAAGTAGGGAAGTAACACTTCAGGTAGCAAAAATAGAGGGATAGCCTGAATACCAAACAAGGTTATCGTTTGGACTTTGACATAGGCTGTTTTTCTTCGCCTAATCCTCATGTAACCAAAAATGCCAATGACACTTGTATAAATAAGGGTGTAATAGAAGGATCGGCTTTTCATTGAATAGGCAATGGTACTAATAAGACTGGTCCGGTCTTCTAACCGAATTTGCCACCACTCACCTAATGTTGACAATACGTTAGGCATATTGTTTGGAAAACTAGTTAACTCCCAGATCCCGTTCAAAAAACCCCAGTTTTTCCAGTCATAAACACTGATGGCAAAAAGCATGAAGCAGGCAAACGCGAGCCAGCCTATCAACGTGCTGTCGCCGGTTACGGCTATCTTATTGTTGCGGAAAAATGCCAGTGGCGCTTCCCTACCGAGCATTGAAAAAACCGTATCAGCCTTTATTTTTTTAGTTTGGTTACTATCAGGTACGAAAAGCTCTACCGCACCTTCGCTTATAGCGGAAACGTTTGATGCAGGTACGGTATGAAGGTTATATATTCGACGAGCATTCTCTAATCGGGCAAGATTTTCCGGCTTTGGGCGCGTAAGCGTATGTTTACGGTAAGATAAGGTAACCTTACTCCCTTCCTCTGCCAGCGCTACCGCTGTTTCTACCGCGGAATCTCCCCCGCCAACCACAACGACATTTTTGTCTTTGTAGTCAGCTGGGTCGTGTAGACGGTTGAGCGCAAGCTCTTCACCCTCAACACAAAGCTTTCTATAGTTTCCAGAGCGCCCAATAGCTACAATGATTCGATGTGCGTTTTGTACCTCGCCCGAACTAAGCGTAACCTTAAAGCAAGCCGATACTTTCTCAATTTTGGTCACTTCGCCTTTTTGAAGCTCTACACCACTTTTCGCAATCTGCGCTTTCAAGTTTTCAAGTAATGCTTCTTTCGTTGTTATCTCTTCAGTAAATGAGATCTCGCTGTTAGGGGTAAAGTCCTTTGGGTAACTATAAATAGGCTTCCCTTTCGGAAAATTTTCTATAGTGGAGAAGGGTTGATTCGCTTCTATAATAAGGCTATCGATTCCCTGTTCTCGCGCTTTGAGGGCTGCAGAATAGCCACTGACTCCTGCACCTACAATAATGACATCCCTTATACCACTTGAGCGTTTTCTGTTTGCAAACGCTTTATCCTTAGCAAAATGCTGAACAGCTTTAGAGCCTGTATCTGCTGAGAATTTTAAAAGTGGTAAACCAGTAAGATCGCCTACCACATATATGCCCGGAATGGATGTCATTCCGTTTTCATCAATTTGAGGAAGAGGTTCAGGGCGACCATCAGGCCATTGTGTATGGAGCCACTCACGGTACTTTTTGTAGAGTTTTATCATTGTATTAATTCTCCAGACGTGTTTTTTTGAACGAGAAGACATCAATTAGAAAGCCCGCGACAAGGCCAATGCCAATCGCTTGAGTGACCCACCCGACAGGCTGCCAAATCCCATTAAGTGCGAATTCATTCAAAACTAGATATGAAAGAGGTAAAAGTAGAAACCAGCTGCCCAACGTCCAAGTTGGGCGTAATGCAAAGAGTGGTACTAGCGGCATTAAATACCATGGGAAAATAACGGGACTGATAATCAAAGGAAGAGCAATGACAATTTGAAGCAGCAGGACTCGACTGTGTAAATCGCCCTCTATTCCATTGTTCTTAAGAGACTTAACGCCCACTACTGCCAGGGTGAAGCATGTGATGATAAGTAAACACGCAAGCAATTGAGGCTCAGTAGCGGTGTGCTCTAACCACTCAAATAATGGCGAGGCATTTCGCCATTTAGCAAAGAAAACAGGGGCACTGCCAATAGGCTTTAGTCCGATAAAGAGTGCCGTAGCATAACCTATGCAACAGACTCCAATAGCAGCAAACACTAGTTTAGCCGCTGATAGAATTCGTTTAGACGAGAGGACTAGAGGTCCCAAAAGCACAATTGGAATAAGCTTGATCAGCATCCCTAGTCCAATAAAAATACCAACCGCCACCCTTTTATTTTTCTGATAGAAATAACAAACAAGAACAATGGTTAAGGTAGTGAAGCTATCTACGTGGGCTCCTATGCCTGCCTCCAATACCAATATTGGAGACAGTGCGACTAAAGCTATGTGATGAAGTTTACCGCTTCGCCTTAACAACCTAACCATAACGAAAAGCGTGGTAACACTTGCAAAGAAGCAAAGTACTTTCCAAACGTATACCGCTTTTCCGCTGCCAAATGCCGCAGACAGAGAAAACAGAGCAATTGCTGCTGGGGGATAGATTGTCGGGTATTTAGCGTGCTCTTCTGGCGGTCGCCACTCAGATTTCAAATCAGCTAAAACGGTGGCATCATGTGTTACAACGTAAGGGTCTAAACCTATAAGCGCTATTTTTCCATCAAACATGTAGCGACTCACATCATTAGACGTGTAAGGTTCAACCCCCACTAATAACACGCGAACTACAACCGCTATTATTAACAAAGCTTTGTAGTCCGCCACTTTTGAAGATCGTGGGCCAAAACGCCAGGCAGCAATCATGCAAACAAACATAGCAGTGAACTGCCAAACTACCGCTGTTCCAAGGTGAAAATCTGTAAATTCAGTCCACACTATCTCAGCGAAGACAAAGCTACTTACTCCTATAATGAGACACAGAGAATAGGTAGCTGGCAGTATCAGTTTCGTCATTGTTTACAACCTCAAGTTTTAAATAGTTATTTTGAAAGCTTGAGGTTGCCGACAAAACTTTGCTTTGCGGCATAAAGGAAACCTAAAATTATTAGCATTATAAAAGGTAAAAGAGGCCATAATTCCTGACCTATTGCCCACATAAAAACTACGCAATAAATCACTGCAAACATCAGTTCGAAAAATGCGCCTTTAGGCGGTACTGCACGATAAAAAGCAACAGAAAGGTTATCTTTTTGATTCATATTTATATTGCTTTGTGGTGCTCTTGTATTGGTATCTAATTCGCCGCTTTTGGGCGTTCGCACAAATTCGCTTTCCAATCCTTTCAGTGCTTCTAGCGCCGCATTTGCATTGTTAAAGGCGAGTCGTATTCCCATAACGATAAGCAGCGGTATAAAACAAAACGCTTTTAGGTAGGACCGCTTGAGAGCGATTTGGCCGAAAGCCAAATAAACGAGGTGCCCCCCAGAACTCAACAAAAGTAGTGGAACATCAAACCACAACATGGAGTCTGTTTGGTAAACGCTTCGCAGCCACAAACTTGGAAGAAGCAGGAACAATGTGTCAAGAAGCATTATTAGATAAGCGAGATTGTTAGTTAGATGAAACGTAGACTCAATTTTTTGCGATAGCTTCAGCGGGGCCTTCCATACATCTTTAAGCATTTTCAGCATTACCTGAATCCCACCTTTTGCCCATCTATGCTGCTGGCTTTTAAACGCATTGATATCTGAGGGCAACTCGCCGTAACAGACCACATCGTTTAAATAATGCATTTTCCAGCCTTTTAACTGCGCTCGATAACTCAAATCAAGATCTTCAGTTAAAGTGTCTGCACTCCAATGGCCTGCATCAATAATGGCTTTCGTTCTCCACATTCCCGCAGTACCGTTAAAGTTTAAAAGCATCCCACTGTTCGCGCGTACCGTTTGCTCTAAACTAAAATGAGCATCTAGCATCATCGCTTGGGTTTCATTTAGTAAGTTACTGTGCTTGTTTAAGTGCTCCCAGCGGTACTGAACCATTCCTACACGACTGTCTGTAAAAACATCGACCGTTTTCATTAATAAGTCGGGCTCTGGGATAAAATCTGCGTCAAAAATAGCGATGAATTCGCCAGTTGCACTTTCCATTGCTTCTTT
Source organism: Alteromonas sp. ALT199 (assembly GCF_018619335.1). Lineage (GTDB taxonomy): Bacteria > Pseudomonadota > Gammaproteobacteria > Enterobacterales > Alteromonadaceae > Alteromonas. Next base: position 37,717 of record NZ_JAHHDX010000076.1, on the reverse strand, counting down.
TAATGCTCCAGCTTTATAACCTGCTCGGTTATTTCGCGTCACATGTTGAATATTTACATCCATGTCTTGATAGAATTTAACCCTATGGGAAACGATATCAAATGTTTCATCAGTGGAATCATCAACGATTTGAATTTGGAGTTTTTCTTTTGGGTAGTCAAAACCACAGACTGCATCTACGATACGTACGGCCACCATTCGCTCGTTATACAAAGGAATTTGCACCGTAATATTTGGAAGAGTCGTAAATTTTGACAACACAGGTGGCTGGTCATCGCGATATTTAAACCAGCGAAGCACCATAGACAACCGATGGGTTCCAAAAGCACAAAGTACAAAAAGTAGGAGAAAATGGAGAGCGAGAACTACCGCTCCCCAAAGTGGTAGTTCATTAGAAAACACGAGTAATTCCTAGAGAAAAAGTTTCACCCTGAAGCGCGTTGTCACCATAGATTTCGTCAGTATAGGTAAATTCTAGGCCCCACTGTGAGCCGCCGCGGTTACTGTCAAAGTTGTAGCCCACTGTCATTTCTAACTTACCTAAATCGAATTCAGGCACAAGAAGTAGACTCCCCGTCTGTGAAAGTGGTGCGTCATCCGCATTTTTTGCACTTAGAATGCCGTCTAATTTGGTACGTACATATACGTTTTTATTAAATGAGTAGCCGTACTCTACTAAGTACCTATATTCGTCGGAAGGAGCATCTGCGCGATAACGATAGCCCGCTTCCACACCAAGATAACCATATGGATAAAGGCTTTTACCTACAAGCACCTTGAATTCAACATCTTCTTGACCATTACCAGTAGGTAAAGGCTTATTCTCGTCATAGAGATAAGGAAGCTTTACAAGAAGAGAAGTAGTAAGCACGAATGGTTCGGCCTGCCACTGATATTTCACACCAAGCTCTAAATCGCTAAAGCCATTTCCTGTTGTTGCAACGTCGCTAGAATCTGTCTGCTCTAAATCTTGATATGAAAGCGATCCGAAAAGCCCAAAATTATTGCCTAATCCATATTCTGCATACAATGTCGTGGAGGAACTATCGAATTCACCAAAATCAGTATTGTCGCCCTCAAATTCATCGGCATTATATGTGTTGTAAGAAAGCTTATTGTAACCTTTACCCTTATCAGCCACCCAAGCCCCAGCGTACGATTGATGGCTAAACAAACCAAGTAATATGCTTGAACCCAGCATACACAAAACCACTTTTTTACTGATTATCTTATTTTTATGACTCATCAAATTATCCCAAATTTAAGTGTGAGGTTGATAACTTTTGATGGAGTCTGATTGAGGATTTTTGACGAGGCAATAGCCAAACTCTAAAGTGAGAAAATAACCTTATCTTGATGATAGTTTTGTTATAAATGCCGTACTTTTGTGAAAGATACAGGCGAAATAGGAAGATAAACTTTTCCCATCACTTTCGTAAAAACAAAAAGTACACAATGATTACTATCGTCATCCCCACCCTTAATGAAGGGAGAAGCACTTACTTTAGAAAAGTTCTCAAAAGTATTCCTAAAGAGGCAGAATTAGTTATTGTTGACTCCTTTAGTTGTGATGGAACAGCAGAGATCGCGAAAGAATACGCTGACAAATTTATTCAAACCGACACGCAATCTCGTTCTGCCAGACTAAATTTAGGTATTGAAGCTGCAACTGGAGATTGGATTGTGCTTCATCACCCTCGCAGTGTTTTATCTGAAGATGCGTTAGCCCAACTCAATCAAATTAGCGAAGAAGTGGTTTGGGGTGGGTTCACACATCAATTCGATGTAAAACACCCTGCACTAAAGTTCACTTCCTGGTATTCCAATAATGTTCGAGGAGATAAGAAGAAGATCTATTATTTAGATCACTGCATTTTTGCTCGCGCTATGATTTTAAAAGAAAAGCTTCCCTTACCGGAAGTCGATATTTTTGAAGATACTTTACTTTGTAAAATGTTGAAAAAGCACAAGAGCATAAGACTAGGTGCTACCAGTACCACTTCCGCCGTCCGGTTTGTTAAAAATGGTATTTTTAGACAAGCAATATTAAACCAGTACTTGAAGGCTCTGTTTTTCTTAAGTTTCGATCATAGAAAAATGAACGTTCTTTATGAAAGAAAAGTGCCATTAAATACCGAATATGACAGAGACAACTAATTCATGAAATTTTCAAAATGGAAAACATAAGGTTTGGTTGATATTTTTGAGGAATAATTTAGCTTCGCACGTTAAACGCGGTTTTCTCCTTTCCTCCTTTTAAAAGAGGAGGTGAAAAATGATGTTACAGCTGCGCTAATTAGCACACTTTTTGCGTAGAAAGCATGTAAGAAAATTAAACTCGGTTTTTTATTGAATTACAAACAGTGAAAGTGGTCTTTCGTTGTAGATTGTAAAATACCTACATGCTAAGGAGAATTGCATGAGAATGAGTAAGTTAGCTATTAAGTCTGTATTTTTGGCTGCCGTTTTGGCTTTAACAGCTTGTGCTTCTATGGGAGATGGTACTGTTGCTGAAAAGCAACAAGCGATCTTAGATATGCAGGAGAACGCGCTTGCACGTCTTTATTCTGAGAAACCAGATACGCGCTCTCAAGTCAGGGACGCGGCGGGCTACGCCGTCTTCACTAACGCCAACATTAACGTATTTTTTGTTGCTGCGGGCACTGGTTACGGTGTAGTAAACAATAACGTTACCGGCGCAAAAACCTATATGAATATGGCTGAGGGTGGTGTTGGTATAGGGCTGGGCGCTAAAGATTACCGAGTTGTAATGGTTTTCCACACTCAAAAAGCGATGAACTATTTTATCGAGAACGGCTGGACTGTTGGCGGAAATGCAGATGTAGCGGCAAAAGCAGGTAATAAAGGCGCTTCTGCAGAAGGCGAAGGTTATCTTGGTAATGTAACGGTTTACACCATGACTGAAAGCGGTCTTACTTTACAGGCCACTGTAAAAGGCACAAAATTTTGGGTAGATAAAGAACTAAACTGATTCTGCCCTAGCTATGCCTAATCGCAGTAGCGATTAGTGCTTCAAACAACCAAAGGCCTCTTGAATGCAAGAGGCCTTTTTATTTTCGCTGGCATTTTTTACCGCGAGCTTGCCAAGTCTGGCTGCCATTAAACCTTAGACAAGGTTTTGCATAAACGCTTTTAATTGGGCATATTTTAACATGTTTAGCAAAGGGATTTTTTATGATTACCGTGGTGTTTAACCAAAAAGGCGGCGTGGGCAAATCTACTATAAGCACTAACCTAGCCGCTCAAAGCGCCAAACTGGGTTACAAGACCTTATTAGTAGACTTAGACGCTCAAGGAAATAGCACTCACTACGTGGGGTTTAACGTCAGTGAACAAAGCCTTACTGTTGCCGATATGTTCAAACAAGTTGTGGGAATATTTAGAACCGCAAAGAAACCTAAGGAGTTCGTTCACCCCACGCCTTTTGAAAACCTCTTCGTCATGCCGTCCTCACCAGCCTTAGCTGACGTAGAGCGAGAACTCGAATCTCGGTACAAAATTTTTAAACTCAGGGACGCATTAAAAGAGTTAAAGGGCGAATTCGACAACATCTATATTGATACGCCACCGAATTTTAATTTCTATTCAAAAGCGGCACTTATTGCTGCAGATGGCTTTTGTGTACCTTTTGATTGTGATGACTTTTCCGCACAAGCTATCGAGCACTTACTTGAGAATGCAACAGAACTTAAAGAAGACCATAACCCAGAACTTCGCTTGTTGGGTATTGTAGTTAATCAATTCAATAGTCAAGCAAAGCTGCCTACAGAACTAGTGCAATCGCTCAAACAACAAGGGTTGCCAGTGTTAGAGAGCTATATAAGTGCTACGGTGAAGGTGAAAGAGTCTCATTCTAAACGTGTGCCGCTGCCCTTCTATTTGCCTAAACACAAAGTCACAAGGCAAATCGAGGCGTTATTTGACGAGCTAAACGCAGAGAAAGCGTAATGCTACTAGAATTACCTAAACATCAATATCGATATGCTTAAGCCCGCCATTGTTACTTTCTCGCTCTTTGTCTTTCGAGCTCTCGATTGATGCATCGACCACCTCTGTGCGTTTTATGTCTTGGTAGTTGTCGCGATCTTCTTCACTGAGATGCTCAGACTTCTTTGTCTTCTGCACTTTCTTAACCCGCTCATCGGGTTCCACCGGCACTTTGGTATTGCGAGGCAAAATGGGAAACAGTAAATCGTTGCTCATACGCCCTCCTAAAATGTGTACGTGTTATATAATTTATCGGCAAAGTGGTGCTTAAAATTATGGTTCACAACTAGTTCATAACGAATTGTTTTATTATATGTATATTAATTTAGAGTTAATGTATCAAAAGAGTTCACTTTTGCCTTGCAAATCGATGCTCAAACCGCTAATGTTTCAGCCGTTCGAAATTAGGAATTAGATTCACCAAAATGATTAACTGCGCAGCGAAACATCACCACCATCACAAAGCATAACCTTTCAGGTTCGTGCTGGAAGGTCTATATTTCCTTCCAACGGCGCAGATAGAAAAATTCTCGACCCTCGGAAGGAAACTTCCGGGGGTTTTTCGTTTTAGGCGCAATCAAAAGTTAAAATACAACGTGTAAGGAACGTTTCAATGAGTAACAGCAACAGACTTCGAATTGCCGTACAAAAATCAGGTCGCTTAAGTGATGATAGCATCGCGCTTCTTAAAGCTATCGGCATTAAATTGAACATTCGTGATCGCCTGCTGATTGCGCACTCAACGAACGAGCCAATCGATTTACTTCGCGTACGTGACGACGATATTCCAGGCCTTGTTATGGACGGCGTTTGTGACCTTGGCTTCATTGGTGAAAACGAGCTTGAAGAAAAAATGCTGGAACGCAAAGCGGCAGGTAAACCGTTCGAGTATGAAGTATTACGTCGTTTAGATTACGGCGGCTGCAGACTATCAATTGCCGTACCCAATGAATGGATTACGACGGCATTAAGTCTTTAGAAGGCAAAAAAGTAGCAACTACTTACCCTTACCTTCTTGAGCGCTACTTCAAAGACCAAGGCATTAACGCAAAAGCTGTAATGCTGCAGGGCTCAGTAGAAGTAGCACCTAGAGCTGGTGTCGCTGACGCTATTTGTGACCTAGTATCAACAGGCGCAACCCTTGAAGCAAATGGTCTTGTGGAAAAAGATGTTATCTTCCGCAGTAAGGCAGTACTTATCAAGCGTACCGACAGCGAACTTAGCGACGAGAAAATAACATTGGTCAATCGCCTAATGCCTCGTGCTGATGGGGTATTACTAGCAAAAGAAAGCAAGTACATCATGCTGCATGCACCTAAAGCCTATTTAGAGCAGGTTAAAAGCCTACTTCCAGGTGCTGAAAACCCGACGGTGCTTCCATTAGCTGGAAATGAAGAGCAAGTTGCTATCCACGTAGTTTCTACAGAAACCTTATTCTGGGAAACCATGGAAAAGCTTAAAGCCCTTGGTTGTAGCTCTATTCTTGTAATGCCAATCGAAAAAATGATGGGCTAAAAGGCAGACGATTATGATTACTTGGTCATCTCTCTCGGCAAATGAGAAAAAACAGGCGCTAGCCCGCCCGGCTATGGCCAATAGCCAACAGTTAAAGCAAACCGTGGGCGACATTATCGCCCGCGTTGAAGTAGAAGGTGATGCGGCAGTACTCGACTATACTCGTAAGTTTGATTGCCCCGACCTAACTAACCTTGTGCTCTCGCAAGAAAATATCGACGCCCTTGCGGCTAAAGTAACGCCAGAAGTAGCAAGCGCTATCGACACGGCGTTTAACAACATTAAAGCCTTCCACGAAGCCCAAGTTCCTAGTGATATTACACTCACCACCACACCTGGGGTTAAATGCGAGCTTCGCTTTACATCGCTTGATGCTGTAGGGCTTTATATTCCGGGTGGAAGCGCACCGCTTCCTTCTACTGTGCTAATGCTTGGTGTACCAGCGTTAGTGGCAGGTTGTGAGAACAAACTACTGTGTACACCGCCAAACAAAGAACAGCTTATCGCGCCTGAAATTGCCTATGCGGCAAGAAAATGCGGCATTGACAATATTTTCTTATGCGGCGGAGCACAAGCGGTTGCAGCCATGGCACTAGGTACTGAAACTATCCCGCAAGTCGATAAAATTTTCGGCCCAGGCAATAGTTTTGTGACTGAAGCTAAACAACAAGTTAGCCAACGCGCAGATGGTGCGGCCATTGATATGCCGGCTGGCCCGTCAGAGGTATTGGTTCTAGCCGATGAATTCGCAAACCCTGAGTTTGTAGCGTCAGACTTACTTTCTCAAGCAGAGCACGGTCCAGACTCGCAGGCTATTTTAGTATCTAACAGCGCCACGCTTATCGAAGAAGCAAAAGCGGCGGTTGAACGCCAACTAGCTACGCTGTCTCGCGCTGAAATTGCGCGCCCGGCTATGGAAAATGCACGTTATATATTGGCCGATTCAATTGAACAGGCTATTGAAGCAAGCAACGCTTACGCGGCCGAACACTTAATCGTGCAAATCGAGAATGCCCGCGATTATCTACCAAAAATTAAGTATGCAGGCTCTATTTTCTTAGGCCCTTGGTCGCCAGAGTCTGCTGGTGATTATGCGTCAGGCACTAACCACGTACTGCCAACCTATGGCTATGCTAAGAACTATTCTAGCCTTGGTCTGTTGGACTTTATGCGTCGCTACACCATTCAAGAGCTAAGTGAAGACGGCATGCGCAATTTAGGCCCTGCTATTATGGCACTAGCAGCAGCAGAAGGGTTAGACGCCCACGAGCAGGCCGTTGCACTTCGTATGCAGGCACTTCAGCAAGGAGACGCCTGATGTCGGCACTTATCGATAACTTGATTAACGAAAACTTAGTGCCGTTAAAGCCTTACGAATCGGCACGTCGTTTGTTTTCAGGTGGTCAAGATTGGCTTAATGCCAACGAATCACCTTATGCTAACGAATACAGCGTAGATAGCAGTAACTTTAACCGGTATCCGTCTTGTCAGCCTGAAGCAGTAGTAAGCGGTTACGCAAACTATGCAGAGCTAGATAAATCACAGCTTATTGTGACTCGTGGTGCCGACGAAGGTATTGAACTGCTTATTCGTACCTTCTGTACGCCGGGTAAAGACAAAATTCTGATTTGCCCGCCTACCTACGGTATGTATGCCATCAGCGCTGAAACCTGCGATGTGGGCATTAAAAAAGTGCCTTTAAACGACGATTTCAGCTTGAATGTAAATGCTGTTTGCGCTGAAGAAGACGTGAACGTGATTTTTATCTGCGCACCGAACAATCCAACCGGTACACCGGTTGCCCGCGAAGACATAAAAACCGTACTTAATCACTTTGCTGATAAGGCTTTAGTGGTGGTAGATGAAGCGTATATTGAATTTGATGCTGACAATACGTGGGCAAATGAAATAAACAACTATCCGAACCTAGTTGTACTTCGTACGCTATCGAAAGCGTTTGCGCTGGCTGGGCTTCGCTGTGGTTTTACCCTTGCTCAAGCTCCAGTCATACAGGCACTGTTAAAAGTAATTGCACCCTACCCTATTCCAGAACCGGTTGCACAAATTGCTGCACAAGCACTGTCGGTAGAGTCATTAACGTTACTTGAGCTGCAAGTTGCAACACTCAACCGTGAAAAAGAAGCATTAGCTGAAGCCTTAAAAGCAATTGAAGGCTTTGAATTAGTTGGCGACAGGCGAGCAAACTTTATCTTATTCCGCTACGCAAAAGCGCCAGCCCTAATGCAATACTTGGTAAGCCAAGGCATGCTAATTCGCGACCAATCAAAACAGCTTAACTTACAAAACTGTTTACGCGTGAGCATCGGCACCGAAAAACAAAATCAGCGTTTAATGCAGTTGATTAACGAATTTAAAAATAGTGAGGATGCGGCATGAGTCAGCAAGCCATTTTATTTATCGACCGCGACGGTACACTTGTTGAAGAGCCGCCGATTGATAAGCAACTAGATAGTCTAGAAAAACTGGTTTTCGAGCCAAATGTTATTCCCGTGTTGCTAAAGCTTAAAGCGGCCGGATTTAAACTCGTTATGGTAAGTAATCAAGACGGATTGGGCACAGACAGCTTCCCTCAAGAAGACTTCGACAAGCCACACAATGCCATGATGGCCATTTTCGAAAGCCAAGGCGTAGTGTTTGACGATGTGCTTATTTGCCCGCATTTCGATGAAGATAACTGTACGTGCCGCAAGCCAAAGCTTGGTTTGGTCCAGGAATATTTGCAGAAAGGTAAAGTAGACTTCACTCGTTCATTTGTGATTGGTGACAGAATTACCGATGTACAGCTTGCTGAAAACATGGGTATTCGCAGCTTCCAGTACAATCGAGAAAGCTTAAACTGGAATGACATTCAGAAAAGCTTGTTAGCGTCTTCACGTATTGCAGAGGTTGTACGTACCACCTCTGAAACCGATATTCGCGTTCGTGTTGACCTTGATTCGCAAGCCAAGTCGACGATTCAAACCGGCATGGGCTTTTTTGACCACATGCTTGACCAAATTGCTACCCACGGTGGTTTTGAGCTAACTCTTACGACCAACGGCGACTTGCACATTGACGATCACCATAGTATCGAAGATACGGCGCTTGCACTCGGCGAAGCCCTTAAAAAGGCGCTGGGCGACAAACGTGGAATTGGACGCTTTGGCTTTGCATTGCCAATGGATGAGTGCCGAGCTGAATGTATTATGGACATTTCAAATCGACCGCACCTTAAATTCGACGCTGAATTTAGTCGCGACCAAGTAGGCGAAATGGCTACAGAAATGGTACCGCACTTTTTCTACTCGATTGCACAAAGCATGGGACTGTCGCTTCACCTTTCCACCAGCGAAGGTAACGCACACCACCAAGTAGAAAGCTTGTTCAAAGTCTTTGGCCGCGCTCTTCGTCAAGCTATTACACGCCAGGGTGACGCGCTACCAAGCAGTAAAGGAGCACTGTAATGTCAGTGGTAAACACTAGCCAGCGACAAAAGATAGTCATAGTAAATACAGGCTGCGCTAATATCTCATCGGTACGCTTTGCCCTTGAACGCCTGGGTGTTGAAGTAGACGTATCGGACGATGTAAACGTGATTAAAAGCGCTGACAAAGTGTTTTTACCAGGTGTTGGTACCGCAGCAGCAGCTATGGCAAGCATTAGGCAAAAAGCGCTAGTGGAATCCCTGCAAGCGCTAACCCAACCTGTGCTCGGCGTATGTTTAGGCATGCAACTTATGGTTGAAACCAGTGCCGAAGGTGGTTTTCAAGGGACAGGTAACATCGACTGTTTGAACCTTATGCCAGGTCACGTGGCTCGCATGGAATCAAAAGGCGTGCGCTTACCTCATATGGGTTGGAACACAGTGGCTCATAAAGAAGAAAGTTTATTTAAGGGCATCCCACAAGATACCTACTTTTACTTTGTGCACAGTTTTGCCGTTCCTGAATACGAGCATACGCTTGCAAGCTGCACTTATGGCAATACGTTTTCTGCGGCCATAAATAAAGACAATTTTTACGGGGTGCAATTCCACCCAGAGCGTTCTGGCGAAGCCGGAGCACAACTACTGACTAACTTTGTGAACCTATAATGATTATTCCAGCGATTGATCTTATTGAAGGACATGTAGTCCGCCTTTATCAAGGTGACTACGAGCAAAAAACCCAATACGAACTTGACCCAGTAAACGTGGTTCACGACTATGCTGATCAAGGCGCAACTTGGCTACATATTGTTGACCTTACAGGCGCTAAAGACACCAGTAAACGTCAGCTTTCACTGATTAAGTCTATGGTCGATACCAAGCGCATGAAGTTTCAAGCTGGCGGCGGTATTCGTAGCGAAGAAGAAGTGGCGCAGTTACTTGAAACTGGCGTCAGCCGTGTGGTTATTGGCTCGTTGGCCGTTAAGCAACCTGAACTAGTGAAGTCTTGGGTAGAAAAATACGGTCCAGAGCACATTGTTTTAGCCCTTGATATCAATATTAGCGACAGCGGTGAAAAGCTTATTGCTACTCACGGCTGGCAGGAAAACTCTGGTGTAGCCCTTGAAGGCTTACTTGAAGACTTCGCTACAGTAGGCGCAAAGCATGTACTATGCACTGACATTAGTCGCGACGGTACGCTACAAGGCGCGAATACCGAGTTGTATCAAGAAATGGCAGCCCGTTTCCCTAATGTAAGCTGGCAAGCATCTGGCGGTATTGGCAGTATTGCTGATATCGAAGCCTTGAAGCCGACTAACGTTGGTGGCGTAATTTTAGGTCGCGCATTACTTGAAGGTAAATTCACGGTGAAGGAGGCTATTGCATGCTGGCAAAGCGCATAATTCCTTGTTTGGACGTACGCGATGGCAAAGTCGTTAAAGGCGTCCAGTTTAGAAACCACGAAATTATCGGTGATATTGTGCCTCTTGCCGAGCAATACGCAAAAGCTGGCGCCGACGAGTTGGTATTTTACGATATTACCGCAAGTTCTGACGCCCGCGTGGTAGACAAAAGCTGGGTAAGCCGAATTGCACAGGTTATTGATATCCCGTTTTGCGTAGCTGGCGGCATTAAAAGCATTGAAGACGCTGGGCGCATTTTAGAAATGGGTGCAGATAAGATTTCAATTAACTCCCCTGCCCTTAACAACCCGGAGCTTATTAATCAGCTTCACGATGTGTATGGACAACAGTGCGTAGTAATTGGTATCGACAGTTTCTATAACGAAGCAACCGACCAATATGAAGTATACAAATTCACCGGTGATGAAGCTCGTACACAGAAAAGCCAGTGGCAAACCATCGACTGGATTAAAGAAGTTCAGTCGCGCGGTGCAGGTGAAATTGTACTGAATTGCATGAACCAAGACGGCGTGCGTAAAGGTTATGATGTGAAGCAGCTTAAAGCCGTGCGCGATGTCTGTGAGGTGCCTCTTATTGCATCGGGTGGTGCAGGCGAAATTACTCACTTTACTGACGTGTTCCAACAAGCTGATGTAGATGGCGCACTTGCAGCATCGGTATTTCACAAGGGCATCATCAATATTGACGAGCTAAAAGCAGAATTAACCAGCAATGGCGTTGCCATGCGTAAGCGTCACGGATTAACGGCGCAAGCAGAAGGAGTAAACCCGTGATCATTACTAATGAAAACAGCAATAAACTAGCTTGGGACAAGATGGACAACCTGCTACCTGCCATAGTGCAAGACGCACTGTCGGGCAAAGTATTAATGCAGGGCTACATGGACCGAGATGCGCTAGCAAAAACTCTTGAAACGGGCAAAGTGACCTTTTTTAGCCGCTCTAAGCAGCGTCTTTGGACCAAAGGTGAAACCTCGGGCAACACGCTAGATTTAGTGAGCGTTGCCTGCGATTGCGACCAGGATTCACTGTTGGTACTAGCTAACCCTAACGGCCCGACATGCCACACAGGCGTTGAAAGCTGTTGGTTTCACGGCAACACGCCAGCCTTTACCTTTCTTGCAGATTTAGAGCGTGTGTTGGCGGCCCGCAAAGATGCCGACCCAAAAAGCAGCTACACTGCTAGCCTTTATAACAAAGGCATTAAGCGCATTGCTCAAAAGGTAGGCGAAGAAGGCGTGGAAACAGCACTAGCTGCTACTGTGCATGACAAGGAAGAGCTTAAAAACGAAGCCGCTGATTTGTTGTATCATCTAACGGTTCTTCTTCAGGCCAGTGATATGTCGCTAAACGATGCGCTAGATGTACTTCGCGAGCGTCATAAGTAACCAGCGTACGCCCCAGTATATTAAAGTACTCTGACCCTCGATATTTAAATCAACCAATTATCGAGGGTCTTTTTATTTGTCAGTTAACCACTCAACATTTAGTCAAACCTTCGAAATTGACTCTCACATGGAATGCCATCGTCATCGCCATCCATTTTCGTATTGGGGCAATTTTTCAGAAAATACTTTGCTTCTTCATATGAGGCCATTTGACTGCAATATTGTCGTCCATCGCACCTAAAAGAAACACGCACAGGTTGAGTGAGACGCTCTTGAGTAGAAAGTTGATTTCGATCCGGCTGTTTATCTGAGTATGGCTGGCTGCTGCTTTCGAGGTAAAGTTTAACGCCAAAGGCAACGACTAAAATAAGTAAGAGTTTATTCAACATAGTGTTTTTCGTCCTTGAATGATTCGCTTGCCTTTTAATTCGTTCTAAATAGCCTGAACCTTTTTATTCACTAATGACTGCTATTATTAACTAGGCATTTACGAAAATTATCGATAACTCCTCAATTCTACTGTTTTGAAATCCAATATCCAATAATGAAATAGCTCACACATTCCAATTAGAAACCTTCACCATAAACTTACTAAGCTTCTTTCTCGGTTAGTAAGCGACTTAGATTACTTAAATGCACTTAACATTGATAAATTGAGCTTATTCCCAATAACCGATAATAAGCTTTTCCTGTTCAACTTAAATACGTCGGCATGTTGCTCCAAACACGCTATTCTTGATAATTTTTTTACGTCTTCCTCGTTATTCCTGAAAACTCCATAGCTTTCTTCACTAGTAACAACACCTTTTATTTTATTGGCTTGCAACGAAGTTGAATCTATTTTTCTCGTGATTTTAGGGAGCTTTTTCATATAAGTCTCACTGAATGTATTTGAGACTAGTTTCTGTTTTCGAGCTTTACATGACCAACGATAAAAGTTAATTTTTAATATTAGATGAACTTATATTGTGACTATGGATAGAAGACTAAGGTGGTTAAACAATTTGCTCTGCTTTGAAGTGGCAGCTAGACACGAAAGTTACAGTAAGGCTGCTGATGAGCTATGCATTACGCAAGCTGCAGTTAGTCAGCAGATGCGTCAATTAGAGCAGAATTTACAGGTTAAACTTTTCAGACGAAGCGCAAGAAGGATGCTACTGACTTCTCAGGGACAGGTACTCTTTGAAGCTTGTCAAAATGGCTTTAGTGAAGTTATAAACGGTTTAAACAAAGTTCAAGAAGAGCCATTAGAAGGAAGTTTGACAGTGAGTACTACACAGGCGTTTTGTGCTCTGTGGCTGTTACCAAATTTATTTAAATTCTTTAATCAGTATCCAGATATAAATATTAATACTTTTGCCTCCAATAGAATAGAAAGCCTGCACGATGGCAAGATAGATATCGCAATTCGCTTTAGTACTTCGACTTCGTCAATTATGGAGGATGGTTTAGAGGTACAAAAGTTTGGTGAAAATGGAATTGTTCCAATTTGTTCACCAGGTTACAAACAAACGCTTGCGTTGAATACTCCATCTGATTTGCTTAATGCTAGATTACTTGCCCTAGCTTTCGGAGACAGAGCTAATTGGGAAAGTTATTTTGAGCACTGCAATATTGATATTACAAACAGAAGCTTAAAAAAAACAGAGATCTCCTCAAGTGACCTGGCGTTGAGCGCAGCACTAACAGGTCAAGGTGTAATGCTGGCATCAGACGTAATGATTGGTCAATATGTTAAATCAGGTCAGCTTGTCATTCCGTTTAATATACCTCACCCGGTACGTTGGAAATCCCATTTTGTATACCTTAAGAATTCGCCACGTAAAAAGCGTATCGCTCTCTTTTGTCGCTGGTTAGCTCTGCAAATGGAAAATGATGAAGCGCTTGTGAACCTAGACTAGTTTTTTCTAAACGCCTTCTCATTTAATGTTATACGTTACGTGTAAGAGGCTAAACGCACATTGCGTTCTTGCTGATGCTGTAAAATGTAGAGCAAGAGACTAATAGCAATGAGGAATCAGCGCGCGCGTTCACTGCCCAAAATCAAACTTACTCTTCAATCTCTCGTACGACTTGCCCGTAGGCCAATAAAGCGAACAGCCCTGTTCCTCCCACGATATTACCCATCAGCGTTGCGCCTATTAACCCAGCGGTTTCACTAAGGCTTATGTGCCCTTGAAGAGCCAATAAAAAGAGTTCCGTTGAACCAGCTATCACGTGGGTGAAGTTACCGATGGCAATAAGGTAAGTGAAAATAACGATCATTAATATTTGAGAATGCTTAACCGAAGGCTTCATCCATACGATAGCGGCTATGATAAACCCAGACGTAATACCGTAAGAAAAAGCGTCTGATGGTGTTAGCTCGGCGTAATGTTTAGATATTGCCGTCATTCCTTCGACAAGCTCTGGTGGAACTGCTTGCAGGCCGTAGCTGAAAAACGCCGCTAGAAATGTGCCAACCATGTTTGCAACAAAGACGATACTCCACAGTCGCGCAATGCACGCTCCCATATAAAGAGATGGCTTACTTAGCAATGGTAAAATAACTGACAGCGTATTTTCGGTAAATAGCTGTAGCCTCCCTACGATAACCATTATAAAGCCCACCGTATAACCTAAATTTTCTATCACAAACTGATAGGGAGAACGAGAAAAAAGGTGGTGCAGGATGCCCTCAGCTAAAATAGAGAGAGAAATACAAATACCTGCCGCAACCCCAGACCACCACAGCGACATCATAGGCCGCTGGAGCTCTTCTAGCCCTTCCCTGTGGACAATCGCGTACAAAGAAACAGAATTTAAGCCCTGATTATTTCTGACATCTTTTTCTTCCGTATGGCTCAGTGCTACATCTTTACGTCGATTATCCGCTTCACTCTTTTTATTCGACATCGAATTGTCCCGTCCTTTTTATTCAACACATATATTATTGCTAATTGTAACTACGTGCTTTGTCACCTATTTCGGTCATGATCCCCACCCTAAAAAGTATAAATTTGAATGCCTGTGTACTTTTCGAGAAAACATTTAATCAGTGTCTTAGGAACAGGGATAAGTATAATTATCAGGCAAAATATCGAAAATCCCCTACGCTTAATCAAATTGTGCTTTGCGGAAAGCTAAAACAGAGATGTTTCCGCTAAAGTTCTCACTCAAACGTTCCGCTCAATGCGGGTTACACTCATTCTAGCTAAGTTAGTATCCATGAAAAAAAGCTACTCTTTGTCGTCTAAACTCATGTCTGTTGTAGGCATTCTATTTATCTTACTCGCACTAGTGTTTATTGGCGTAAGCTATGTGCTCCTTGAAGGTACAGAGCGTAAGATCGATCAGCACGTCAATTCAGAGGTTGTAGATCAAATAGAAAAGACAGTATCAGCAAAGGCAGCGCAATTTGCAGCTCAAACAGAAGCTCTGATTAATAGTGCGCACTACTTGCCCACGGCCCTGGCAGCCCAGTTAACCTCTAGTATTGAAACAAGTGACGAATTGTCGTTAAGCAGAGAGCAGACAGAGCAACTTGTTAGGAGTGTGCTAACAACAAACGTTACATCAAGTATGTATGCTCAATTCGAAGCAAATTTGTTTGACGGCAAAGCGGCAGAAAACATCAGCGGGAGAACACATTCGACACCCGGCAAGGGAAGCTTTGAAGTATACTTCATTCGCGGCGCTAAGGATTTGCCAGAGCAAGTTTTGATAACCGACCCAACACTTAAGCACGACACTACTCTAGATGAGTTTGGCTTTAGAGCAGCAGAGTGGTATTTGTGTAATAAGGAAACGCTCACGCCGTGTGTCTCTAACCCATATAAATACGAAATCCGCGAAGGCTACAGCGAGCTGATGACAAGCCTAACGGTTCCGGTGATTGCAAATAATCGTTTTCGCGGTGTGGTGGGCACTGACTTAAACCTCCCTATTATTCAGAAACGCGCTGAAAGTTTAAAAGCATCACTTTACGGCGGTAATGCTGAAGTTTATGTCGTAAGCCAAAATGGTTTAGTAGTTGCAGCAACGAGCGCGAAAAGTAAGTTAGCGCGTCCATTTTCTGAAATATTTAGCGATAAAGAGAAAAGTAGCCGCCTGCTAGACGCAGAGTCACGGTCAGGTCTCTATGAAAGCGACGGAATGTTATATGTTTCACAAGACATATCGCTTGATGTCGCTAAGGTAAAATGGAAAATGATTGTTGGCGTTGATAAAACCCATGCGCTGGCACCGATCACTTCACTAGAGGCAATGATCTCTTCGTCAGTAACCTCATTATTAACAACTCAACTAATTGTAGCGATAGTATGTACCGCTATTGCCCTAGCTCTGGTTTTCGCGTTCACAAAGAGTATTATTCAGCCAGTGCGACAAGTCGCGCAGAGAATGGAAGAGCTTGCGGGGCAAGGCGGCGATTTGACCCAAGACATTCATGTTGATTCCCACGCGGAACTTATTCAGTTGAGCGAAGCTTTCAACTTATTTAAAGAAAGAGTACGTGAGTTACTAGAGCAAGCAAAACAGTCGTGTGCCCATGTTATAGCGCAAAGTGAACAAACGCAAAGCCATGCACAAAGCACAAATTCACTTATTCAAGTTCAACAGGCCGAAATTGATAGTGTCGTTACTGCGATTACGGAAATGTCGCAAACTGCTCAAGAAGTAGCGGGGACCGCTGCTGACGCAGCCACTAATGCGGATAATGCCACAAGTTCCGTAAAACAGACGGAAAACGAAATTTCAGAATCAACACATTCTGTAATAGCTCTATCGACGGAAATGCAAAACGCATCTGACGCAGTCCAAGCGGTTTCTCAACGAAGTGCTGATATCAAAAAAATCCTCGACGTTATTGGCGCAATAGCTGACCAGACCAACCTCTTGGCACTTAACGCTGCTATCGAAGCGGCGCGCGCCGGAGAAAATGGCAGAGGATTTAGCGTAGTGGCGGACGAAGTCCGTTCTCTTGCTTCTAAGACAGCTGAATCAGTAGGTGAGATTGGCAAGGTTATTACAGCGTTGCAAAGCGAAGTTGATCATACGGTAAACACCATTCACACTGGCAGCCAGAAAGCGGAAGGTGCAGCACAGCTTTCACGGTCAGCGCTGGAAAAAATGCAAACCACTGTACTTCAAATCGGTGAGATAAGTGAGCGTATGACTCAGATGGCAGCGGCCGCAGAAGAGCAGAGCCAAGTCAGTGAAGAGCTAAACAGAAACATGGTAGTAATAGGCAATGCCACAACTGAAGTATCAAGTAATTCACAGTCATCGGCAGAAAGCTCAAAAGCCATCTTTACCGCGGTTAGCAAACTAGAACAGCTTTTGGCCAAACTGAAAACGCAATAGCAGCAAGCGTGAGTATAACAACAGCTTGAATTGCTATTTTTTAGGGACTTCGAACTGTGGCAAGTACAAGTGGATTTCTAAGACCACGCTAACAAAGGGCCTGCATTGATCTGTGCGGGCCCTCTTCTTTTACATGTTATACAACAGGCTATTACCAGTAAGGCAAATAGTCTATTTTCCGCCCATCCCTTATTGCTGTGAAGTATTAAGCAGTACTGGTTTACCTAGTCCAAGTGCCTCAAGACGCTCAAACTGCGTTGCTTTATCCCCAACAATTAGATAAATCATCTTGTCTGGATGCACATAATCGCGATAGAGGCGTTTAACCTCTTCAACGGTCAACGCTTTCACTTCTGCCTCTTGCCTTAATACGTAATCATCGGCAAAGCCAAAATCACTGATTTCGCTCACCATATTCAACTTTGCGCCGAGAGTTTCAAATGCGCGCGCGCCAGACTTAAGCGTGAAGCCTTTGGTAATAGCAAGATCTTCAGTTGAGTAACTATCATCAAAAGACGCCAATATATCCATAATCGCCTGCGTGGCTTCAAGCGTCACATTGGAACGAACTGAGCTTCGAATAGTAAATTCGCCGGTATACTGGTCGCTAGAAAATGACGAGCGAATACCATAGGTGTAGCCTTTATTTTCGCGAAGTTCTTGCATAAATTGCGAGGCAAAACCTCCTCCACCCAACCGGTAGTTCATTACGCCGACCTTGTAGGCGTCCTGATGATTAACGTTAAGCGCCGAGTGCCCGAAGTACAACACTGACTGTTTCGCGCCGGGAACATCGTAGAAAAACAGCTGAGCCTTTGAAGGTAAAGTAGGCTCAGACACCGTTGGAAGTGTTACCTTTTTAGACTCCCAATTATCGCTGAGCGTGGACAAAGTGCCTACAGCCTCTTGTTGACTGATATCCCCCACAATACGCAGCTTAGCGACGACAGGTGAAAAATTACTTTTGTAATACGCCTGTAGATCATCAAGGGTGATGTTTTGAACCGATTCGACGTTACCCAGTGTCGTCCGGGCAAATGGGTGCGCTTTTCCGTAAAGCAACGTTTTAAACTCTACAGATGCGATAGCGTTCGGGTTTGCTTTAATTTGTTCAATCTGATTTCTCACATCATCTTTGGCAAGTTCAAACTCCGCCTCATCAAAACGGGGGGAAAGGATGACTTCAGAAACTAACTCCATTAACTTACCGTAGTGTTTAGATAATACAGTACCGCTAATAGTTAAGTCAGTTTCAGACGCGCTAGCTTCCAATGACGCACCTAAAAGCTCAATTTCTTGCTCTAACTGTAGAGCTGTTTTATTAGCTGTACCTTTCAGCAAAGTTTCGGCAAGTAAATTGGCTGTACCTGTTTTATTTTCTGAATCAAGTAACATCCCACCTTCGAGTTTTAATTCAAAGGCGACTAACGGCACCTCGCTATTAGAAATACCCGCCACTTCAATGCCAGAAGACAATGTGCTTTGCCAAACTTTTGGTGGAGTAATTTCTATGCTATCGCCATAACTAGGCTCTTGCGTGCGATCAAAAGATGAGGGGGTGCGTTCATATTCACTAGCAACGGACGCATCAAAGCTTTCTTCGGCGTTCGCTACTATCTGCTCTTCGACTACCTTAGCTTTTGTCGAGCCATTGAGCACCAACTCTTGTCCGCCTTTAGGTACGAAGCTTGTAGCGACGTAAGGCTTGTTTTTCAAGTAGGTGTTATATACGCGCATTACGTCTTGTTGCGTAACCCCTAGAATTTTTTGGACGTCCTGACTTATGAAATCTGCGCTACCCGCAAAAATTTCGTATTGTGCTAGCTGAAACCCCTTACCTAACACGCTGGACAACCCTTGATAGAATTGCGTTTCTTGCCCTGCTTTTATACGTGCCAATTCTTCTGAAGAAATGCCTTCTTTTTCAAAGCTAGATAACGCTTCGCCAATACCTTGAGCAACTGCATTGAGATCGACACCATTAAACGCCATAACTTGCAGTTGTAATTGCCCTGCTACCTCTGCGTCATACCCGTAAAGGTAAACATTACTGGTAAGTTTCTTTTCATCAATAAGTACTTTGTTCAGTGGCGCATTTTTGCCTTGGCTAAGGTATTGAGAAAGCACTTGCAACGCATAGTAGTCTTTGTGGTATTCGGGCACGGTAGGCCATACCATAGTTAAAAGTGGCGCTTGGGCGAAATTGTCAACGTGGAATCGTTTTATCGTCTTATTGAGCTTAGCAGGTTGTGGCGGTAACTTATGGATTTGGTTTCCCGCGGGAATTTCGTCAAAGTACTTTTTAACCCAAGCCTTTGTTTGGTCTACATCAATGTCACCCGCAATGGTTAACACCACATTGTTAGGTACATACCAAGTTTCAAAAAATTCTTTAACGTCAGACAGTGTAGCGCTTTGTAAGTCTTCAAGTGAGCCAATAACTTGCCAGCTATAGGGGTGCCCCTCGGGATAGAGGTTCTTGTCAATCACGTATTGGTTATGTCCGTACGGGCGATTATCGACACTCTGGCGTTTTTCGTTTTTTACTACCTGCTTTTCTTTTGCGAGTACGGGCTCTGTCACCGTGTTAATAAAGTATCCCAGTTTATCGGCTTCAGCCCAAATCATCTTCTCTAAGGCGTCAATGGGGACCGTTTGATAGTAATTAGTACTGTCACGACTGGTAGAACCGTTAGCCCCAGAGCCACCAATTCTAGCACTGAGTTTGTCTAAACCCCCTTTTCCTAAATTTTCCGATTCTAGGAAAAGTAGATGCTCAAAGAGGTGGGCAAAACCGGTACGACCTTGTTTCTCCCGGGCCGACCCAACATGGGCTGTCAACGCCACTGCGGCCACCGGGTCTGACTTGTCTACATGTAATAGTACAGTAAGCCCGTTATTCAACGTAAAGCGTTCATAGTCTACGTTTAACGATGATGCGCTCTGAGATACAGCTTTAGTTTCCTCAACAGAAACTGACTGGCTTTTATCAGCATAACCCGTGGTATAGGTGCATCCTACCGATATTGTAATTAATGCAGTAACAGCTACGGCAGCATATATTCGTTTTCTATTTAATCTCGCGCGCATCGTTCTTATTTCTTTACTAACTAAAAATGTAACAAGTACCACAAGCGCGCTGGCAGTGCACGAAATTAGCTTTAGTCGTAGCGTTTTAACTACATAAATCGTACCTAATACATTTTTATTCAATGCTCACAAAAGCAACTTTAAGTAATTGTTCTTAAATTACCTTTAATAAAAACACTGAGTGGGAAAGCATGAAACTTGAGGTAATTCTCTTTGTGCAACGACACAGTTAGTTACATTTTCCACATCGTTAAGTTGAACGAACAGGTTAGATTAACCTCTATATACAGTGAAAAGGGAAGCTTCAAAAGCCTTTAAATGAATTTACAAGATAAGAACAGCGAGAATGCGATTGTGAAAAACATTAAAGAAAGCGTAAAAAACCACCTGCCTTTTATTTTATTTGTTATTTTGCTTTTCTCGTTTAGAAGCAGTGTTGCTGACTGGTACTATGTTCCCTCCGGCTCTATGGAGCCAACCATCAAAGTGGGAGATCGAGTGGTTGTCGATAAATCTGCATACACGCTAGAACTCCCCTTTACCAATGTAGTGATCGCTCAAACAGGCGATATCAAACGCGGCGACATTGTGATTATTGACAGCACCGCCGCTAATACAAGGCTCATCAAGCGAGTTATTGCCGTAGAGGGCGATAAAGTTGAACTGGAAAACAATGTACTATTTATAAACGGTGAGAAGGCAGCATTATCCCCCTCAGGTAGTCAGGTTTATTCTGAAGAAATTTTGGGGCACAGCCGTACTATTGCACTTAATCCGATACCAAGCCCTGCAAAGAGTTTTAATGTAGTTACCGTGCCTAAAGCTCACTTACTTGCGATGGGCGACAACAGAAACAATAGTGTAGATTCCCGCTACTATGGATTTATTCCAGTTGAAGAGGTTCAAGGCAAAGCCACGTCTGTGGCGTTTTCTCTAGATACGCACAATATGTATTTACCAAGAAAAGACAGAGTTTTTACCACTCTTCAATAAGCTCGGTTAGGTACGGTCTTTTTGCAAAATAGCTATGAGACATTTACTTACGTTTAAATTTGCGTCACTACTAGAGTGATCAGATTTACAAAAGTTGCTGCTTTTTGTGTCTACTGCAAAATTTAGATTAATTAGATCTCTTTCAAAATATTACAAATTACCCGCCTACCTTTGCGCTATTTTTATCCATCAACTCAAGTTTTTAAGTTGAATAATTACGTGCTACCCCACTATTTGTAAGCAATCTTTACCTTTCCTTAATTATTCATATTTTGCGAAAAGCATGCGTTAAAGTAAGAGTTGGTTTACACATTTTGTAACCAAGAGTCACATCTTTCGTGTTTTTCCCTATTGCAACTTTAGTATTAGGAGTGCTATTGATAATTTCGCAACATAGCTATGTTGCGAAAACACACAACAAGTAAAATGGATAATAAGGAAATAACAATGAAACAAGGTCGTAAAGTAAGTGCAATTGCAGTGGGATTAGCACTTTCAGGATTAACCTCTCTATCTCCTGCGTATGCACAGCAAGCTGACGAAGAAGCAGCCAACCTTGAAAGAATTGCAGTTACCGGTTCTCGTATTAAGCGCACTGATATGGAAGGCCCCTCTCCTATTCAATCAATTGATGCAACTATGATTGAAGGTATGGGTTATGAAAACCTTCAACAACTACTTGAACGTATGCCTGCTACTGGCGCAGGAACCTTTTCAACCCGTAACAACAGCCAAGACTCGACCGCAAACGGTGCAGCCGCAGTATCGCTTCGCGGCATGGGACCTGACGCGACACTGGTATTAATTAATGGTCGCCGCGTGGCAATTAGTGCATTTGCAGAAAGTATCACTAATTCATTTGTTGATATTAACTCTATCCCAGTATCTGCCATTGAGCGCATTGATATCTTAAAAGACGGCGCATCGGCTATTTATGGTTCAGATGCAGTAGCAGGTGTAGTTAACGTTGTACTTAAGAAAGACTATGAAGGTCTTGAGATTAACGCCGGCTATGGTGGCACTACTGGCCCAAGTTATGATGAAACCACTGCAAGCATCTTATGGGGCTCTCAAAGCGAAAAGAGCAGCGCTACTGTTATCATAGACTACTTTAACAACAGCACATTAGGCGCTGATGAAATGGGTCGCTACGGTACCGCAAACCAATCGCCTTATGGCGGCATGGATTTTCGTTCATCGCGCGGCTACCCAGGTTACTTTTATGTAGATGGCGTTAAAACAATCGACCCTGATTGTCCGGAAGATAGCGCTACGGCTTCAGGCAGCTGCTTGTTTGATTAAGGCCCTTTCGGCCTCGTAATTCCTTCCTCTGAGCGCGTAGGCTTTATTGGTCAATTTGATTACAAAATTGGCGACGAAACTACAGCGTTTATGGAACTTGCTATGCAGCACAATACGTCTGAAGCAGGCGGCGCTGCAACACCGCTCGATGAAGATGCAGGTTTAACCGTTCCAGGCACCCATCCTAACAATCCTTTCGGTCAAGATATCGAAATTGGTCGCTATCGCCCTGTTGATGCTGGCGCGCGCCGTTGGGACATCGAGTCTGATACCCTTCGCTTAGTCGCGGGCCTACGCGGTACATTTAATGATTACGACTGGGAAGCGTCGGTACAAAAAGGTCGCAGCCGTTCAGAGCAAAGCGGTGACCAATCACAAGGCTGGGTTCGCGTTGACTGGTTACAAGAGCAAATCGATCTTGGAAACTACAACCCGTTTGGCGGCGTAACTAACCCGCAAAGCGTTATTGACGAAATTACCACCAGTTTAGTGCGCCGTGGTGAATCTCGCATGACCAGCGTAGATGCGCACATCACGGGCGAAGCCTTTAACTTTGGCGACGACGTAGTCATGATGGCGGCTGGCGTTGAATATCGTGAAGAACAAGTTTCAGATGTACCAGACGTTCAATTCCAACGCGGTCTAATTTTTGGTACAGAGTCGGTATCAGCTTCAGCAGAACGCGACCAATACGCAGCGTATTTAGAGCTTTCAATTCCTTTGGCTGAAGAGCTAGAACTTCAATTAGCTGGCCGCTATGACCACTATAGCGACTTTGGTAGCACAACCAACCCTAAAATTGCTTTACGTTGGGCACCGAGCGACGAAGTGACAGTGCGTGGCTCTTGGGCGCAAGGTTTTAGAGCTCCATCTCTTGCACAAGTTGGCCTTGGTCCATCACAAAAGAGCGTATTTTTTGTAGATAGATACCGTTGTGAAGCAACCGGTCAAGACTGTGAATCACTGGATTACAACATTGAGTTCGCTGGTAACCCTAACCTTGGTGCGGAAGAATCTGAGTCATGGAACGTAGGTGTTATCTATGCCCCTATTCAAGAGCTTGGATTAAGCATTGATGTATGGAGCATTACCCAAGATAACAAGATTGACGAACAGCAGTTTGGTCTTGTTTACGACGCAGAGTGTAATAATCAAGACAGTACAATTTGTGTTCGTTTAGACCCGCAGCAAGGTGAGTCGCTAGGTGTTATTCAGAAAATTTTCAACACCTACCAAAACGTCTCGTCACAAGAAGCTTCGGGTGTAGATTTCAGTGCTAATTACAGCATGGAACTTCAAGAGTACGGTAACTTACGCTTTAACCTTGATTGGTCTTACATGAATGAGTTTGAAAAAGACGGTCTAGAATACACGGGCGAGTACGGTTACCCAGAGCACCGCTGGTTGTTCGGCACAACATGGTCAAAAGGCGCATTTGATGCCAACCTAAACATCAGCTTTGTAGGTGAATTTGAAGACACGCCAGACATTAACTTCGACGGTGTGCTCGACTTTGAAGAGAACACGTCAAGAACCGTTGATTCTCAAATGTTAGTAGACTTGCAGATTGGCTATAACTATAGCGATAACCTTCGCTTAGTAATTGGTTCAAACAACCTACTAGATGAAGAGCCACCATTTGCTATTGGTGATGGCGATAGCGACCTCTATGGTTATGTAGGTAGCGTACACAATCCTCGTGGCCGCTTTGTTTACTCTAAACTAACTTACCGCTTCTAAAAGTAGCTCAAAAGAAAAAGCGCTCGCTGGCATTATTTTGCCACGAGCGCTTTTTTATATGCGTTTATTGAATCTGCCTAATAGAACAGATATTCAAAAAGAACCGTAGTAAGCCATGCAAAAATAACAGGCAAAGCGATCATCACGTATACCAGTATCTTAGAGCCTAATGTTTCGGCTTGCCAAGCATCCATCATCTTTACGTTGAATCTTCGCTTTAGCAAAAAAGTGTAGAAAATTACTAGTATTAAAATAATTATAGCTTTTAGCATTCTTCTTTACCCCCACTCTCTAGTAATGACCTTGCATAGAAAGCATCGGTCATTGTAAACCTCTGTTTTCCTATTAGGATTACTCGTCTGTCGTTTCCTCATACTGAGAATCAACGGCGTTACCTATCGCACCACCGCCTAACCCTAAACCTACAGAACCAGCTAAACGCCCAACGCTACCCACCGGATTGAAAAAGCCAGCACCTGCACCAACTAAACCTGCTGACCATAGGGATTTAGAACTAGCGCCACCACCGCCTGCTATAGCCGCGCCATAAACGCCTCCAACGGCTCCTGCAAAAGCGCCTATAATATTAGCAATCCATGCTCCGCTGACCTGTTCTAGCTCTTCTTGTGAAAGCTCGTGCCCATTTAAATTTATGTCTCTTTCCATGATTTTTCCTTACAGTTAATATGTTAAAGCACTACCAATACATTAATTTCCTTGAAATGTAGATGCGTTGACGAAAACACTATATCTGTAAAAATTAGAAAAAAGACCTGTTCTGAGTACCTGAGTACCTGATTACCTGATTACCTGATTACCTGATTACCTGATTACCTGATTACCAAGTATTTTTAACTATGGCTTTGTATTAAAAACTCGAACCTCAGTTTATTTAATGCTATCCATAAAAAATGCCAGCTTAGCTGGCATTGTTATAAACGAACCCACGGTAGATATCGAACTTACATACCAAAGTGAATAAGCACAAGGTTGCCAATAGAGGCGCATAGCATAGCAAGAAAAGTTAGTATCATACCCGCGAAGCGCTGCCAACTCACGCCTGAATGACGTCCGAGTCCATAGGCATGCAACGCACGGCCAAACAGTAGTGCGCTACCTAAAGCGTGAACAGCCCATACTTGACCTGTATTAGCTTCAAAACACGCTATCATAATAAGCGTAATGGGTACGTATTCGCTAAAATTACCATGCGCTCTGGCTAATCGATTGAGATCTTCATGACCACCATCGCCTATTCCAACTTGGTGGCGACGCCTTGCACCAATTACTAAAAACGATAAATAAAGGTAACAAATACCCAATAGGCTGGCGTAAAACGCCGTGATAGGCAAAACCATGGTCAACTCCACATGTTATAGTTATAGCGCGTTATTTCGATTAGCGGATAAATTGTATACTTACTTAGTAACATTAAACGTTATCCGCTGATAAGTTACAAGCAACAAAAAAGGCCGCATAAGCGACCTTTTATAAACCTTTTTAGCAATTAGCCTAAACGCTCTGCTAATTCAGCACTTACTTCTTCAACTGGACGCGTACCGTCTAGCTTATGGTATTCGCAGTTCCCTGCTTCCGCTTCAGCGCTATAGTAGTTTACAAGTGGCTTAGTTTGCTCGTGATAAATGGCTAAGCGCTTGCGAACTGTTTCTTCTTTGTCGTCATCACGGACAATTAGTTCGTCACCGGTTTCGTTGTCTTTACCTTCCACTTTAGGCGGGTTATAAACAACGTGGTAAACACGACCCGATGCTGGGTGTACACGGCGGCCGCCCATACGCTCAACAATTACATCATCTGGAACGTCAAATTCAATGCAGTGATCAACGGAAACGCCGGCTTCTTTCATTGCGTCAGCTTGCGGAATAGTGCGAGGGAAGCCATCTAGCAAGAAGCCTTCTTTACAGTCATCTTGTGCAATTCGCTCTTTTACTAGACCAATGATAATCTCATCAGATACTAGCTTACCTTCGTCCATTACACGCTTAGCTTCAAGACCTAGCTCTGTACCTGCTTTAATCGCAGCACGAAGCATATCGCCCGTTGAAATTTGTGGAATGCCATATTTGCCCATTAAGAATTGAGCTTGTGTGCCCTTACCCGCGCCAGGAGCGCCGAGAAGAATGATTCGCATGAGTGCGTTCTCCGCTTATGATTTTTGAACTTTTTACTTCGGGCACTTTACACATTCAACACTGTAGTGACAAGTGTAAGGAGTACCGTAAAGTTAATCTTAAGACTAATGGCGAATATATGTTCAGCTTATAGGCAAATTTGAAAGTTTATGCCTATACCCTTAACTGTATTGCCTGACTATTCAGTTCTACCAAGACTAAATTACCCAACGCCTAAAATGATTAACTTGAAATTTTTTAACCGCCAAAATATAGCACATTAAAACAGACAAACTGATCTTTGTTGGTGGTAGAAACAAAAAAACGGGCATTACGCCCGTTTTTAAAGGTAAACCTATTAAATTACATCTTATTTTGCCAACTTCATTAATAGAGTGTTCAAGTTCTGAACAAATGTAGATGGATCTTTCAGGCTACCCTGTTCCGACAGTGCGGCTTGGTCAAACAATACACCAACCCACTGGTTGAATAGCTCTTCATCTTGCGTGTCGGCAAGCAATTTAACTAAGCTATGCTCAGGGTTAAGTTCAAAATGATACTTCACGTCCGGCACGGCTTGTCCCGCAGCTTGCATTAACTTCATCATTTGCGTAGTCATGCCGTTGTCATCGGCAACGATAACGGCAGGAGAGTCAGTTAGACGGTGCGTGAACTTCACGTCAACAACCTTGTCACCCAGTGCTGTTTTCGCTCTTTCTAATACGCCCTCAACTTCTTTTTCTGCTTCTTCTTGCGCTTTCTTAGACTCTTCGTCTTCTAAGTCGCCTAAATCTAAGTTTCCTTTAGCAATCGATACAAACTGCTTCTCGTTAAACTCAGTTAGATGAGACATTAACCATTCGTCAATGCGCTCGCCCATAAGTAGCACTTCGATTCCCTTCTTACGGAAAATCTCAAGGTGTGGGCTAGATTTCGCCGCTTGCAGACTGTCTGCAGTTACGTAGTAAATCTTATCCTGACCTTCTTTCATTCGCTCAATATAATCAGCTAGTGAAACTGTTTGTGCGTCTGACTCACCGTGTGTCGATGAGAAGCGCAATAGACCAGCAACTTTTTCACGGTTGCTGAAATCTTCTGCAGGTCCTTCTTTTAGAACATTACCGAATTCATTCCAGAACGACTGATACTTTTCGCTATCGTTCTTCGCCATTTTTTCAAGCATTTGCAGAACGCGCTTTGTACAGCCTTGGCGAAGCGCTTGGGTAACCTTGTTATCTTGAAGAATTTCACGAGACACGTTAAGTGGAAGATCGTTGCTATCTAGCAAACCTTTCACAAAGCGCAAGTAGGTTGGCATAAACTGCTCTGCGTCATCCATGATGAAAACGCGCTGAACGTAAAGTTTAAGACCGTGACTTTGATCGCGATTGAACATGTCAAACGGGGCTTTAGAAGGAATGTAAAGTAAGCTTGTATACTCGGTTTTACCTTCTACTTTATTGTGTGCCCAAGCTAAAGGATCAGTAAAGTCGTGAGAAATGTGCTTATAGAATTCGTTATATTCCTCATCAGAGATATCTGATTTATCACGAGTCCATAGTGCAGTAGCTTTATTTACAACTTCCCATTCGCCAGGCTGAGCTTCTATTTTCTCGCCTTCAGGGCCCTCACTCTCGGGCACCTCATCTTTCCACATTTGCACAGGAATGCTGATGTGATCTGAATATTTGCTGACGATAGAACGAAGACGCCAAGTATCAGCGAATTCTTTTTCATCTTCGCGAAGGTGAAGCGTAATCTCTGTACCGCGAGTAGGTTTGCTTATTTCAGCGATAGTGAATTCACCTTCACCGTCTGAAATCCACTCAACACCTGTAGACGCATCTGCGCCAGCAGCGCGGGTACGAACAGTAACCTTATCTGCAACGATAAACGCCGAGTAGAAGCCTACGCCAAACTGACCAATAAGCTGCGAGTCTTTAGCGCTATCGCCAGAAAGCTTACTAAAGAAGTCTTTAGTGCCAGACTTTGCGATGGTACCCAAATTTGCGATTACTTCATCGCGGGTCATGCCAATACCGTTATCGGTAATTGTAACCGTGTTAGCTTCTTTATTGACGCTCAACTTTACATTTAAATCGCCATCGTTTTCGTAAAGGCTGTCATTTTCTAGCGCGCGAAAGCGTAGTTTGTCAGCTGCATCAGCGGCGTTTGATACGAGCTCGCGTAGAAAGATCTCTTTGTTTGAATACAAAGAGTGAATCATCAGTTGAAGAAGCTGTTTTACTTCTGTTTGAAAACCGTGGGTTTCTTTGTGGGCTGCTTCAGCCATAATCCAATATCTCCTCGTTGAATGGATCACGTTTGATGTTTAACAGGTAAGGTCACTGAACGCACTTTTCAACGTTTAGAGCGAAAATTAATTTGTAATGAGCAGACTTTTTTATGAGACGGGATGATGTAGGCTATTTTGCAAGCAATAAAAAGAAAATAGCGTTAAACAGGCATAAAGACTTTTAAGAAAAAACATAGCGTTTCACATCCAATAAAAGCAAAACGCTAAACATAAAAACTACAGTTTGCGGCGACCTGAAAATGCATGGGTAAGTGTATTACCATCGATATATTCAAGCTCTCCACCAACCGGAACACCGTGTGCGATTCGAGAAGCATCGACGTTATGACTTGTGCATAGCTGAGCGATGTAATGTGCCGTGGCCTCCCCTTCTACAGTGGGGTTTGTAGCTAGGATAACTTCATTGATACCACCAGCAGCAAGGCGAGCTTCAAGCTCGGTTAAACCTATTTCTTCTGGTCCAACACCGTCTATTGGCGACAAATGCCCCATAAGAACGAAATACTGACCTTTGTAGCTCAGCGTTTGTTCTATTGCCAAGACGTCTTGAGGGCTCTCTACAATACACAACAAACCGCTGGTTTCTCTTTCTGGGTGACGGCAAATATCGCATAGCTCATCTTCGGTAAACGTTCTGCAACGCTTACAATGATGAATATGCTCCATTGCATTGTGTAACACATTACTTAAATCTATAGCTCCCGTGCGATTTCGCTCTAGAAGATGAAATGCCATACGTTGAGCGCTTTTATTGCCAACGCCAGGAAGACAAGTTAATGCTTGTATTAATTCTGAGAGTAGCGGACTGAACTTCATAATATTTACTGCTTAGGTATTTGTTCTGGTTGTTTCGGGCTTTCGCGGTATTTAATCACGTTACGCTTTGCTTGGTCGAGTTTAACTTCGTACACGTTGCCGCCGAACAACCCTTTATACTCCTCATCGGTGAACACAAGGGTATTATTATCATAAAAAGTTACTGCTTCTTTTTGTGTTACCACACCTAAGTCAATTCGCGATACGTCACCACTGAAAAAATTATCACTTTCGAAATTTTCGAAAAGCCACAAGCTGGTTGAATCAAGAAGCACTAATTTGGTTCTATCAGGGCTTATTGCGGCAGAGGTAATCCAGCATAACTTTTCAAGTGTGGTACATGTTTTAAATTCACCAATAAGCTTTGCATCAAAGTTTGCTGCATGGTCGCCCACTTTGTATAGTTTTGTAATGCCATCGAAAGGCTTCGTTCTATTTTTGGTAAATAGATAAAGGTTTCGTTTGTATTCAACAAACGCTTCTAGATCGTAGTTTTTATCCTCGGGCTTTACTTTTCCTTTTCCCATTTCAGGGTAAGTAAACTTTATTATTTCTGCTTCAGTGGTTTCACCTTCAATATCGATAGGATTTTCAATTTTATAGATAGTTAACCAGCGACGTTTATTGTCATTATTGCCAAAGTCTCCTAAAAAGAAATGACCAAAACTGTTTTGCGTCATGTCTTCCCAATCCACGTTCTTCGCGTTAGTAACGGTTACCTCTCTCTCTATTGTGCCGTCTTTATTTAGCATATAAAGTATAGGCCCATCCCCGCTATCGTTTATGGCCCAAAGCCTTTTAAACTTGTCGAATTCAATACCTGAAATTTCTTTGAGCTTGGGGTCAACTGTCACTGTTTTCATTTTAAACAGCTCATGGATACTCATAAAAAACAATACGGCAGCTACGGGCAGCAGAATAACCGTGGTGATAACTAAGCCTTTCCTTAGCACTACATACGCCTCTAATTTGGATAATAAAACTCGAATTTAGATTTCCCCATTTTGCCTTAGACAAATTAGAAAGTAAGGTCGGGGATTTTAGATACCATAATATAACGAAGTACCCTCGATTTAAGACCATTTTTAAATGGAGGTGTATTCTAGTGCGATATACGCCCTGACGTCGATAGAATTTCTCTGATAGGGATTAGTGAAAGGTCAACACTCAAAAAAAAGCTCTGGTAACTACCAGAGCTTTTTAAATAGACATACTTTCCGTTTTGATTCTGCCTTTTAGCAAGTAACCAAAAGAAAAAATCAAGCAGGTATCAATTGATTGTATACTTTAAAACGGCATTTTGAAGCCAGGAGGTAGTGGCATACCGCCGGTGACATCACCCATCTTTTCTTTGCTAGTCTCTTGAACGCGACGTACCGCGTCGTTAAACGCCGCTGCGACCAAATCTTCAACCATGTCTTTGTCGTCGTCCATCAATGATTCATCAATGTCTACACGGCGTACGTTGTGATTGCACGTCATGGTTACTTTAACCATGCCAGCACCCGCTTCACCTGTTACTTCAATTTTTGCTAGGTCGTCTTGTGCTTTTTGCATGCGCTCTTGCATTTGCTGCGCCTGCTTCATGATATTGCCCATTCCACCTTTAAACATAATTTTTGTCTCACTTCGTTTTGGTGTTAATAATTTTGCTATCGCGCTTTAACCGAATCGGTTAGCACTGACGCATCGAAAGTCGATAGCAATGTTTGAATTGTATCGTCGGTCTTAATTACCGTATGTGCATGCGCATGACGCATGGCATGAATCTCTTGTTGTAACGCAAAAGGTGTGGATGATGGTTCACCTAACGTAATATTTATTTCTACGTTTTCACCCAATCCATGATGTATTGCATCAACTAATTGCTTTTTTGCACTATCGTTTAATAAATGCGTCTGACTATGGTCAATTTCAAGGGATACTTGATTTCCATTTCGAGAAAATGCTGCATGCAACACTAATTGCTTAAGAAGCCCAGCGACTGGCATCTGTTCAACCAAGTTACTCCACTCGTCAATTTGACTTGCATGTATTAGTTTACTTCCATCATTTAGATAGGCTTCTAGCTTCCCGTCATACGTACTGCTGAGCGGCGTGTCAAAATTTAGAGCATCTCGCGCAAAAGACCATTCACCTGCACCTTCCACTTGTTTTGGAACACTGCTGTTGTTTGCATGGCTGTTAGAAGACGTTTCAACGAAGCCAGAGTTTTCAAAGTGTTGAGGTGGTAGATTATCGTAATCTGTAGCCCAAGGTGGCATATCATCAACGGGCTTCACTTGGCTTACTTGCGTATCTGCTTCGTCATTTGAAAAAGGTAAATCTTCTTCAAAATCATCAAGAGCAAAATCGTCCTTACTGCTTACGCTAGACTGGCCATCTTCAGCTTCACTAACGTTCATAGTGTCGGCAGGTAATACCTGAGCGCCAGTTCGTGGAGTTTTTGAATTTGCATTTTCATGCAGAGAGTTGTGGTAGCCTTCAATGCTTTCGTTTTTAGCCATTTGAGGGCTATTTTCGAGCTCAGGGCTGTTGTTAAGCTCAAGGCTGTTATCAAGTCTAGCGCTGGTGCCGGGCTCTGCGGGTTCTACTCCAGCACTGTTGCTCTCGTTGCCAGCATCGTTTTGCACCGCACTATTGTCAGTACTATTGTTAATAGTGTTTGTAGTTTGTGCAGCACTTAAAGCTTCGCTTTTACTTCTGGTAAAGCGCGCTTGAATATCACTCGCACTTTCCGCCTTAGCATTCGCTACGCTGTTGCTTTTAGCATCGGCGTCTTGGGCTTTCTTTTGTTTAAGCTTTTGACGAAGCGCTAACATATCAGCTGTAGAAGTAAGCTGTTCCTCGGCGGTTAACGATGACGTTTCTCTGTTGATAGAATCGGTACCTGCCCCATTTCCTTCATTAACAGGGTTGCCATCTGTTTGAACACCGTTTGCAGAATCTGTCTCGTTCTCGTGCGCCAATGACTCGCCGTTAATATGAGAGTCTTCACCGTGATAGCCTTCAACACCGAAAAGTCCATCGTCTTCTGATGGAGGTGGCACATCATCCATATATGCATCTAACGGTGGTTCATCATAATACTGTTCAGCTTGAGGCGCGCTAGCCGACGTTGGCTCAGACTGCGCCTGCGCCTCCGCGTATTCTGTTCTTTGTGTAGCGCCTTCTACCGGCAACACTTCATCAACAGGTGAAGGAGGCTGCTGTTTTGCAGGTTTATCATCAAGTGTAGCGTAGGTATTTAGACCAGTTGTTTGAGTCGGCGCTTGATCAGTTTTTACATTGGACGAAATTATCGAAGTTTCTGGTTCACCTAGCCCACTTTCGTCGTCTGCTGAATGGTCTTCTTTGACCTCATGCTCAAGCTGGGGATTCGATTGCGATTCAGGCAGAGGCTCTTCTTGCGGCTCTCGTTCTACATTTGGTACACCAAGGGGCTCTGAGGTGGGTGATGCACCGGCTAATGACTGAGCAAAGGTAGATTCTACCTGTACTTTGGAAGGCGTCACCTCCTGCATCTTGGTTGCAGAAGTTTCGCTTAACGGCGCTTCCCCCTGCTTACCAACGTTTCCCGGGCCACCACTGGAAGAAGCATGATCTACAGGTAAACTATGCTCACTCCTCCCATTTTCAATTTCACTTGAGGTGTTTTCAATGGGAATATTTGGAGCAAACGACATCATACGCATTAATGTCATTTCAAACGCACTTTTACCGTCTGCCGCAAAAGGTA
Source organism: Alteromonas sp. ALT199 (assembly GCF_018619335.1). Taxonomy (GTDB): domain Bacteria; phylum Pseudomonadota; class Gammaproteobacteria; order Enterobacterales; family Alteromonadaceae; genus Alteromonas. Next base: position 4,484 of record NZ_JAHHDX010000076.1, on the reverse strand, counting down.
GGTCTTTTCTACCTTGAAGTGCAATTTGATAGAGTAACTGCACTTGTTCTGCTGGAATGGTTTTAGCTAATTGAAAAATCGCTTTAGCCGAAGTGGTTTCTAGCTTACATGCTTCAGGCACCCATTGAGTCAGTGCTATTTGGTGTAATAGACTAGCTAGCTCGCTATGAACATTGTCATAATCAGGAGCTTGCTCTGCTAAATCGTTTACCAATTGCAATACATCAGCAGGACTCTTGCTCACCACGGCGTGAACCACTTTAAGCAGTTGGTTCTTGTCCATCAATCCAAGCATGTCGGTTACCACCGATGCCAGAACTTGATTTCCACCCTGAGCAATAGCTTGATCAGTTAAGCTTAACGCATCACGCATACTTCCGTGGGCAGCTCTGGCTAAAAGCGCAAGCGCTTGTGGTTCAAACGGTAGCTGCTCATGCTCTAAAATATGCTTTAGCTGTCCAACTATTTGCTCCCGAGACATAGCTTTCAAATTGAATTGCAAGCAACGAGATAAAATAGTTATTGGAAGCTTTTGAGGATCGGTGGTCGCTAATAAAAACTTAACATGTGGGGGTGGCTCTTCTAACGTTTTCAACAGCGCATTAAAACTGTGCTTTGAAAGCATGTGTACCTCATCAATAAGGTACACTTTATAACGTCCACGAGTAGGCTTGTATTGCACGTTGTCAAGAAGCTCGCGAGTATCCTCGACCTTGGTTCTTGACGCCGCGTCAATCTCTAGCAAATCAACGTAATTACCCTGCTCTATTTCTTTACAGGTATTACACTGACCGCAAGGGTTAGCCCCTTGTCCTTCTTCGCAGTTAAGGCTTTTTGAAAAAATACGCGCAATGGTGGTTTTACCTACACCACGCGTACCGGTGAAAAGGTATGCGTGGTGTAAACGATCGTTATCCAAAGCGTTTGAAATGGCAGAGACAACATGTTCCTGACCTACAAGTTCGCTGAACTTGCCCGGTCGCCACTTCCTTGCTAGTACCTGATAACTCATTCTTACGTATTTCGCCTTTTGCTAGTTATGCTTTATAGCGACTATTCGCCTTCAAATTCGCAAATTGAGTAGCTTTCAATATCAAGCTGATTCAATTTTTGCTCGCCACCTAAGTCGGGTAGATTAATAATAAACCCTGCGTGGTTTATTTCGCCACCTAGTGAACGGATTAGCTTCGCTGATGCACCTATAGTACCGCCCGTTGCAAGTAAATCGTCAATAAGAAGTACTTTATCGCCCGGCTCTATGGCATCTTTATGGATTTCTAATGTATCCATGCCATATTCCAGCTCATAGCTTTCGCTAACAACTTCGCGAGGAAGCTTATTGGGTTTTCTCACTGGAACAAAACCAATGCCCATTTCGATGGCCAATGGCGCACCGAAAAGAAACCCGCGCGCTTCAGTACCTGCAATTTTGGTAAAACCCATACCCTGATACTTTTCTACAAGTAACGAGATACAGCTACTGAATGCTTTGTGATCTTCTAAAACGCTGGTCACATCTCTAAATAAAATACCTGGCTTAGGATAGTCAGGTACGGTTTTCACTACTGATTTAATATATTCTGCAGTCACAATTTTGCCTTGAATGTCTGCGTTATAACCAGAAGGTGAACCAGCCGGCGATGATATGCATCAACGGGAACGCAATTAAAGTTACTAGCGATGCTAGAAAGTACCACTTGTTATAGACTTCTTTGAAATCTGAATTGTCAGCCATTTGCACTACCTAAACAATTTTATGAACAAAAAAATGGTGCTAAATGTTAATCGAAAGCAGGCATGATTGACAGCGATAATGTGATCGATCGCTCACTTTCAGACCAGATCCTACCGAAAGTTTAATATAAAGCAGGTAAATAGTGATTGTGAGTTAGGGCCGAGTGTTATTCTTGTACATTTTCCCAGCGATCTATATGTTATCTAGATATGACAAATCTTTGAAGATCTAAAAAGCCTAAATCTAACACGGTGGAGATGGCTTACAGATGCTAGGATATTGGAATCAATATTCCTTTTTGTAACATTTCGGTAAGAGTTTGATTCATGCCATTTACTAGTGCGTTCGAAGGTATTTGTGGAAGTTGTTGGCTCAAAGATTCAGCTAACTCTTCTATCTTCATTCCCTGGTCACTTTGTTCAAGCGTATTGACTAAAATAGCAGTGACAGGATTAACGTGAGCAAACTGTATGTCAAAATCACTGTCTCTATATACTACATAGAATTGTTGTACCTGTGAGGGATGCTCAGGCATGTAATCCTCTCCAATCAAATGAACTTCGTAGTGGTACGCTGCTAACGAAGCATACGGCGATACACTTATAGCAGTAACAATATGATCTGGAGTATAAAACTCAATATTCTCTTGGTTTTTTCTTATACTGACATCAAGCTCTAGCCATTCATAGTGAGCTAGTTCCGCGGTGAAAGCGGGTAAAACGATATCGAGGTTCGGCTCTGTTGAAAGGTATTCTACAAACTCTTTACTGATCTCGGAAAAATAGGGCGAACGGCATTCATGCTCAATAAAAAACTGACGCACAATGCTCTCCCATCCTTTCTCACCATATAACTTCAATACAATAGATCGTAAAACCGGAAACCCTGTGCTAACAAAATTGTCTATATTATTGAAAAAAAGTGATTGATAGATCTTCATCCGACGAGCGTTATCACTGTCACTGTCGCGATAAGTTCGCGGATCTTTGATCGCGCTAACGAATACTTTTTGCGTAGTTTGAAATGACTGAGTCACGCGACACTTCCTTTGATGTCCGACGACCGGGAAGCAGTACATCTTGATTGAATATGCTTAATCTTCTGAACTTCAGCTAACAATTCGCTTAAAGGAGGAATATTAAAATCACGCTCTAACAAAGTCGGAAACACTCCGTGGCTAAGATAGGCATACTCCAGTAACTCCCATACTGGCTCAATTACATCTGCCCCATGTGTATCAACTTTTAAATCCTCAGCTTCGTCATAATGACCGGCAATATGCCCATAGACGATTTTGTCCGAAGGTAAGCCGTTAATAAACGTTTTTGCATCATATTTGTGGTTTATGCTGTTTACATACACATTGTTTACGTCGAGAAGCATTTGGCACCCCGATTCCCTCAATATATTTGTAGTGAATTCAAGTTCGTCCATTTCTTGGCCTGGTGCAATGTAATAAGAAACGTTTTCCAAGACCAGCGGTCTTTCGATAATATCTTGAACTTGACGGATGCGAGAGACCACATGAGTGATTGCTTCTTCAGTGAAGGGAATTGGCATCAGATCATACATGTGGCCATTCCCTGAACAAAAGCTTAAGTGCTCGCTGTACAGAGCAATATCGTTGGTATCTAAGAATTGCTTAACGGTTTTTATAAACTCAACATCTAGTTTGTCGCTACTTCCTATAGACAATGATAAACCATGAGTTGTAAAGGAAGCCTGCGAAGATGCTTGCTGAAATTGTTTTTGATATTTACCGCCAAGCGGGATCCAATTTTCAGGTGCTACTTCCCAAAAATCGACCTCAGATGGCAACGTTGGTAAAAGCTCTTTTAGCATTTCCCGACGAAACCCCAGACCTGCGCCATTGATGTTTTTCATATCTTCCCCTTTTTACCGCTTGGGATTGCAACATTGCTATGTGCTCATCTGACAAAAATGGCCATCATTCGACAGCCATTTTTTGTTAAGCGTTAACCGCGAAGTCTTACATCATTTAAATTAATGCTACGCGATGTTATTAAAATGGCGATTACATACTACCGCATTTACCTTCGCCACACTTTCCTTCCTTTGCTTTCTTGTCTCCGCCACATTTGCCTTCGCCGCACTTACCTTCTTTGTCAGCTTTCTTGTCGCCGCCACATTTACCTTCGCCGCACTTGCCTTC
>NZ_JAHHDX010000076.1:0-281 GCF_018619335.1 Alteromonas sp. ALT199 | reverse complement strand
CCTTCGCCGCACTTACCTTCCGCTGCAAATTGGCTGTAACCAGATTCTAGTGCTTGCATACCAAATGGATTAACGTCTGCTACTGCAACCGTTGACGCCAAAGAGCCAATTACAACTGCACCTAAAGCTGTCGCTACTGCTGATTTTTTAATTTGTTTCATTGATCTACCCTCAATAATATTAGTCATGTTTGACGTACAGTAAGCACGTGTACTTTAAAAGACCTTGTGTGCTTAAAGGTTATTTCAAAAAAATTAAATTTTTTACAATTATTTTTTATC
>NZ_JAHHDX010000147.1:910-38415 GCF_018619335.1 Alteromonas sp. ALT199 | reverse complement strand
AGAAGCAAACTGAAGATGGCCGTGAAGAACAAGTACGGCTTTTTCATCATTTTTACCCAATTTAAAGTCTGTGATAAATGTTGCCTAAAACAATATGTGATGACAATTTTACTTTAGTACAAGCATAGTAGAGAAACTAAGAAGTAACTGAAAAATTGTGTTTTTATTAAATAATAAACTTGAAGATGAAGCCTGTTTGATTAATACCGCTTTACGCTACAACACCGTTTAGCTTTTCATCCCAATAAGGCGTGCCGCTAAAACGGTCGGCTAAGAAATCAATAAATGCGCGAACTTTTGGGGCTAATAAACGGTTGCTAGGATACACTGCCCATAGTGCACAGTCGGAAGTAAGCGGGTAATCTTGTAGTATTTGCACTAGCTCACCTCTCTCTAAATATGGAGAGCTGCACCAGGTAGCAGTAAGGGTTATACCGCAGCCTTGAATACAAGCATCGCGTACCGCTTCACCATTATCCATACGCAAATGATTAGGCGTTTTCACCGATGTAACCCCATGGGCTCCCTTAAAGTCCCACACCTCTAGCCCTGTCAGGTTTACTATTTTGTGGTTTTTTAAATCGGATGGTGTTTCTGGCACGCCATATTTATCTATATAGCTTTTGGCGGCGACAATAATACGTTTGTCATCAGCAAGTTTTTTCGCGTGCAAATTTGAGTCTTTCAATTCTGCATCGCGAATGGCAACATCAAAGCCACCTTCTACCACGTCCAAAATACTGTCGCTAAACCGGAAGTCGATATTTAGCTTTGGGTATTGTTCTAAAAATTCAGGGATCGCAGGTACTAAATGCATTCGACCAAAGGACGCAGGGGCGGTAACGCGTAATGTCCCGTGCGGCGTTTGTGCCCCACTACCGACAGCAGCTTGTGCAGTTTCAATGCTGTCTAGCACTTCTTGAGCATGGGGAAGAAAAAGCTTTCCATCATCGGTAAGTGACACTTTTCTGGTGGTTCTGTGGATTAATCGAACACCAAGCGTTTCTTCAAGTTTACCAATATGTGCGCTCGCGACAGCGGGTGAAATGTTGAGCTCACGCCCAGCTAGGCTGATGTTTGCAGTGCTCGCAATACGCACAAAAAGCTTAAGGTGTTCTATGTTCATTTGGATTATCAATAAAATCTAAAAACTGTATGCCTTTATACACTAATTATCATCTGGAGTTCTAGTGTTTATGATTAGTTCCGTACTCATACAACAGGCTTTAAAGGAGCTTAATCATGAAAGCGATGGTAATAAACGAATTTGGCGGTTCTGAACAATTTACGCAAAACGATATTGCAGAGCCTACCGTAAAGGCAGGTCACGTTATTGTGCGTATAGCAGCAAGCAGTGTTAACACTATTGATATGATGATTCGCCAGTCTGGCGCAGATTTACCTTTCGCGCCTCAATTACCTGGGGTGTTGGGCATGGATTTCGCAGGTACCATTGAAGCTGTTGGTGAGGGTGTAACTGAATATAAAGTAGGCGATGAGGTTTACGGCTGTGCAGGTGGTTTAGGTGATTTACAAGGTTCACTTGCCGAAAAAATGCTTGCCGATGTTCGCTTAATTGCTCACAAGCCAGCGTCTCTTTCAATGAAAGAAGCGGCAGCCATTCCTCTTGTTGGTATTACTGCGTTCGAAGGACTAACTCGTGCACTTACTGGTGAGGGGCAAAATGTATTAGTTCACGGCGGTGCTGGTGGTGTAGGACATATTGCGGTTCAACTTGCAAAACATATGAAAGCTTCCGTTTTTGCGACGGGCGGTTCTGATGAGCAAAAAGACATTATTGAGTCTTTAGGCGCAACTTACATCGATTTTCGCAGTGAATCTGTTGAAGATTATGTGAGCAAGTATACAAGCGGTAACGGCTTTGACGTAATTTTCGATACGGTAGGCGGCAATAACCTTCAAAACTCATTTGCAGCCGCGAAATTAAACGGCCAGATATCTACCACGCTATCCCTATTAGAGACCGACTTATCACCTGTTCACTTCAGAGGTTTAAGTCTAAACGTGGTGTTTATGCTACTTCCTATGATTCACAACGTGGGCCGAGAAGCCCATGGCGAAATACTTAAACAGCTGGCAAGCATTGTAGATGCTGGTGCGCTCAAACCAATTATAGATGCAGAAAATTTCACTTTTGAGCAGATAGCACAGGCACATGACCGTCTGGCAAGTGGTAAAGCTGTGGGTAAAGTCGTAGTTACCGTAGAATAGTTTTATCCTCTGGTGTTTAAACAAACTTCCCGTAGTGCTTCCCTTAGCACGCCCTTCGCCGCAGTAACTTTGTTGCTGCGGCTTTTTTATATTCTGCTTACCTTCAAAAAAATAAGCAGAAAAGTCCTCGCTGATCACTACGCTCAAATGCTTTATAATTCCCCCTGCAAAGGAGATACAAAACGTGAATGAATATGCTCGGTATTTTAATGGTTACCCCCCAACTATTGTGGAGCAGGCGCTTCAGCTTATTTCAAACAGTCAGCTAAAGGCTTACTTGTTAAAAAAATACCCCCAAGCTCATGACATAACCACGGATAAATTGCTTTATGAATATGCTACCGATTTAAAAAAACGCTACCTTAAGAATGCGCCGCCGTTTGGGCGTGCTGCATTTAAAAAGCAATGTGACATGGTAACGAACGCATTAGGTACCCATACCTACCGAATGCAAGGCAAGACCCGTAAACACGATTTAGCTATTAATAAAGATTTGCTTTTTGCTCCAGAGTCTTTGCTGAAAGCGTTGGTGGTACACGAGTTGGCGCATTTTAAAGAGAAAGACCACAATAAAGCTTTCTATAAACTTTGCTGTTATATAGAGCCTGATTATCACCAACTTGAGCTAGACTTACGCCTGTTTTGCGTAGCCGTTGCTATGGGGGAAAACCCTTACGCATAGTGGCGTTGTTATGCTCAATGAACCTACGTATGAAAGTACGCAGTACGCGCTTTTTTGAAGCTTATTTAAATTATTGTCATTAAGTGACGCTGATATCATATTTTAAATATGAGCTAAGCCATCGCTATAAATAAACAGGGAGGATCTATGAGTTTATCGAAAATCATGTCTACACGAGTAGTAAGTGTTCACATGGACGATAGCTTACAGTCTTTAAGAGAGCTTTTTGCTGCGACAGGGTTTCATCACCTGATAGTGGTTCATGACAATGCGCTACAGGGCATTATATCTGATAGAGATTTGATGAAATCGATTAGTCCTTTTGTGGATACATTAAGCGAGCGCATGCTTGACCGGGCGACATTAGATAAACGTGCGCATCAAATAATGACTCGCGAAGTGATTACGCTAAACCCAACAGATTCTGTATTTTCCGCTATTGAACTATTTAACTCCCACAAAATTTCTTGTATCCCGATTATTGATAGCAAAATGCACCCAGTAGGAATGGTATCGTGGCGCGATGTTATGAAGTTTATGCAGAGTAGGGTAGAGGCAAAGCGTTAGCTAGACAGGATTTATTTATAATTAAGGTTGCTTTGAATGGGTAGTGGCCCCTCTACCAAGGTTAACGTATTTTTCGGTAGAGAGGCCAAGAGGGCTTAAGCGTTAGCTTTGACGGTAACTTACTTTAAACAGCAGACTGTAAAGTACAGGTACAGCGATCAGAGTAAGCACAGTGGCAAACGCCAAGCCCCCCATAATAGTCACAGCCATGTCGGCAAAGAACGCATCGAACAGCAGCGGTGCCATACCTAATATGGTAGTGACCGCCGCCAATGACACAGGACGAACACGACTGATGGTGGCGTCGACAATAGCTTGTCTGATGGCTAAGCCTTCCTCAATTTGAAGATCAATTTCCTCAATGAGTACAATGGCATTTTTAATAAGCATACCGAACAAACTTAAAAAGCCCAGTAGCGACATAAAGCCAAACGGCATATCGGTACTAAGTAAACCTGTGACAACACCAACCACGGCCATAGGTACCACAAGCCAAATGATTAGCGGTTGACGCGCATGTCCGAAAAGCAATACTGAGATAATAAACATTACCAAAAAGCCTGCAGGTAATCCTGCACCCAACGCCTGTTGCGCATCGCTAGAGCTTTCAAACTCGCCGCCCCATTCCAAGGAATAGCCTGCTGGCAGTTCAATATCTTCAATAAGCGGGCGAATTCTAGCCAGAGCTTTCGCCGCGGTCTCATCGTCACCCGGTTCGGCTTCTACCGTAATAGTGCGCACGCGGTCGCGGCGATGAATACGCATTTCTTCAGTCATTAACTCTAAGCCTTGCGATACCTGCGTGAAAGGCACGTATTGACGCTGCTGGGTAGACCAGACTTGCGATTCGCGAATTGATTGAAGTTCGGTGTCTTCTGCTTTACCCATCTTAGCAATAATATTGTAGGCATAGTCACCGTCTTGCACTGTGCCAAGCTGAACACCGTTGCTTGCGTACTGAATAGTTTGGCTAAAGTCATTGTGTGATACACCAGCAATGCCCGCATTGTAATTGTCGAATTGCGTGTTGATAGCAAAGCCTTTTTCTCGCCAGTTATGACGTACGTCTTTCACCTGTCCGTCAGCAAAAAGAAGGACCTTAGCTTGTTCAGCTAATTCTCTCAGTACTTCGGTATCAGGACCAGAGAAACGGGCTTCTAATTTAGCACCCGAACCGGGTCCAAATTGCATTCTCTCCATGTAAAAGCTCGCGTCGAAATCGAGGTCGGTGAGCTTGTCGGCTAGCGCCGACTGAATAGCCGGTATACTTTCTAGTTCATTAGCGCGAATCATGAAGAAGGCATAGTTTTCGTTAGCGCTCTTCGGAGCATAAGTAAGGGTGAAACGGTCTGCGCCTTGTCCAATGAAGGTGGTTACCGCAGTTACGTTGTCCATTTCTAAAATGCGAGCCTCTGCTTCTTTAGCAATAACTTCAGTGGCACGAATATCTCTATCTTGCGGGCCCCAATAGTGCACGAAGAATAGCGGCGCGTTTGACGGAGGGAAGAAGCCTTGCTTTACCATGCCGAAGCTTCCGTATGCCACAATAGTAATGACAAACAGGGCGCCAATGGTTACCCATCGAAGTTTGAGTGCACCAAGCAATGCTCGTTTAAACCAGCGTTGCGATGCAGAGAGTTCGTTTCCTGTGGTTTGACCAATGCCTTTGCGGTAGAAATACGCCCCAAGCACTGGCACTAGGGTTACCGCTAGCACCCAACTAATCATAAGTGAAACCAACACTACGGCAAACAAAGAGTAAAGGAATTCACCAGTGGCATCATTTGAAAGGCCAATACCCGAGAATGCGGCAATACCAATGACTGTTGCACCTAACAGCGGCCACTGTGTGCGTTTAACGATGAAACTAGCCGATTCTTTAGCCGTGGAGCCGGTAGCCATGCGTAGCATCATTCCTTCGGCTACCACAATAGCGTTATCTACCAGCATGCCCATGGCGATAACCATGGCACCTAGCGATATTCTCTGAAGCTGAATATCCATTAGCCACATTATGAGTATGGTACCTAGTACTGTAACCAGTAAAACTGAGCCTACAACTACACCCGAGCGCCATCCCATGAACAAGCATAGAGTTAACGTAACAACCGCGACTGACATCACAAGGTTATTAATAAAACCTGTTACCGAGTCATCAACAATCGAGGCTTGGTCTATATTGGGGTAAGCGTAATGCCAACTGGCAACTCTTGAATTAACTTTTCCACCTTTTCGTTAACGCGCTTACCTACATCTACAATGTTTACGTCGGTCAAGGCTGATACAGAGAGCGTTAGTGCTTCTTCACCGTTGTAGCGCACGTAAACCGGTTGAATGTCTGCAGGCTCTAGTTTTAACGTGGCAATATCGGCAACTCTAAGCGAGCGGTTAGTGCCTGGCACTACCACAGACAGATTCGAAATCTCTTCAAGCTTATCTGGGGCTCGCTCTACAATTAAACGCACATTTTTTTCGTCAACTTTAATGCGGCCGCCATTGAACGGGCGTAAGTTATCTTCAAAAAGGGTGGTGAGATCAGGAAACGAAATGCCTAAACCCGCCAGTTGATAGGGATTGATATACGCGACTATTTGCTCATTTTGAACACCTGTCACATTTACCTTAGCGACGCCTTCTGTAGTGAGCAAATCACGACGAATTATTCTTGCAAACTCGCGAAGCTCACGGGTATCAAAATCAGGGGCACTTAGTGCATAGTAAAGGCCGTACACATCACCGAAATCATCGAATACCACCGGGGCCTGTGCTCCAGTTGGCAACGAACTTGTCGTGTCGCGAAGTCGCTTTCTTAGTTCATCCCAAATCTGTGGCAATAGATTAGTGTCGTAAGTACTTTTAACTTCGACCGTTATTTCTGAAAGGCCCGGAGAGGAAACTGATGTCACTTTCTTTAGCTGTGGCATTTGCTGAATGGCAATTTCTAAGCGTTCTGTTACTTCTCGCTCCACTTTTTCAGCACTGGCTCCAGAATAGCTGGTGTATACCTTTACTTGTTTGATAGTAAAAGCGGGGTCTTCTAAGCGGCCAATTTTGCTCATAGCTAAAATGCCGCCTAAGAGCAGAATGACTACCATTAACCAGATGTTGACAGGTTTATCAATTGAATAGCGTGCAATATCCATAAGTTACTTCTCTCCTTTATAAGGAAGTACTTTCATGTCTGCACGCATTTGTGTTGCTCCAGCGGCCACCACCTGTTGACCCAGTGATATCTCGCTTTTACTTTCAATAATCGCTAGCTCATTTTCAATATGCTTAACGTTTACAGGTTGCTTTGTCACTGCACTCGTTTCATCGTTATATAGCCACACTGCAAAGCCAGAATCTTCGTCACCTACGAGCGATCTTACAGGTACAACAAAGCCTTCAGGGTATAGCGTACCTTGTAGGCTTACTTTTACTACTGCGCGTGCCCCCGGTGTTAGCGGCAACTCTTCGCGTGGCTCCATAGCAAATACAACTTCATAGGTTTGTGACACGGGATCCGGTTGTGTTGAGTGTTCTACATAGTTAACCGGGTACCACTCGCTTCGATTGGTGGCCAAGGTTGCACTGGCTTGTTTGATGCCACGACCAATATTGGCAGTTAACAGTCGCTCAGGAACATTAATATTGAAATAGATTTTAGATACATCCTGCAGGCGCGCTATTGGCGTACCCGCACCAACAAAACTGTTGTTTTCAACTAGACGCTGAGACACCTTCGCGTCAAACGGTGCATAAAGCTGCGTATAGCTTAGATCCTGCTCTGCATTTTTAAGGTCGATGACCGCAAGTTCGTAGGACGTTTTTGCCGTATCCAGTGAACTCTGTGCAACTAATTTTTGTGCAAACATTTTCTCAATTCTATCGAGCTCTCGTTTGGCTTGATCTAGTCGAGTTTTTGATTCGTCTACGCGGCGTTGAAATGGTTTGCGATCGATAGTGGCCAGCAATTTTCCTTTATTGATGTCACTACCGGTCACCAGGTCGGTTTGAATAAGTCGACCCGAAACTTCAAAGCTTAAATCTACTGTCTTCACCGCCGACACAACCGCAGGAAAGGTAAATTCATCAAAATCAGGAATATTACTTACAGTAGCAAGCTTCACGTAGCGCGGTGCAGCTTGAGAGCTCTGCTCAGTAGGTTCTTCAGAAGAACAAGCACTTAGGGTTAAAATAGACAAAACGCTTAAGAAAAATATGTGAGAAAATGGCATTGCGGACATAGGTGTGTGTAATCCATTGTCAGGGTAAATAAAGTATAGATGTATGAACCTCTAAGTAGTGATGAATTTAACAACAGTGACGAAACTCACTACTACTTAAAGTAAACTGGTGAGTGCATTTTAGTGTGATTACATTGAAAAGTAAACTGTTCGGTGTAAAATGATTGGCGTCAAATAGCGGACAACTAAATTTTGAGAATTTCTATATGGTAAGCAACACACGTACACGTAGCGATATAAAACGCGAAGCCATCATTCAAGCGGCCACGCAGGCGTTCCAAGAGTTTGGCGTAAACGGCACCAGTATGGATAAGCTGGCTGAACTGGCGAACGTGTCGAAGCGCACTGTGTATAATCATTTTGCCACTAAAGAAGATCTGGTGATGCACTTGGTGACAAAGCAATTTGAAAATGCCAAGGCGAGCGTAACGCTGGAGTATGACCCTGAGGGCGATATTTCGGAACAGCTTTGCGAGCTAATTCTTCAAGACATTGAATTTACCGTTACCGAAGAACATTTAGATATCTCAAGGGTCGCAATAGGGCACTTTTTTTATGACCCTGACAAGCTGAAAGATGAAGTTGCCCAGTTAAAGGCACAAGAAACAGCATTGCATCGCTGGCTTAAAGCGGCAAAAGCAGATAACAAGATTGAGTTCGATGACTTAAATCGTGTTGTTGATGAAATTGACAGTTTGGTAAAAGGGCAATGTTTCTGGCCGCAGTTATTCAAATTAGAAGATGTAATGACTAATGAAGATAAGCGCAAACTTGCTAAAAATACAGTTGCTTTGGTACTTGGGCACTATGCCGTAGTGTAGGGTAGGGTAGTGAACCCAAAGCTACGCTTCTCTGCAGATCATCCGTTTTGCATAAGAGGCTAATTTAAAAATTCCTATCCGGCCTTACAAGATAATCTCAGGCGAATTAACAGGCCGCAAATTTCTGTAGTCTTTTGCTCACAAAGACGATGCACTTCCCTTTTTTCTTTGACATAAGAAAGTACCTTTTCAGCAACTCTCACTCAAATTGCTTAGCTATTGGTTTAAATATGTACACTTAATTAAGAAAATTTATAAAGAGTTTTTAAATTTTACTGTATTTACTCTCGTCAACTTGCCATTTTTTCTATATTATCCTGACCACAAATGGCAACTATTATTATTTGCAATTGCGAAGCGAGCTGAAAGTTGAGCGGTTTAGAAAAGCTAGCAACTTAAAAAGCATTGCGAATAAAAAGGTTCTTGGTTGCCAATAAACACACAACACTTTAAGAACACTTGGAGAGTAGTTTTGAAATTTAAACTTACAAGTATTGCTACTGCGATAATGTTAAGCCCAGCTGTGCTAGCTGCTGATATGGAAGACATCGAAAGACTAACAGTAGAAGGTAAGTACCTTTCAGTTAACCAATCTAACTCTATAAAGAGCCCTACGCCTATCATCGACGTACCGCAAAGCTTATCAATCATCACCGCTGAAGAAATTACAGCGCGTGGTATTACAAGTATTGGACAAATTATTGATTACGCACCAGGTGTTAATACGTCTCAAGGTGAAGGTCACCGTGACGCAGTAGTATTTCGTGGTGTACGTTCAACAGCCGACTTCTACTTAGATGGTAATCGCGATGACGTTCAATACTATCGTGCGCTTTATAACGTTGAACAAGTAGAAATCCTTCGTGGACCGAATGCATTGCTATTCGGTCGAGGCGGTACAGGTGGTATTTTAAACCGTGTATCTAAAAAAGCGAAAACGAGCGAAAAGTTCGTAAACTATAACGTTTCTGCTAATACGTTTGGCGCTTACAATCTTCAGCTAGATACAAACGTTGATACGGGCGATAAGTCTGCGCTTCGTATCAATGCTATGTACGAAAGCCTAGATAACCACCGCGACTTTTATTATGGTGATCGCTATGGCTTTAATCCAACTGCACGCTTTGAAGTGAGCGACGACACCATTGTTGATGTGTCATACGAATACATCGACCATGAGCGTTTCATTGACCGTGGTGTGCCAACGGCGAACGGTGAGCCAGTTGAAGCCTTCGAAGAAATTGTGTTTGGCGACCCATACAATAACTACCAAACTCTAGGCGCCGATGTATTCCGTGCAAACGTTGAACATACGTTCTCTGATAACCTAAAAGGTAACTTCAATGCCTTTTACGGTGACTACGACAAAGTTTACTCTAACTTTTACGCAGCGGGTTACAACGCGGATACTGAGGTAGTAACCCTTGACGGTTATGTAGATACTACTCAGCGTGAAAACCTTATCTTGTCTTCAAACTTAGTAGGCGAGTTTGCAACAGGCAGCATTGAACACACGGTAATTTTTGGCGGTGAGGTTATTAACACCAAGTCGAACCAAGACCGTTATAACCCTGTATTTGATTCTACAGATGGCGATAGAGAAGCGTTTAATGTATCTCGCCCACTTAGTTTCAGAGGCCTAACCGGCACTAACGCTGCTGGCGAAACGGTAACTGCAACATTCTCTGATATCAATGACGACACACACGTAGACCTTGATGTTTACTCTTTCTACGTTCAAGACGAGATTGCACTTTCAGATAACTTTGACTTAGTGCTAGGGGCGCGCTTTGATAGCTTCGATATTGAGGTGTTCAACGTTGTGGCGGCTGAAACACGCAGCAGAAAAGATGAAGAAGTATCACCGCGTGCGGGCCTTGTTTACAAGCCGCGAAAAAACATCTCAATTTACGCAAGCTACAGCGAGTCATTCTTACCCCGTAGTGGCGAGCAGTATGCCAATATCAACGGTGATGCAGACGCACTTGACCCAGATACTTTCACTAACCAAGAAATTGGTATTAAGTGGGATTTCAATGACAGCATGAGCTTTACAGCCGCTATCTTTGAAAATGAGCAAACGTCACTTGATAACGACCCTAACGATGCAGAAAGCTTCGTGGAAGTAGATTCAGAGGTTTCTGGTTTTGAGCTACAGCTTCAAGGATATATCACTGACAAGTGGTACGTTACTGCTAACTACAGCAACCTAGACGGCGAGAATGCAAGTGGTGTGGAGCTTCGTGAGTTACCGGAGAATACCATGTCAGTATGGACAACCTATGAAGTGAATGAAGTATTTGGTTTCGGTATTGGCGCAACATATCAAGACGAAAGCAAGGTATCGACAAGTGCTACGTCGCCTGTACTGCCAAGCTATACCCGTGTTGATGCATCGGCGTACTATACACTTAGCGACAAAACTCGTCTTCAGCTAAACGTAGAAAACTTAACTGATACGCTTTACTTCCCTAATGCACACTCTACGCATCAGGTTACAGTTGGCGCACCAATCAACGCGCGTTTATCTTTGATTGGTTCTTTCTAAGTAAAACTTAAAGACTACCCATAGAATTTGAAAGCCATTCGTGAAAGCGAATGGCTTTTTTATTTTGCAGAAAAGTTGTACCAAGCGCCGTTGGTGTCATAGGCGTATTGCAGCTAATGCTGTTTTATCTTCATACTGACTAAGTCAGCAAGTCAGCAAGTCAGCAAGTCAGCAAGTCAGCAAGTCAGCAAGTCAGCAAGTCAGCGTTAACCCTGTTTTGCGAAGTCGATAAGCGTCTGTCCATCCATGCGATAACCTAGCCATTCACTCTTTGGCTTAGCACCAAGAGATTCATAAAAATCGATAGCAGGCTTATTCCAATCTAAAACACTCCACTCAAAACGCCCGCAGTCGTTTTCTACCGCTGTTTTTGCTAAATGTTGTAGCAGCGCTTTACCCGCACCTAAACCACGAGATTTTGGTGAAACGTACAGGTCTTCGAGATAAAGCCCGTTGCGCCCTTGCCAAGTAGAATAATTAAAGAAATACACGGCAAAGCCTATAGGAGCGCCGTTATTCTCGCAAATAACGCAATGAGCAGTGGCGCCTTCGCCAAATAGTGTTTTTAAAAGCGCGTCTTCTGAGGCTTCTACTTCATGCTCAGCTTTTTCATAAATGGCAAGTTCCAATATGAACTGGCGAATTTGTGAAATATCGCTAGGCGTTGCTGGTCTTATTGAAATTGCGTTGTTCATAGTGTTTTCCTTTCAATAGAAAAAATGAGCCACGAAGGCTCATTTTTAAAAGTTAACTGCGTTTGTAACACGACATTATGGGTGCTACATAACGAGCATCAAACGATAATCAGCCGCTATTCAGCCGAACCGGAAGGCTCAGACGTATATGTGCCATTTGCATCACTACTTACCACCCGATTGCTTGACTTTCTGCGTGAAATTAACCTTTTTACGTACGAGAAAGGGCCTCGCAAATCTAGCAAAATTAAGTACAAACAAGGTACCAAAATGAGTGTTACCAAAGTGGCGTAAAGCACTGCAAAACCAAGCGCTGCCGCCATAGGTACGACAAATGCTGCCTGCAGGCTAGTTTCAAACATAATGGGCAGTACGCCCACAAATGTCGTGATTGAGGTTAACGTAATTGCCCTAAAGCGAGCAGTACCGGCCTCAGTTACTGCTTCTTTAATACTATAGCCTTGTGCACGGCGCTGGTTAACAAAGTCCGTCATAACTAGCGAGTCGTTAATAACAACCCCGGCAGCTGCAATAAGGCCAAAGTTAGACATCATAGATAGGTCTAAACCTAGTACAAAGTGGCCGAACACTGCGCCAGTAAAGCTAAATGGAATAACTGACATAATGATAAGCGGTTGCCCATAACTTTTTAGCGGAACAGCTAAAAGGATGTACACCATAATCATGGCCGCAAGGAAGAAGAGTATTTGCTCATTCTGTTGTGCTTGTTGCTCTTCAATATCACCACCAAGCTCAGTCATAACCGACGGGAACGATTCTTTTAGCTGAGGCAGTAGTTTGTCCTGAATTTCAGTGACGACTTCATTAGGTTCAACTTTTTCTTCATCAATGTTGCCCCAGATATAAACACTGCGGTAACCACCTTCTCGGCGAATGTAGCTAATACCCGGTTTTTCATCCAATGCAACTACATCACCTAGCATGACTTCTTGGCCGTTAGGCGTTTTGATTAAAGAGTATTTTAAGTCTGCAAAGCGTTCGCGGGTAAGTTCAGGGTAGCGAACCATGACTTTAACTTCTTCGCCGTTGCGAATAACGCGCTGCGCTTCGCCGCCGTAGAAACCAGCGCCAACTTGAGAAGCGACGTTAGAGAGAGTAAGTCCCAAATCGTAAGCAACCGGAAGTAACGTCATTTGCACTTCTTTGCTTGGTGGGTCGATAGTTGAGCTTACATCAAATAACCCTTCTTGCTGCTGCAGCATTTCAATAAACTTAAGGCCCGCAGCGTTTAGCGTGTTAATGTCTGGCCCAAATAGTAGATAACCGAATTCACCGTCGTCACCGTCACCGTTTACATCATCAATTACGGTAAATGATTTCATACCTGTAATTTCAGGAATAGCTTCGCGCCAGCGACGGGCAAGCTCAAAAGTGTCGATAGGACGGTCTTCTTCATTAACCAGTGGCGTGAGTATACGCCCTTCGTTGCTGTCTTCGTTAAAGGCGAGGCGGTCACGAATCATGCCTTGGCCAAATTCATCAATGATCTGCTCTTCAACATCTAAAATAGTTTGCTCAACAATTTTAAGTGCATTGATAGTAGCTAGATCAGAGACGTTTTCGTTCATCTCTATTTTTACGCTAGGGAAGTCGTGAGGAACCTTAGGGTTTGGCACCATGCGTACATAGTTTGCGCCAATCAAACCGATACTAAGCATTAGCATAGCTACGAACATCATAAGTACTGCCCAGCGCCATTCAATGGCTTTCGTAACGGTACGCTTGTATGGGCCATTAACAAAAGCAAAGAAGCTTTTGTTAAAACGCGCTCGCCAGCTATCTTGTCGTACGGGTGAGAATTTAGTGTGGGCCAAATGGGCAGGCAAGATTAGTTTTGATTCAATTAAACTAAATACCAAACACAAAATAACCACGACAGCGATGTTATAGAAAAATGCACCTTCAGGACCACTGCTCAGTGTAAATGGTGCAAACACCGCGATGGTGGTTAGCACCCCAAAGGTGGCGGGTGTCGCTACGCGTTTAGCGCCACGAACTACGTTATCAACGCCGCCGCCTTTGCTTTCAATTTCGGTGTAGGCACTTTCTCCAATAACAATGGCATCATCTACCACAATACCCAGCACCATAATGAAGGCAAAGAGCGACAGAATATTTATGCTCACGCCAAAAACAGGCATAAGCATCATTGCACCTAAGAAGCACACAGGCAGGCCGACCATAACCCAAAGGGCAAGTCTAAAGCGCAAGAAGAGGGTAAGCATAAATGCTACCAGTACCGACCCTTGAATAAGGTTCGATAACATCATGTCTAAGCGCGCGTTCAGATAATAAGTCATATCTACCAAGACTTCTAAACTGACGCCCTGAGGAAGACTTTCGTTTTTCTGGTCGATGTAGGCTTTCACTGTTTCAGCCACAGGAATGGTGTTTTGGGTTTTAGTAGCCTTAACAGCGATGTAAATGGCATTCATGCCGTTGTACTTAAAGTAGCGTTCACCTTCAACAAACCCATCGTTAATGTATGCCACATCACCTAGGGTAACTTTAGCGCCTCCGGCACCAATTTTTATTGGAATTTGTTTAAACTCGTCGCCGCTGTAGTATTGGTTCTCAACTCGAACTGATACTATGCCTGAGTTTGTTCTAAGCTGGCCCGCTGAAATATTAGCTGAATAACTATTAATGGCCTGCGTAACATCGGTAATCGTCAAACCGTATTTTCTTAGCGTGTCGGGCTTAATTTCAATGGCAATTTCGTCATCTGGCGTATTGGCTTCTACCAAAGAAATAGAGCCAAGCTGCAGTAGCTCGTCTTCTATTTCTTTAGCCAGTACTTTCAGTTCGGATAAAGGTAAGTCACCAACAATGGGCATTTCAATTACTTGCTGCTGAAACTCTACTTGCGAAACGTTAACAGGCTCCATACCAGCAGGGAAGGTAGCAATGCTGTCTACGCGCAGTTTGACTTTGTCTAGAACATCAGTAAGTTCAGCTTTAGTATCTATTTCTAAGGTGACTGCACCGCCACCGCGGAATGCTCTTGATACAGTACGCTTAATTTCAGTAATGTCTTTTACCGCTTCCTCTACTTTGATGAAGATACTTTCTTCAATTTCTTGCGGAGATGCGCCAGGGTAGTTGGCTTCAACAGTTATGTAGTTGATTTCGATGTTAGGAAACATCTGACGCTGAATAGTAAAGTAGCTGGCAATACCCATGATAATGATGAAGAACATCAAAAGGTTGGCTGCTACGGAGTTTCTTGCAAACCAAGAAATAATGCCGCTTTGCGTATTGTTGTGATTTTCCATGACAGCTCCTTAATTAGCTTGTGCTGTCACAATTTCAGTCGTAGTCTCAATAACCTTCACCGGCATGCCGTTTTGAGGGTATTCAGGCAGACTCATTATCACTTTCTTTGCGTCGAAATCACCTTGAATTAGGAAGTCGCCATTTTCTTCACGTACTACCTTAACTTTCTGGGATTTCAATCTGTCTTCACCGTCAAGGGTCCAAAGTAAACGGTTCGTTACTAATTCTTGTGGTACACGATAAACGTCACTTAGGGTTTTACCTTCAAATGCTATCGTGCTGTACGAGCCAAATTTAACAATAGGTTTTGACGAGTTAATAGCATAGGGATCTTTAATACGCGCCACGAAATAACTCATACGCGTGGTGTTATCTACTACACCTGTATCTCTGTGAATAGTGCCCTTAACAGTGGCGCCCTGAATATCGTCGACTTCTATCGCTATTTCACTACCTATGGTGTTTTCTGAAAGAAAAACACGGTCAAAACCGGCAATAGGGAAAGTGACTTCGGCATACTCTATGTTATTAAGAACCGCAACTGGCGACCCCTGCGTAACATAATCGCCTGTACTGATGTCTCTAGAAACAATGAGGGCATTGTAAGGTGCTTTTACTTGGCAATTTTCTAAGTCACGTTTTGCAATTTTTAGCTGGGCCTCGGCTGACTTCACGCCGGCTTTTGCACTCATTACTTGAGGCTTGCGAAGATAGAGGTCAGTGACCCTTGCGTTTGGCATTGTTTTCGCCTCTTTGGCGGCTACTTCTGCCTGCGCTTCTTCTTGAATAAGTTGTGCTTGGGCGCTTGCCAAGTTTGCTTCTGCTAATAGAAGTGCGGCTTCATAGGCATCGGCTTCTATTTCAAAAAGGGTTTCACCACGCCTAACCAGACCACCGCTTACAAACTTTGGGTTCCATCGCTCAACTTCACCTGAAACTTGCGCCGCAAGGTTTGTGGTTTCAAGTGGCATGATTTCGCCATAAGAAGTTAATTGAACACGTACATCTTCTGGCGACAACGCTTCAATTGTAACGGTTGGTCGCGTATCGACCTCTTCTGTAATAGCACTATCGGAAGCAGAGGCTTCGATTCCTTTCATACCCAAATAGCCTACTAGTAAGACACCAACAGGTAACGCAACTTTCATCCATTTCATGGCTAAATCTACTTTTATAGCGAATACTTTACATAGTGTAGCGCTAAAGTGTTTCAGGAATACAGCGCAAATGTAACTAAACATGAGTCAATTTTGTGTAAAGGGGTATAAAACTGTTGACTATTCGACTTTCGAGGGCGTTTTATCTGAGATAGGAGATGACGTTATCGACGAAATGGCGCAAACGCGGTCACGTCCGTTTTCCTTTGCGTGATAAAGAGCTTGGTCAGCGCGCCGAACAGCGCATGATACATCCGTTTCAATGGTGACTTCGCACACGCCAAAACTGCTAGTTACGTGAAATTCTTCACCGTTTATTTGAAGTGGAGCTTTGTTAAGCAGATCTCTTATATTTTCTAATGCCCTTACGGCACCTATTTCGTCAGTTTCTGTAAAAATAAACATAAATTCCTCGCCGCCCCAGCGGGCAAGAAAGTCTTGCCCGCGAAGTCGAGATCTAAATACCTTAGAAATCTGCCGAAGTACTTCATCACCTTGCTCATGACCCAAGGTATCATTTATGCTTTTGAATCTATCAATATCTGCAATTGCAACAGAAAAAGTACACTTGCTGCGAAGCATTCTTGCGTATTCCCTGTCTAGACACTGCTGAGCGCCACGTCGATTTAGCAACTCAGTTAAATGGTCATGATTTGCTTGGCGTTCGAACTGTTCACTTAAATAAACAGCAGTGTCGTAACTTTTTTGTCTGCTGTATTCGTAAAATGCCGATAGAAAAGATACGGTTAAGAAGGAATAGAGTAGGCGGGTTTTAAACGCGTAAGTATAGTTGGTAACAAGCAATGTATCGTCAAAACCGAAAAGGATAACTGCACTGGCAATGGTAAAGGCGATAAGCGCTAGTAAGCCACGAACAAATCCTGCAAAAAACATGGTGACAGAGGGAACCAAGTAAATCCATAAGGGCCCCGTGTTGTCTTTACCACCCGTTATAATGAGTATCAGAGTAAGTGACATTAAGCACATAATTAATAATGTCATTGACAATGTGCGGGAAATGGCAGTTGGAAAGCGTACTTGTAAACGTTGAGAGAAGGCAAAGATTAAGCTAGTGGTAAATAGTGTCGTGGAAAGAGAGTACTCACCGTCAAAGAACGCACGACAGCCTAATAAGAATGTTAAAAATACCCCCACCGCCGCAAACAGATTTAACACTACTATACGGCGATTGGTTTCATCTTTTTGATGGTGGCTTACACCACTTAAAATATATTTCTTTATTCGCCTAAGCATAATTAACCAGCGTTAGCGGTCGCTTTAGTTATCTTTAACGATAACTGCTCAATAGTGTCTCGCATTGCTTTAATGCTTGATGAGAAGCCATCGTTGGCTAAAGGTGATTTGAATAAGAATGGGTGAGACTTCACTTCACCAGTTGTCTGTTTAATAACAAACTGCCCCGTTAACAATACTTCACCTTGATAGGTGCTAACAAAGTCGCTAATGTGCAAGGACATGTGAATAGTTGCCTGATTTGGGAAGTGACTAGTAGTGTTCAAAGAAACGCGCTTTTTAGCTAACGCTTTGGTCAGCAACTTTGTTATTCCCTCATCTACAGGTTCAGCCCATAAGTGACTGGTAGAGATGTGAAGATTAGTGTCACTTGTTTGATACACTAGTCCTCTGTGTTTTAAATACTCTGGCAATGTTAAATTATCTAAAACGATAGTCTGTTTGAAATCGTAGCTTGGTAAGGATGTAACTTCCGTTGAATGAAGAAGGTAATAGGTCAACGCGTTTGGGGCACTACTACATGCAGACAAAAAATGGATTAATACAGCTAAAGTGCTGACATAGAGCGCTTTTCTTCCGTTATAAGAAAAAAAAGTTTTAACCTGCATTATCATATAATTTAATCCTTTCATCCCTGTCTATGGATGGTCCGCCTTAGGTCTTTAGAGATTTCTAAACATTCTCACAAATTTTAAATATAGCGTATATGCACAATTAGTCGCAGTAAGCTGTTGGTATTTCATTTACAGACTTACTTACCATTCATGCTCTTTATTCATTATCTGTACCAGTGTGAGCATTTTTTAAACAGCGCTGTTTTTATTTATAATTCTCTAATCGTCGACGCTAATTTTTCGCTTTGGGCTGAATATCTGCCTCGTCATCTTTAGAGAATATCAAACTGTTTGGAGACTGATTAAGTTTCAACAGTAATGGCTGAATGTTTCGCATGGTTTCTTGTAGGGCATCAACGGTTTCTTTAATTTCAGATTGATTAAAGCCACCCTCACTATAATTTTTCAGTAAACCATCAAGACTAACTAGTACTTGATTAAGATTACTGTTGAGCGCTTTGGCATCAACCTCAGCAATGAGTAAGTCAAAGTCGCTACTTGCCGTTTCCACAGACTCGGCGGCTAAACGCATATCTTCAACAGCCAGCTGTACATTCTCTACCATTTCTTTAAGAGGTAACTGGTTAATTTTATCCAGTATCGCATCAGCTTTTTGCGTTAACTGGGTAAACTCGTTACTTACGGTAGGAATTACTTCATAACCGTTAATGACAGCGATTTCATTATTTCTGTCAGCATCGGGGACGTGTTGCAAATCAACATATAAACCACCTGTTAAGATGTTCCCCATGCGAAGCGATGCACGAAGATCTCTTTCAAGCCAATTTCTAATGGTTTGTTTTATCGCGCTAAGACCTTCTTTGGTATCAGGCTGTCTAGCTTTACCGGGATAAATATTGATAAGTACGGGTATAGGGTAGTCGCGTTCTAAGATGTTTCCTTCAACAGCAGGGAAGGAGTTGATTGCAGTGACATTTCCTATTTCAATGCCACGGTATTCAACGGGAGCGCCCACGGTGAGCCCGCGAACACTTTCATCAATAAGCAGTAAATACTCTGCCGCCACTTTGTAACGGGCATCAGAGGCTGATGTACTATCGCCATAAATAGTGAAAAAGGCGTTATCTAATACTTGTTCACCCTTTGGTACGCCTTCAGGAATACCAAAGGTAATGCCATTGGCTAATAAGGTTTCTAAACTTCCTGTTTCTACACTGACCCCATTTGATTCAAGTAGAAGCTTTACGCCGCTAACGTCCCAAAATCGGGTCGTGTTAGTAATTAGCTTGTGGTAGGGCGCCTCAATAAAGGCATCGTAATACACAACGCGTTCTTCAATATTGAAAGTGGCATCTTCAAACTCACCCACTTTGAAGCCTTTATAAATAATTGGGTCGCCTGGTTTGTAGGCAAATTCATCGTCGCTTTTCAGCATAACGTGAAGTCCTGGGGTGCCTGGCGGCGTTACAGGAGGGCGTTCAAGCGCGGTGAAATCAAGCTGTTCCTTTCCTTGGTCATTTGCTGACATGGCAATATAGCTTCCTGAAAGCAAGGTATTAAGGCCAGATACTTCAGAAAAACTAATACGAGGAGCAACAACCCAGAATTTTGCATTTTCATTAAGCAGGTGAGCTGCGCTTGCATCAATTCTTGCCGTAACAAGTACGCCGTTCAAATCAGGTTTTAGTGTTATCTTTTTGACCTGACCAATATCTAAATCACGCACCTTGATAGGAGTTTTATTAATTTCAATACCCGTTGCCGACTGTAGTTCAATCGTTATAAGCGGGCCTTGATTTTTCCATTGGTAATAGACCATCCAGCCACCAATAACAATCACAAGTATTGGAATTATCCAAATGCGAGAAACTGATGAGGTGGGTTTAACCTTTGCCTCGTTAACATTGGGATCGTTTGTGGTCATGGTAATTGCTTCCACTGCTGCCAAATTAGCCTAGAATCAAACGTCATCGCGGCTATCATTGTTACAAATACTACGGCACAAAAGGCAAGTGCCGCTTGGCCAGGAAAAATAGACATGGTGTTACCCATTTGAATAAGAGACACCAATACTGCTACCACAAAAACGTCTATCATCGACCAGCGACCTATCGCTTCTGTGATGCGGTAGTAACGTATACGTAATTGTTTTGAAGTAGTTTTCTCTCGCTGTACAGAAAAATTGAGCCAAGCAAGAATAATGATTTTTGCAACAGGCACCACCACGCTAGCAACTAAAATGATTATCGCAACCGGGTACGAGCCAGACTCCCAAAGCGAAATTACACCGCCAATTATGGTATTAGGCGTTTCTTGGCCGAAAAATTCAGTATACATAATTGGTAGTACATTAGCAGGAATATACAAAATACAGGCGGTTAGCAGTAACGCCCACGTACGTTGAATGCTCGCTTGTGCTTGCGCTTCGCAAAGCGGTTTTGGTTGAGGGGGTTGGCCTTGAGACATCCACATGGCATACCGAGTGGGATCGAACTGAGATATACACAGCGCAGTAAAGGCTGAGAAGCCAACGAATGCATAAAAAGACAGACCTATAGAAACATCGGCCAGTTCGGTAATTTTAATAAGACTAACTAACGTGCCTACAAGGAAAATTTCAGCCATGCTCCACGGCAATAGCGCTTTTACAAGCTTGTAAAGCCGAGGCAAGTAGAAGGGGCGACGGCCTTGCAATTGTGCTAACGATAAAATTAACATACCTGCTAACACCATACCAGGTAGTAAAAGGGTTGCTAAGCTGGTTATTATCGCTAAGGACAAATAGTCATGCTCAATAAGTACAGTTATGCCAGTAGGAAGGTCGATACTGTGCTTTTGTCCGCTTGCTTTAAATGTCAAAAAATTAAAAGGTAGCGAGAGCAATAGAAAAATAAGGGCGCTGAAAGTTAAGGCGAGCAGCTTTTCGCTTGCGCCTTCTCGATAGGATACTAACGTATGGCTGCAAACCGGGCACACTGCCCTTTGTCTGTGTGCTAGCACGGGTATGTGAACCTTAGTATGGCATTGCTCACAAACTATAGATAACGTATTAGATTCAGCCATAAGGTTTTAGTGCGCCACTTTTTATACACTGGATGTATGATAGAGAGTAGCCTAATGAGATAACTCGTTGTTTTTTTGAATTCAACAGAATAGCGTATTGCGGCCACATCGGGAAGTAAAGTCATTCGTGTTCAGAAACATAACAACAATAATTGACGATTAAATGATGGAAACAACAAACGAAATTCGTGGTACCTACAGAAAAGTTAAAAAACAAGGAAATCGCTTATTGCTAAAAAGGCGCATTGGCTTTTTGCGCTTTTGGGGAAGTATCACTTTTGCTCAGCGTTGCTACTTTCTGGCAACTGCAATGCTTTTATTACAGCTTTTTTTTGATGTTAAAAGTGGCTTGTTTGAAACGATCATGTTTGGCTTTGCCCTTAGCGGTATTGTAAGTGAAACTTGGCCAAGGTTTATGGCGCTATGGAATAGTTTACCGGGTAAAGCGGTAATTCTGTTTGTCTATGCCGTTATCGCCAATTTTGCTCTCGCTTCTGCTAGCGGGTTAGTAAACAACATAACCGGTGTTTCCGCAGGTGCGCTGCCCTACAGCCACAACTTCGCACTAATTCTGATGGTGCCCGGTTGGTTTTTTGTCACCACGTTAATGGCCCTAGTAAGTGGGATGCTAGTTATCTTCGTTTATCTGTTTTTTCTACTGCTACTCAAACCTTTCGGTGTGCAAAGGCTATGGCATAAACCTGGATATCGCTATGTACTCTCTACCGCTGTGGCGCGATTTGTTTGGACGCTAGGCGTAGCGCTTCAACTTAGTGTTTTAGCAGGGCAAGTAGGGCTACTTTCTGAGTTTGGTGGTGACAACACTAGTCAGTTAATCACAATCGAAAACGAGACCGAAAAGTCGCTCGAAGATAGTGATGCAACACTTACTGAGCTGCAAACCGAAGATACTTCTGAGTTAGAAGAAGATATCACCGCGCTTCTCACCGATGCAAAACAAAAAAGTATGCGCTATAAAAAAACGCAGCGCCAAGCGTTAGCCAGTTTTATTTATGAGTTTGAGGCCGATTCTCGTTCACGATGTGCTCACCCTGAAGGCACCCGTGTCATCGAGCTTAATGATTACGAGATATTACACATAGCGCAAGCACCTGAAGATGAAATTGGCTATACGTATACAGTAGAGCCTTGTCGTTCAGCCGCTATTGGGCTCGATTGAAGCGGCCCGATTTTTTCGTTCATAGTTTGAGGTCCATCGCAGATTTAGATCAAATGTACGCATGGCTATACCTTGAAAACGCTTTTAAAGTATCTGCCATGCGTATAAAGCTACTTGGCATCTCGAACACACCTAACGCTAAACATATAGTCTTTGTTTAGCTTAGCTCTTCTAATTTCGCCTTTATGTGAGTTCCACCACGAATAGGCGAGGGTGCGGGCGTACGCTTCTTTATCAGTGGCGCTAGTACTTGTCCAAAACTCGGTGTACATACCTTGCGTGATATACCAGTTGCCTATTTTTACACCTGCTGGTGTTGCGCCAAATTGAAATTGATTAACTTTAGCCTGATCAAACTTTTTAAATAGGGTATCGGGCTGTTCGGCTTTTAGAGTAATAGCAATGTCGTTGTTTCCGCGCCAGCCCTCTTTCGAAAGCTCGCTTTCTGTTATACCAATAGCGCGTTCCATACTTTGCCAATCTTCATCGGTGGCTATACGCCATCCACTAGGACACAGCTTTCGCTGATCATTTACGTCTTGCCAATGATAAAGCCTTCCATATTTAAGTAGGTTTTTTTCGTCATCTTTTGGAACAAACCCTGAAGCAACAGGGCTTCCATCTTGAAATTGGGTAGCTCGTAGGTTCTCTGCAAACCATTCGAGCTTACCTATTTTAACGGTTTCATAGCGATTACCTTCTAAATCTTGAAAAGTACTCACAGTGTTTGCAAATTTTCTGCTTGTACTATTAATGGAAGCAGTTTCTGCAGGCGTAGATGTAGTCATAAAAAATCCTAAGAATAAGGCAGCACTTATCATATTGTGAAAACTCAATTTAGCAGCTAGAACGACCAAGAAAACTCTGTTGCTTCTTCTGACACGGCCCAAAGCTTTGTTAGCACTTTTTTGTCTACGACAAAATCCTCTAATTTACACTCTCCAACGGGACCGCCAAAATTCATTAGACCCGTTGGACCATAATAGGCACGCTGTTTAATGTTATCTTCGGTGGCACACATAACTTCAGGATAGGCACCTTTCTCTGCAGATTGAGCCAAGCCTATTTTCACCATAAAAGACCAGGAAATGCGGGTTAGGAAACTAGCGCTTTCTCGTATAAGAGTAGTGTTCGAAGCTCCGGGGTGACATACAAACACCTTCACTTGCTTGTTATGTGCTTTTACTTTGTCTTGTAGTTCGTACGCAAACATCATTTGCGCCAATTTACTTTGGCTGTATACCTTATTAGGGTTGTAATTTTTGTCCCAATTCATGTCGTCAAACTGCATGGTTCTTAAGCCCATTTTATGCCCTTCACTGGCAACGACTACAATGCGTCCTTCAGATTCATTTATTCGGTCAAAAAGAAGACCGCACAATAAAAAGTGCCCGTAATGGTTAACGCCTAACTGGCTTTCAAAGCCATCTTCAGTGAATTGTTGCGTTGATATTTGCGCTATAGCTGCATTACAAATTAGCGCATCAATAACTGGAACTTGAGCTAGGATTTCTTTAGCTGATTGTCTCACAGCATTAAGGCTGCTTAGGTCAAGGCGTATATAGCTGATTTTTGCATCGTCGCCAAACTCTTGTTTTAGCGTAGCGATAGCGTCATGGGATTTACTTGGGCTTCGGTTCAACATGACTACTTTCGCCCCCTTTGAAAGCAAAATACGTGTTGCTTCATAACCTGCGCCCGTATTAGCGCCTGTTATTAAAAATGTCTTACCTTTTGCGTTTTTAATTCGAGCGGGCGTCCACCCGTCTTTTCCAAACTGATTGTTCTTTGCCATTTGCCTAGCACCTTCTGTCACTAAAATCTGTATATTTGTAATATAATGACTATTGGTTTGCTTAAGTAGGCGAAAAGCTCTTAAAAATTTGCCTATTAGTATCACTTCGTTGTTTTGGGTGAAGTTTGCTGCTAAATTCCAACAAAACAAAACAAAACAAAACAAAACAAAACAAAGCAAAGCAAAGCACACAACGTAAACAAATGATGAGGTAGTGGTTTAAAACGCTATGAGCAAAGCATTAATAAAGCAGTTAATTGAAGGGAAAGTGGAAAGCAGCGGCTTATACGAAACTGGGATCGACGGTGTTCAACTTTTTAAAATAACACAGCCCATTGAATGTGCGCCTGTGGTATACGAACCATCGCTAACTGCTATTGTTCACGGTGGAAAAGAAGCCATTTTGAATGGGGAAAAGCATACGTTTGATAGTAGCAAGTATACCTGCTGCACTATGTCTATGCCTGTAGAAGCGGGCATTCCTGACGCTTCTGCGGATAGCCCTCTAATGGGTGTATATATTTCATTAAATAGCAGAATGATGACAGATTTAGCTATTGAGTTTGAAAGTGTAGGCGGTAATTTCAGTCAATCGTCAGCCTCGTCTGCGCCCTCTGGTATTGCTTCTGCAGTTTGGGATGCTGATTTCACCGACGCCTTATACCGCTTACTTCTCCTTACCGATAATGCTACCGACATTGCCATGTTAGCGAGCGCACGCTTACGCGAGTTGTATTACTCGGTATTAAAAGGGGAAGCTGGTAGCACGGTAAGAGGTAGTTTTGGGATAGGTAATGCCATAGGACGCGCTATTGAGTACTTGGCCTCCCATGTAAATGAAAATGTCACTATTGACGACATAGCAAGTAAAGTTGGAATGAGTAAGGCTGTATTTCATCGTAAGTTTAAACAAGCTACCAATATGTCGCCTATTCAGTTTGTTAAGTCGATGAGATTAAACAACGCAGCGAAATGTATAGCTAACGGCACAAACGTGAGCGTTGCAGCGATGGATGTCGGCTATGTAAGCTCATCGCAATTTAGCCGCGATTTTAAGCGAATGTATGGCTTATCGCCAAAGCAATGGGAAAAAGAAAATAAAGCTAAGGCCGCGACTATGTTGCAGTAGCTGTGGTCATTGTGGCCGCTGTGGTGAATGTAAGGGAAGTAGGGCTCGAGACTAAACTTCGTAACTAAGCTTCACGCGTAGTTAAAAAAGAAGCCCGCGACAGTAAAACTGTAGCGGGCTTTTTCAAATATAGCGAACGAATGCTTAGAAGCTAGCGTTGCCTGGAGTACGTGGGAATGGGATGACGTCACGTACGTTTTGCATGCCAGTTACGTATGCAACTAGACGTTCGAAACCTAGACCGAAACCTGAGTGAGGTACAGTGCCGTAGCGGCGTAGGTCGCGATACCACGCGTAGTCTTCTTTCGATAGGCCCATTTCGTCAAGGCGTGCATCGAAAACATCTAAACGTTCTTCACGCTGTGAACCACCGATGATTTCACCGATACCTGGCGCTAGCACGTCCATTGCTGCAACGGTTTTGCCGTCGTCGTTAATGCGCATGTAGAAGGCTTTAATATCTTTCGGGTAGTTCTGCATGATGATTGGTGCGCCAACATGCTCTTCGGCAAGGTAACGCTCATGCTCAGACGATAAATCAATACCCCATTCAACAGGGAACTCGAATTTCTTGCCACAGTTTTGAAGAATTTCAATAGCGTCAGTGTAATCCATGCGAACGAAGTCAGAGCTAACTAGCTTTTCTAAACGCTCAACCGCATCTTTCTTGATGCGCTGGGCGAAGAAAGCCATATCATCAGGTAATTCTTCTAGCACCGCTTTACACACATACTTCAGCATGTCTTCAGCAAGCTGAGCTACATCTTTAAGTTCAGCAAAAGCAACTTCAGGCTCAATCATCCAGAACTCGGCAAGGTGGCGAGACGTATTTGAGTTTTCAGCGCGGAACGTAGGTCCAAAGGTGTATACCTTAGACATAGCCGTACAGTAGGTTTCAACGTTAAGCTGGCCCGATACTGTTAGGTAAGTTTCTTTACCGAAGAAATCTTCTGAGTAATCAACATTGCCTTTATCGTCTAGTGGAAGGTTCATCATATCAAGGGTTGATACGCGGAACATTTCACCAGCACCTTCTGTATCGCTAGCCGTAAGAATTGGGGTAGAGATCCAATAGTAGCCCTTTTCGTGGAAGAAGCGATGGATAGCCTGAGACAAACAGTTACGCACACGGGTAACCGCACCAATAACATTAGTACGCGGGCGCAGGTGTGCGTATTCGCGTAGGTATTCTATGCTGTGGCGCTTTGCCGCCATTGGGTAGGTATCAGGGTTTTCAACCAGACCTATAATTTCTACTTCGGTAGCATCAATTTCTAGTGATTGCCCTTGGCCTTGCGATTCTTTCACTGTACCGGTTACCGACAATGAACAACCAGCAGTAAGGCGCTGGATATCGGCGTAATTTGACAGAGAATTTAGCGCAATAATTTGTACAGGATCGAAGCAACTACCATCGTGTAGTGCAATAAATGATAACCCCGCTTTAGAGTCGCGGCGTGTTCTTACCCAACCCTTAACGGTTACCGATTCGCCAACGGCGTACTTACCTTTAAGCACGTCAACTACGGGCGCATGCGTCATGTTAATTTCTCCGTCTTACTGATCTTATGTTGTTGCTCGAATATCATCGAGCGTATCAACGCAGTGCATTAAACTATGTATGAAAAAGTGCACTAAAATTTGCTGTATGGTCAATGTTTTGGATTGTTGTGCCGATATATCTTTAATGTCGGTGAAATGCATTTTGAAGTTAACGTTAACTTTTTTATGTCATTTATGTATCGCGAATTATAGGAATAAGTATAAATAACGAGATACACCGAACGAAATTCGTTTAGGCGATGTAAAAATAATCAATGAAATACAATCCAATAGCACGCTAGTATACCCAACATAAAGCGGGATGCCAGAGAACAGAGTGACAAATGGGAAATAAAAATGATTCAGGCACGTCGGAACATAACCAGCAGCAAATGCAGGGAGAACCGCAAAGTGCGTCACAATCTTCTGCAAAGGGCGATATTGACAGGCGTTCTATGACCTATGAACAATTAGCTGAACGGCGTTCTACCCCGCGCTCAAAAACACCGTTTTATAAAGTAATGCTTGGCCTCAATGTCTTCGGTTGGGTAGGGATGGTGGTGGTGCTTGTATTGTTTCACTACGCCAGGCCCGACTTCATCAGTGGCGTTCAGCAGTATTGGGGAATAGAAGGGGACTCGTCCTGGTCAGAAAGTCACTTGTCTGCCATGACCATTATGCTGCAGGTTTGCTTAATAGTAAGCCTTGTTAGTATTGTCATGCGGGCAAGACGTAACCGTAGACGCACAGACTCTTTCGGCGTAAACCTTATTATTTTGTTTGCTATTGCGGCAATTAGTTTAATTACCCTTGCCACTACGTTGGGGTTATAGCGCCGTTAATGAACGAAAGTAAAGGCGAGAAAATCAAAAAAGCTTGGCGCTTTACTTCAGTAGAGCAGCCAGGCTTTTTGTTGTAAGTTATATATTCTTATTCACATTATACAATTCTGCGGCTTATATAAACGCTGCCTGAACTAACCAATAGGTATAGGCAACGTAGGCAAGTACAAATGCGCCACCTTCAAAGCGATTTAGACGACCTTGTCGTTTTATACCAATACAGAAGATAAAGAGTGCGACGGTAGAGGCAAACATAACCATAGCATCGCGGTATAGGAACTCTGCCCCTACTGTCATAGGTTGTATAGTCCCAGCAATACCCACAACAGTTAGGGTATTAAACATATTAGAACCAATAACATTACCAATAGCTAAATCATGCTCGCCTTTTTTAACCGCCATTAATGACGACGCTAACTCAGGTAGTGATGTACCAATTGCTATAACGGTAAGGCCGATAATCGTATCGCTTACACCGAAAAAGGTAGCGTATTCTACCGCGCCCCAAACCAGCATGCGAGAGCTCGCAACAAGTAATAACAAGCCCGCGATTAACCACATTACGTGGGTTTTAACCGTACCCTCGTTACTGTTGATTTCCTCATCGTATTCATCGGCAAGGGCGTCTTTATCGCCTTTCATACCGTGGTAAACGCTCCAAGAAAGCAATAATACAAAAAGACCTAGTAAAGAAAATGCATCATCTTTAGAAACCGTTAAGTCCCATACCTGCCACACAGCAAAAAAGGTGATACCTAGTAATACGGGCAATTCTTTTTTGATAATTTCCGATCTAACTGCAATAGGGCTAATGACGGCGGTCAAGCCTAGAATTAACAAAATGTTGGCGATATTCGAGCCGTAGGCGTTACCTAAAGCAATGCCCGAATTACCCTGAAACGCGGCGAAGATGGAAACGATGATTTCAGGAGCCGACGTACCAAACCCAATAATAAGCATGCCTATTAGGAGGGGGGAAACACCAAAACTATTAGCGACTGATGCGGCTCCACCTACAAATTTTCCTGCACTCCAAAGTAGTACTGGTAACCCGATTAAAATAGCCACACTGGCTAGTAACATACTTACTCCTCAAACCATTTGTGTCGTTCCGCCTATCTCTATTTATAGACAAAATTAATAAACAAAAGCTGTTTCAATGTAATTAATTGTACATCAGTTTTTATTGTCATTTCGATGAAAAAAAGGCGTGCAGATAGTGCTATGCAAAATGAAAGTAAGGCGTAAACTTCGCGCTTAAATAACTGTGTACGCTATTCGAACAGCGCAGTTTAGTTGTTAACAATCTTACCATTTTTTAGAAGCGACATTAATGCACAAAACTTTGATTGTTACTGATGATGTTACCCCTTTTTGTAACTCTTCATTAACCGTACTAACTTTTCAAGAATATCTTGCAGAGTTCCCTAAGTTAAACGAACCCAAAACCCGGGTTATCAATATTTGCGATACCACGCGATATTTGAGTGAAGGCTATTACTGTTCGCTATTGGCCCAGGCTCGTAATCATTCTGTATTACCATCAGTAAATACAATTAATGACTTACGTATGGCTGAAGAGAAAAGTATCGATCGCATCGCTTTTTCTTTGCCGGTATCTCAAGATAATACTGAAATTGCTAATGAGCCTTTATTAGTACTTTTCGGTGAGGTGAAAGATCAGCGCTTTAAACGCTTAGCCCGTCAAGCATTTGAAAAGTATTCGTATCCAGTATTGGTGTTAAGCCTCGTGGTTACCGACAGCAGTGTCTTGCCCAAAACTTCGGGTAAAGTACAAATTGAAGGCTTTGCCACTTTGCAGGCGAGAGCGTTTAAAGATTTAGATGCTGCGCAGCAATCTCGCTTTATCGAGCAGCTTGAAAAGCACACAAAAATACAGTGGAAAGCCAGTAAAACGAGCAAGCGTACACGTTGGGATATGGCTATTTTGGTCAATCCAGAAGAAAGTACGCCTCCTAGTGATGAGCGGGCTATCAAAAACTTTGTGAAAGCGGCTGAAAAAGTAGGTTTTCGTGCTGATGTTGTAAGCCGCTTGTCGGCAGAAGAGCTAGGTCACTATGATGCACTGTTTATTCGTGAAACTACTGCAATTGACCATCACACCTATCGTTTAGCCCGTGCCGCCGAGCGCGAGGGTATTGTGGTAATGGATGACACGCAGTCAATTTTGCGCTGTTGTAACAAGGTGTACTTACAAGATGCATTTGCATACCAAAAAGTACCTGCGCCAAAAGCGACCTTTGTATCAAGCGCCACCGATGAAGTATGCGATACGCTCATTGCCGACTTTGGTTTACCCTTGGTGTTAAAGCTGCCAGAAAGCTCGTTTTCGCGCGGTGTGCATAAAGCTGAAAATAAAGAGGCGTTAAAAACGCGCTTAGAACAAATGCTGACTGAATCGGCGCTTGTGCTAGTTCAAGAATACATTTTTACTGAATTTGATTGGCGAATTGGAGTTTTAGGTGGCAAACCTATCTATGCTTGCCAGTATTTTATGGTGCGCAACCATTGGCAAATTTATAACCATCAAGGAGATCGATTCTCTTCGGGGGGATTTACCACAATGCCCACGTTTGAAGTACCTAAGCCAGTATTACAAGCTGCTATTAAGGCCGCAAAGGCAGTGGGTAATGGTCTGTACGGCGTAGATATTAAGCAAACCGGCAATGCGGTTTATGTTATTGAAGTGAACGACAACCCAAGCATTGACTCGGGCGTTGAAGATAAATATCTAGGCAAAGAGCTGTACGAATTAATTATGCAGGAATTTGCTGACAGGTTGGAGCAAAGAGGGCGATGATTACATCGGCTGAGCGAGTAACTGAAGTGAATAGTGCAAGTCCACTGAAAAGCGAAAATAGCGTAAATGACTTAACAGATGGCGCGTCGATTACTGAGCCGACAAAAGATGTTGTTGCGCCTTCAACGCAGTGGAGTGTAGTGCTGCGTGAGGCGACATTACAGGATCTTGCGTCGCTGCAGCATATCGAGCAAACCTGTTTCACAACCGACAGGCTAAGCAAAAGCCGTTTCAAGTTTTACATTGATGCACAGCACGCAGAGCTTATTGTGGCCGAGCGCGTGCCGTCGAACTCAGGCTCGTACCTCGACAAAAATAAGCAGGGCGTAAATAGCATTGTAGGCTACGGACTGTTGCTGCTTCGGCGCGGAACACAGCTTACTCGACTGTATTCCATTGCGGTTCTGCCCGAGGCTCGAGGGCTTGGCGTTGCTGAAAAGATTATAAATAACTTGGGGGAGCGGGCGCTTTTGCTGGGAAAGCGATTTATGCGCCTTGAAGTAGCCGTCGGTAATGCTGGCGCCATTACTCTTTATAAAAAACTAGGTTTTAGTCAGTTCGGTATGTATACCGATTACTACGACGATCACACAGACGCATTGCGTATGCAGAAAGTATTGGTGCCAAGTAAGTCGGTAAAAGCAGAAGTTTATCCGTGGTATCAGCAGACAACAGATTTCACCTGCGGTCCGTCAGCATTAATGATGGCAATGTGTGCATTAAATAATCGCTATGAAATGACACAAGAAAAAGAGCTATCCTTGTGGCGTACCGCTACTACGATATTCATGATGTCAGGTCATGGAGGCTGTCACCCAGTGGGGTTAGCACTTGCTGCAGTAAGTGAAGGTTATGCGGCGAAAGTGATTATTAATCAAGACGTTCCGCTTTTTATTGACGGCGTCAGAGATATTATTAAGAAAGCGATAGTTGAAAATGTTGAATCTCAGTTTATGGAAGATGCACGCAAAAAAGGTATTTCCGTTGAGATTTCTGACTGGCGTACTGATGTAATCGACCAAACTTTAAAAACTGGTGGAGCAGTATTGTGCTTAATCAGTACATACGCATTTGATAAGAAAAAGGTGCCCCATTGGGTAGCGGTAACTAGCTGCGACCCTCACTGTTACTATCTGCACGATCCAGATGCGAGTGAAGGGCAGCCCGTTGAATATCAACACATTCCGGTTGCCCGCGAAGACTTTCTAAGGCTTGCCAGCTATGGCACGCGTAAAGTAAGAACATTGGTGCTCCTTAAAAAGAAAAAGTAACACAAGCATTTAACTAAGGCCTTAGGCATATGACATATGCCTAAGCTTAGTGATGCACCTGTGTAACATTAACTTTTTTATTCAATGTTTTAAGCTGCGTTACTAATTGAGACAGCTCTTTCACCGAACCTGAATAATCAATGTGCTTATTCATCTCTTGGCCTTTTACTGCACTCTTATAGAGCGCTTCACTTTCAAAACATGCAGTTTGCTTATTTAGGGTGTTCCATTCCGCTTCTAGGTCGCTTGGAATACAATGACGTTTTGCAACAATCTTGTCTTTTATTTGCAACACTTTCCCGATCAATAATTGAGCATCTGTAGGCATAATAGTATCTCCTTTTCAATTTAGTCTTGATAAGTCGCTGATAGTTAGTCGTTTATTTTTTACTATAAAACGATAAATCTATGGTTCGCGTCTCACTGTTGAATAAAGAGTTGCATTATTGATGCCACGTTCAATAAAAAGGTGTGGATAGTGATAGCTTCAAAGGGAATCTGGACGGCCCTGCTTATTCCGAATCTGTTCTAATCTCAAGCTGGTAGTATCTACATCGCCGCTAACCATAAACTCATCGAGAATTGGCTTTACAGCTGAAGCGAATGTTTCCTCTGCATCACGGTCAAAAAACTGTGAAAATCCATCGGCTTCAGAAAGCACAGAATAAGCTTCTTTAGTAAGTTTGTCCCAGTGCCTATTCAACTTTAGTCGCTGTACAAAAAGCGCAGTTCTAATTGGCTCGCTATTTATTTATAAGAATAGCGCTTGGGTTTGTCTTTGACTTTCTTAACCTGGCAATAGCAAAAGTGCGGTGTCCAAATTAATAAATTAAGCAAAATAGCGGTAACGAGGCTAAAAACAATTGACGAAGGGGTTAGCGGTACGGAAGGGCTGAAATTGTCGAGTACGCGATTTAGCGTTCCGTATTGAGTAGGCGAGGCCATAAACACCAGCTTTTCGAAGTAGTGGCCATGCTCAAGTTTTCTCATACCTTGCTCTAATGTGGTGATCTGTGCAAAGCGACTTGCTTTCATTGACGCATTTTCACGCACTACTGGCTCGCTATTTTGCTGCAAGCTGTCGAGCATGGCTTCCACAGAAGAAAAGCCATGCTGTTTAGCGAGTTCAGAAGAACTGGATACTTCATCCCTTAGTGCATCATAGTAACCGTTCAAATATTGGCGGTAGTGATCAGCTAAAATAGGTACCTGCAGTGTAATAATGAATAAAACTGCAAAGACCACTTTATCAAGAACACGCACTACCATTTAAAAACTCGCTATAAAATAATCAGTATTGTCGACTCTTTAGTGACCCGCATCTAAACGCTGACTTCTAACATTCGTTTATAGAAGCTTTTTAACGCTAGGGTCTCTCGACATTGAATTCATCTCATGTAACAAAAGTAAGTGCTTAGCGTAACAACCTCTCACGCTATTTCAAGGCTGTGTAAATCGCGTGGGTTAGCTTACTTAATTGCTCGGAAGATATGATATAGGGAGGCATAATGTATACCAGCTTACCAAAGGGCCTAATCCACACGCCTTTTTCGACGAAATGGCGCTGAATTTTGGCTACATCCACCGGATTTACTGTCTCAACCACCCCAATAGCGCCCAACACCCTAACATCAGCAACCCGGGGTAAGTCTGCACATTTTGCCAACTCGGTTTGTAATTGTTTCTCAATGGCGGGAATTTGCTGCTGCCAATGGTTCTCATTAATAAGTGACAAACTAGCGTTGGCCACTGCACAAGCTAATGGGTTACCCATATAAGTTGGGCCGTGCATAAAAACACCAGGTTCACCTTGGCAAACCCCTAAAGCGACATCTTCAGTACATAAAGTTGCGGCTAACGTCATATAGCCGCCGGTAATCGCTTTGCCTAAGCACATGATGTCAGGCGAAATACATGCGTGCTCACACGCAAACAGTTTACCTGTACGACCAAACCCAGTAGCAATCTCATCGCAAATCAAAAGTACATCATAGGTATCACACAGTTGGCGGCAGCGTTTTAAGTATTCAGGGTGATAAATACGCATACCACCTGCACCTTGAACAATAGGCTCTAAAATTAACGCAGCCATAGTGTGATGATGTTTTTCGAAAATTTCTTCTAGCGGAAGAATATCGTCTTCACTAAAGGTTTGACCAAAGCGAGTTTGAGGGGCCGGGGCGAAAATCTGCTTACTTAGTACACCCTCAAATAAACTGTGCATGCCGTTTACTGGGTCGCACACACTCATGGCGGCAAACGTATCGCCGTGGTAACCATTGCGGGGCGCGACAATACGTAATTTTTCAGTACGTCCTTGGCATGCCCAATACTGAATTGCCATTTTTATTGCCACTTCAACCGACACTGAACCTGAGTCGGCTAAAAATACCCGCTCTAAACCAGCTGGCACCATGCCAAGTAAAGACTTACACAAATCCACTGCGGGCTGGTGGGTAATACCGCCGAACATAACGTGCGAAAACGCGTCGATTTGTTTATGTGCAGCTTCGTTGAGTACGGGGTGGTTGTAGCCATGGATAGCGGCCCACCAGCTGGACATGCCGTCTACTAATACTTCGGAGCTTGCTAGGGTAAGCTCAGCGCCTTTTGCGCCAACTACTTCGTAACAGGGAAGGGGGTTAACCGCTGAGGTATACGGGTGCCAAATGTGCTGTTTATCAAATTCTATATTGTTCACAAATTAACCGTTAGTAAAGTTTTGAAAATGGTCAGAGTTGACAACTCGATATTGGGGCATAGACTAAGCCAGCAATAATAATTAGTAAAGGACAGTCAATGACACTGGCTACTGCGCCTTCTGCGCAAACGACAACTATTCGAAACGATTGGACCAAAGCTGAAGTCGAAGCTTTGTTCTCCATGCCATTTAACGATTTACTGTTTAATGCCCAAGTGGTGCATAGACAGCATTTTAATCCTAACGAAGTGCAGGTTAGCACGCTTTTGTCGATTAAAACCGGTGCATGTCCTGAAGACTGTAAGTACTGCCCACAAAGTGCCCGTTATGATACGGGGCTTGAAAAAGAGCGCCTATTGGAAATTGAAAAGGTCATCCAGCGAGCAAAAGAAGCAAAACAAGTTGGTTCTACCCGTTTTTGCATGGGTGCCGCGTGGCGTAATCCTCGCGACAGAGATATGCCCTATATTTTAAAAATGGTTGAAGAGGTGAAAAGCTTAGGGCTGGAAACCTGCATGACGCTGGGTATGCTAACCCGTGACCAAGCAGTCGCACTAAAACAAGCGGGTTTGGATTACTATAACCATAACTTAGACACCTCGCCGGAATACTACGGCGATATTATTACCACACGTACCTATCAAGACCGCTTAAATACGTTGGAAAATGTGCGGGCTGCGGGTATGAATGTTTGCTCGGGTGGCATTGTGGGCATGGGAGAAACGGTGAGCGACCGCGCCAGTATGCTGGTGCAGCTGGCTAACCTTCCCGAACAGCCGCAAAGTGTGCCTATTAATATGTTGGTAAAAGTTAAAGGTACGCCGCTAGATAGTGTAGAAGACCTAGACTATTTTGAGTTTATTCGCACCATTGCAGTCGCCCGCATCATGATGCCCAAGTCCCACGTGCGACTGTCGGCAGGGCGTGAGGCTATGAATGAGCAAATGCAGGCACTATGCTTTATGGCAGGAGCCAACTCAATATTCTATGGTTGCAAGCTGTTAACGACCTCTAATCCTGATACCCATGAAGATGTCATGCTGTTCAAAAAGCTTGGAATCAATACTGAGCGTACGCGAGATTACTCTGATGAAGCGCATCAACAGGTATTAGAAGAGGAGATTGCACAACAAGACCAGGCCGGCGACAGTAACGACTTGTTTATTGATGCAACCAAGCCTAAGGTAGCGGCAAAGAAACAGCAATTAACGGAGGCGTAATGGCCTTTAATTGGTTAGGCGATTCATTGAGCGCACGCGCTCAAGAAGGCTTGCTGCGCCAGCGTCACTGCCAGCAGTACGAAAAAGATAGCATTATTTGCATTAATGGTGAGCACTACCTTAATTTTTCGAGCAACGATTATTTGGGTATGCGACAGCATGAAGGCGTATTGCAAAGTTGGGTTGAAGGATTGGCGCAATTTGGTGGTGGCAGCGGCGCATCGCCCTTGGTGACGGGGCATACGCAGGCTCATTTAGCGCTTGAAGCTTATATTGCCGATGGTTTAAATCGTGAAGCTGCGCTGTTATTTAACTCTGGTTTTGCCGCCAATCAAGCCTTGTGTATGGCACTTTTTCCTCACATTTCTCACGCTGGCAGTAGTGGAGTGCCTGGGCACATTATTGCTGACAAGCTCATGCATGCGTCGTTTTTAGAAGGGGCGCAATGTGTATCCGAGCGCGCCAAATTTCGCCGCTTTAAGCATAACGATCTTAATCATTTAGAAAGTTTGCTTTCAGGTGTTTGCACTAACCCTGTTCTTGCTGCGGATGAGCATAGCGAAATGGATGTTGACGCTAATTTCAAATCAAGCCAGCAAGATATTCTTATTGCCAGCGAAGGCGTGTTTAGCATGGACGGTGATGTTGCGCCTTGCAAAGACATAGCCGATATCGCCGCGAAATATAATGCATGGTTTATGTTAGACGATGCACATGGCATGGGTGTTTTAGGCGACAATGGTTTTGGTACTGTAGAAGCACTTAACTTAAGCCAGCAACAGGTTCCGGTTGTTATGGGAACATTCGGCAAAGCGGTAGGCACGGCCGGTGCATTTATTGCTGGAAGCCAAACCCTAATTGATTATCTGGTGAATTTCTCTAAGCACTATGTGTATTCCACTGCCATGCCCCCAGCGCAAGTGGTGGCAACCTTGTACTCTCTCACTCATATTGCCAGCGATACCGCTCGTCGCGAGTTGCTTACCAACAATATTTCCTATTTCAGAGAGTCGTTCCACAAACGTTTTGGACAGACACTTAATGCTGACAAGGAAAACAAGCATTCAGACCATATCACCTTGGGAGCTATCACCTTAGGAACCTCACAAAGCGCTATTCAGCCGGTTATTGTCGGCTGCCCAGAACGTGCCGTTGCGTTAAGTGAAGGTTTAAAACAACGGGGTATTTGGGCAACGGCTATCCGGCAGCCTACCGTACCAAAAAGACAAGACAGGCTGCGTATAACCTTAACCGCAAATCATTCGACTCAAGATATCGATGTGTTAATTGATGCGCTTGAATTGTCGCTCAATGGTTTGAACGAGCTATCGCGCGGTGGGTTAAGTGAGCCTTCTGCGAAAAGAGAGGCATAAAGTACGATGAATGCCGTAACCGCCCTAAGTTCCTCAAACCAGAAAGAGATGTAAAAATGTCGGCAAGCCCAGCTGCGAAGTCAGCGTCATTGACAGAGCTCTTGAAACCTTTTGAAAGCAAGACGGCAAGTGATACAGCAAAAGTGCTTCCTGATAATGAAGACGCTTTCGTAGC
The DNA here is from genome assembly GCF_018619335.1 of Alteromonas sp. ALT199. GTDB lineage: Bacteria > Pseudomonadota > Gammaproteobacteria > Enterobacterales > Alteromonadaceae > Alteromonas. The sequence goes on along the minus strand of NZ_JAHHDX010000147.1, from coordinate 1,246 downwards.
AGAGTTTTGTAATTCCACTGTTGCCGAATCAGCCGAGGGTACCGGCGAAGCTAAAAAAGCGATTTCCGCACAAGCAATCACTGAGCAGAGCATCGCACACCGTTTCTCAAAAGCGGCAGTAAAGTACGACAGTATTGCGTGTATTCAGCGTGATATTGCCGAGCAGGGGTTAGCAAACTTGCCAAAGGATTTGCAGGGCGAGGCTCTCGATATAGGCTGTGGAACCGGTATTCACACACATGCGATTTCAAAAAAAGGTGCTGCCGTGACTGGGGTAGACATAGCTGAGGGTATGTTGGCGCAGGCACGAAAAAAGTACTCTGACCCCATTTTTGG
>NZ_JAHHDX010000147.1:0-809 GCF_018619335.1 Alteromonas sp. ALT199 | reverse complement strand
TACTCTGACCCCATTTTTGGCCCTTTTTTCGTAGAAGGGAGCGCTGTTGATTTACCCTTCTCTGAGAACCAATTTTCAACGGTGTTTTCGTCCATGGCGCTTCAGTGGGCAAGTGACACAAACCTAGTTGCCAGCGAGATAGCCCGAGTGCTTAAACAGGGGGGGATTGCTGAGCTTGCTATTATGGTGTCGGGCTCTTTTGATGAGCTTAAAACCGCACGTAAAGTGGCGCAGCTCCCGCAAGCAGAAACTCATATGGCAACAGCAGCGCAGTGGCTAAGCGGGTTTAAGCAATCAGGGCTTCGCTTACAACGAGTTATTACCAAAGATTATGTTGATACTCACCAAGATATCATGTCGCTACTGCGCTCTGTGAAAGGTGTAGGCGCAGGAGAGACTGGCCGAAAACAACCTGTGCTAACCCGTCGAGATATTAAAAAATTAGCCATGGCCTACAGTAATATGAGTGGTGTGGAAAGTAAGTTACCGCTTACCTACCGCGTAAGTCATTTTAGATTGGAAAAACGATGAAGCAGTATTTCATTACCGGTACCGACACAGAGGTAGGGAAAACTTATGTCACCTGCCAATTACTAAAAGCAGCGCAAAAAGCATCGCTTACCGGCATTGGCTACAAACCTATTGCAGCTGGTTGTGAGCAGGTTAACGGTGAGTGGGTTAACGAAGATGCGCTGAATATACAAAAAGCATGCTCCAAAATACGCGAAAACAAAGCAATTAAAGTTATAGATAATAACGAGCTAAAAAGCGCAAGCGCAAAAAACGTAGAAGAAAGTGGACAGACACTT
>NZ_JAHHDX010000154.1 GCF_018619335.1 Alteromonas sp. ALT199 | reverse complement strand
GAACTATTGTATGAGCTTTATTCGCAAAATTGCTGGTTAAGCACATGCTGGTGTTATTTTGTTTGTGATAAATACTACTTAATGGTGATAGATTCTCACGCTTTTAAGGCGTTTTATAGAGGGGTCACCTCTGTTGTTAATCAAGGAAGTAGTCGTTCTCATGGACAAGAAGCTAAAGGTTAAAAAGCACCAATATGCTAGAAACGTAGAAGCGATAAAGATTGCTGCGTTTACAGCTTTTACGGTATGCAGTTATTTAACCGTCAATCTTCCTGCTTATGCTCAACAGTCCGATTTATCAACAAGTTCCGACATGGTGGAATCTTCTCTTTCTATGAGTCTGAATGCGCAAGCTATTACGATAGACGATGAAACGGTCTTCATCGCTGTCAGTCAGTTTGGGCTAAACAACATAACTAACATTATCCAAAGCGGCAACGGCGCCAACCTATCTAATGTTGTTCAAAACGGCAGTAATAACGAAGCAATCATCACCCAACTTGGTGAAGGCAATGTTGTGAATTTGCTGCAGCAAAACAACAACAACTATTTCGAAATAATTCAAGATGGGTTCGACAATGTTGCCAATGTCAATCAATTAGGTGAGCAGTCTTTTACTGTTCATCAAATAGGGAATGAAATGGTAATTAACATCACACAATATCAAGAATGATGTGATTGCCATAGGGAGACAAATGTGAAAATGAAAAAAACAAAAATAGCGAGTGCATTGCTTTTAGTAGCAGCGTCAGGGTGGGCGTCAGCTCAGGAAGTTCCTGCTACCAAAACTGTCGACTTTAGTGCCACAGCGGATTTTGTAGCCGCGGCAGAAGGCAATGAAATCACGCTAACCCAAACGGCACCAGAGGGAAATGAAGTAGGTAATGAGTCAGTTTTAAGCCAAGAAGGCGACCTAAACGCGATTGTTGTAGAGGTAACTGGTGACGCGAACGAAGTGCTCGCGTCGCAAATGCAATCAGGCAATACCTTCTATGCAAGTGTTACTGGCAACGGCAATTTCTTGGAGTCAGAGCAAGACAGCTTAAGTAGCACAGCAGATTTTGTAGTTGAAGGCGACGACAATACCGTCTCACTTGTTCAATTAGGTGACGGCGGCCCCTTAGGCTTTATCTTTAATCGCTCAATAAATAGTATTGTGGGTAGCGGCAACATGCTATCAGTGTATCAAGGCGATGGTGGTAATTGGGCTAACAATGCTATTACAGGTAACGATAACACGATTTTTGTAGATCAGAGCGGTGACTGGCACGAATCGTATGTTCGTGAACTTAGCGGCGATGCTAACGTAATTGATGTTATTCAGGATGGTTACTACAACATTTCAGATTTGACCGTAATTGGCTCAGAAAATGAAGTTGAAATTGACCAAGATGGCGACCAGAACGTTATAGGTTGGACCATGGTCGGTGACGGTAATGTGCTTGAGTTTGAACAAGACGGCGACGGCAATGAAATTACCACAGGCGTGTTCGAAGGTTCGGGCAACGAAGTCAACATTGACCAAATTGGAGATGTAAACCTTGCTACGGTAGAAACCGTCGGCGGGCAAGCGAATACTTTCGAAATTAACCAAGTTGGCGAGGGTAACACCGCTTACGCAGGGGTAATTGGTTTATTCAATGAGTTCGATTTAACCCAGGTGGGTGATGCCAACGAAATCAGCACAGTAAACTTTGATGGCATTTTAAACACCGTTGAAATTGAACAAGATGGCGATGCGAACTTGGCATTAGCTCAAGCCGGAATTGGTGACGCAACTTATTACGCTGATGGCAACATTATTGAAATGTCGCAAGAGGGCACCGAGAACACCGCATCAGTTGAGTTGGCTAGTAATGTCACTTCAAGTTACAACGAAATTATGGTTGCGCAAACGGGCGAGCTAAACTTACTCGATTTGCTCGTTAACGGTAATGACAATGTAATTAGTGTAATGCAAGAAGGCGCTGGAAACTGGGTAACGGACGATGTAGGTGGTCAGTTTGTTATTTCAGGTGATATGAATACCTTTGAAGTAACGCAAATGGGTAACGATAATTTAGTTACGGGTAGTATAACTGGCAATGGCGGCACAGTAAGTGTTACGCAAGTTGGTGATTACAACGTAGCAACTGTCGTTCAGATGTAAATGTTAAGAAGTAGAAAGTGAATAGCCGGGCACTAGCCCGGCTCAATTCAATTAAATGAAGTATATGTATCGTTTCTCTCTTTTCGCACTGTTTTTAAGTGTGCTCTTTTCTCCGGTTCACGCGGAAGAAATTCGCTTAGGTGGGTTACTGCTCGATAACAGTATAAGCCGCCAAGGACACGAATTTGCTTCTCGAATTAGTCAATATTGGCGGGAAGTTCCCGACAGCTCAGGTAAAAACCTGGTAGTTAAAGAAATCATAGTGCCTCAAGCAGGAACGCTACTTTCAGTAATTTATGACAATAAAGTGGTTTACCAAACTTATATGGGACGTAGGCAAGTTCCGATAGATGAGAAAGTACAGCAAGCTATCATGTTGGTGTTAGACGCGGTAGCAAATGCGAGTATAGACAGTAGAAGCCCAGATCTAGCAGGGGACGAATGGTAATGAAAAAAAGAAAAATGATTGTAGCGCTTGCGGTGGCAACGCTAGCAGCGCCTGCAATAACGCTGGCAACTGAATTAGTTTATGAGCCCATAAATCCGTCTTTTGGTGGCAACCCACTTAATGGCTCCTTTTTATTGAGCAAAGCAAATTCTCAGAACGCGCATAGTGCTTCTCTAAGCGAGCGCTCCTACGACGAGCGGTTACAGGAATCGCTAGAGCGTGCTTATATCAACAGAATTGTTCGTGAAATTACAGATATCGCATTTGGTGAGCAAGAGTACGACGAAGACGGCAATCCAGTAGACAGTATCTTCAACCAAGATAGTATTTTTGTAAGCGGAGACTTTCAGGTCGAACTTATCACAAGTAACGCTGATAGTATTATCGTGAACATTACTAACTTACTGACAGGTGAAGTTACTGTCGTAGAAATTCCACGGTTTGGGTAAGGAAACACATGAGAAGTACCGTTTTTTGTTTACTAGCACTGGCCCTAACGGGTTGCCAGTCCATCACCAATACATTACCACCTGATACCACTGCCGCCGATGTAATAAAAGACAGTGCTACATTATCTGAAGTGAAAAGCTTACCTGCACCCATGGGGCAAATTCCAGTTTCCGTGTACGCGTTTAGGGATCAAACTGGGCAATATAAACCGAGTACAGGCGCAAGCTCATTTTCAACCGCAGTGACACAAGGCGCGACCTCCATCCTTGTTCAAACCCTAAGCGAAACATCGTGGTTTTTGCCGGTTGAGCGTGAAGGGCTACAAAATATTCTTACAGAACGAAAAATTATTCGTGCCGACGAAAACAGCGGTGGCGATTTACCGCCACTGACCACGGCCAGAATTATTATAGAAGGTGGCATAATTAGCTACGATACCAACATCCGCACTGGTGGAGCAGGCGTTGAGTACTTTGGAATTGGAGCGAGCGAGCTGTTTAGAGAAGACCAAATTTCTATTTATATGCGAGCCGTTGATGTGAGAACAGGTCAGGTATTAGTGTCGGTTTCGACGTCTAAAAAAGTGCTGAGCCAAGAGATAAGGGCGGGATTGTTCAGATACGTTTCGTTAAAGCGCCTGCTTGAAGCTGAAACGGGTTACACCACTAACGAACCCATGTTCGAGTGCGTTAAACAAAGCATAGAGAAAGCGGTGACAGAATTAGTATTACAAGGAATGGAAAAAGGAGTATGGCGCGCCAAAGCGTAAGCGCCATACACAGTTTTTATCTCAATTGATTGTCAGTCTAGTGATTTACCTGTTGGGGCTGACTAAACTGATGATCGAACCACTTGATGAGCTCAACCCTATTTCTGCAGTCTGTCTTCCTGAAAATGCTGTATACATGTGTTTTCACCGTATTTACACTGATATGTAGGCAATCTGCAATTTCTTGATTTTGCGCGCCATCGGCAATTTTGCGTGTTATGGCCAGTTCCCTTTTGGTCAGCACGGTGGTAGACGATTGAAGTGCAGCTACGGGTTTAGTTTTCGGTACAAGGTTAGCATCGATATAACGGCTCATAATTTCGCGACTAAACCATTTGTTACCTGCCTGAACCTGTTGAACACCGCGAACTAACAGTTCCAAATTATCTTCAATGTGAAAAATACCGTTTATGCCGTGCTGAAGTGCCGCGTAATGGAAATCGATCTTAGACTTAGGCACATTAAAGATCACCTTGTTCAATTCTGGATAATCGTTTATTACCGGTAAATTTAGCATAGCGGCAGAGTCACAATACTGTGCATCAATAAAGAATGCATAGGTATTATTAAGTACGCTCCTTGGCGGCTGAATAGTTCCTGTTGTAACAATAAATCCACATGACGGTAAAATACTGAGGAATCGTTCGTAAGCACCATCCTTTTTCGTATTCTCTGAGAAATTATTTCTTGTTAAGACGAACGCTTGATGTGACATGAAAGCTCCTTTTCGTGTACATCAACCTTACGAACTATACAATAGCTTTACAATACTCCTGTGGTCTTACTTGCAGCGCCAAAGCGTAACAAAATGTAACAGTGAAAAACTTATATTAATATTGCTTAAGAATAGCTGTTTTTTTAAGTACTCGGTGAATTAAATATAAGTAAATTATCTCTATAAAAAACGTTTGCCCCCTTTGTTAAATATGACGTTAGTGTATAGTTCATCACCAAGCTAATCCTTCCAAAACTTCAACACACAGAGAGAACCATGACCGTAAATGTTGACACTCAGTCTTTGATTGCATCTATGCGCGATGTAGTAGGGCAAGCCTATTTGTTAACTGATAAAGCAAAAAAGCAGCCATATACTAAAGGGTTTCGCTTTGGAGCAGGTGAGGCGCTCGCGGTAGTAAGACCGGGAACATTGGTTGAAATTTGGCGCGTATTGAAACTTTGTGTTGAAGCCGATGTTGCGGTAATTATGCAGGCGGCAAATACAGGGTTAACGGGTGGTTCTACGCCAGACGGTAAAGATTACGATAGACCTCTTGTTATTATAAGCACTATGCGTATTGATGAAATTCAGCTAGTGGACAATGGTAACCAAATTGTAGGTTTAGCCGGCAGTACCCTATTTGGATTGGAAGAAACGCTTGCGCCGTATGGCCGAGAGCCACATTCGGTTATCGGTTCATCGTGCATTGGTGCATCTATCGTGGGTGGTATATGCAATAACTCAGGTGGTGCTTTAGTAAAACGGGGCCCTGCCTATACAGAGCTTGCTCTTTTTGCGCAAATTGATGCCAACGGTAACTTATCTTTGGTAAACAACCTTGGCATTAATCTAGGTAGCGAACCAGAAGAGATTTTAAATAACCTTGAAAACAAGCGTTATAAAGAAATTGATGTACAGCATCCCGAGGCTCGCGCTTCAGATAATGAATATGACGAACGTGTACGAGACGTTGATTCTGATACGCCATCGCGTTTTAACAATGACGGCAGGCGACTTCACGAGGCTTCAGGCTGTGCGGGTAAACTCGCTGTGTTTGCAGTTAGGTTAGACACTTTCCCTATTCCCGAAAAGAAACAAGTGTTTTACGTAGGCTCAAACGACGCCACTGTCTTTACAAAAGTGCGTCGCGACATTTTGTCTACCTTTAAGAATTTGCCTGACTCTGGCGAATACCTTCACCGTGATTGCTACGACGTATCGAAGAAATACGGTAAAGATATGTTTATTGTTATCAGCAAGCTCGGCGCGAAGTTTATTCCTAAATTATTTGCGTTTAAGCGTAAATTCGATGCATTTACCGACAAGTTAGGTTTTTTACCCAACAAAATGTCAGACCGTGTTATGCAGTACATGAGCTATATTTTTCCTAATCACTTACCCAAGCGCATGGAAGAGTTTAGGGACAAATATCAGCATCACTGGATCTTAGAAATGAGCAATGATGGGGTGGATGAAGCCAAAGCCTACCTTGATGAATTCTTTAAAACTAATGACGGCAGCTACTTTGAGTGTACTGAGGAAGAAGCAGATAAAGCGATTTTACACCGCTTTGTTGCCGGTGGTGCAATAGGTCGCTATCACGTGATGCATAGTAAAGAAGTTGGTGCCATGATGACCATAGACGTTGCGCTTCGTCGTAACGACCCTGACTGGTTTGAAGTACTACCCAAAGAAATAGACGACCAGATAGATACCAAACTGTACTACGGTCACCTGTTTTGCCACGTTATGCACCAAAACTATGTGTTGAAGAAAGGCGCAGATGCAAAACTGCTAAAAGGTAAAATTCTTGAGACCTTTGATGCGAGAAGTGCTGAGTATCCTGCAGAGCATAATGTGGGTCATGAGTACTTTGCCAAAGACGCACTTAAAAACTTCTATCGCGAACTTGACCCAACCAATAGCTTTAACCCAGGCATAGGTAAAACCACCAAACTCAAAAACTGGGCTGAGCATGAAGGTGGCTGCTGCGGTGGGCATCATTAAAAGCCTGATTACATAAAAAGTACTTCAAAAGGTTCTGCTTGTCGTTTTCTAAATTGAATCCGTGCAGAACCTTTATTCTTTCCAATTCATTTTTGCAGTTTGCTCGTAAACCAGTTCTGAACTCAACACCAAGTTGCCTAATCAGGACTAACCTGAACCAAACCCGATCCCCGCTAGTAACAAAAGATAGTGTTTAAACTTTCACAGGTTATCAACTTACCTGTTAGTGAAAAGGGATTTGCTATGAAAGGCCAAGTAAACAACTCCACCATTCTTCTTCCTGTATTTCTTCCCGCCGTTGCCATTATTTTGCTCCTGGTTATCGGAACAATCAGTAACCCTGAACTTGCTGGTGAGGCTTTTAGCACTACACTGGCGTGGATCACCGAAAGCTTTGGCTGGTTTTACATGTTGTCGGTGGCGATATTTTTGGTGTTCATTGTATCGGTAGCGTCATCGAGTTGGGGAAATATAAAATTGGGGCCCGACCATGCTGAGCCTCAGTACTCTTTTCCCGAGTGGTTTTCTATGTTGTTTTCAGCGGGCTACGGGGTAGCGCTGCTCTACTTTGGCGTGGCAGAGCCTGTTTTGCACTATTCATCGCCACCTGCTGGCGCTGCAGAAACGGTCGACGCTGCAAAGCAAGCAATGCAAATTGCGTTTTTTCACTGGGGTTTTCATATCTGGGCCATTTATGGTTTAGTAGGCTTGGTTCTCGCTTACTTTGCCTTTCGCCATGGCTTGCCGCTATCTATTCGTTCTGCCTTGTATCCTCTGGTTGGCGATAAAATTTATGGTCCAATAGGTCATACGGTAGATGTATTCGCGATTCTAGGAACTCTGTTTGGCATTGCTACCACTTTAGGGCTTTCTGTTACCCAAATTAATGCTGGGCTTAACTATCTTTCCGGCGATATCCCCATCGACATCATGGTGCAGGTCGGTACCATCGCTATTGTGACTATCGCCGCAACAATATCGGTGATTGCGGGTATGGATAAAGGCATTAAACGGCTATCAATACTTAATATGGTTCTGGCTGTATCGCTTATGAGTACAGTCTTCATCTTCGGAGAAACGGTTCATATTCTAGAAACTTTCTTGCAAAACACAGGGAGTTATATCAACGGCATCATTGAGCGAACCTTTAACCTTCAAGCTTATAGCCGTAGCGATTGGATTGGGAACTGGACGCTGTTTATTTTTGGTTGGACCATTGCATGGGCGCCATTTGTGGGCATGTTTATCGCCAAAATAAGCCGAGGCAGAACCATTAGGCAGTTTGTTTTTGGTGTAATGTTAGTGCCTACCATGTTTACTTTCCTTTGGTTTTCGGTGTTTGGTGACACAGCGTTAAACGCCATAATGAATCAGGGTGTTACTACTCTTATTAGCGATGTACAGGAAAACGAAGCCGTGGCTTTGTTTAAGCTTTACGACTTGTTACCTGGCGCATCGATTATGTCAGGTCTCACTGTGTTATTGATCATTACTTTTTTTGTAACGTCTTCAGATTCAGGTTCCCTGGTTATCGACTCCCTAGCTTCTGGCGGTAAAGAGGAAAGCCCGGTTTGGCAGCGTATATTTTGGGCTTGTCTAGAAGGCACAGTTGCTGCGGTACTGTTGTTAGCGGGTGGACTTAATGCCCTGCAAACTATGACTATAGCCAGTGCCTTGCCCTTCGCTTTCATTATGTTAGCGTCAGCAGTTGGTCTATGGCGAGCTTTGGTCATTGAAGGCTATCGAAATAACAGTTTGACCGCACATACGCTGAATAGAAATCATGGCCGCTCGACTAGCCTCAAAGGGAGGTTTGCAGCAATGGTCGACTATCCGAGCCGTAGCGAGGTGCATGAGTTTATCGATAAAACGGTAATAGCTGCGATGAAAGGCGTTCAAGCAGCTCTTGAAGCGCGGGAGTGGGAAGCGTTCGTAAATCTTGATGAGAAAACGGGCAGGGCCACCTTTACTGTTGAGCGTCACGATCACATGGATTTTATTTACGACATTCGCATGACAGAATACTTGGTACCGGGCTTTAGTTATGCAGAATTGCGCTCAGAAGACGACGAGTCGGAAAAGTACTTTCGCGCTGAAGTGTTTCTTCGTCGCGGCGGTCAAGCCTACGATATCTATGGCTATGATAAGGAGAGTGTAGCGAAAGATATCTTAGATCAGTTTGAAAGCTACTTGCACTTCCTTGACACCAGTCCAGGGGAGCTTCCTTGGGAAATGGATGCGTATGATGACATGCTAAACCAGCCCAAACAGTAAATTTAATTACGGCTTTATTCTGTGATTCTTGAAGTCAAAGCATTGCCGCTTATTTCGAAAACTTAGAAAAAAAGAGCGAGTAAAATCCTTTACTCGCTCAAGAGGACGGCCACCTCTTCTGAGGGAAAGTGGCCGGCGAATAAATGGTGATTTCTTATGCTAATCGTTTAATTATTGAAGAAAAATCTATACCTGCATTGCCTTCTTCACAATGCATTTCAAACCACTTTGCAGCAAGCTCACCCATAGGTACTTGGGCATTTACGCCTTTTGCGCCCTGCATAGCAAGGCCTAAGTCTTTAAGCATAAGTGCAGAGGCGAAACCGCCAGCAAAGTCGTTATCAGCAGGGCTTTGTGGTCCCACACCTTTCACAGGACAGTAGGTTGTCATTGACCATGTTTGTCCCGAGGCATTTGACGCAATATCGAAAAAAACTTGTGCATCTAAACCGAGTTTTTGTGCCAGTTGGAAACTCTCACAAGTCGCAATCATGGTCGCGCCAAGCAGCATGTTGTTGCAAATTTTAGCTGCTTGCCCTGCACCATGGCCGCCCGCATGAACAATTTTCTTGCCCATTGCGCTAAGCACACCCTGCGCTTTCTCAAAAGCGTCAGCATCACCACCCACCATAAACGTGAGCGTGCCGCCTGCGGCTGCTGCAACGCCGCCCGACACTGGCGCATCGAGCATTTTAAGGCCTTTTTTCTCAGCGAGTTCTGACACACTTTTGGCCGTTTCGACGTCTATGGTAGAGCAGTCAATAAGCAAAGTGCCTTCTCGCACAGAAGTGAGGATCTGGTTTGAATAGATATCCTGTACGTGCTTGCCCGCAGGTAACATAGTGATAACGATGTCGGCTTCAGCAGTGGCTTGCTCGGTGCTTTGAGCAACAGTGCAGCCAGCTTCTTTGGCTTTTGCTAATGCGGTTTCGCTCAAGTCAAAAGCCAATACACTGTAGTTGTTCTTAATCAGGTTATCTGCCATACCTGAGCCCATGTTACCAAGGCCGATAAATGCAACTGTAGTCATGATAGTCTCCTCACCTTAGCCCATGGTTGGAATAACAAAGGCGTTGTCGTTATTATCTGAGCCATCAGGCCAGCGCTGAGTAATGGTTTTAACCTTGGTCCAAAATTTCACACCTTCCATGCCGTGCTGATTGGTATCGCCAAATGCAGAGCGTTTCCAGCCACCAAAAGTATGGTAGGCAACCGGCACAGGAATAGGCACGTTAATACCTACCATGCCTACGTTTACGCGCTGCGCAAACTCACGAGCTGCATGACCGTTGCGGGTATACATGGCTACGCCATTACCGTATTGATGGTCACTTGCTAAGTTAACGGCCTCATTAAAATCTTTGGCGCGAACCATTTGCAGTACTGGGCCAAAAATTTCTTCTTGGTATGAGCGCATCTCTTTGGTTACATGGTCGAACAATGTCGGGCCAATAAAAAAGCCCTGGCTGTCGCTTGGAATTTGACGGGTTCTGCCGTCGTAAACAAGCTCAGCACCTTCTTCGATAGCAAGGTCAATATAGCCCTCAACGCGCTCTTTGTGAGCTGATGTAACTACAGGGCCATAATGTGCATTAGGATCTTCACTGTGGCTTACCATAATGTCTTTAATAGCTGGAATAAGCTTAGCTCTTAATTTTTCTGCGGTTTCATCGCCCACCGGAACCACAACTGGCAGCGCCATACAGCGTTCACCGGCACTGCCGTAGGCTGCACCAACTAGGTCGGTTACCACCTGATCTAAATCTGCATCTGGCATTACAATACCGTGGTTTTTAGCGCCACCCATTGCTTGAACGCGCTTGCCTGCGCGAGCGCCACGCTCGTACACGTAGTTAGCGATATCAGAAGAGCCCACAAAGCTCACCGCTTTAATAGTTTGATGATCTAAAATACCATCGACCACTTCTTTGTTGCCGTGGACTACGTTTAATACACCAGCAGGAAGGCCAGCTTCAATCATAAGTTTTGCCAATTCAACAGGCACTGATGGATCACGCTCAGATGGCTTTAAGATGAAAGCGTTACCGCAGGCAATTGCCACACCAAACATCCACATAGGGATCATGGCTGGGAAGTTAAATGGCGTAATACCAGCCACCACACCTAATGCTTGGCGCATGGAATACACATCAATACCCGGGCCTGCGCCTTCGGTATATTCACCTTTTTGTGCATGAGGAATGCCGCAGGCAAACTCGATAACTTCAAGGCCGCGCTGAATATCGCCCTGCGCATCAACCAGCACTTTACCGTGCTCACTTGATAATAATGCTGCTAAGCGATCGCGGTTTGCTTCCACCAGCTCTTTAAATTTGAACATTACACGAGCGCGTCGCTGAGGGTTCGTTGCCGCCCAGTCAATCTGTGCAGCTTGGGCTGTTTCAATCGCATAGGCTAAAGTAGAAGTATTGGCTAAGCTCACTTCGGCCTGCACTTCACCTGTGTTAGGCGCAAATACCGACGCGGTATTCTCACTGTTATCCTCAAAATCTTTACCTGCAATAAAGTGAACAATCTTTCTCATGACAAAGCTCCTGTAATTTTTAACAATATTGAAACCTTGTGTTTGCAATGGCAATACATATACTTGCAGTATGATGCTGTAAAAATGCAGGTGATTGAGTGAATTGGGACGACATGCGCTTATTTCTTGGTTTAGCAAGAAATGGTCGTGTAGCTATTGCTGCAAAAGGCTTGAAGGTGGACCCTACAACGTTAATACGTCGTGTAAAAAAACTGGAAGATTCATTAAACTGTAAGCTTTTCGAACTGACCAAAAAAGGGTATGTACTAACCACACATGGTAGTGAGTTAGTTACGTATATTGAAAAAGCAGAGCATTATTTTTTAGAGGCCCAAAATGAACTAGGTGATGAACGTTCACACTTGGCCGGCACAATTAGAGTAAGCGTTTCTGAAGGTTTCGGCAGCTGGTTTTTGGCACCTTTGCTACCCGATTTCAAAAAGCAGTATCCGGGAATAAGTATTGAGCTTGTAGCAACAAGCGGCTTTTTAAACCTGAATAAACGGGAAGCTGATATGGCTATCTTGTTGGAAAAGCCTAGTAAAGGCTTACTGGTTACACAAAAACTGACTGACTATAACCTTTACCTTTACACCCATCAGTCTCTTGTTAAAGAGAGTAAACCACGAACATTACATGACCTTACTTTATTCAACTTAGTAAGTTATGTCCCCGATTTGGTGTATGCGCCTCAATTGAAGTTCATTGAAGAGACCGCACTGTCACAGTTAAGTGCACTTCGCAGCACTAGCATTAATGCGCAATATCAAATGCTTATCAATGGGGCTGGCGTCGGCATTTTGCCTAAATTTATGGCCGAAACCCAGCCAGGCTTGGTACGGCTTATTGAAAACGAGATTCACATTAAGCGCACATTCTGGCTGGCAACGCACAAGGAAACCCATTCTCAAGCTCGTTTCCAAGTATTCACACGGTGGCTTCAGGAAAATGTAAAGCGTTCTCAAACTCGATTTTTAGATGAATAATAAGTGGCGAAACGCGCAACTAGTCTTTCACTGTCAAAAAAAAGTACTTATCACGCTCATTACTTACTTCAAAAAGCTGAAAATCGTCTAGGCTATCTATATGTATAGAACAAGCCCCGACGTTATAAAAATGGGTAGAAGAGTTTTAAAGCTTTTTATACTAAGAATTTAGCTCAAGGCTAGTTGGTTTGTAGCCGATAAGTGCATTGATATCGAAATATTTAAACAGGGAAGGCCCTATGTTCAACAAGCATTTAATAAAAGAAAACGAAGCGCTTCGAGAAGAGCTACATATACTTAAACAGGTTAGAGATGGCCTACGTGAAGATATGATTTTCCTTCGTTTAAACGCTCGAGGTGAAATAGATGACGTAAACAAAATGTTTGAGAAAGAACTCGGCTACTCTCTTTCTCAGGTTGAAGGCCATCGATTCTTTGAGTTTGTGCCAGAAATTGCAAGAAATACCCCACATTTTAAAAAGTTGAAAGATGCTATTGAGCAGCGCTTACATTATTGGGGAGCAATAGAGTTTACCCGAGAAAATGGAGAGGAGGCATGGCTTAGAGGGGTTGTTGAGCCAATCTTTGATAGCAAAGGAAACATACATAAATTTTCAGTAAATCTTAATGATCTCACGCGTACTATTGCTAAGTCGAAAGAACATGAAGATCTTGTTTCCGCACTACACAAATCTAATGCAGCAATTGAGTTCGATCTCAATGGCGTGATTCAAGACGCTAATGAAGCCTTTTTGAAAACCGTTAAATACAATTTGAACGACATAAAGGGTAAGCACCATAGAATATTCTGCGATACCGAATACGCTAATTCCATGGAATACACAAATTTTTGGGACCGCCTAGCCCGTGGTGAATTTGTTGCAGGGCGCTTTGAGCGTTTTGATGCACACGGGAATAGCTTTTGGTTAGAGGCTACTTATAACCCTATTTGTGATTCTCACGGACGTATGTATAAAGTCGTCAAACTTGCAACAGATATCACCGAGCAAGTCGCTAGAGAAAATGCAATCTCTAATGCTGCTGATATAGCCTATCGTTCTTCTAATACTACTGATCAAATTGCATCACGAGGGAAGGAAGTGGTCAGCGAATTGCTTTCTGAAATGTCTTCGCTGTCGGATCAAATGGACAGAGCTAAGGAAGGAATAAACGCGTTAGATAGCCAGTCTCAGCAAATAGCCACTATCATAGGTAGTATCAGTGCCATCGCCGAGCAAACTAACCTACTAGCTTTAAATGCGGCCATTGAAGCCGCGCGCGCTGGCGATCAGGGACGAGGTTTCGCTGTTGTTGCCGATGAAGTACGCCAGTTAGCGTCGCGCACTACCGAGGCTACAGAAGAAATTATTAACGTGGTTAAGCACAACCAAACGTTGGCAACCGATGCCGTAAACCTTGTAAATGAGGGTGATGCAAAAGCACAGGCTGGGCTTAATTACGCCAACGAAGCGGGCGAGGTTATTGAGCAAATCCAAAACGGCGCGAAGGAAGTTGTGGATGCAGTGGGACAGTTTAGCAGTCAGCTCGCAAATTAGACATTAAGTAAGTAGCGTTGACATGAACGTCTAGAAAGTAATCAATAAGCGTACCTATTACCTCACTTGTAACCCCTATGCTTGAAAAAGTGAGTTCATCCTACCTTGGTAGGATGAATTCGCCCCTATTGCAGGATGTGCTTTCTTACGTAGGCTGTATAGCATAACCCTGTAATAAAAGGCTTACAGGGGCACTTATGTCGGGTTTTACAAAAATATCTACAGCTATAGTGGCCGTATTCATTGGCTGCTTTTTGGTTTTTACCTGTTTGGTCTATTTTCATATACAAGATAACATTGAAGAAGAGATGACAGGTGCTCTTAGCCAAGTTAGGGAGATGGTAAGCCGAAACATACCTGTTGCTGATATTGAAGCGATTGTAGAGCCAAGCCCACATTTGTCTGCCCATTATTTCACGGGCCGCTTGCAAGCTGAGCAAGCTTCAATAATTTCGATTACCGAACGAACTACACTGATGCCGATTATCATTCCAATTCAGGAAAACCAGTATCTTATCGTTACGCCTTTCGATGCTACAGAGCTAACACAGAACCTCACTTTTTTTGCCCTAGTAGCAGGGCTGTTTTTCACAACTTTTGTGTTGCTGCTAGTTACATTGAAAGTGGCTGTTAGACAGCGCTTAGTTCCGTTAAACCAACTTGCCGATGCGTTATCTAAACTGCGGGAGGGGAGGGAATCACAGCCTCTTCCATATTCAGATATTACAGAAATGAATCAGGTGCTGGACCAATTTAAACATCTACAAAATACGCTTCAAACGAAAGAGAAACAGCTCCTTAAAATTGATAAGCAATTAGCTCTACTGCAGGAGCAAGAGCGCAATTACTTGGCTAGAGAGCTTCACGACAACGTGGGACAGTTACTGACTACAATAAAAGCCCATTCATATATATTAGTTAACGCAAAAGAGCGCTCGGTTGTTGAACTGTCAGCGCAAAAAGTTCAGGTGATGTCACACCAAATTAGCGATGCTATTAGAAAGCTCACTGCCCACCTTCACCCTCTTGTTTTAGATAGAGTATCACTTCAGTCGTCGCTTGAGCGACTGGTTTATGAGCAAGAGGTGGCGCAACCTGATACGCAATGGGAGGTGTCGATTAACCTAAAGCGCTATCAAGAAGATAATGAACGTGATATTCACCTTTACCGGTTTGCGCAAGAAGCAATAAATAATGTGATTAAGCATGCAAAAGCAACCAAGGTTAGCGTTCAAATTTATGGCGATATTCACCGCGTTTCAGTAGTGGTTAAAGATAATGGTCGGGGGCTGGGCAATCACATTGTAGAAAACATTGGGATGTCTTCAATGCGCAGCCGAGCGCG
This sequence comes from Alteromonas sp. ALT199, assembly GCF_018619335.1. Classification (GTDB taxonomy): domain Bacteria; phylum Pseudomonadota; class Gammaproteobacteria; order Enterobacterales; family Alteromonadaceae; genus Alteromonas. The sequence continues at coordinate 298 of NZ_JAHHDX010000154.1, read as the reverse complement.
TTGTATAGGTGCAAATTGCAGTGTGACTTCACCAGATGATGGAGGCGTTGCTGTATCGCTGTCCCTTGCCCTTAAAAACATGTCCGCTATTTCGGACGCTAATGTCGCATGAATATTCTTATTGTTGATGACCACGCGGTGGTACGTGAAGGCTACAAAGCCTTGCTTAACACCATGATGCCTGATTGCCATATTTTTGATGCTGAGAATGGCGCACAAACTCATCGCTTGTTGGAAAGTAGTGATATAGAGATACTAATTCTTGACATAAATCTCTCAAATGAAAGTGGTCTCGTTC
>NZ_JAHHDX010000074.1 GCF_018619335.1 Alteromonas sp. ALT199 | reverse complement strand
GACTTAACTTATTAAAAAGCGATTAAGTCAGTGTTAGCGCTATTATTATCTAAAGACTAAATATAAAAATGTTTGCAACCGTTACTATGGTATTAATGAATAGTCTTTATTAATTCAGTAACGCTTACTTTAGGCATTTAATCTTCGTAAACCTGCGCTATTCGTTTTAAATCTTCATCGTAATTTAACGCTAACTTAGCACGGTCATAGCTCTGCTTTGATAATATAGACGCTGCTTTAACGAAGTCTTTATCGATTGCGGCTTCACTGTTTTTAAAGCATGCTTTCAACGTGTTAAGAGATTTTTGAATACGCATTGCTACTTCAATATTGGCCGCGCCATCTCTCGCAATACTTGTATAGGCATCATCGAACAAATCATTCACGTTCAACGCTGGTAGTGAAACATGATCATATTTTATTTTGTCTTGCGTATTGTTTTGGTCATCCTCAGACTGGCCATCAGTTTTTGAACTGTCTTTCGGTTTGCGCCATAGCAGCATCAATCTCGTAATACTGCTGATGGCATTTATTGCCGTCCCATGGTCATTTACTGATGGTGATAACGCGCGTGAAGCTATCTCAGCCAATACAATAAACCCAAATCTTGGATCCGCTTCAAACGATCTTGCTTCGCCTATGGTAAAAGCACTGATAATTTCATCTGATTTAATATCTTTATCTGCAAATGCAATGGCACGCTCTGGCGATACAAATTCACCAGGTAGTAACGCAACATTGATAAAACAGTCGTTGTTTTGTGCGAAACGTTGAAGCTTTGCAATATCTATAAGCTGTATATATCCCACTTGCTCACTAAAAATAGCATGAGTCCCCTGCTCTTTTATTTTTTCCTGAGGAACTGCGCCTAAGCACGGGTTATTAATTCTATTTTTGATAGCTCGAGTTGTTGCATGCTCTACTTTTAACAAAGTTGGGCCTACGCGGCCTAGGCGCGCAACGCTATCTACCCAACGAATGAAGGTTAATATAACTATCGCAAAGGTCAGGCAAGTTAGGCAAAATAGAATAAAGACTCCCGCTTCATTGAAAAAAGCGTGGTTTATTGCTGTAAGTGCTACGGCACTGTAAATGAACGCACCTATAAAAACTGACAGCGCGTTTTGTGATACATCGTCAGAGATAATAAGGCTTAAAGAGCGTGGCGTAGAAGACTGGCTAGCAGATGCATAAGCATTCACCATAGTACCAGCAGAAAAAGTAGCAATTACCATCATGCTTGACGCCATTATTGAAAGTAACGTCGCGACCGATTCAGGTTTAATTTCCGGGATATGCTCAGCGAGAGATGTTCCGTCGGCTAGCTTCGCAATAAACACGGCGAAAATAGAAACAAGACAAAATCCAAGCGGCTTAACCCATAGTTTTTCTTTTACACTGTAAACAAGAAAACGTAGTTTATCAGCAGTTAATGGGGCTTTCACATCACACTCCTTGTATATCTTCTTTACTTTTACGCGAGTAGTGCCACAAATGTTTAAAACAATTGCTAATAGATAAGGTAATCATGATATGACTAACTAAAGTACATTAGGTTTGAAAACGCTCACAACTTCGTAAAAGTTCGAAATGTCATAACGGTCAGATGGCAAACTACCGAGTTATGGCTTTGTTCCAGTTTCCTGCGCACCGTTTAGAACAATAACGCACATTTTCCCAGTCTTTTTCCCATTTTTTGCGCCATGCAAATGGCCTTTCGCAGACTGGGCATGTTTTAGTGGGTAAATCAGACTTCTTCATTTGTTGTAAGCTTTGTTAGAAATATCGCGGCATCTTGCTTCATCGTCTCGATGTTTTCTTCTTTCATTCGACCATAAGTTTTATAGATCATCGCCATGCGGTGGTTATTGCTAAGTTTTTCTTTATGTTTATCAATAAAATGCCAGTACAAATAGTTAAATGGGCACGCTTTAGGCCCAGTTTTTTTGGACACTTGATATCCACAATTTTTGCAGTAGTTGCTCATTTTGTTAATGTAGCTACCACTTGCAACATACGGCTTGCTTGCCAAGTTGCCGCCATCACTGTACAAAATCATGCCGGCTACATTGGGTAGTTCCACCCATTCATACGCATCGGCATACACTAACAAGTACCAATCTTGTACTTCTTCGGGGCTAAGCTCTGTTAACAAGCAAAAGTTTCCAATAACCATAAGTCGCTGTATATGATGCGCATAAGCGTTTTGCTTGGTTTCTTTTATGCATTGGCGCATACAGTTCATATTAGTTTGAGCATCCCAAAAGAACGAAGGTAGCGCGCGACTGTTATTAAAGTAGTTATCAGTTTTTAAGTTCGGCATAAAATGCCAATAGAACCCTCGAACGTATTCACGCCAGCCGAGAATCTGACGAATAAATCCTTCAGCAGAATTTAGTGGAACTTGACCCGCATGATAAGCCTGTTCTGCAGCTTGAATAGCTTCTTTGGGGGTTAATAACCCGCAGTTTAGATAAAACGCGATGTGGGAGTGATAAAGCCAAGGCTTCCCCTCGACCATGGCGTCTTGAAACTGTCCAAAATTTGGTAGCCTCTCTTCTATGAAGTTGTTTAAAACACAAAGTGCATCTTCTCGTGTAACCGCAAAGTGAAAGTTATCAATGTCACCAAAATGGTCACTGAATTCGTTGTTTACTAATTCAATAACATCTGAAGTAATATCGTCGATTTCAAATGTAGTGTGCTTAGGTACTTTGTGGGTTTCAGGCATAGATTCACGATTTTGAGCATCGTAATTCCACTTACCACCAATGGGATTTTTCCCCTCCATAAGTACGTTGTGTTTGCGACGCATTTCACGGTAGAAAAACTCCATCCGAAGCTGCTTTTTACCTCCCGCCCAGTCAGTAAATTCCTGGGGCGTTGCTAAGAAACGATTGTCTTCACATATAGTAACGGGTACGCCAAGCACGTTTTCCCATTGCTCCATGCTTTTTAGCAAGCGATGCTCACCAGGCATGGTCACTTTTACTTCATCAAAAACCTTTTCACTTAGTGCGTGCTTAACTTGAGCGAGTAAGTCACCTTTATTTATTTTATCGTTATAGTGCACATAGTTAACATTGAAATTATCATCACGTAAGCTTTGTGCAAAGTGGCGCATAGCGCTAAACAAAAATGCTATTTTTTTCTTATGATGTTTTACGTACGTAGCTTCTTCACGTACTTCCGCCATTAAAATAGTATCTGTGGTTTTCACCGCATCAGTAATAGCCGGTAAGGTTTCAGTAAGCTGGTCGCCTAAAACGAGAATAAGTGCTGCCATACCCTACTCTTTTATTTGTTGGAATGCGTCTAAGGCACGCTGTCGCGATGCTTTTAGATCAACAAGTGGCTTGGGGTAATCTTTACCAAGCTCAACCCCTGCATCTTTTAGAATTGCACTGGGTGCTTCCCACGGTTTATGTATATACTTGTCGGATAGGTTATTCAATTCGGGGCAATATTTTCGTACGTAATTACCTTTCTTATCGAACTTTTCGCCCTGCAATAGCGGGTTAAAAATCCGAAAGTATGGCGAGGCGTCTGCACCAGAGCCCGCTACCCACTGCCAACTAGCGCTGTTACTGGCAAGGTCTGCATCTAACAGCGTATCCCAAAACCATCGCTCCCCTTCATGCCAGCTAAGCAGTAAATTTTTGACTAGGAATGAACCTACAATCATGCGAACACGGTTGTGCATGTAGCCGGTTTGCCATAACTCTCTCATGCCTGCATCGACAATGGGAATACCGGTTTTTCCTGTTTGCCATGCCTTAAGCGCCTTAGCATCTGAACGCCATGGGAATTTGTCGAATTTTTCGTTGAAGTTCTTATTTGGCAATGTTGGAAAATGAAACAACAAATAATAGCTAAATTCACGCCAACCTAGTTCGCTTAAATAGGTCTCAATGCTTTTGTCTTCGCTATCCCCAAACTTGTCTTTTATTGCATACCACACTTGGTTTGGCGAAACCTCTCCAAAATGCAAATGAGGTGACAAGCGCGATGTCCCTCGAGCAGAAGGAATATCTCTACCGTCATTATATTTACGGGCAGAGTTTTTAATGAAGTCTGCTAGATTGTCGGCAGCACCGTCTTCGCCCGGCATCCACTCTTTCGCAATGGTTTCGTCCCAGTTGATAGTAGGTAGTAAGTCTAGCGACGCTAAATCAATACCTTCCTTTGCTACATCTGCATAAGTTATGCGTGCTGGCGCCGCTTTTGGATAGCGTGGCTCTTCAATTTGCAAACACCCCTTTTTATAATAGGGTGTAAACACACGATACGGAGTCCCATCCTTCTTAAGTACCTTCATGGGTTCCCACAATAGGCTGCCGTTACAGCTGTGCGCTTCGTAATTGCCATCAATGAGAGATTGCTTTATCGCTTTGTCGCGGTTTATCTGCCAAGGCTCATAGCACCGGTTCCAAAAGATACCTTTCGCCTCAAACGCTTCCATTAAGGTTGGAATAATCTCCTTTGGATCGCCTTTAAATACTTGCAAGTGGCCATTGAGGCGTTTGTTAAGAGAGGCTAAAGAATGATGAAGCCACCATTTACTGGCACCCCCAGGCATTCTTCCGTCAGGGGTTGTATCATCATAAATATAGATTGGGACTATTTTCCCCATATCACAAGCTGCATTTAATGCCGGATTGTCTTTTACGCGTAGGTCTTGTCTGAACCACATGATACTAACAGGAACGGTCACTTTTTTTCCTCAGGCGTTGCGCCAAATCTAATTCTTATACGTATTTGTAGTTTTACGCAGTTAAACGGATTCAGGATCCGTGCAATATTAAAAAAAACGCTTAAATTTAGTATGACAAATCAACAATATAACGACAAATCTAAAAACAATCATAAACGGGGCCTATATTGGTTTAGGCATGACCTTAGGCTTCACGATAATGCAGCGATTTCCGCTTTGTGCGAAGAGGTCAGCCAAATTACGTTCGTCTATATTTTAGATGACAAAAACTTTAGGCCTAACGAATTTAGCCTTTCTTCGCTGGGCGAGCACAGACACACCTTCTTGCTGCAGACATTAGCCGATTTGAAACGCCAATTAGCAAAATTTGGGCATGATCTACTTATCGTAAAAGGTAGTGCGGCTGAGTGTTTAGTTCAGCTGTTGAGGTCAGGGACTTATTCACATCTTGGGGTGAGTGAATATTGTGGTTATGATGAGACAGCAGAGTTAAACTCAGTAAAGCGTTTCTTCGACTCACTCACCGTTATAGAAACCTCGACCTTTGGTCTATTCGATGCGCAAACACGACCGTTTAGCATTGAAGAAATGCCCGACGTGTTTAGTCCGTTTCGACGGAAAGTAGAGAAATATTGTAAACCCTTAGCGGTTCACCCTGCTATACAGCGCTTACCTACCCCTTTTATACCAACGTTAGACGCATCTTTCCTATTAACGCTTGAGCACGATTTGCCTGAACCGTCTGAATCGTCGCTTGTTGGGGGTGAAACCGCTGCGCTTTCACACCTGAACACGTATCTATTTGACTGGCATGCTGCATCATCCTACAAGGAAACACGCAATGCACTAGATACATGGAAAGACAGCACGAAGTTGTCTGCCTGGTTATCTAATGGTTCTCTTTCTGCGCGCGAAGTGATGAGGCAAGTTCATAACTTTGAAGAGACCGTTGAAAAAAATGATTCCACTTATTGGATTTATTTCGAGCTGCTGTGGCGAGAATTCTTTCACTGGCTACAGTGCAAATATGGCGCTAAATGGTTTCGCTTTAGCGGCATTCAAGGCAAGACACCTTCCACTAAACACTGCCCTGAAACCTTTGCGCGTTGGTGCGAAGGAAAAACCGGTTACCCTATTGTAGACGCGTGTATGCGACAACTTGCAGAAACGGGCTATATGTCAAACCGCGGTAGGCAGCTCGTTGCTAGCTGCTTTGTTCATGAACTTCGACAAGACTGGCGTTATGGGGCAGCATGGTTCGAGCAACAACTAGTTGACTATGATGTGGGTAGTAACTGGGGAAATTGGCTTTATCTAGCAGGTGTTGGTAGTGATCCTCGCGGGCACAGACAATTCAACCTGCAAAAGCAGACCGAGATTTACGACCCAGCAGGTCAATTCCGTAAAAAATGGCTGTAGTTATACTCTATGGCGTCAGATAACTTAAAAAAGGCTAACTCAAAAGAGACAGTCACGATTATCTGGTTAAAACGAGACCTTCGCTTACGTGATCACGAGCCTTTCTACCGTGCTGTGGAGTCAGGTGAAAAGATGCTCCCACTATTTTGTTGGGAGCCTTCTCTTATTTCTGACCCGCATATGGACATTCGCCATTGGCGATTTATGCAACAAAGTATAGATGACATCAACAGCCAATTACCCGCGCACGCCCGTGTATTGACCTTGCACTGTGAAGTAACAGAAGCACTTAAACTTATTGCCCGGTATTACAACATTACCGCCGTTAGGAGTTACCAAGAAATAGGCTTGAAAGTTACGCATAACCGCGATGTGACAGTTGCTACCCATTTGAAAAGTAACGCAATTACATTATGTGAATATCAGTATGGTGCAGTAATACGCGGTTTGCCCCATAGAGCACAATGGCAGCAAAATTGGGAGCGCCATTTCGCGACCCCCACCTATGATTTTGATATAAACGCGGCAAAATGGGTTAATTGGCGTGAACACTCAGATATATCAAAAGCACTGAAATCCTTTGGCGAAATAAATGAATTCAAACTATCAACACATAGCTTGGCCGAAGACTTTTTTGGCAATGTTTACGATGAAGTTTCGAAAGAACAGCTAACTAAGATTGAAGCAACACCTGCAATGGCTTTAATGCAACCTGGCGGTGAAAAGCGCGCTTGGCAGGTCTTAAAAGACTTTTTCAGTTCTCGTGGCCAGTTTTATCATCAGCATATTTCACAGCCAGAATATTCAAGACGAGCATGTTCTCGATTGAGCCCCTATCTCGCATGGGGAAATATTTCAATAAAACAGGTTTACCAGAGCGTTCAATTACAAAAACAATTGAAGAAAACCTTACCAACATCACAGCGCAAACAGTGGAGCCGCGCGCTGTCTGCTTTGACATCCCGACTTCATTGGCATTGTCACTTTATTCAAAAATTTGAAAGCGAGTCCAGTATAGAGTGGCGACCAATGAATAGTGCTTATGAACATTTCCCGTTTAAAGACGGTCCAGAGGCTGAGCGACGTTTTTACCTTTGGACTATTGGCCGAACTGGTTATCCATTGGTGGACGCTTGTATGCGAGCGTTAAAACATACCGGGTATATTAACTTTCGGATGCGTGCAATGGTAACAAGCTTCTTATGCCATCATCTAAATGTGCATTGGCTTAAAGCAGCACATTACCTTGCAACACAGTTTTTAGACTTCGAACCAGGGATCCATTATCCGCAAATACAAATGCAAGCGAGTGTTACGGGTATTCATACCGTGCGCCTTTATAACCCGGCAACGCAGTCACAAAAATTAGATCCTGAAGGTGTGTTTATCAAAAAATGGGTGCCAGAACTAGCTAAACTACCTAATGAGGCCGTGCATGCACCTTACGACCTACCGCCGCTAGAAGCGCAAATGTTAGGTTTTAACATTGAGCAAGATTATATGCCGCCCATTATCAATATCGCAGAGAATAACCGTATAACAGCGAAACGATTGTGGAACTATCGTGAGCGCGATGATGTGGTAAAAGAAGCGCAGCGTATTGTCAGGCGTCATACCATGCAACATAGTCCAAGCCGAACGTGGCTCAATTCAAAAATTAATAAAACAACCTAACGGTTATTTTTTCTTAGCCACTCATTTAATAGCTTAATTTGTCCGCATTTGTACGAGGCATACATCAGCCGCATAGCGTTAGACATGGCTTCGCTGTCAGTCCAACCTGTTTTATCGCGAATTTCGTCATAGCATGCTTTAGCTTCTGGACTAACGTAACCTCTAACCAGCTTTTTGCCTGCGTCTTTTTGTCTCTCTCTAAAACGGCGCTGCTTATCTGCATTCGCTTTTGCTCTATCTACTGGGCTTTTTTTACTAGCTTTTTTTGTTGTTTGTTCTGTCATAGTTTTCACACAAAAATACGATATTGTGGACCGTAGAGTAATGGTTGATTAAAAAACACGCTTGTAGGGCGAAATTTGTACGGGATAAATTAACGTTAACTATATTAGCATGCGTTTTTCTTTAGAAAAATGACTGTTCAGAGTTGTTTAGCGTACAAGTGTTCGCTAAATTAACACTGTCACTTTAATAACAACGATGAGTTGGGAATGTCAGAGAAGAAAAGTAGTTTTAATAAAGAAGATTTATTGGCGTGTAGCCGTGGTGAAATGTTTGGTCCGGGTAACAGCCAGCTACCTGCACCAAATATGCTAATGATGGACCGCGTGGTGTCAATTACTGAAGACGGCGGTGAACATGGCAAAGGCGAGATTATCGCAGAGTTAGATATTAATCCAGATTTATGGTTTTTCGATTGCCACTTTCCAGGTGACCCAGTAATGCCAGGCTGCCTTGGCCTTGACGCAATGTGGCAATTGGTTGGTTTCTTCCTTGGCTGGAGTGGTGGCCCTGGTAAAGGGCGTGCGCTTGGTGTCGGTGAAGTGAAGTTTACTGGACAAATTCTACCAACAGCAAAGAAAGTGACATACAAAATCACTATGAAGCGCGTTATCAAGCGTAAACTCTTTATGGGAATGGCGGACGGCTCAGTAGAAGTTGATGGCCGCGAGATTTACGTAGCGAAAGATCTAAAAGTTGGTCTATTTCAGGACACATCTAATTTCTAAGAATTGTTCACTTTCATGTTCAATGAAAAATTGAACGTAGAAAAAAGCCCCTTTTCAGGGGCTTTCCTTTTGCTTAATCAGTTCATAAAAGAGAAGTGTTATTTAACATTTAGACCTAAGTGTCTATCTTCTACTGCTTCACGCCACCCACCTAACCACTGTGAACGAGCATCATTTTGTTGAAATGGACAATTTTCCTTTGCACGACCACTAATACCTGCTTGATAGCCTTTAGCATGAGCACGTGTCAGTTTATCTCTTTTTTGTCTTTTCATTGATTAGCCTCTTTTGTTTGTTGAATGTACAACAAATCATTTTCGCGAGCGCTCTACATCATTTCGGTTGATAGTGCCGGAAAATTGATTGCGTACACTACTGTGATAGTGTAATTAGCCAAATGGTTCAAGAGAAATAATAAATTAAAGTACTTGACAAACTTTAAATAAATGAAGTTTCGATGAAATTTATATTACAT
>NZ_JAHHDX010000100.1 GCF_018619335.1 Alteromonas sp. ALT199 | reverse complement strand
TTAAGTCTTGAAAAAAGAAAACAAAGCTGCCATAGCTGCATATAACGATTTTGTCCGTTAAAGCAACTTGTTAGCGCTGAACTACAATCAAGTGGTCATTGGGGATGATTATATTTACAGGTTTATCAACGCCATTTTGAATTAAAACTGCATTTTTACCAAACCCATTAAACAAAATGCTCATATTTTCAAATGTTCCGTAGTCTTTACCAAGGTTACTTTCCCTTGCTTTTATGTTGTGCTCTTCAACATATTTTATATAAGGCTTTTTAACGTGAATAATTGCTTTATCCTCTTTAACGTTACTTAGCCTCATAGCACCATCAAGCAGTTTTCCTGATACACCTCCAAATAGAAGGGGTATAAAAAGTATAACTACAGCTAGTATTTTTTGGTGTTGTTTTAGGAAAGAAATTCTCTTGTTATCGTCGGCACTTAAATCTTCCTTAGATTCAATCTTTATGATTTCACTTCCACTTTCTTGATGCATGCTCCATAACAAAGCACAACCAAAAACAGCAAGAATTAACGAACCCAAAACCTTAAGATCAAAAGAGCCCAAACCCCATACGAACAAAAGACCAAACAATGCAAAAACAAAATGCTCTAGTGTTCCAGTAATAATATTGAATTGGGAAATAGCTTTATTAGCGCCAGAAACCTTATTGTAGAATTTGACTAAATAGTTAAAGCTCCGATATATTCCGTGCCAAATAGGACGTAATGTTATTCCAAGACAAGTTAAACTTGCTGTAAATAAAAGGTATATACCGCCAAAAGCGATAGCGAGCATAAGGAATAGTAAACCATCGCCAATACTCACATCTCTAGGGAAATAACCTATCTTCCAACAATACCCTAATAAGACAGAACCACCGACAGTCAAGCCAACTTTAAATGCTAGGCTTAATGCTTTATTAGCTATGTCTAATTGTTTATCTAACGTTTCTAATGGACTCAAAACTTTACCTTAGTGCTAACGCCGCCAGCAGAGGCGCAGCTTCGCTGCGTCCTACTGACCGGCTTAGTTATGCTATTTACACTCTAATTTTTTGATGAGATCGTCATCCTCAGCCTCTATTGCCTCAATGCAAGCAACATACTTCTTTTTAGCAAGCTCTAGGGAAAGAGAGCTATTCAAAGCTTCCGCTTTCTTACCATCGTTAGATTTAAAGCTATCAAACACTGAGCCTACCGCGCCAAAATACGCGCCTAAGATGTCAGCAGGTAACTTTAGCAATGCTATAGCTTCCCCGTCCGTATCTTGCTTATACTTTGTAGGAATACCATCTACGAATGCAAAGTCAGCTTCATTATTAGCAAAAAAAGTCTTAGAGACTGGGAGAAACAAAGTTTTTGAATCAGAGGGCGAAAACACAATTGACGATACGTTTAGACCTTGGCCTGTTGCAGACACTGTATATGGTTCATTTTGGCGATAGAAAATACCAGAATGTGATTCAGCCGATTTTTTTGAATGAGGTTTAGTTCCATTGCCCGTTGCGGCTTTACTAATAGTAACCATCAGATTACACGGCGTATAAGAACCTTCTCTCGAGTACGTAAAAATATGATCCCCATCTGTAGCGCAATTTCCCGCTGGGGCTGGCGATCCTACTAAGCTAAAAGTTCTAAGTTGACCGTAAGTCGTAGCAAGGTTTTTAAATGCATCAGTAACATTGCTTACAGTTGTTGATTTGCTTGATGTCAATAACCCTTTTTCTGTTATAGCAACATCCAACGTGTTTTTACCTAAGAAGTTACTACCATGATTCAACACATATTGTTTAGATAAGTCTGGAAATGCAGGCGTTGTTCCAAAGGATACTTTTGTTATCTTGCTGCTCTTAACATTTACCGTAACCACAAAGTCTTTCTTGGGCATGTAGTATGTCAGCCCATTTACATCATCAGACGCAGGTTCTTGAATAGATTTAACGCTAGAGCAGGAAGCGATACTTAAAGTAAAAAACAGCAGTATTAATATTCTCATATTAGTAATCTCCAATATCCCTATTGAAACCACCAAAAAGTAATTGGGAAGATTACTTTTCGACTACTGAAAGCATAGACACAATGACTCCCTGTAAAAGTGCTAGCCCCCGCACAAAGGGCAGCAAAACGTAGCGGCAACTGGTTTAAACTTGGGCGAAGCACCGAAACTAATCGCCGCGTAGTTTTGATGTCCTAGCCGCGCTTTTCAGCGGCGACTTGGTGCGTTTGTTATGAGGCTTTCGCACTTTTATTTGGCGTATTTGGTTTGCCAAATCCTTGTCGGCACACCTGAGTGCTCATCAACACCATCGTGTTTTGAAGCACCAAATAACTTATTAGCAATAGCCATTGATGAATCGTTGTCTGTCTCGATAAGGGCTTCAACGAAGAACTCTTTGTAACGCCCTGGTAGGTCTTTTTTAAATCGCTCTAAAATTATTTCGATAAATGCAGTTGTTTTTCCTTGCCCGCGAAGCTTCTCTACGGTTCCATAGAAAAGACAAAAACATGGAAGCCCATCTAAGGGTTGATTCTCATCCAGCACTACAATTTGCTCAACTTTTAAGCCAGTTAATCGAGCATAGGTATAACGCTTGTTATACAGCCCATTATCTTTTACGTAGTAGATGTCCTCTGTGAATGGAACCCTTGTCATTCTAAAGCCCTGAGAAAGTGCAGACTCTAAATTTTTAAGCCCTGTCATAGGATCTTGATGTGGATGCAAAATAAACTCCTTTATATTCCAGTGAATATTCAACGACTCGTTCTGCACTGACTATTTTCGCCATTTTGCACCTACCTGATATTTGGTTAGGTTTCTACTTTATAGGGGGAGCTCTCCAGCGAGCAGCGCGAGCGACTTTAGTGTTTTGTTAGAATGGCTAATCACCACTTTCGGTGAACCCCAAAACTGCGGCTGTTAAAGCAATTAAGCGATAAGCGATTATTGATAAAATAAAAAATGGAAGTATAAGAGAGTTTCCATTTTCTAGTTCCGCCATTTTTAACCCAAGTACAATGATTCCAATAATAGTTATCGCGAGTAGTACTAGTAAGCCTGCTCCCTTTGCTTTTAGTGAAAGACCTTTCTGTTTCACATTTAGTTCTACGTCAATTTTCTGATCTTCCATTTTTCCTCCCTGAATTCTAACAACTTACTAGTCCCCAAACCGTCATGCTAATCCACACGACTTTCGGGAACATGTCCTTGTATTTAGAATTACAATACCCCACAACCAACAGAAAAATAAAGGAAAACCGTACTGCCTTTTATCGCTCGTATATCAAAAACACCAATTCAGCATACAAATGCTTTCAATGTATTCTACATCCCACCCCAAAAACAAAAAAGCCAGCATAAGCTGGCTTTCAAAACACGAAAACAAATCTCGCCCTAACTAAAAACTACTTCCCCTGCCTAGCAGCCAGTTTCTCCAACTGCTCATCAGTAGCCGGTAGCTGGTGTTTTTCTTTCCACTCTGAATACGGCATTTTGTATACCACTTCGCGCGCGGCTTCGTAGTCGATATCAGCGCCCTGCTCGCTTGCAGCCGCTGAATACCATTTTGCCAAGCAGTTACGGCAGAAATCCGCCAAAATCATCAGGTCGATGTTCTGAACGTCTTTATTTGCGTCTAGGTGTTCTATTAAGCGGCGGAATACCGCTGCTTCTACTTCGGTTTGCGTTTGCTTATCCATTATCTATTACCTCTAAAAAAGCGTTTTTCGTTATGGTTTGAATGTATGGATTAACGGGAATAATCCAACCCGTTATTTCTTTTAAACCTAAAACGAAAAAAGGGAGCCAAGCTCCCTTTCTACTTAAACATAACTAACTAGGTTTAAAACCTAATTGATATTACTCTGCGTCGTCAGACTTAGGCGCAGGCTTTTCTAGAAGCTCTTTAATGCTTAAACGTACACGGTTCTGGCGGTCGATTTCCATAACCTTAACGTCAACCATTTCACCTTCTTTAAGGTAGTCAGTAACCTTGTTCACACGCTCGTGAGCGATTTGTGAAATGTGAACAAGACCTTCTTTACCTGGAAGTACTTCTACGAACGCACCGAAGTCTACAATACGTGTAATCTTACCATTGTAAGTCTTACCAACTTCAATTTCAGCCGTTACTTGCTCAATCTTGCCAATAGCGATGTCTGCTTTCGCACGCTCTGTCGCGAAGATTTTGATAGTACCGTCGTCTTCAATTTCGATGTTAGTGTCAGACTCTTCAGTAATTTGACGGATCATTGCGCCGCCTTTACCGATAACGTCACGAATCTTGTCTTGGTCAATCTTCATTGTGTAAATGCGTGGAGCAAATTCACTTAGCTCTTCACGGTGACCGCCAATTGCTTCGTCCATTACATTAAGAATGTGCAAGCGTGCTTCTTTTGCTTGTTTAAGCGCAATTTGCATGATTTCTTTAGTAATACCTTCAATCTTAATGTCCATTTGAAGTGCAGTAATACCGTCGGTAGTACCCGCTACTTTAAAGTCCATGTCGCCAAGGTGATCTTCGTCACCAAGGATGTCTGAAAGTACAACAAAGTTGTCGTCGCTCTTAACTAGGCCCATTGCGATACCCGCAACAGACGCTTTAATTGGAACACCTGCATCCATAAGCGCTAGTGAAGTACCACATACAGACGCCATTGAAGATGAACCGTTTGATTCTGTGATTTCAGATACCACACGTACTACGTACGGGAATTCTTCTTCACTTGGCATTACTGCTTGAATACCACGCTTCGCTAGACGACCGTGACCAATTTCACGACGCTTAGGCGAACCAATCATACCGGTTTCACCAACACAGTATGGAGGGAAGTTGTAGTGAAGCATGAAACGGCTGTCGCGCTTACCTTGAAGCTCGTCAATCATCTGTGCGTCACGCTCTGTACCTAAAGTAGCTGCAACAATTGCCTGCGTTTCACCACGGGTGAATAGTGCAGAACCGTGAGTACGAGGAAGAATGCCTGTTGCTACGTCTAGAGCACGAATCATTGCAGGCTCACGACCGTCGATACGTGGCGCGCCAGAAAGGATGCGTGAACGTACTACGTCAGACTCAAGATCGTGAAGTAGATCTAATACTTCTTTCTTGTCTTGTGCTTCGTCTTCAGCAAGGATAGCTTCTAGTGCTTTGTCAGTTACTGCAGTTACCGCGTCTTTACGCTCTAACTTGTCAGAAATCTGGTAAGCCGCTGTCATTTCAGCTTCAGCTAATGCTTTAACTTTGTCTTTAAGTACTGTGTTTTCTGCTTCCGGTGCCCAGTCCCACTTCTCAGTGCCAACTTCAGCAGCAAATTCATTAACTGCGCTAACCACAGTTTGAAGTTGCTCGTGACCGAACATTACCGCACCTAACATAGTTTCTTCGGAAAGCACGTCAGCTTCTGATTCAACCATAAGTACTGCGCCTTCAGTACCCGCAACTACAAGGTCAAGCTCGCTTTCTGCTTGCTCTTCATTGCGTGTATTTAGAATGTATTCGCCGTTGCTGAAACCAACACGCGCCGCACCGATTGGGCCGTTGAATGGAATACCAGAGATAGCAAGGGCTGCAGAAGTACCAATCATAGAGATGATGTCTGTAGGAATATCTGGGTTAGCAGACATTACAGTAACAACAACCTGTACTTCGTTTTTGAAACCTTCTGGGAATAATGGGCGAATTGGGCGGTCGATAAGACGCGCAGTCAATGTTTCGCCTTCAGATGGACGACCTTCACGCTTGAAGAAACCACCTGGGATTTTACCCGCAGCGTATGCTTTTTCTTGGTAGTTAACTGTTAGAGGGAAGAAGTCTTGATCTGCTTTGGCTTCTTTTTTACCAACTACTGTTACCAGTACAGACGTATCGTCCATGCTCGCAAGAACCGCAGCTGTCGCCTGACGAGCAATTACACCCGTCTCTAGAGTTACAGTATGCTGTCCATACTGAAATGATTTAGTAATAGGAGTCACTATTTGTCCTTTAATTTCAATCTTTATTTTATCGCTTTTAAACGCGGCGCATAGTATAGCTTTGAAGTGGCATTAATGCCATTGCCAAATACAGCTCCACGCGGAATTTGTCGTGTTATTTTGCGATTAATCGCTATCACTTATAGCACCATGACTATATGAAATATCTGTGAAATTTCAATTATTGGCTATATTTTCATCATACTGACACAAAACGGCGTATGCTAGAACAAAAAGCAAACAAACTAAGAATTCGAACATAGCGTCATAAACGATATATGGGCGATAGCGAGTTATTAAAACAAGAACGTCTAATAATTAGTGTGCTAAAGGAGATAACCATGTTGGTACTTCGACTTAATAAAGCAGGCATGCCACAAGAGTGGATAGATGTTGAACAAGCCGCAAAGCTTTACAGTCAGGACAAGGTGCTATTTGAGCTAGGTAGCGATGCTATAACGCTTAAAGGAGGCTGGAATCACGAAGGGCTACAAAGCAAACTTACCCTATCAAGTATTATTGCTTGCGATGGTAAAGTTACCGATTTGTCAGGCAAAGTTGCCCTAACTAACCGCTATTTGTTCAGGCGCGATAGCTATTTGTGCATGTATTGCGGCAATAAGTTTACGCCTAAGCAACTTACTAGAGACCACATTATCCCCCGCTCTCGTGGCGGAAAAGATAGCTGGACGAACGTTGCCACAGCGTGTCAGCGTTGTAATCACGCTAAAGCAGACAAAACGCCTGAAGAAGCCAATATGCCTCTTCTTGCTGTACCATTTAGGCCAAATGTTTATGAACGCTTTTATTTAATGAACAGGCGTATACTCGCCGATCAGATGGCATTTTTGGAAGGGCATTTTTCCCACCAGCGGGAATGGACGTGTAACGAATGAGTTGTGACGTATGAAGTGTAAGGAATGAAAGTGTAACTAAAAGCAGTGAGCGACCAGTAATTAAAAAAACAGGTCGCCCGTTGATTGCATTTTACAACCCAGTGCTAGTTGTTGTTTGCTGTTCTGTTGTAGCCTGCGCTGGAAGGGTACCGCTTTCGCTCTGCTGTTGCATTAGCATCGCCTGCTCTTCTTTTTGTGCCCTAAACCACAGGCTTAACCAGTCTGAACACATTTTGTGCTCTAACTCATGGGCCTCAATGGTAGGGCAAAATAAACTTACCTTTACTACCACTTTTGCAAGGTCGTTTGTTTTGATCTCTACTTCTGGGTCGATACGAATAAACTCTTGCTCTAAATGACGTTCAATTAAGCCTTTGTAGCGCTCTGCTACGTCCCGAAAGTATTCACAGTGCGCTTGAGCGCGGGCGTGGAATGCAGGTAATAAACTATAAGCATTTACCGTAGGCTCGTTAACTATTTCAAACGAGTGCAAACGATAGCGGCGCATAAAGTTAAGATTACGTACGGTTTGAGTAACTAGCTGACTGTTAGGTACGTATACGTGCTTACCTGTGTAGTTAAAACTTTCGGGGTCAACCTCTAAAAGCGCGGTTTTTGCCCAATCCATCTCTACCACTTCACCAATAATATTATTCATTTGAATCCAATCTCCTACCCTAAATGGTCTAGCGCCTAGGTAGTAGATGAAGCCCATAAAGCATTGAATAAATTCACGGGTGGCAAGCACTATGGCAACCATAAATGCGGCGATAGATATAGCGAGAGTTTGTATTTCAGAGCTCCACACCATCATCAATACAATGATGATAAAAGCGTTTCCTAACTGCTCTAAAATATTAATCTGATTTCTTCTATCCTCCCCCCGCTGAGAGCTAATGCGCCTTATAAGCAGCAGCAAACCTTTTTTTATGAAGTGCAATACAATTAAAAGTATTAGTGATGTCAGCAGTTTGTACTCAATTGCGAACGCAATAAGCTGATTCCATAACTGCGTTGGGTCTATCACAATCTCCATGTATGCTCCGTCTGTGCTGCGAGGGTAAATCTTTGAATAAAAATAAAAAAACGCCGACGAATGTCAGCGCTTTTCATTATGAAGCATGTAAACCTGTGGCACAATGCCGACCAGTTGCAACAACTATTATTTAATCGCGAATTTGGCCTTCACCATTCACTAAATACTTCTCTGAAGTCAATGACTCTAAGCCCATTGGCCCATAAGCATGAAGCTTAGTTGTAGCGATACCAATTTCTGCACCTAAACCAAGTTGACTGCCGTCAGAGAAACGTGAAGAGGCGTTTACCATTACCACACTTGCATCTACTGCACGTTGGAACAGCTTGCCCTTCTCAGCATCTTCAGTACAAATTACTTCAGTATGGTTACTACCGAACTGCGCAATATGGTCTACCGCACCTTCGAAGTCATCAACAACGCGTATAGCGATTTCTAAACCAAGGTACTCTTCACCGTATGCGTCTTCTGCAATTACGTCAGCGCCATCGAAATACTGGCTACCTTTTTCGTTTACGTGAACCTTCACACCTTTTTCTTTAAAGGCATCGGCCACGTTAGGTAAGAAGTCGCCAGCAACAGCTTGGTGCACAACTAAGCCTTCTAACGCGTTACACACGCCAGTACGCTGTGTTTTACCGTTTAAAAGTAATGCTAGGGCTTTGTCTAAATCGGCATCTTTATCTACATAAAGGTGGCACACACCTTTAAAGTGCTGAATAACCGGTACCTTAGCGTTATCGGTTACATAGTTGATAAGACCTTCACCGCCACGTGGAATAATTACGTCGATATAATCGCGCTGTTCCATTAGTTCTTGCATTAGCGCACGGTCTGGATTTGGTACAACGGTAACTAGTGCTTTAGGCAAGTTATGCTTTTCTAGCACCTCTTGCATAAGTTCAGCAATCGCCAAACTTGTATCAAGCGCTTCCTTACCACCACGTAAAATTACGGCGTTGCCCGATTTAAAGCACAGTGCACCTGCGTCGGCAGTAACATTTGGTCGTGCTTCGTAAATCATGCATACAACGCCAAGCGGTATACGCATTTTTTTAATTTCTATACCGTTAGGGCGCGTACCGATAACGCGCTCTTTGCCTACCGGATCATCAAGTTCAACAATAACTTCAATGCCTTCAGCCATAGACTCGATACGCTCTTCATTAAGAATTAAGCGGTCGATCATTGCAGCGTCTAGGTCGTTGTCTTTAGCGCGCGCTACTTCTTTTTCGTTTACTTCAATAATTTTGCTTTTATTTGCACGAATTGCCGCGGCCATATCAGTTAACACCGCGTTTTTCTGACTTTCACTTAAAATTGCCAGTGTACGTGCAGCTTTTTTCGCCTGTTGTGCTAACTCTGTAATAATACTCATTCTTTCTCCAGATTTGCTATGTGCTGATCAGAAATAATTGGCCCTGTTTTTTCTTCAAACTCATGGGCGAATTCGTCGTTTTCCTGATTCGCAATAAAATTCAATAAACAGCTACTGTAATTCGATTTCGCTTTCACCAACTTGGTACCGTCTTCTTTACGTACCAAAATAGTGTCGCCTACTGAGAACTCACCTTTCACGTCTATGATTTCGCTACTTGTAAGTTGCTCTGCATCGCTGTGTAAAGAGTCGTCAAAGTCCCCTTCTACAATAACCTCGCCTTGCGCGTTCGACGTATGACGCATCCAATGCACATTTTCTTGCATTGGTTTAGCATGAGGTTTGAAATGCGTGCCTGGGTTTTCACCCGCTAGCAGCATATTAAACGACAGTTCAGTAAAGCCGTTAATAATATATGTATCTATACCATGCGAAACGGCTTTTTCGGCCGCTTCAATTTTTGTACGCATACCGCCAGTGCCTACACCACCTTTAACTGCTCCACCAGCCATGTCATATATGCTTTGATCTATGGTATCGACCGTTTTAAGCATTTTTGCATCATCATGCTCGTGAGGATTTTTATCATATAACCCATCAATGTCTGAACAGATGATAAGTGCGTCAGCTTCAGCCGCCGACGCCACCATAGCTGATAAATTATCGTTGTCGCCAACTTTTAACTTGTCGGTAGTCACAGTATCGTTTTCATTTACGATAGGCAGGACATTATTGTCTAATAAACTGAATATCGTTTCGCGGATGCTCACATAACGCTCTCTGTCTCGCAGGTCAGCGTGAGTAAGCAGCATCTGAGCAGATGGAAAATCGAATAGTCGATCCCATGTGGCAATCATTTCTGTTTGGCCTGCTGCAGCCATTGCTTTTTTAATTGCAATGTCTGACTTTTCTAGCTCAGGAAACAAGTGCGCGCCAGCGGCTACAGAACCAGAAGACACGAGTACAACTTGTGTTCCGTTGGCTCTGCATCGCACGATAAATTGCGCAATGCTCAGTAAATAGTGGCTGCTACAACCTTTCTGATTGGGCGATATTAATGCACTACCTACTTTGATGACTACGCGTTTCCAATTAGGATGACTCATAATAAACTTTTTAACCTTAAGATTGTTGATTCGCTAATTCTTCACTGGCTTGCAAAAACGTTGCTTGTACATTTGACGATGGGTTTTCGCTTAAGCGACTTACCATGTAAAGCGTTAATGTACTTACCGCAAACCCAGGAATAATTTCATAAATAACGCTGCTTAACGTTTTACCGTCAGCCAAAACTGGCGCATAAATCCAAAACAGTACAGTTACTGCACCGCTAATCATGCCTGCCATTGCCGCTTTCGCTGTTAGGTCCTTTTTATACAGACAAAACAGTACTAACGGACCAAATGCAGCGCCAAAACCGGCCCAAGCGTTACTTACCAAAGATAAAATTGTATTCGACGCATCCATGGCTAATAGCAATGCAACAACAGCTACGCCTGCTACACCATATCGCCCAATTGTTACCGTTTGCTTTTCGCTTAACGATTTTTCTGGCGACTTTTTGTTTACCATTACACGGTAAATATCCTCTGTTAACGAGCTTGCGCTAACTAATAACTGCGACGAAATTGTGCTCATAATGGCGGCTAAAATTGCTGCCATTAAAAACCCACTAATTAATGGATGAAAAAGCAATTGTGAGAAGATAATAAATATCGTCTCTGGGTCGTCGACGGCAAGACCAAACTGGTTAGCATAAGCAATACCTACAAAGCCTGTTGCTAATGCACCAATAATAGTTACCAACATCCACGACATACCAATGTTTCGCGCTGTACCGATTGATTTAACAGACCGGATTGCCATAAACCGCACGATTATGTGTGGCTGTCCAAAATAACCCAAGCCCCAGCCTAAGCTTGAAAGCAAGCCTACAATCGTTAGCGTTTCCAACGATTCTGAAAAACTAGGTACAGATTGGTAAGCGGCGCTTGTCATTTGAGATACGCTATCGAATTCGGTAAACGCTACAATCGGAACTAATACTAGTGCCACGAACATAATGCACCCTTGTACAAAGTCCGTAAGGCTTACAGCTAAGAAGCCTCCTAGTAGCGTATAAGACACCACTACACCCAGCGTAATAAACAAGCCCAACTGATAGTCGACTGAAAATGCACTTTCAAACAGCTTACCGCCTGCCACTAACCCTGCAGACGTGTAAAGCGTAAAGAACAGCACAATGATTACCGCCGATACGATTCGTAAACTTGAATTTGGCATGTTGAAGCGCTTTGCAAAAAATTCAGGCACAGTAAGGGAGTCGTTAGCCACTTCGGTATATACACGAAGTTTAGGTGCAACTAATAAATAGTTAGCTAAAGCACCTGCAACCAAGCCTATTGCAATGTACACCGCGTCAAAGCCGGTTAAATACATAGCGCCGGGTAGACCCATTAACATCCAACCTGACATGTCGGAAGCGCCCGCAGACAGTGCGGTAACTTGAGGGCTTACTTGTCGCCCTCCTAATATGTAACCAGAAATATCACTGGTAGATTGTCGGTAAGCAAACAACCCTATCCCTAACATCGCTATAAAATACACCGCTAGTGATAGGTAACTTTCCATTGGCATAACGTTCGTTATTTCCTCTATTGCTCTTCGAAAACTCGTTAATGACTAGCTGTTCTAAACACTTGCTACAACAGATGTCGATGCAAATAATTAAATCGAACAATAATCATTAGAGCTCTAACAATATAAGGATTTGACAG
>NZ_JAHHDX010000091.1:49581-58441 GCF_018619335.1 Alteromonas sp. ALT199 | reverse complement strand
GTACTGTGGTAGTAGTATAGTTAGTAGTATTAGTTATATTAGTAGTGTACATACTGATAGTTGTGTGCGTGTGTGACATGTATTTAAATTAGTAAACTCACAAAATTTTCCTATTATTTTAAAAAAGATGCCTTACCCCTCAAAAACGCGCTCTAGCCCTGCTAAAACCGCATCCCTACTGCATTTTTACGATATTACATTTTTTAGAGTGAAAGCGTTGCGCAACGCCTTATCATTTAAAAAAAACATGTTAGTAGCTACTAACGTAAAATGAGTTTTGCAGAGAAAGCTCTACTTCCAATTTACTTTTAAGCCGTAGCACTACGCCAAATAGCTCAAAAATCACACTGTAGCACTACGCCCTCTCGCTGCAACCAATACGTAGCGCTACGCATAAATGCGACGTAAGACAGAAAAATCAGAACACCAACTTATTGACAAGAACGCATTTCGCCCTTAGCTTGATCATAAAGAAATCAACTTCCATCGAGATTATGAAAAGAAAAACTTTCGACACTGAGACATGGATAGGGAAAGGAGAAGCTCTGTTAGAATTAGGACTGAATGTTTCAAAAGAAGACACGATTCACCACGAAACAATGAATACTATTGCCCTAAATCTTCCACTATTACGAAAAGCATTAAATGCTGGGAAAAAGGAAAAAGCAGAAAAAATAACAAATGAATTAAACAGTTTAAATAGCGATATTGACGACAAAGTATGGAAAATATGGAGTACAAGAATTCGCGTTAAGAAAAATAACGAAAAAAAGAAAACTGTTAGATTAGAGAATGAAAGTTTATCATACGTTAGAGATTACTCTAAGGCTAAAAAAACGACAGTAAATTCCATATTTAAAAACCTTAATCATGAATATTTCTTTGTTGATAAATCGCAAAAAAAATATTTAGATGCTTTCGCAAAACTTCAATATCGCGAAAAAAGAATGTTTAAGTTAATTTGTGAGAATATCGTAAATCGCATACAAGAGGGAAAAACAATTGACTTAGCAGAAATAACATTTGAAGTAAGTACCGGTAAAAAAAACGACTTCGCTACTAAATTTGGTACATTCGGTAATGCCGAGTTAACCATAAAGACGACTAAGCTGACTCAAAGCAATAAGCTAAACCCTGCCGTCCCTATTACAGTGATTGATCCATTACCTTGGAAAATTCTCAAACTTCTAGTATTACTTCGTCGTAGGTATCTACCCTAGACTCAAGCTACTTTATCGCCCCATTTGTTGCTAACGCGAAATAATATCTATTATTTCGCTGGGACAAAACAGCCATATAAATCACTAATATCGCCTGATATTATCTTCTTCGCTTTCTAAGCACTTCCATTCAAATTCAATACTTTTAACTACAACTTCGGAGCATTTTATGAATGCAGCTTGCCCCTATGCGCTGTATTTAGGTCGACTTGCGCCTAATAGTCAGCGCTCTATTGCTTCACAGCTAAATAGCATCGCAGACATGATGGGTTGGACTGATGAAGAGCGAACAAATAAATATCATCATATCGATTTTCAACAAGCTACCTATATTAAAACGAAGCTTATTACTCAGGGTTGGTCAGCTAGATCTATCAACAGAGCAATGATAGCGATCAGAAGTATCGTAAAAATAGCTGTACTGTCTGGACTCGTTCCAGAAATGCAGTCGATTCAACTTCGGGCTATCAGCAAAGTGAATCACGGCAAACATAATGGAAAGCCTCTCTCAACTGAGCAGGTCAGAAAGCTGTTGATAAAGTTACAACGCGATACATCTATTCTCGGTATTCGAAACTACGCGTTAATCTCAACACTTTTAGGCACAGGGTTACGACGAAGTGAACTAGTAGCACTCTTGGTAGAAGACTTTATCGAAGGTACTGCTCTGATCGTCAGAAAAGGAAAAGGTAACAAGAGCCGAACTGTTCATCTGCCAGCATGGACGCAACTTGCGCTGAATCAATGGCTAGCACTTCGAAGTAAAAGCAACGGCCACTTGTTTGTTCGTGTCGCAAAAGGTGGAAATATTAAACACAACACCGCGTTGTCATCGTGCTCTATCTATTCACTCACTAAAAAGTCGCTAGCATCAATTGGCGTAGAAGGAGTCTCGCCGCATGACCTTCGACGAACGTTTATCACACGATTACTTGAACAAAATGTAGATATAAACACTGTGCGCCAAATGGCAGGACATGAGGATATCAGTACGACCATCATGTACGACAAACGAAATGAAAAAGTGATGCAAGAAGCTGCATCTCTGCTTTCCTATCAATAATGGGGCGCTAGCATGTCTTATAAAGTACTCAATAAGTCGAGTGAGCTTAATTACCTTGCATGTGAATGGGGCAAGCGATTACTCAACTATCTGCCTTCAATCGATACCGATATACTCAGTAAAAGTCTTGCCAGTAATTTGCGTGGTAGCAAGGTATCTGCCCAATCATTTTTCATAGGTAGAAGCAAAAACGTCAATTACAAAGCTTGCCTCACTATTACTGATACCCAACCTCAGGTAACGAAAACCTTTTTAGCTAATTGTTGCTATATCAGAACCGTGATGGACTTGCCTAAGCAAACCGAGTTACTGATTCAGTTCGCCTTGCTCTCACAGGTTAACAAGTGGATTAGAGCGCTTTCTTCTGAGGTGCACATGCAAACAAGCCACCTTTCGTTAAACGAAATCCTCAAAGACATTTCAGGCATCAGTGACGAACTATTTTCTCACGCAACTGCGCAGCTCAATCATTATGGTTTTCTGCCTGATACAGACTTTTTGTCCTTCGAGTATGGTGCAATGCCAAAAGCACTTGTTCGAACGCTGTTAAGTGAAACAATTACCTCAAGGGAAACACTTATAGCACCGTTGCTGCATCCTTCGCCCGATGCAAGCTTCACATTAGATAATTTTCCTCACGTGAATACTGCGCTTTTGTCGCAATATCTCACTGCTGCTAGTAAGTCTAGACAGTCTGGGGCAAGCATTTTGCTCTATGGAGCTTCAGGAACAGGTAAAACAGAGTTATCGAGGACACTTGCCAAATACTGCGATAGAACACTTTACGAAATTCGTTCTACTGCACTTGCTAGCAATTTCTCTGAAGATGAGTTCAATAGCCGCTTTCCAAACAAAGAAAGGCTTCGTTATTTAGCTTTACTTCAATCATTGCTGACGTGTAAGGCGGACGCTATGTTGCTGGTAGATGAATGCGAGAGTTTATTCGATTGTGCTGACAGCCAATACAGCAAAGAACATCTACAGCGATTCATTGAGCAAAACGAAATTCCCTGTATTTGGATTACAAATCATATCCAATATCTCGAGCCAAGCTTTATCAGGCGATTCAAGCTCGTATTAGATGTTCCCACTTTAAGACCAGAAGAAATCGAACAGATAACGCGGCCTTACTATCACGGCTTAAGTGTTTCTACGTCTGCACGAAAAATAATTAGTCAAACAGAGAACATTACGCCAGCAATTGTTGCTAACGCAACACATGTCGCTCACGCTGTGAACGCTAAACGTGCTCGCGCAGAAGCTGTAATCGGTCAAGTTGTCGAAGCGTCACTTAGAGCAACGGAGCAATGGCAAAATAAACTTGAGTACAAAAGTGAGCTACCTTTCGATACGAGCTACTTAAATATTAAGCAGTCAAAGGAGTATCTCAACGAAATAGCGTATGCACTTAAGCAAAACCAGCCAGCGAGAACATTAATTTCAGGTCCTCCAGGAACAGGTAAAACCGCTTTCGCGCACTATTTGACAGAGCTACATGGTAGGAAACTGCTGCGTGTTAAATGCTCTGATATTTTAAGTAAATGGGTGGGTGAAAGTG
The DNA here is from genome assembly GCF_018619335.1 of Alteromonas sp. ALT199. Lineage (GTDB taxonomy): Bacteria > Pseudomonadota > Gammaproteobacteria > Enterobacterales > Alteromonadaceae > Alteromonas. Next base: position 54,600 of record NZ_JAHHDX010000091.1, on the reverse strand, counting down.
AGCAAAAGGTGGCTGAACTATTTCAACGCGCTCATGATGAAGAGCAAGTCATCTTGCTTGATGAAGTGGATAGCTTACTAAGCTCACGCGAAACGCTCACCGCTCATCACGAACATCAGCTTGTTAATGAGTTCTTAACGCAAATAGAGTGTTTCACACAGCCTTTATTCGCTGCTACTAACTTTTCCGACAAGCTTGATAAAGCTGTGTTACGTCGGTTCGATTTCAAACTAGACTGCCAATACCTTTCAACTACTCAAGTAATAGAGTTGTACAAAAAGCTCACTAAAGTAAGAACGCTCAAGGAAGCTGAGAAGCAAAGGCTATCTTCACTGCGCAACCTTACACCCGGTGATTTCGCTCTACTGGCTCGTCGAAAGAAGTTTCAACCCAATATTCAAATTCGTGACTTTGCCATCAACCTGTTGGCAGACGAAAACCTGCGCAAGCAGACGCAAACCTCAATGGGCTTTATTCGCCCTTAACATTCAAAGGTAAACATTATGACTACATCAGTATTGAGTTCGCTCAAGGTTATCGCTCGTCCTGAAATCAAGCAGAAGCCACCGGTATTGAACAAGCGTATGAAGCTAATCAACCGACTCGAACAGCAAAAAAAGCTCGCCACTTGTATGCTTGACGGCACACCATTCGTGGCATACAAAGAAAAAACCGTCAAAGATCCAGAAACAGGAGAGCGGATTAAAAAACGTTGGCAAGCTACTGTTCGTCCTTGGTACTACGACACCGATAACCATTATTTCCTTGAAGTAAAAGTGGGCATAAGAGCAATCGAGTTACAAAAGGGGAAACCAGCCATAGATGTTGGCGATAAAGAAAAGCTTCCCGAGGTCATCGACATTTTGATAAGCGCGGTAGAAAAAGGAGAGCTTGATGAGTTCTTAATATCGCCGCCAAAGACTGAAACCAAGGGGAAAACTCCGGCCAACGCAAAGTTAGCAAAATCGTAGTTAGCCCCCTGCTCTACTCATCAGTTATCGTCCTTAGCGCTTGATTGCGCGAACAGCGATAGCGAACCAAGAATCGAGTGCTGTCTATTTTATAAAAGTAAGTCGCACTAGCATTTCAGAAGCATAACGAATAACGCTACTGAAAGCGACGTAGCAGACACCGCAAACTGTTAGTCAGTGACTTTACTTAGTTGCTTGAAAGCGTCGTACAGACGCGCTAGGCAGCACTCACATTCATAGATTTCAATTAGAAGATTTTTTTATTATGCATATTCATTATGAAGGACTCGCTTTGCCTGTCTCAAAGCGATTTGCACAAGCACTTGTCGATTTACTTGTGCAGCATAGCGTGTCACAAACAAGCGTGACAATTAACTTCAGAGATCCTAACTATTCAGCTGAAAGTGGTGGTTTTCACCCTGTAGAGATCCGTTTGGAGAAACGCAATAACGCATGGCACTTTTGCTACGTCACGGATTTTGCCTATATAGGAAACGTCCCCTATGCAGAGCTAGCAAAAGACCTCGACTTTGATTTCGATGCAGGTGTTTTTCAAAACCTGTTCGGTGTGTTTCCTATTGAGCAAGCAACCGATATGTATCAAATATGGGAAGGTAACTTCTTGCATTACTTGCTGGAATTATATGTTTTCTCGATATCGGTATCCGAGTAGCTACAAAACATAAAAGTGTAAACACATTGGGAAAGCTGACAAACCAAAGGAGGTAATCATGTCGAGATGCTTTTCCAATTACAACTTCACCAACAGGTATGCCGCTTACGTAGTCTTTAAAGGTCGAACGCCAGGAGTTTACAAATCGTGGAAAGAAACTGAAGCCCTTGTGAATGGCTATTCAGGAAGCCGTTACCAGGGTTTCGCGTCTATCGAAGAAGCAAAACGCGCCTACAGACGCTTTCTGGACGACGGCAAAATAGTGCTCAAGGCAAAACGCAAAACCAAGCAAAAGAAACCTTTAAAGTCGAATATGGAAAACGTTGATCTTCCTCCTTGGGAATTAGATTAGGCTAAGTGGTCGCGAAGATAGGACGGTACAAGATAATTTGTGTCGTCCCTTTTCCTTTCTGTCTCGTCATTTCAAAGACGGTAGGCAGACTGGAAACAATATCGGTTACTTTTGCTGCACCATTGCCAGCGCTACTTTGCTCCTGTTTAGGTTTATCTGATTTAGAAACCTGACCAGCTTTTAAATTTTCGGTGAATATAAAGCCATCACAGGCGTTGCAAAATGACACTGGCACTTTCTTCTCACCTACGCCAAACACAAACTTCTCTGACTCTCTCAAACGTGACGCTAGCTTAGTAAAGTCGCTATCACTGGATACCAAAGTAAATGCGTCTATTTTTTCAGAATAGAGTAAATCCATCGCATCAATAATCATCGGTGCATCTGTCGTATTTTTACTCGTTGTATAAGCAATTTGCATTTTTTCTTGTTTCCCTTAACCTTACAGGCTTGGGTAAAATCAAGGAAATGTTATATGGCAGTTAGGATTGCAGAATATCTCGGTCAGAGAACCGATTGCGACGCCAAAGTAATCGAACCTATAGCACTAGGAACAGATGCACTATGCCCTTTCATGGACAAACCGTGCAGCAAAGTTTCAAAGAAAAGAAGAGCCAACCATCCTGTTTGCTCGGTAAGAAAGCCAAACGATGAAATATGGATTGTTTGTGAACACAGGCTCTGCTCTACGAGCAATACCAAAAAAGTTACGCTGCCAGAAAGGAACCGAAAAGGAGAGCCCAAAACAAAAGCAGTTAAAATTGGGCTTGTTGCTCATCAAATTGACATACTCAAAAAAATAGCTAAAACCATCTACAGAGAGCCTATTGATTTTTCGAAAGTGATGGTTAAAAGAGAAACTTTAGTCCCTCTCCCTGAAGCTGAAAATGCATATCACGCAGACTACATAATGAGGAACCTTTCACCGGGTGCAAAAGTTGACGAGATTTTATTAGAGATGCAAGGTGGAGGAGAGACCAATAACACAGGGAGTATTACTACGCATATCGACAATTGGGCTGCCAATCCTTATAGAACAAATGAAGACCTCAGAAAGTCGGTCAACGCAGGAACTCTGGAAACAAATGCTTGGAGACGACAGCAAGAGCAATTCTTGGTTAAGGGAAATGTCGTTGACCAAACAGGTGGTAAAATTGTTTTTGCCGTGGGTTCAGAGCTCTACGATTACCTTGAAAAGAGATTTAGAAACGCTGGCCTCAGGGACTTAAGAGCTCATAATTGGACCTTGTGTATATTGGCTTTTAAGGAACAGAAAGTTTCACCAATACCCGGCCCGATACCATTAGAAATTGACTCTAACAAAGTTATTTTCTCAAACTACTCGACTTTTGTAAGATTTCTTACAGATCAAGGTGGTCCAGAACCTTCAATTTTTGAAGGTGACTTTATCACTCTGGACAACAAGCCGTACCATGTTGATGCATCTCTTCCATAGAAGTTAAGCTTGTTGGCTCAGATTCTTCATCGACATTTATTATTTTCTGTGCGATCCAAGTTATAACGGGGACAGCAACTGCGTTCCCCGTTGCTCTCAGTCTATTAGAGTCCAATTCTTTGGAAAACCTTGTAGTTGCTCGCATTCTGAAGCCATCATTCGCCTCACATACAGCGTCTGCGCTTCCTCTTGAATCGAGAGTGTAGGTTTCTCCATCATTTCTATATCCTTTGGCTTGAGGCCCTGCCGTGTGCTTTCTTCCAATACTTGCATGCTGGATAGCGTAGACATCTGCTTTTCGTAAGCCTCTAATAACTTCTGGGGAAGCTTGTGTTCTCTGGCCTCTGCCCGAAGAATTAACGAACTGATCTGATCTTTCGTTAAAAAGCACTCTGGCGGAGCGCATGTCTCCAAGACTTGCAACAATGTACACTCTTCGTCTTCGCTGTGGTGTTCCAAAGTATTTTGCGTCCAAAACTCTCCACGAAATGCCATACCCGAGTTCTTCCAAGATTCCAATGAGGACTCTGAAATCTTGCCCCTTATGACTGTTGAGTAGTCCTGGAACATTTTCGATAACAAGCCATTCAGGTCTTCTTTCTTCGACGAGCTCTGCGTATTTATAGAATAATCCACTTCTTTCACCTTTCAGACCTTTTCTTTTACCTTGATTAGCTAAGGATACATCTTGACAAGGAAACCCTCCGCACCAAACATTAGCTTCTGGAACATCCTCAGCTTGGAGGCTATTTATATCTCCGTGTAAAGGTACGCTGGGCCAATGCTTTTTTAACACTTTTTGACAAAAGGAATTAACCTCGCATTGGAAAACCACTTCCATTCCAGCTCTTTCACAGCCCAAGTCAAACCCGCCTATACCAGCAAAGAAAGAAGCGACCTTGTGTTTCGCTTTTTCACTTTGTGTATCGCTATTAGATAAAATTCTGTTTACCACTTGAGAAACCGATGCTTTCTTGACCCATATAAATGCATTAAGAGCATCTTCGGAGATTTTATACCCGTCTTGATTAGATTTTTTAAAGGCGGGTAACTCTCCCAGTCTAATGTACCTGCGAGTTCCGTCTAAGTCTTTCACAAGACCTTCCGTAGCAAGCAATTTGGTTGCTTCTTTAACACTCAATAATTTCATCGGCGGGTACAAAAATTTGCTAACAATATAGACAAATAGTACAACATGAAAAAAATGAGTAAATAGTCAAAAATTATAAAACCAATTAAGTTATTGATAATAAGATAAATTAAATTATTCTCAGGATAATGGAGACAATGACGGCCTACCAAATGTGAGGGCCGTAAAAATCAAAAAAGCAATTTAAAACTAATAAATCAGCTATATAAAAAGATACTCTTTTTTAGAGTAACGGGGGATGACGCCAAGGGGCAGTATAAAACGACTGGTACGGCGAATTAAACTCGAGGTATCTCTATTGATACAAAATTTCGGCAAAAAAAACCCTGAACATTTCTGCTCAGGGCTTCTCTTGTTAATGGTGCCTCGACCCGGGATCGAACCAGGGACACGCGGATTTTCAATCCGCTGCTCTAC
>NZ_JAHHDX010000091.1:49120-49289 GCF_018619335.1 Alteromonas sp. ALT199 | reverse complement strand
ACCAACTGAGCTATCGAGGCACATAAACTGTGCTACGTAAGCTTTATAAAAAACTTTGCAAAACTTTGCAAGCTTTATCGAAGTGCTTACTAACTTTAAAACTACTGCTTCAAAAGCTTTTTCGGTAAATTTGATTGGAAGTGCTTGCACTTTTCAATCCGCTGCTCTA
>NZ_JAHHDX010000091.1:0-49031 GCF_018619335.1 Alteromonas sp. ALT199 | reverse complement strand
ACCAACTGAGCTATCGAGGCTGAAACTTGTTAGCGTTCTAGGCGTTTGCTGCCTGTCCTGCTGTGGGTGCGTATTAAACGGTTTTCGCCTTCACAAGTCAACCGTTTTTCTCGCTTTTTTTGCGCTTTTATTACTGTTTGCGCATTGTTTGCTCAAAAAACGCTTTTTTGCTTATTTTTCAGGCGGAACATAGCCTTCAATCGTAGGCTCTACGTCGTCAAACAAGTAGGCCGACATTTTTTCTTCCAAAAATGAACGGGCATTCGGCTCCATCATATTTAACTTATGTTCGTTAATTAGCATGGTTTGTTTCTTTTGCCATTCGGCCCACGCTTCTTTAGAGATGTTGTCGAAAATACGCTTACCCAGTTCGCCCGGATAAAGTTGGAAATCTAAGCCGTCTGCTTCTTTTTGAAGCTTGCGACAAAATACCGTTCTTGCCATGTTATTTCCTTTCGTTCGCTATCTGCTTAGCAATTAATACAAGGCTATCTTTGCAAGCCTATCGCATTAACTGCTGAATTATCTTGGTTGTAGGTGCCGCTAAACCAACTTCAATAGGCTCGTTCAACGAAAACCAGCGATATGCCGTTTCAGCTACGCGCTTTGTTGGAGCAGAGTTTACCACGGCCACTACCGGGGTGATATCTAAATGAAAATGACTAAAGGTATGGCGGAAGCCTTCAAGCTCTCGGGTCTCTTCAACTGTGGCCCCCCGCTTGTTAAGCTGCTCAATACCCTCGTCTATTGAAGATACCTCAATAAAACCATACAAACCGCCCCACAGTCCTGTAGAGGGTCGCTGCTCTAAATATACTTGACCTTTGAACTGGGCCACCATCATAAAAGTAGATTTCTCGGGCAGCGTCTTTTTCGGCTTTTTGCCCGGGTACTCGGTTTGCGCGCCTTGGGCATAGGCTATACAGTCGGCCTGAAGTGGGCACTCATCACACTTGGGTTTGCTTCGCGTACAGATCATCGCGCCCAAGTCCATCATCACCTGGGTATAGTTGGCACATCGTCCGCCTTCTGGGTTGGTAGGCGTGTTTTTCTCGGCCACTTCCCAAAGTTGGTTTTCTACCTTTTTCTGCCCTGGCCACCCGCCTATTGCATAGTACCGCGCCAACACACGCTTCACATTACCATCTAAAATAGCAAAGCGCATATTGCGAGACAGTGACAAAATGGCACCGGCAGTTGAGCGCCCTATGCCGGGCAAATCCATCACTTCTTCAAGACTATAGGGAAACTCACCGTCATATTTATCTACCAGTGTATTGGCAGCCTTGTGCAAGTTTCTTGCTCTTGCGTAGTAACCAAGCCCTGTCCAATGATGAAGCACGTCGTCTTGAGATGCCTTAGCTAAATCATGCACCGTGGGGAACGACGCCATAAAACGCTCAAAGTAAGGAATTACCGTAGTAACTTGGGTTTGCTGGAGCATAATTTCCGAAACCCATACCTTATAGGGCGTTACCTCTTTCTGCCAAGGCAAATGCTTTCGCCCATGTTTGTCAAACCATGCAAGCACTCGCTCTGCAAAGCTTCCTGAATATTGTTGTTCTGTCATAATTATCTATATGGGTAATTGCTACTGCTTATTCTTTTACCAATAAAGCTTAATGCTTTCTGCCTAGCGACCATTCATTAACATGCGCGCTATGTTAGCATGTAACTAGCTAGTTTAATGTTAAGGAGCACACGTGTCTGTGCAGCACCCTGTTTTGTTTTTTCCCGGTACACTCTGCGACGAGCGCGTATTCCTGCCACTATGGCGCACGTTGAATATTTCACAGCGCAGGTATGTGCCGCTTCAATGGGCAGCATCACAAGAAGAAATGCTGGCATTAAGTGAAGACCGTATCCTCGATGACGAAAAAGTGCACCTTGTAGGTTACTCCATGGGCGGGTTTATTGCGGCACTAGTCGCACAGCGCAATCCTAACAATGTAGCCTCTGTTACGCTGATAGGCTACAACCCAGAAGGTTTGTCAAAAGAAGAAATTGCCAAGCGTAAGCAGCTGACTACTATACTTAAGCAAGGAAACTTTAAACCCGACAATGATGCCTATCTCTCACGATTTATTCACCCCACACGTTTGGACGATGAAAATGTGGCAGGCATTGTAAAATCAATGGCTCAGGATTTAGGTAAAACAACGCTTCTTAACCACACGCTCGCCACAACACCACGAGAGAGTACCGTAAAAGCACTGGCGAAGATCAATGCGCCTGTAACCTTAATAACCGCTCAACAAGACGCGATTGCTCCTGCAGAAGTGATACTGCAACTTAAAAGCGCGTTACCCAAAGCAGCTTTCCACACTGTTAATGATGCGGGGCATATGTTGGTACTTGAGCAAACTGACGCCGTAGCGTCTATTATTGCTAAACAAATTAGCGTATAAAATTACAGCATTTTTACCACTATAGCGTTGCATAAGCCGTGGGTAAGTGGATAATGCGCCACCAGAAAATTGGGTTAGAAAGGCATTGCAAATGAGGCAATTCAAAAGTCAGGCGGAAGCAGAAGCCGCTGGAGTATATGTAAGTAAAGTAAAGAGCTTCGTTAAACGCGAAGGCAGACTTACAAAAGCACAAGAAAAAGCGCTGGCTGATTACTGGCCAACCAAAGGTATCGACTATGTTGACGCGCCCTTGTCGTTGCAAGAGTTGTTTGGCCGAGACGCAGATGTGGTTGTGGAAATTGGCTTTGGCATGGGTAAGTCTCTAGTTGAGATGGCCGCGAACGCGCCTGAAAAGAACTTTATTGGCATTGAAGTACACCGACCTGGAGTAGGCGCATGCTTGGCAGACGCCAGTGAACAAGGCGTTGAGAACTTGCGTGTAATGGAGCATGACGCGGTTGAAGTGCTGAAAAATATGATACCTGACGGTTCATTGTCTCGCCTTCAGTTGTTTTTCCCAGATCCATGGCACAAGAAGCGTCACCACAAGCGTCGTATCGTACAGCCCGAATTTGTTGAATTAGTTCGCACCAAGTTAGCTGTTGGCGGTTGCTTTCATATGGCAACCGACTGGGAGCAATACGCTGAGCATATGTTAGATGTTATGATTAATGCCGACGGTTACACCAATACTGCAACGGATGGCGATTATGTACCTCGTCCCGACTACCGCCCAATCACTAAGTTTGAAACACGCGGTCAAAAACTCGGCCATGGTGTATGGGATCTAATTTTCGAGCGTACTAAGTAATGATTTTATCTCCTCAAAGCCAGCTGTTAGAACGTAATATTGCGCTTTTCGATGAAGGCCAGTGGGCATTTATTAACCCCGCTGACGCATATTTCCTAGACGGCCTCAAGTCGCACAACGTAACGGTTCTTCATCAGTATTTCGATATTTTTTCGGAGTGCGTGCGCGTCATACCCTCTGTATCGTTTGATAGCAGAGATATTACACGCACAGGCTTTGAGGTGACGCAAAAGGTTGGTAATCATACGCATATCTTTGCGCCTTTCTTGGCTTTAGAAAACACCCACACTGACGTAATGGTTTTTTTACCTAAAGCAAAAACCCATTTTCAAATGTTACTTCGAATGGCCGCGAGTATGGTTGGCCAAAATGGCCGTATTCACGTTGTAGGTGAAAACAAAGGCGGTATTAAAAGTGCCGCTAAGTTAATGCAACAATATGGCCCTACGCATAAAGTTGACTCTGCTCGCCACTGCAGCCTTATTACCGTTATTGTTGAAGAGCCTCACTTAGCCTTCGAACCTGACGCATGGATTGATATCAACACGTACGCAGTTGAAGAGACATCTTGGCAAGTAGCCTCTATACCAGGTGTGTTCAGTTATAAAGAACTGGACACTGGCACGGAACTTCTATTAAAAAAGCTCTCTACATCGCTAAGCGGAGATGTTCTTGATTTCGCCTGCGGCTCTGGGGTGATTGCCAGTTATATTATGCTGAAATACCCACATTTGAAGTTGCACCTTACCGATGTCAGCGCACTTGCAGTTTACTGTAGCGCACTAACTCTTGCTGAAAATCGACTATCAGCAACCTTATATGCAGCGGACGGTTTACACGGCTTCACTCAAAAAGTTCAGCATATTGTCACGAACCCGCCGTTTCACACGGGCATTAAAACCGACTACACCATTACAAAGCGCTTTATATCAGATGCAAAAGCGAGCTTGAGCCGAAGCGGTACTATGCAAATGGTAGCAAATCGATTCTTACCTTACCCCGGTTTATTATCTGAACATTTCCAAACGGTATACACCACTGCACAAACTTCACAATTTTCTGTCTACCAAGCTGCTTTATAATTAAAAAAGCAATAAGCTTGTGCTAGGTTAGATTTCTACCAAATGCTTTGGGCATGTATTTTAAGCTGGCAATGCCCCAAAGCATTATTCTTGACTTATTAGGTATATAAAGTGCACCGCATAAAAATATGATGAGTGCACTGCGCACAAGTATAATAAGTGCGCCGCACTTTTCGCATTTTGGGAGACACCTTTGAACATTGTATTTGCTATTTCAGAAGTAGAAGAATTGGTAAAAACCGGCGGTCTTGCAGATGTAGGAAAAGCACTTCCCTTGGCGCTAAGTGCACTAGGGGACGATGTTGCTATTGTAATGCCTTATTATAAGGTGCTTGCTGAAAAGCTTGCTGCTGAAAAAGTAACAGAGCAACAAACCTTGTTTACTGAAGGCCAAGTCTATCATTTTGATATACGCCACATACAATGGCACGGCATTACCGTTTATTTTGTAGATTCACCCGAGTACTTCATGCGCGAGGGGCTTTATGCTTCGGCCTTTGAGGGGTACGAAGACAATGGCGAACGCTTTAGCTTTTTCAGCGGAGCAGTACTTCAAACACTAAAAGCTGTTGATAAAAAGCCCGATGTTATTCACTGTCATGATTGGCATACCGCAATGTTGCCTTTCTTACTGACTCATGAGCAATCTGGATTTTTCGACAACACTAAAACCGTATTCACTATCCATAATGCCGCTTTTCAAGGTGTTAATAAGCTTGAGGCTATACCCTATCTTCGCCATCACCCTAACATTTTAGGACAGGTACATGGCGGCTATATCAACATGCTACAAAGCGGTATCGAGTTTGCCACTAAAGTGACCACAGTAAGTCCCAATTATGCCCAAGAGCTACTCACTGACTTAGGAAGTCATGGGCTTCATGAGCGATTAGTTAAGCGCCACGCAGATTTAAGCGGCATACTTAATGGTTGCGACTACACACAGTGGAACCCAGCAACTGACGCGTTCCTACCAGAAAACTACAGCGTTGATAACCTTCATCCGAAGACTGCGTGCAAGCAAATATTGCAAGAAAAATCAGGGTTACCTGAACACAGTAATATTCCACTTATTGGGATGGTATGTCGCCTTACGGAACAAAAAGGCTTTGGATATATACTGCCAATTTTGGACGAGCTAGTTAAACACAATATTCAAATGGTCATAGTAGGCACTGGCGATCCTAAAGTTTGTATGGACCTTGGCGAGTTTGCGCAACAGCATCCCGAGCAATTTGCATTTATCAATGGATTTAGCTCCGAGCACGCACATTTAGTTGAAGCGGGCGCCGACTTTTTCCTTATGCCTTCTCAATTTGAGCCTTGCGGATTAAATCAAATGTACAGCTTGGCGTACGGCACTATTCCTATTGTGCGCTCAGTAGGCGGGCTCAAAGACACTGTCATCGATTATAGCAATGATAACGAAGGTACAGGGTTTGTGTTTGATGAGCCTACGCCGCATGCGTTGCTTTCATGTATTCGACGGGCATTGCTGGCTTATTATGAAGATACCGGCAAGTTCAGAGCGATGCAGCAAAGGGGAATGTATACCAGATTTACGTGGGAAACCGCCGCGAAAAGTTATCAGCAACTTTATATATCAATAGTTAACTAGCCCATATTTTTAGACGAACTGTGCAGTAATTATGTGTTCAAAGATCTATGCCAAACCTTGAAAGTATCAGCCGCAAGGCGCGCATTAATTATTGTTTATGAACGCCTTTCTTTTTGCCTATTTTTGCGCCACTATTAAAAAACGGAAGAGGTAAATGGACAGTACGCAAGGCGGGTATGACGGATAAGGCAGTTAAGCTTTCTATAAAGAGCCTATTTCTTTGGGTGGTAATGTCTATTGCTACCTTTTCCCTTGCGGTGTTATCTAGTCTTTCCGTTTACACACAAATACAAACCTATCGGCATGAGCTTGAGAATAATGCGCTCATGCTTACCAAACTAGTGGCGAGAAGTTCAGCTAGATACCTTTACGATGAAACACCTGAGCGTATCGAATATGCGTTAAATAACCTTATTGCGGCTGACCAAGTTCTTAATGCCCACGTTTACAAAACCCAAAATAGTTCGCTAAAACCAGAGATTTTCGCTTCGTATAATAAAGAGGGGCAACTTTTATTAGGTGGTAAGGAAAATCAGTTGGCTAATATGGTTATGAACCCACAACTAGCAGATAACGGACAATACCTTGAACTAAGCTCAAAAGTATTCGACTCAGAAGCTAATATACAGTTGGGTTGGGTATATTTAAGAATTTCATCGGAAAACTTTAATCAACTGGTTGGAAGCTCAATTTGGTTAAATTTGGCGGTAGCCTTAGCGCTATTGGTCATTAGCTTTTACTCTGCAATAAGAATGCAGCGCAATGTAACTGGTCCAGTGGAAGACATAGCTAACTTTTTACAACGCACGTCGCGACAGCGTGACTATTCAGCCCGCGCCAGTGGCTCTAGCATTAAAGAACTCGACATTTTAGCTGATGCGGTTAACGTAATGTTGCTGCGCATGCAAGAATACATGCAAAAACAGAGGCAAGCAGAGGAACAACACAGAAAACTAAATGCCAGTCTTGAAGATATGGTAAGCCACAGAACTACTGCCTTAAAAGATGCAAACCAAGAGCTAATTCAAACGCTAGAAAAACTGCATCAATTCCAACGTCAAATAGTACAGAATGAAAAAATGGCGTCACTTGGTGATATGGTTGCTGGCGTAGCCCATGAGGTAAACACCCCGATAGGTTTAGGCGTAACGGCGTCGACTATGATGCTCGACCGTTTAGCCGTGATTCAAAAAGATTTTGAAAATAAAACATTGAAAGCCAGCGCGATGAAGCGCTTTTTAGAAGAAAGTAACGAAAATCTGAACATTATTTACCGCAATTTGAACAGAGCTGCCGAGCTTATTAGCAGCTTTAAGCAGGTTGCTGTAGATCAAACCTCAGAAACTAGTCGAAGTTTTTGCGTTGTACAGCTAGTTAATGAGATACTATTGTCATTGCAGCCTCGACTCAAAAAATTAAAACACAACATCAACGTAAATTGCGACCCTACCCTTAGCGTTGAAACGAAGGCTGGCCCAATAAATCAGATTTTGATTAATTTAATCATGAATTCGATTATTCATGGATTTGAAACCATGGATGAAGGCACAATTGATATTCGTGCCGAGTTGATTAGTAGCAATAAGCTCAAGCTTGTTTATACCGATAATGGAAAAGGTATTTCTCCAGAGATTCGCAAGCGAATATTCGACCCTTTTGTTACCACGAAGCGTGGTCAAGGCGGTTCTGGACTGGGAATGCATTTGGTATACAACTTAGTAACGCAAGCCCTCAATGGTTCCATTTCGATAACTAGTGAGGAAGGCAACGGCGTAGAATTTGTAATTATCTTCCCTGTTGTTAATGCGAAAACATCAGAATAGTTGTATAAAGTATGAACTTTTCTTGATTTTTATTGGCTAATCCCAATACCTTAACAGTAAGAATATTCACAAGTTGCTTGCAATCAAGTGCATGAATATTAAAATTTAACCAGTTAGTTGCTTAAATCGTATTTTAGAAAGAGTGTAAAACACCATGCAGACGCCAAATGTGTTAATTGTTGAAGATGAGGTGGTAACCCGTACCACGCTTAAGAGTCTATTTGAAGCGGAAGGGTATAATGTGTTTGAGGCCGAAAATGGTGATCAAATGCATGATTTCTTCGAGAATCACGCTATCAATTTGGTTATCATGGATATTAATCTACCAGGCAAAAACGGCTTAATTTTGGCGCGTGAAGTACGCGACCGTAAAAACGTTGGTCTTATCTTCCTGACAGGTCGTGACAACGACGTTGATCGCATCCTAGGTCTTGAGATTGGCGCAGATGATTATCTGACTAAACCATTTAACCCTCGCGAATTGACTATTCGCGCGCGCAACTTATTGTCTCGCACAACAAATTCTTCTGAAGATGATGATTTGCCAAGCCGTGTAAGCTTTAACGGTTGGACGCTTGACGGTGATAGCCGCTCACTGATTTCTCCTAGCGGTAAAGAATTCCGTCTACCTCGTAGTGAATTTCGTGCGCTTCACCTTTTCCTTAGCAACCCAGGTAAAATCCTTACCCGTGAACAGCTAATTATGGAAATGACTGGCCGCGAACTTCGTCCGAATGACCGTACGGTAGACGTAACTATTCGTCGTATCCGTAAACACTTCGAATCAGATCCATCAGATGAAGAATTGATTGTAACCATCCATGGTGAAGGTTACCGTTTCTGTGGTCAGGTAGACGGTTAATACGCCGCCTGAACAAGTTTGAATTAAACAAAAGCCGCTAACATGTAGCGGCTTTTTTGTGCATGGTTACTTCATCTACCGCTAGCGCTGATATGAAGCAGTAGTGTTAAAGCATACCGAGTAACGATAATGTTTCTCTTCCAACAAGAACGCTTTGTGTGTGCTTGGGCTCCAAGAGTCATCGCCACCTACCCCCATGTGCGCATGGTCGATGTACACAAATACACAATCCTGAGAGACTAAATCACAGGTGTGTTTTGCCTCATCTAGCTGAGCTTGCCCATATTTACTTACACTGAAGTGAAACTGTCCGTTAGCAGTTAAGCCGCCAAGAGTTAGCTCCTTACAATTACTGCGCAAACCGTTATCGCTAGGAAATATATAGCGCGTTTGCATTTCATTAATGGGTAAGGTGTAGCAACCAAAGCGCGCCGCCGCCTTTCTGTCTGGATAATTCTCAAATGGTCCTAGCCCTTGCCAAGTAACCAGCATTTGCTCTTGGGCTACAGGTTCATCCACCATACGCTTTTGCGTTATAGGCACTGCTGTTTGCATACCAATACGCGGCATTGGCGGTAAACTGTCGTTCAATAGCACTTCTACCTCAACCAAAAGCTCTGATTGTGTACTGATGGTGTAAACCCACTTGGTTGCCGCCACCAGCAATTGGTCATGATGATATTCAAATAACGAGGTTATGCGCACGTCTTGCGCGCCCTGCTCAACAGTTACACCTGTGCAAGTTCGTGCCCACTGACCAATTCCAGCGCGACGCCAACGAGATTCCCATGCGTTCGGGTCTGGATTATCAACTTCACTTACACCGATGTCGTTATCCAGCGGCGCTCGAAAGAAATTATCTTCTAGCGGTGCGCTAAGGGTTTCCTCTGCGTCTTGAAGCCACGAGGTTAGTAGTCCGCTTTCACTATTAAAGCTAAATACGTTGTTTTGCGAATTTACCAGCAACATCCCATCTTGAGCCTCAATTGACAGCTCACTCGCCCCATTCGCTACGTTATTCTCTTTGGATGAAAACGACACAATACCGCGCTTATTGATTAGCTTTAACTGGGCAGTATCCATGGTATGCCCTGCATTAGCCCAAGGGCAGTCGTTCGCTAGCACGATATCAATATTCAAATGATACTCAGCGCCTGCTTTAAACGTAATTTCAGGGTATAACGACACGGTTTGTGTTTGCTGCGGCGCTATGTCGATTTCGTTTTGCCCTTCATTTATCACCTTGCCATTTTCTAACACTTGCCAACGCAGCAACTCATTGTCTGTGTGTCTAAACAGATAATCACTGTTTACTGCAACTTCTAGCTTTTTATCTTTCTCGACCAGTGAAAAACTCAAGTGCTGCTGACAATATTTAGCTTCAAACAAGTGGGGATGTGGCGATCTATCTGGGAACAGCAATCCGTTGATACAGAACTGACGGTCGTTATCGGTATCACCAAAATCCCCACCATAAGCCCAGTAAGCTTCACCACTGTCAGTGTGCTTAGTTAACCCTTGGTCAACCCAGTCCCAAATAAAGCCACCTTGAAGACGCGGGTAGTCTTTAAATGCCTTCCAATATTCGTCAAAGCTTCCCAAACTGTTACCCATTGCGTGAGCATACTCGCATAGAATAACGGGGCGGTTTTCCCCTGGCATCGACAACCACTTTTTGATGGCCCATTTAGGTACTGCGTCGTCTTCCACGTCCGTATCTACCCGCGCATACATAGGCGCGATAATGTCGGTAGCCGTGGTATCAGCGCCGCCGCCTTCGTATTGCACGGGTCGTGATGGGTCAAATGACTTTGCCCAGCCATACATTGCGTCGTGGGTAGGCCCGTGGCCACATTCATTACCTAGCGACCAGATAATAATACAAGGGTGGTTTTTGTCTCGTTCAACCATTTGGGTAAAGCGAGCCATGTAAGCACCTGCCCAAAGCGGGTCGCGAGACAACCTACCCATGGGAAACATACCGTGGGTTTCGATATTCGCTTCATCGACCACATAGAGCCCATATTCATCGCAAAGCTCATACCAGCGAGGGTGATTGGGATAATGTGCAGTACGCACGGCGTTAAAATTGTTCTGCTTTAAAAGCTTTATGTCTTCAAGCATGTCATCTTCATTGATGGCATGACCTTTAAACTGATGGTGCTCATGTCGGTTTACACCGCGAATAAGCACAGCTTTGCCATTAACCAATAGCTGGCCGTTTCTCATTTCAATATTTCTAAAGCCAACGCTGTAGGCTTCACGGTCCACCGTGTTACCGCTCTCATCAATAAGGGATACCACAATGCGGTATAAGCTTGGCGTTTCTGCGGTCCAATGTTTGGGCTCTTTCACGTCTAGCGCTTGGAAAACCACATCATCCCAGCCTCCCTTTTCATCAATACGCTTATTATTGGTGCCGGTAATAGCTTGCTCGGTAACAGCGTTATCACCATCAAAAAGCTGGATGCCCACTTTAAAGGTAGATGGCGCATTGATGGCAGTACGAACTGAAACCGTAGCGTCGCGGTAACACGCATCAAGCTTTGGTGTAACGAACACATCTTGAATGTGATGCTGAGGCTTGGTGACCAAATTAACGTCTCGGAAGATACCGCTGAGCCACCACATATCCTGGTCTTCTAAATAGCTGCCGTCAGACCATCTGATCACCATAACAGCCAAGCGGTTTTCACCCTCTACTAAGAGGCGGGATAAATCGAATTCAGCAGGCAAGCGACTATCTTGAGAATAACCTACATACTCGCCGTTACACCAAAGGTGAAAGGCGCTATTTACGCCTTCAAACACAATGTGGTTACGCTGCTTTAGTTCATCATCGGTAACGTTGAACGTAGTACGATAGCAACCCGTTGGATTGTCGCTAGGTACCACAGGAGGGTTTACTGCAAACGGATACTTAACGTTACAATAAATAGGTTTGTCATGCCCCTGCAGCTGCCAGTTGGACGGCACTGCTATAGGCTGCCAGTTTTCAGATTCATCGTTACTCAACGTTTTAGTAAGTAGGCTGTCAGGTACGCTTTCTGGGGCATCAAACAAACGAAAATCCCATTGACCATTTAAACTGCGCTTTTGCGCATTGGTACTGTGCAGTGCATCTTCTAGCGTTTTGTACCCGTAATGTGGACTGTGGGCACTGATGCGGTTTCTTTGAAACACAACTGGGTTTTGCCAGTCTTTTTGAGCGACTACTTGGGAAACATTAAGCATGTCATATCCTTTACTTTTTCGTTAAGCGAAATATAGCTAACTTTCTACAGATCCTTTATGCTCTAAACTTACATCTATTTATCCAAAACTATCATTTTACATTTATGCAACCTAGCTTCAGAGACATTGTAGATATTGGCCCCAACTGCTTCGAACGCTTTATAGATAGTAGCAACGCGCCAGAAATCAGTGACCTAGGCATCGAACTGGCAGGATGCTCTAACTTATCAGGGAATTATACAGTGGGTCGTGTTTCTCCGCCCAACCATACCTTGTTCTACAGCATAAAGGGGCAAGGAAAGTTTCGCGTTCCTTCAGGTAAAATGCAGCTAAATGAAGGGCAGCTTATTCTTTTACCTGCGGGGCAAAGCTTTGAAGTCTCCATTGTCAGCGAGCAGTGGGACATAATTTGGGTAAATTTAGCTAATGCCGAACGTTGGAGGTCATTTAGAAGTAACGACGCACTGGTTTTAGATAACGCCATGCTAGAGGGGCTGCACCATGCCATGGAACTGTTGTATTTAGAGCGTGCCCCTGAGAACCAGCGCGCTGCAATGCAACTTGTTTCTAGCTATCTATACCGTATTGCTGATAGGCCATTAGGTGAAAAGCCTGCCAGTGACGATAAGGAGCGACGCCAAATAAGCCGGTTGCACGCCGTGTTTTCAGCAGTTGATAAACAGCTTCAGTTTGATTGGGATATGAAAAGTTTAAGTGAGAAGGCGCATTACTCTGCGCCTCACCTTCATAGGCTGTGCTTACAAGTGTTTGGGCGAAGCCCAAAACAGCACGTTATACATTTGCGTATGACAAGGGCCAAAAGTTTATTACTAAGCACGCAGTGGCCCGTTTCCTACATTGCCAGCTACGTGGGCTACACAAATGTTTTCACTTTCTCAAAACGCTTTAAGAAGTCGACAGGTCTTTCTCCTTCAGCGTTTCGAGAAAATGCGAGCTAGCTGCCCGCTATCTTCATTTGGTCAATGAGTACAGAACCAGTCTGTACACTGCCGCGCACATCCTTTTCAGCACCGATTGCCACAATGCCTTTAAACATATCTTTTAGATTACCAGCAATGGTTACTTCGTGGACTGGGTATTGAATGATGCCATTCTCAACCCAATAGCCCGCAGCGCCTCTTGAATAATCACCGGTTACACCATTAACGCCCTGCCCCATAAGTTCGGTCACAAATAGTCCTGTGCCCATTTCTTTTAGAAGCTCAGCATCGCTATGACCTGTATCGCCTACTAGCCAATTGTGGATACCACCAGCATGACCATTAGAACGGGTGCTAAGCTTACGCGAGGAGTAAGTGGTATAAAGGTATGTGGCTAATTTACCGCCATCGACTATTGTCATATCAGAGCAGGCTACACCTTCGTTGTCGAAGCTAGAGCTTGCCAGGCCACCCTTAATAAACGGGCGCTCTTCAACGTTAAGCCATTCTGGAAACACTTGTTTGCCAAGGCTATCAAGTAAGAAGCTAGAACGACGATAAAGGCTGCCACCGCTGATAGCACCGACATAATGACCGAACAAGCTAGATGCAATGTCGCGATGTAAAAGCACAGGCACGTTTGCCGTGTTGATTTTACGGGCGCCTAAGCGGTCTACAGTCGCTTTTGCAGCGTCAATGCCTACAGCACTTGCTGATTGCAACAAATCGGCCTTACGGCTTACCGTGTAGGCATAATCGCGCTGCATGTCGTCATCTTGTGCGCCAATAACCATACAGCTTAAAGAATAGCGGCTACTAGGATAACCTGCGTTTATACCATGAGTATTACCATAAACACGCATTCCTAAATTTGCGTTATACGACGCGCCATCGGAATTAGTAATGCGTGAGTCGTAATCCATTGCCGCTTTTTCAGCTTCAATAGTGGTTTTAATGGCCTTCTCAGTATCTAGTTCTTCGGGGTGATACAGGTCTAAATCTGGGAATTCAGTAGCGATAAGGTCTGCATCGGCCAAACCCGTACAAGGATCTTCACTGGTGTAACGTGCAATATCTACGGCTTTTTCTACCGCCAATGTTAATGCTGCTTTGCTTAAATCAGCAGTAGAAGCACTGCCTTTTCGCTTGCCTACGTATACGCTTATTCCTAAGCCACCGTCGTTGGTAAATTCAACATTTTCAACTTCTTGCATACGTGAAGATACGGCGATGCCCTGCACTTTCGACATGCTGGCTTCGGCTTGCGTAGCGCCTTTTGAAACGGCTAATTTTAGTACATCATCTACGACATTTTGAATGTCGGCTAACTGCTGCTCAATTTGCATAGTAAGTTTCGCTGTCTTAATTCGACTGTGATAGTTACAATTTAGCTAAAGTGTAACACTAATGAGTTTGAAATGAGTGATCAGAAATACAATTCTCCTGAAGATCCTTACTTCGAAGATGCGCAAGCAGATGAGTTCGAAGAAGAAGAATTAATCAGTAAAACTGAACTGAAGCGTCAAGCAAAAGAGCTTCACAAGCTAGGCGAAACCTTGGTTAACTTAACCGATGCAAACATTGCCACGATTCCTATGGATGAAGAGTTGGCCGATGCGGTTGCTATTGCCCGTAAAGTTAACAAGAAAAAAGATGGTTATCGTCGCCAGCTTCAGTTTATTGGTAAAGCACTGCGTAATCGCGATACTGCCGACATAGAAGAAGCGCTAGCAAAGCTTACGCATCAACACCAAGCTGCAAACGCGGCTTTTCATGTGCTAGAGAAAGCCAGAGAAGCGGTAATTGAACAGGGCGACCCAGCTATTCAGAAATTGATTGAAGCGCACCCTGAACTCGATCGCCAAAAGCTACGTCAATTCCATCGCCAAATTAAGAAAGAACGCGAAAAGAATGCACCACCTAAAGCGTTCAGAGAGCTATTTCAGTACTTGAAAGACGTTATTCACGAAGATTAACTTTTCGGCTTTAAGTGGTTTTTAAATACAAAAAAGGTTGGTGCTTATGCCCAACCTTTTTTAGTACTCTTAGTAACGATTTGGCTGAACTAAGCCGTACCGCCCACTGTTAACTCGTCAATCTTCAGCGTAGGCTGACCTACACCTACTGGTACGCTTTGACCGTCTTTACCACATACACCTACGCCTTTATCTAGCGCAGTGTCGTTACCAATCATTGAGATTTTTTGCATAACCTCAGGGCCGTTACCAATTAAGGTTGCCCCTTTAACTGGTGCAGTAATTTTACCGTTTTCGATAAGGTAAGCTTCAGCGCTAGAGAACACGAATTTACCAGAGGTAATATCTACCTGACCGCCAGCGAAGTTAGGCGCGTAAATCCCTTTGTCGATAGAGGCGATAATTTCCTGCGGGTCGTGTTGACCTTCCAGCATGTAAGTATTGGTCATACGTGGCATAGGCAGGTGAGCGTAAGATTCACGACGGCCATTTCCGGTAGGCGCAACACCCATCAGCTTAGCGTTGTGTTTATCCTGCATATAGCCTTTCAAAACACCGTCTTCAATTAACACGTTGTGCGCCGTTGGCGTGCCTTCGTCATCCACTGATAATGAACCGCGACGGTCGCTTAATGTACCGTCATCAACAACCGTTACACCTTTGGCGGCTACGCGCTCGCCAATGCGACCGCTGAAAGTTGATGCACCTTTACGGTTAAAATCACCTTCAAGACCATGCCCTACTGCTTCGTGAAGCAATACGCCAGGCCAACCGTTGCCTAATACCACAGGCATAGCACCTGCTGGTGAAGCCACTGCCTGCATATTAACTCGCGCCATGTGTAGGGCATCATCGGCTAGTTGCTCATAATAGGGTTTGCCATCTTCATCTTGCTTAAAGAATGAGTAAGCATATCGACCACCAGCGCCAGCTGAACCGCGCTCGCGTCTATCACCTTGTTCTAGCAATACTGAGCAGTTTAAACGCACCAACGGACGAATGTCTGTGGCTAGCGTACCGTCACTACCAGCCACTAATATCTCTTCATACACGCCGCTTAGACTTACTACTACTTGGTTAGCCGAAGGTTCTTGCTTACGAATATAGGTATCTACAGCTTTAAGCAAAGCAATTTTTTCAGCGTCTTGCATCGCAAGAATGGGATTATTTTCAGAGTAACGTGCTTCAACGCTCTTGTGACCCAAGCCAGCTACCTGTTGGGTTCCGCCGCTTGGCGCAATACCGCGAGCCGCTTTACATGCTTTAGTTAACGCTTCTTCGCTTATTTCATCAGAATAAGCAAAGCCCGTTTTTTCACCACTAATAGCACGTACACCCACGCCACGCTCAATGTTGTAGCTGCCTTCTTTTATAATGCCATCTTCCAGCACCCAGCTTTCGTGCTGGCTTGACTGAAAATACAAATCGGCATAGTCGGTGTCGTGGCGATGTATAGTCGCCAGCGCACTCTCTAGCTTAGTAATATCTAGGCCTGAGTCAGATAATAAATGACGCTCACAGATTTAGACAAAGTGACTCCTGAATCGGTTATGTTCGGCAACCGGCATATTCTGTTTTATGGTTTCTCTTGCTGCAATATTTACGTTCGCCGATACCAGCCCTGTTTCAGAGGCCCGCTCGGCAATGGTTTCGCCCCAAGGCGATAGTATAATACTATGCCCATAGGTTTCACGACCGTTAGCATGCACGCCGCTTTGATTTGGCGCTACCACATAGCACTGTTTTTCAATGGCTCGGGCTTTAAGTAATGTGTGCCAATGAGCCTCTCCAGTGCGCTGAGTAAAGGCCGCAGGCAACACCAAAATATCGATATCGCCCATTGCAGTAAATAACCCTGGAAAGCGCACATCATAGCACACCGCAAGCCCAATGTTGCCTATTGGCGTGTGAATAGTGACTACCTCACTACCCGCTTGGGTAGTGGCAGACTCTTTGTAACTGCCTGTGTTGTCGTTTACCGATACATCGAACATGTGAATTTTGCGGTAGTCAGCTAAAAGCTCGCCACTTGGCCCAAATAACATGCATGCAGCAGAAAACTTATCAGGGTTTTCCGTTTTGACCGGAAACGTACCTGACACTATGTAGCATTGGTGCTGCTTAGCAAGTGAAATTAAACGTTGCTGTATTGCACCATCACCTTTTACTTCAGCGACTTCAAGTTGACCTTTGTCTTTACTGCCGAAGCAAGCGAAACACTCTGGCAACACGACCAAGCTGCTTTTTTCAATATTGGCCGCCGCCATTTCGCTTGCGACTGTATCGAGATTCTCTTCTACGTTTGGTGTAGAAGTCATTTGTAGTGCAACTAAATTAACCATCGATCACCTCCATTTTCAGCCTGCGTACGTCATCATCCGTTAGTGGCCTGTCTTGGGGATTGGCTGGTACAGGCGCATTTTGCGCAGGCAAACTAATATCTTTACTATTGCGCTCAACTTCGTCGAACTTAGGTTCTTTTATGGTACCCGTTACGCGATAGTTCACATTTGAAATGACTTTCGCAGAGGTTAACACTTGGTCAATGGCAAGGGCGGCTAATGCAGTAGGCGGCGTTGCTAAGAAATATACTAGAAACGGTAGATTCCCGGTTACATTCGGCGCAAACGACACATTGTAGTTTAACCCACCCGTATTCAAGTCAGTGAACCCGGTAATTTCTATTTCTCCCGCGCCGCCGTCAATTTCAGTATCGTCGGTATACGCTTTGCCATCGACAATATTTAACGTACCGCCCATGTCATCATAGAAAAAGCCTTTGGCAAAAACATCTCGGAAATCTAGGCTTAGCTTTCGTACTAACGAGTTTAAACTGAACAAGGTAAAAATACGTGAGCCTTTGTCACTGAGTTCGGTAAGATAACCATCAGATAGAGACCACTCTACGTTACCGTTGAGATGTTCAAAGCCAAAGTCCATAGGTGCGTTTGGCCAATTAATATCAAACGCTACGTTTGCGCTAGAATCTTTTATGCCCGACTCAACATCATACTCTTTAAGCATTTGACCTACATCTGGCGAGGTTAAGGTGCCGTTTAAGGCACTCTGTATCTCGCCATTTACATGCTTCCAAGAACCCGTTGCAGTGATGTTGGTTTCATCAGACCTCACTAAAAGCTGGCGTATTGCTAGTCCATTATCTTCTTTCACAATATCCAATGTAATTTCGCCTAAGTCTATGCCGTGTACACTGCACGATTGGCAGTAAAAATAGATAGGGGGCAGCGTGTTCGGGTCGATATTATACGGTGACTCATCTTCCTCGCTTGGAACACCGCTAGTAGCGGCTAACGAGCCATTACTATCATTATCGGCGCTATTATTATCTGCTGTTGCAGATAATTCAGTTTCATTAGGCTTTTCTAAGGACAAGTAATCGGCGTTTACTTCAATGCCTTGCTCGTTTAAATCGCTATTTATGCGAACAGTCGCCCTTGCTTGTGGTGAGGCTATGTCTAAGATCCAATCCTTATTGCGCTCTGTAGCATTCAGTTCTGCGTTTTTAATGCTATGACCAGCAAAGTTAAGCAAATTGGCTTTGGCGAATATACGAGAGGGTGTTCCAAATAAATTCGCGCGCTTACCGTCGTTAATTGTTGTTTGAATAGTTGGCTGTCCATTGGTTTTCGCATAGGAGTTGCCAGTGTCTTTCCCTTTACCAGAAAGTAGCATATTAATGGTGGTAAACCATTCTTGTGCATCAGCTTTAGCTAAATTTGCACTGATACTAAAACCTGTTCCAATATTGGCAATATCGCTTTTACCCAGGGCCAAATGCGCGCGCGAGAACTGCATTTCTTTGTGAGGAAGCACACCGTCAAAACGGATATTGGTGCCAAGGGTGGCTTTAACGTTCGATGCTTTGCCATCGCCAGTACTTATTATCTGTAACGGTAAACTACTGCCGGGTGAAGTATCGAATGGAGCGGGCAGTACACTTTGCGTTGCTGTTAAATCTGCCGTGAGATTTGCTGAGTATTCAAAGCCACTTTTAGAAAGAGTTAGATCTACTTTGGTGTTCCAATCACTTTCACCGTCAATGTACTCAGTTAGATCAGTATTCACATAATTAGCTAGCGGGTGTACATGCCAACGCCCACCTAATTCTACATGGAGATCGTAAGTGTCGCTCTGCCTACCAGACAGCGACAAATTCACAGGCTGCTTAAGAAATTGTGCATTGAGACCGCTTGCGTCTATATTTCCATTGGTAAACGAAACATCGCCCGACGCGTTATCAAAAAGCATGTTAGTTTTTGTGATATAGACAGGGTTGTTAGATAAATGCGCGGTACCCGATGCCACCACATCTTTGCCTTTAAAAGGTATGTCTAACTTAATATCAGCAGACAGCGGCCCGCTAATTTGCACATCATCGTTCAATACCTTACCCAGCGAATTTTTAAGGGATGAATCCATCATAAGGGCCGTAAGTGCTTCGCCAGAACCTGAACTAGTGGCATGTATAGCCAAGCGGGCACCAGGTTTAAAACTAGGTATAGCAGCCGAAATGTCGCTTATTTTTATATCGGCAAGGGTTGCACTTGGGCTCTCCATCACTAATGCATTGTTCACAAAGTACAAAGACAGATCTAAGTTATTGAGCGCAGGCCAGTTGGGCGCAAAAAGAAAATCCCCCTGCTCTATGTCCACATAGGCTTGGAAAATACCGGTATTGTCTTCAAAGGGGAAGTCACTTGTGCGTCCGTGCCACAATACACGCGCGTTTGTGATTTCGCCTTTGCCAGTAAACGCTCGAGTAAGGTATTTATCGGTATTAACCCCCATCAAAGAAGCCGGAAATAAACTGCTTACCTCATTTAGGCCCAACGGACTTACATCAACATAAAGCGACATATGTCCCGTTGCCGCGTTAAGTTTAAACTGCGGTTTAAGGGTAAGGGCATCGCTGTCCAACAGCATATCGGTGCCTTTTACTATCCACTGCTTCTCTTCGCTATCTACTTGCTCAGGGTAGATATAAAACTGAGATTTAAGCTGGTTTACATTGATGTCTTTTTTGATAACGCCATTAGCGCTTATTACGCTATTCTTGCTTTCTAAGTAAATGGCACCATTATTTTTATACCAAAAGAGGTCTGCATCAAGGGAAGAAAGGCCAGGCACTTTGTCCGTTTTATTCCACTGCAAATCTAGCACTTTAGCGGCCAAAGAAGGATGACCGTTATGCCATTGAATTTGCAATGTTGCTAACTCTCCTTTTGGATTGAGGGCACGAATTTCCTCTTCACTGGTGTCGTCCATGAAAAGTGGCAGCAACAATAAAAAAGGATTTATCTGCACAGGCTTAACGGTGTTTATCAACACATCACTATTTGCGTTTATACTGCCAATAAGGTCTGTGGTAAGCGTTTCATTGCTTGAGTTAAGCACCAGCTGATCAACCCTAACATTCCACCCGCTTTGCTTACTTCCAGTGTTAGGCAACGCCTGAAGACTACCACCGCTGATGCCAGTTACCGTTTTTGCTCGGCCATTGCCCCATTCCAAAAGGCTTTCACTTAGCTCGGCTTGAACGCTAGTCACTTCACTTTGAGAGAAATTAGTCCACACTTCGAAATTCGCGCGACTTTGGGCAAGTGGACGCTTAGTTTTAATAAGATTACTAACCCAAGGAGAAATATCGAGCTCTTCTGCTTTGGCGTAGAACACGCCTTCAAATTTTTCTCGCGTGCCAGTTATATCAATAATGAAAGATGCGGAATTAGCCGCAAGATCGGCAACCTTTAGCTGCCCTAACCCTTGATGTCGTTCTTTACGGTTGTTCCACGATAAACTTTCGATATCAAATGAACTGGTCTCATCAAGATGGGTAACAGATACCACGCCATCTTCCAGCGAGAAGCTTTGAAGCTGCTCTAAGAAAAGGCGCTCTAAAGCATCTACCACAGGAAAATTGTTCTTGCCGCCACTGGAAAGGCGAGCGGCATCAATATCCAGATCAAACCCGCGCAACTCAAAACGGTTGGATGAGATAAGTCGGTGGCGCAGCGATTGCCAAAAGTCTAGCTCAACATAAATTTGCCTGATATCTAAAGCGACCGGGGAAGCATCGTCTTTAGCTAGCGACACGGAGTTAAGCACTATGCTGGGGCCACTGCGCTGCCAAACAGCATGCACACTTTTTATGGATAGATTTACGCCATACTGCTCGTTTATATAATTTTCCAACAGATGTTTGTTGTGCTCAATATGCGGCAGGGCATATCTTGCAGCGCTAAGAACAAGCGCGAAAAGTACAAGCAATACGGCCAGTAGCAGCCAAAACTTCTTAAGTAAATAGGCGGCTACCGACGAAAAATTTGTCACATTTTGCCTTTGTATACGTTAATGCATTACATCATGACGACGTCGTACTTATCCTGATTGTACAATGTTTCTGTTTGGATCTTGATTTGTTTAGACACAAATAGTTCCAATTCTGCCAGCATATGAGACTCTTCACCCATTAAGGCTTCAGCCACTTTCGGTGAAGCATAAACCACAAACTTGTCTGCGTCGTAGGCACGATTCACCCTTACAATTTCACGCATAATTTCAAAGCAAATGGTTTCAATGGTCTTTACTGTGCCTCGGCCTTTGCACACTGGGCATTCACCACACAGTATATGTTCAATGCTTTCACGGGTGCGTTTGCGGGTCATTTCAATAAGCCCAAGCGCAGTGAAACCGTGAATATTGATTTTGGCCCTATCCTTGTTCGTCGCCACCTCTAATGAGTGTAAGACACGTCGTTTGTGGTCTGGTTCAATCATGTCGATGAAGTCGATGAGGATCATGCCGCCTAAGTTACGCAATCTTAGCTGACGGGCGATAGCCTGTGTCGCTTCTGTATTGGTGTTGAAGATAGTTTCTTCTAAGTTACGGTGACCAACAAAAGCCCCCGTATTAATATCTATGGTGGTCATGGCTTCGGTTTGATCGATAATCAGATAGCCGCCAGACTTCAAATCAACACGACGCTCTAACGCACGCTGCGCTTCGTTTTCTACATCGTATAAATCAAAAATAGGTCTATCACCCGGATAGTACTCAAGCTTGCCGTTCATCTCGGGCACGTACTCTTTGGTGAACTGATGAAGCTCATTGAATGATAATTTCGAGTCAATGCGAATTCTGTCTAGCTCTGTACCGACAAAGTCGCGTAGCACACGTCGTGCGAGCGGTAAATCTTCATAAAGCACGTTAGACTTTCGCTTTTTCATACGAGACTGAATTTTATCCCACAGTCTACGCAAAAACGCTGCATCTGACTGCAATTCGTTTTTGCCGACGCCCTCAGCTGCGGTACGCAGAATAAAGCCACCGTTCTCATCGCAAAACTCTTGTACTAGCGATTTCAAACGCTCTCTTTCCGCTTCTTCCTCTATGCGTTGAGATACGCCAACATGGGTTACTGAAGGCATAAATACCAGATATCGACTTGGGATAGTGATATCAGTAGTTAAGCGTGCGCCTTTGGTACCGATGGGATCTTTTACCACCTGTACTACGATGTCTTGACCGTCTCGCACCAATTCACGTATGTCTTGCTTTTGAATTTGGCTTGCAGAGACTTCCTCTGCAATTTCATTGTGAATGACAATGTCAGATGCATGTAAGAAGGCAGCCTTTTCTAAACCAATATCAACAAATGCAGCCTGCATTCCAGGCAATACACGGCTTACTTTACCGCGATAAATATTGCCTACCAAACCGCGTTTGGTATGACGCTCCACGTGTATTTCTTGCAGTATTCCGTTTTCTATAAGCGCCACCCGCGACTCTGACGGGGTAACGTTAATAAGCAGTTCAGCACTCACGACACAACTCCAAATGCATTGAGTAATTGACGGGTTTCATATAGTGGCAATCCGATAACGGCACTTGCACTGCCATTTATAGAAACCACAAACTCACCGCCAATACCTTGAATAGCGTAACTTCCTGCTTTATCAGCAGGTTCTCCTGTATTCCAGTATGCGTCAATTTGCTCATCCGTCAATGCTGCAAAAGTCACAGATGTAGTAATGACTTGGGTCTGTTGCTGAGTATCACTCAAGGCACAGATAGCAGTAAGTACATCGTGAGTGTTATCTGAAAGCATGGTGAGAATGCGTTTAGAGTCAGCCTTATTCTCAGGCTTACCAACACTTTGCCCCTTGAAAGATATAAGCGTGTCGCTGGCCAGAATAACCTTGTCATTCGTCATGGCCCGCTTAGCCACTAACTGTGATTTCACCGCGTGGGCTTTTTCAGTAGCAAGCCTTGCGACAAGTTCCAGAGGTGATTCATTATCACGGGGCGACTCATCAATATCGGCAGGTTGTATTGTATGGGCTATGTTCATTTGCTTGAGCAAAGCTGTCCGTCGTGGTGACGCTGACGCTAACACTACCGATTTTGTCATTGGCTTACCTTTGGATTAATCGTGAAGGTGTTTAATTTAAGAAATTGATAGTTGTCTACGCGTGCGTCTAAGTAGCCAAAATACCCACGGCCAAAGCACCATAGACGTTAAGACTGGCCACAAGTAATCAACCTGGAAATAGATATCTGTTAAAAGGTGCTGAACCCAAAACGTCAATAAATGATATAGCGAAGCAAGTAGACCAATGATAATGGCTTGCTGCCACACAGAGTAATTTCTTAGCCTTTGGTAATTGGCAGCCAATACATAAACACAAATACTTAAGCCGAAGCTGTGAATGCCCAAGGTCGTGCCAACCAGCACATCCATAGCAACACCAGTTAAAAACGCCACACCAACGTTTACTCTATGGGGCAAGGCCATACTCCAGTATGCGAGCACAACCAGTACCCAGTCAGGACGATACAGATCTACCTGAGTGGGCAAAGGAACAATTTGCAGTACCAGCGCCACTAACAAGCTTAACCAAATAACGAGGTTACGTTTACGCATCTGAAGACTCTTCCTGGTTGGTAGCAGGTTTATTTACCTTTTCATCCTTATCTGACTCAGTCTTTTGTGGTGACTCGTCCGCACGCCATAAAAGCAAAAGATGACGAAGTCTGTCTAAATTCGCCATCGGTGAAACAATAACCCGAGCAAAAGGACGACTTTCATCCCTAACTACCTGTTTAACTGTTGCTACGGGGTAACCTTCAGGAAACACCTTACCCAGACCCGACGAAATTAACGTATCGCCTTCTTGAATATCTACGCTGTGCGGTACATGCTCAAGATATAGCTCGTTAAGCGCGCCGCTGCCGGTGGCAATAAAGCGAATATCATTTCTCAAGGAACGTACAGGAATAGCGTGTGTAACATCAGCAATCAGCAACACACGACTGTTGGTTGACCCCACTTCCATGACTTGGCCCACAATGCCTTTTTCATCAAGAACCGGTTGCGATGGATATACCCCATCTATTGCCCCTTTATTGATGACAACCTGCTGACTATAGGGGTTTTTATCTACCGCCATCAACTCGGCAACCATCTTTTCAGAAGATAGGCGCACGGGAGCTTGCAGCAATTCTCGAAGTTGCGCGTTTTCTTTTTCGATTACCTCAAACTGCTGCAGCTTTTCGCTCATCAGCAATAGTTGATTGTTTAGCTTTTGGTTTTCTGCAAGCAATTGTTCTTGAGAGGTAAGGCGCTGCGCGCTCTCGCTGAGCATTAAACCGGGAAGGTTAGCAATGTACTGAAGAGGGCTCATTAGAGAGTTAAGGTAAACCCGCGTAGATTTAAAGCCATCCATTTTATAATCGACAAATATCAACGTCACTGACAGTAGTAGTGCCAACGTAAGCCTAATATTTAAGGAAGGGCCGCGAGTAAAAATAGTATCCATGATACAAATAAGGCAACCTTACGGTTGCCTTTCCTGTTTATTCGTAGCTAAACAGGTCGCCACCGTGAAGGTCAATCATGTCGAAAGCCTTACCACCGCCGCGTGCTACACAGGTTAACGGATCGTCGGCAATAACCACCGGGATCCCCGTTTCTTCCATAAGTAGCCTATCTAGGTCTTTAAGCAGTGCACCACCGCCTGTAAGCACCATACCACGTTCAGAAATATCAGAAGCAAGCTCTGGTGGAGACTGCTCTAGCGCCACCATAACCGCAGAAACAATACCTGTTAACGGCTCTTGCAGCGCTTCAAGTATTTCATTTGAGTTTAGCGTAAATCCGCGAGGTACACCTTCAGCAAGGTTACGACCGCGAACTTCAATTTCGCGAACTTCTTCGCCTGGGTAGGCAGCGCCGATTTCATGCTTGATTCGTTCAGCAGTCGCTTCACCAATTAGTGAACCGAAGTTACGGCGAATATAGTTGATGATAGCTTCATCGAACTTATCACCACCGATACGGACAGAAGATGAATAAACCACGCCGTTTAGTGAGATGATAGCAACTTCAGTAGTACCACCACCGATATCTACCACCATAGAACCTTGCGCTTCAGATACAGGAAGACCTGCACCAATTGCAGCAGCCATAGGTTCATCAATAAGGAACACTTCGCGTGCACCTGCACCAAGCGCTGATTCTTTTATGGCTCGACGCTCTACTTGTGTAGAACCACACGGTACACATACCAATACGCGAGGACTAGGGCGCAAGAAGTTATTGTCATGCACTTGTTTAATAAAGTGCTGAAGCATTTTTTCAGTTACGTAGAAGTCGGCGATAACACCATCTTTCATTGGGCGGATGGCGCGAATGTTACCCGGCGTACGACCAAGCATTCGCTTAGCTTCAGCACCTACTGCTGCAACACTTTTAGGCCCGGCTGCGCGCTCTTGGCGAATAGCTACTACTGAAGGCTCGTTTAGAACAATACCTTGGTCTTTTACATAAATCAGCGTGTTAGCTGTTCCGAGGTCGATGGACAGATCGTTAGAGAACATGCCTCGAAGCTTTTTAAACATGAAGTGTGTATTCCTGTTTCTGTGTTAACGCGTATTTGCAAAGGTGAGATGGCGACGCTTTAACGTGAAGTCGATATTTATTCGCACACTTTAACAATGGGGGCAATTTTGGGCAAGTGATGCTGACACTTAGGGCCAAAATAACTACTTTATTAGCGCCGGCCTCTAAAAGGCATAACATACGCGTCAACTTTTAGATTCCTACATTAGACCCACATAATGACTCTGCAAAAAACAGAAGGTTCAAAAACAATGTGCCAATTATTCACATTCAGGCTAGGACCATGTTTACTCTGCACGCGGCGTCACGACTAAACAAACTAACCCGCTTCGCTAATTATTGATTTGCTCGCGTTTATAAATAATATTGTCGTTACCTCTATAAACACCATAGGTTAGTGTGGCGCTAGGCGGGTCATCTGCTTCGCCATCTCCATCCCAGTCCCACAGCAGCCATGCATCGGGGGTATAAGTTACCGAGTAATTACCCGCCCCATTTGGCGATGATAAACGCATGCCTTCGCCAGTGATATATGCCCCTTCACTAAGCGTTCCGTCTTCAGAAGAAATTAGCTCTCCTGAAGCATCGTTAATATTCGCGTGTGCAAAATCGGTACAGCTATCGTTAGTATTTATACGCCAGGTTTGTCCGTCCCAGTATTGAGTACGAAGGGGAAGCAACAAAGCTTCATCTGCCCCGCCGTAGTTGTTTATTAACGTGGCTCGGCCGTAGGCAAACGTTAAATCGGTATCGATGGTAGCGACACAATCACTATTGCAAGAAACATTATTTACCGTTGCGCCATCAACAAGTGAAGATGCAAAGGTAAGCACTAGCGATGTATCTTCAAAAGGCCCATCCTTGTCTGTTTCAGCACTGCCCAAACGCGTAAACGTCACGTCGTTATCGACAATACTCAATACACCAGTAGCCCCACTTTGCGGCCAGGTGCCAGTATTATCATTAATAAGCCTGTCTAGCCTTATTAGCGGCGAGTCGTAGGCAACCTCTAGCCCCATAACGTTTAACTTATCAAAACCTGCGAAGTAGTTTTGGGTAACCGAGCCCACATGATTTGTGGCAGCAAGGGTATAGGTAACGCTTGAAATTGGTTGGCCAAAATAAGTAAAGTTATCACTTACACTGCAAGCTGGGGTTACTTCGCCAGACAAGGTAAAGTTTGAAGGCGCAAACCTGCCTACGTTCGATGCTAAGCCCGTTACTGTAGTACTAGCAAGGTAGTTACTTGTGGCAGCAATACTTATTATTCCAACTTCACTGTAATTTAATGCTACATTTAACTCGCCTTCATCATCGAAAAGCACGCCACTCTCGGCCCCACCGAGAATACCTGTAGCTCCAGCGGCTGGTAATAAAGTGGTAGGCGAAAGGAAAACACTTCCAGAGAAATGGTCTGCCGTGCGGTTGTTTAGCAGCTGCCCATAATCATCCGGAATACCATCATCATTGGCGTCCTCACCATCAACCCATTGCGCACTTTTTATCCCAAGAATGAAATCTTCACCCGTTAATTTGAGCAGTGAATCGTTGGCGTTGTTAGCATAGCCATTTGGATTCGTTGCATTACCTGCATCGTTTAATACATCCAGTGCAAAACCAAACGGCCTGATTATGAAAGTATTGGATGACCCAGAAATAGGACTTCTATCAGCAATTTCCGCACTAAGAGATAGCTCGCCAGCGTCAGGATACTGAATAGAAAAAATAGCCTGCGAATTATCGTCAAACTGTAGCGAAAATGTATCTGAACTTGTTCCTAGTTCATATTCATTGTCATTATTTTCAAAGACCAGTTTATTAGAACAGGTAGACGCGCTACCACAGTTGTAATTCAATTCAACATCTACAAGCTTGTTTCTTAGTAAATCTGTATCTCCGCAAGCCTCAATAGCGTATTGCTTCCCGTTAAAGCCCACATCCGATGGCTTACCTGATAGCTGAGTAACCAAGGTATTACTGTTATCTGTAAGGTTTTTAAAGGTAAGGCCTTCAGCTTCAAAATTTACTTTACAGCTGTTAAGGTTTACTTCAGAGCCACCAATAAAGCATCGAAGCTGTGATGAAGGCGTCTCACCTGAAGTGGCAAGCGTGGGGTCGTTTCCATTTAAGCTCTCTATTGTAAGTGATGTTTGCCCGATAAAAGTAACACTGTCGCTTGGTGTCCATGTGTAATTATTGGAACTTGGCAACAACCCAACTGTTGCGCTTTGAGAATACAACAAATCACAATTCACATCGGCACACGCTTTTAATGTCACTTCTTTTGCTGCACAGCTACTGCCCTTTTTGTCAGCTAACTCAAATCGATAGTGATTCAATACCTCGATAACTTCTCGCCCACAAATGCCTGGTATATTGCTTGGAACAGTTGTTTCTTGAATGCTTAAAGCCGCTCGAGATTCTATGCCTCCACCGGCTGTGAAAGAACCCACAATAGTTTCGCCTGATACATTTACAAACGTTATACTGCCTGTTGCAAGTACTACCGCGTGTGGGTTAGAACCATCAATAACTACATCACCGTTTACATAGATAGCGAGGTATGCGCCATCAGCAATGTTTACGCTTGCATCTACCATCGAGAAAATTGTAGATACCCCTAGAGGGTTATCTCCTGGGTTATCAATATAAATTCGAGTTGGTGCAATAACGTTATAAACACCCAGCCCCATATTAACGGTAGCTCGACTGAAGTAATAATCCCCCGCCAAATCACCAGGAGTAATCTCTGGGCCATTGTCGTCAATAGTAATGGAAGGTATAGCACGCGCTTGAGATTCACTTAGCGCGTTCGTATTTGAAGGAAAACACGCAACAGCATTTTCACCACACTTTGGAAAAGTTGCAGCAGAATCTGAATCACTAGTAATACCCAGAGTAGTTAATACCCCACCGTTGTCATCAAAGACTCGACTATTAGCCCCTAAGTAAATTTCAGTGCCACCGAAGGTAGCCAGAGCACCGGGAAAAGCAACTTCACAGCTAGGAAATTCGCCACTAAAAACAAATTCTGAGGTCATCGCAATGATACTGGCATCTTCTGGGTCGTGGTTTCGCTCATTGTCACGGCTTCTATCCTCGTCCACACGAAGACCTAAGCGAGTGCTATTTACGCCACAGCTTCTCAACCACCCCCCGTCGCCACCATTGCGACTAATTTTACTGGCAGCAACAAGAGGCGTTTGAGCATAATTATTTCTATAAAAATTATACGTACACCTGTCGCTCCACCCCACTATTTGGTTATCGGCAAAGAACGCTTCCCAATCAACTTGCACCCCGTTGTCGTCAAAAAACACGCGGCCATCGCCTTCTGTGGTAGCCATATACGCCAGAGTCTCTGTGCGCGTGACAGGTTCATAAAGCGTTTCCGATGCTTCTAATGCAACAAAGTAAGCCTGGCTTAGCTGAGGAATTGGTGGTTGAGCATTGCTGCCAATAGCGTCATATTTTGCAGCCACTGTTAAATAAGGAAGAAGGTAAGTGTCTGGTGGAGCCTCCCCTCGTACATCAACTTGGTTATTAACCGTTTGAAGCGAATGGAAAAATACCGGCTTTTCGCCAAAATCAGTTTCTAGGGGAACTTGTACGTATCGCGCGTCTTCTTCTCCAACCCTCAATGGCCCATTGGGTTCATACCAAGGTGAGCTGGTAGAAGCTTGTATGGTAGTAGCATCTAGCTCCATTTTTCCTACCTCAACAATGTCTCCATCGGGAAACTCGTGAACGCCGTAGGCAATAGCTAAATAGTGTGCTCCCATGGTGATATGAGGACCGTCTTCACCAGAGGGCTCAAGCGGTAATGCTTCAAAACCAGTTCTGGTCACATTGCGAATTTTAACAATAGCAGGGTTACCCCCCTGATTTGTTGAAAGCATAAATATTGCCGGCGGTTCATCGTACACCTGCGAGAAACTAATGGTTGTCCACTCTGCTTTATTGTAGGTATTTTGAAGTTCAATGAACCTGCCTTCGATTTGAGGGACGGCCAACACGGGCAGTGCAAAAGCAACGAAAAACCCAACAAATAGGGCTCGAACAAGAGATATACGGTATGACATTATTCTTCCTGCCTTACTTCAACAAGAACGCGTTTTGAGGTTTCAAGTTGGCCTGAGCTGCACTGCGCTTCGGCCCCTAACGCATACACCCTAATTTCACCAGCGGCTACTTCTGGCTCTTCGACCTCGGCTTCAACCTCACAAGAGAGTGTAATCGAACAATTCTGTACGTTAGCTGCATTTATAGTTACTGGCTGAGTAATAGCGGTACACGCGGGGTTATTACCATTAATTAGTCTCGAAATAGCGACTTCCATTCCGCTTTGTGCGGCCAAATAAGCACGCGCTCCATAATATTCAATGGATTGCTGCCGTATATTGGAAGAGATTTGATTAGACAAGGCAATACCAAGCCCTAAAAGAACAATGCTTATAATGATCGCAACAATTGTTGTAGAGCCTTTTTGCCGAGCAGGCGAACTACATGGGACGACTTGGCGTCGGCTTTTGCTATGACAGAAGTTTGGTCGCGTTTTTTTATGGCACATTAGGGAAGTGAACCTCGTGTACAACGGATATCTGTTCATCATCACTGCTTTCTAAGGTCATTTGCAGCTCTATAAGACCATTTTGTCGTAGCCCCGCGGTTACTACGTTCGCGCTCCACGACGCTACATTAGTACCAATAACGCCGGAAGTAGCTCCTTGCGTTCTTATTAAACGCTCTCCTTGAGCGGTAGATGTTCTGCATACTGTCACTTGTGCTTCAGGAACAAAAAAACGTTTCCCCGGGGAGGATTGTGTATTGGCGGCGCTGAGCGTGAGATCATACTGATTATCGCTAGTCGGTTCAGAAGCAGCATCAGCAATCGCATCAATTGTTCGTCCGTTGTCATTCACGCTCTGCGGATTTGTGGGGTATATCACAAGTGTGTCACTCACACTCAACTGGCTATTGAAAACGACTACATGCATAGGGTTATTAAACGCATCACCTACGTAGGTGCCACTTTCTTTAATCGGGTAATAAGAAAGGCACCCTAAACTTGCATCATATGACACCGAGTTCGGCACCACGTTGCGTAACTCTTTTTCCAGTCGCAAAATAATAAAGCGCGCGTCTGAAACAAGGCGAGTGCGCTCTGCGCCTGTTATATAAATTTGCGCACTTAAAGAAATCACCTGCGCCACAGATACGCTGATCACCCCTAAAATAGTGATCACTAAAATAAGCTCTATAAGCGTAAAACCGCGCTGGCGCTGTGCTTTTGGTAGGGACATTAATAGCTCCCTCGATAAGCGCTGAAGTTGTAAACTTGGCCGTCTGGTGCAGTCACTGCTATATCTATGCGCTTGAACGTTTGACCGTCTGTGGGCGTACTGTCATCTAAGTCGCTGTCGTAGTCTACCGTTACCGAAAAACCAAAATTGTTATAGTTTCCGCCCACATTACTCACTACGTAGCCGTTGTAATCGTCAACATCGTCATAGTCGTCTTCACTGGCTTCTTCAGGGCCAAGTGTTGTTGAACAACTTCCTTTAGCATTGCAGGTTTCAAAAGGCGGGCTTCGGTCGCTGTTTTCATCATAGGAACGGCTTAGAATGTCGTTCATTAACGACTGACCTAACTTCGCTGCTTTTACTTGGCGAAATGGCTCAGCCGTTTGTTCAGCTTGCGGTACTATAAGTGATAGCACTATTGTTAAGCTGATAGTGAATACAACAATACCAATTACTAGCTCTAACAAAGTAAAGCCTTTCATGTGCTTTCCGCGCGCAGGAAACATTGCGCTAGCACGCATAAATGGCTCCTTCACTTTGCAAACACATGGTAAAGGTACTTATTTGAATTTTGCAGTTAGTTGAGCAGGCAATATTGCTTGGTCGGCCGAATCCGTCAAACTGAATTTGCGAAAAACTATCGCCGTTTTCATCTGCAGTTTGAAAAGTGAAATCAGTATTAGAAGCATTGATAACTTGGTCGTCATCAAAGGCGGTGGATAGGGAGTTCGCACAGTCGTGACCAGCGGGAGGAGCAATCATGGTTGATGTGACCTTCACGCAGCTACTGTCTTGTATGTTTTGCATAGCACGAAGCTGCATATTGCGCACTAGCTGAAGGGTCCTATCGCGAAGCGCAATGGCTTCTTCGGTATCGCTACCAAGAAAACGAGGTGCGGCGGTAACCGCCAGCACCCCAATAACCAATATGGTTATAATAAGTTCTACGAGTGTAAAACCGTTTCTCTTCACATTACTGAACGCAAGTGTTTACTGTGATTTCAGGACGTTCGCCTTCAGCCGTTGAATTTGTGTACTCTACAGTACATGCAGAGTCTGCAGCTGTCGGTGCTGTATCTGAGTACGTACCAAATCCAGTATAGTAGATTAGGGCGAAACCTGTATTAACAGCAGAGACTGCATATTCATCAGGGAGATCAAGCAACGCAGTAATGTTTGCGGCTGTTTGGCCCGCCGGATATCCGTATACCAAAGAAACGGTTGATGAACCTACATCTACATTTTGCGATGCATCATTGCTTCCAGCTACATCATTAATTAACGCTTTACCGTAAACAACAGATGATGCTGACTCTAAAGAGCCGGCAATACCCTGTAATACAGAATCTCGCGCATCGTCTTGCAGGTTCAAAAACTTAGGTGCTGCGGTTACCGCCAAAATACCCAGCAATACAATAACTATGATTAACTCGATTAGGGTAAAACCCTGTTGTCTTGATACTTTTTGCATATTCAAACTTCCTGAGTATTAATTAAAAAACAGTAACCTGGCCAGTGGCTGGGTTGTAAGTGAAACCGTCAAACGTGGTACCGTCAGGCGTGCCATCTGCTGGTGCTGAACTATTAGGTAAGCCCATAGACTCAACTAAGTAATAAACACAAAGCGTGTTTGCGCCAGAGTCATCTGAACGAACCGCGTACCTGAAGTCAGCAACAACTGTATCGTTCGTTGATGTCGTGTTGGTAGGCGCCGACTGAAGGATTAAGTCAAATGTGTTTTTGCACTCGGTATTGTTAACCGTAGAAATAAGTGTGTTACCGGTAGAGCTGCCGGTAGGGTAACCAATGGTGCCATCTACACCCACAGGCGTTTGGTCATAAGTGACCACTGTGCCATTGCCGTTGCCATTATTGCCACTTGGGCGCCCTTCCACTTCCCACTGCGCTCTTACAAGACCAACAGCGGCAGCAAAACCACCTGCAACACCTTCCACACTGGCTTCTCGCGCTTCGTCAGTAACGTCAATAAAACGCGGCAGCGCCGTAGCCGCTAGCAAGCCTAAAATTATTACAACAATGATGAGCTCTATAAGGGTAAAGCCTTGCTGTCTCGTGTTCATACTATCTCCTAGATTACAAAATAAGCGCATAACTCCGACGCTTAGTTACGTTTTTCTTTCTTTGACAACACCGCTACCAGCGTTGTACTCAAACCAAACCTTGTCATGAATAAAAAATACACATTGCAAATAACCGTTAACGTATTCATCGCTTACAGATATTTCAGACGACACATCGAATTCTCTTAATGTCGCCAGCGTGAACATGTATTCACAAGCATTTCCGACCCCTGCTTCAAACCCTTCAGGCCAACCTTTTGTATTTACAAAAAGCTCTGCCGCTACTTCTTTTTCATGTTTCTGCATTGTGCCGCCACTGGCATCAAAATCAGTTTCGTAAATCAACACTTTAGGTTGCTTGGTTTTTATCCATTGCGCTCTCGCTAACAGAACAATCCGTTGAAACTGAGCCAGTGCGTTTTCTTTATTTACTTTTTCGGCTTCTACCATAACTGGTGTTGCGTGATACACATACGACGCAGCCAAAACAGCAAGTACCAACCCAATCACGATAAAGTTAAATAGCCCTGCTTTCGTGCTAGCCACGTTTTACCCCATTGAAATAGCGAACCTATTACCCGCCTTTCACCGCCGACATCATGTTCCACATTGGTGTAAATATGCCTAGTGCCAGTATTAACACCATGACTGCAACGAAACCTATCAATATCGGCTCAATCTTGGCGGTTAAGCTTTTAAGGTCAAAATCAACTTCACGCTCGTAATAATCAGCGCTTTCTTCTAAAAGTGGCTCAAGTCGCCCAGTTTCCTCACCTACAGCAATCATCTGTAATACAAGTGTAGAAAACAGTTCGCTATTTTTCGAAACTCTCAACAAACTTTCGCCCTTTTCTATGCCTTGACGCATCTCTTTAATGCGCATTTGCATATGAGCGTTATCTACAGCATCCGCCGTTAGTGACAGGCCCGCAGTTAACGGCACGCCTGCACGCAGAATCATAGAAAAGCTACGGCTATATCTTGAAAGTAATGATCGCTCAATAATGCTGCCTACGACAGGCAACTTTAGTTTAAATTTGTCCCATTTAAGTCGTCCAATAGTCGAATTAACATATTGTTTAGCTGAGATAATTATGCAAATCGATACGATTAAGATAAGCCACCAATAGTTTACAAAGAAGTTTGAAGTGCCTATTAAAACGCGAGTCATTATGGGTAGCTCGGTGTCGAACCGCTCAAACATTTGTGTGAAAACAGGAACAACGAAAAGATTTAATATAAACATGGCAATAGCGAGTGCTATCAGTACAAAAGTGGGGTATCTCAATGCGGATTTGATGCGCTTTCGGGTTTCCTGTTCTCGTTCAAAATAGAGCGCTAACTGCAGGAAAACATCGTCTAGCTTACCGGTATTTTCACCTACTACGACAACAGAAATCGTTAACCGCGTGAAAACTTTTTCATACTTCGTCATAGCCGAAGATAAGCTTCTGCCTTGCTCAAGCTGATCGGCAATATCCTTTAAAATCTCTTGGAAACGCTTATGTGAGGCGTTTTCACTTAGCCCTTTAATTGCCCTAATAATCGGAATACCGGCTTTTAGAAGCGAGTACATTTGGCGAGAAAAGATTATCATCTCATCCAGTCCCACCTTAGGTTCGAACAGGCGCCCGATGTCTAAACCTCCGCCCGCTTTTGCTGCCTTTTTAGTTTCTTCTATCGAAATAGGAACTATGTTTTTAGACAACAAAGCCTGCGCCGCTGCCTGCGCAGACGCAGCCTCAATAATGCCTTTTTGAGGGCCACCTTGAGCCGATTTACCCGCATAACTAAACTGAGGCATTAGTGGTTCACCACCTCAGGCACAAATTCAGCCACCTTAAAGACCTCATCTAACGAAGTTTTACCTTTGGCGGCATAATCAAGGGCCATATGAGAAAGGGGCACAAAGTCTTTATTCGCCTTTGTTGCATCAACAAAACCCTGAGTATTATCGTCTCGCAGGGCCTCCATCATATCTTCGTTCATTTCTAAAAACTCGAAAACACCAATACGACCTTTGTAGCCTGTATGGTTGCAGCTATTACAGCCTCTACCTTTGCAAAATGTCGCGTTTGCTAGCTCTGGCTTTAAGAAGCCTACCCAAGCTTGCTCTTGCGCACTCGGTGGTCGCTCCACTTTACAGTTTTCACATAAACGGCGTACCAGGCGCTGCGCCAACACTCCACGTAGTGAAGTAGCTACTAGATAGGGCGCTGCGCCCATATCGATAAGACGTATAGCGCTAGTTACAGAGTCATTGGTGTGGAGCGTACTTAATACCAAATGGCCAGTTAGCGCGCCTCTAAGTCCTATTTCTACGGTTTCTTGATCGCGCATTTCCCCCACCATAATAATGTCGGGATCTTGGCGAAGGGTGGTACGCAAAATTGATGCGAAGTCGAGGCCAATTTTTGAGTTCACTTGCACCTGATTGATACGAGGCAAACGATATTCAATGGGGTCTTCAGCGGTAATAATTTTTAAATCGGGCTTATTGAGCTCACTTAGTGCGCCATACAAGGTGGTAGTTTTACCCGAACCCGTTGGCCCAGTGACCAAAATCATACCGTGGGGACGGTTAATGGCGGCACGAAACTTTTCAGCCATCGCATCAGGCATACCCGTTTGATTCAAGGTTAAAAGGCCTGCGGATTGATCTAGCAATCGCATTACCACCGCTTCACCATTAGCAACGGGCATGGTAGAAACACGCACATCAAGAGTATGGCCTTTCACTTTTATATTAAAACGCCCGTCTTGAGGAATTCGCTTTTCTGATATGTCGAGACCAGACATTAGCTTTAGCCTGAGCACCAATGCCGAGGCAATTTTTACTTGGTCTAGCGTATTTTCTTGCAATACACCGTCTACACGCTGCCTGATGCGCAGAATATTTTCATCCGGCTCGATATGAATATCAGACGCGCGCACTTGAACCGCATCTTCAAAAATAGAGTGAAGTAGCTTTACTACTGTGGCATCTGATGTTGTATCGTCGAGGGCAGACAGTTCAAAGTCTGTTTCATCGGCGTATTCCTCGCCTAACTTTTCAGCAAATGACGCAATGTCTTGGGTACGACGATAAACCGAATCAAACGCTTCTAACATCTGATTCTCTTGTACTATCGCCAGCTCAATAGAACGAGGTGCCACAAGCGGCCCTAACTGATCAAGACCACCTAAGTCAGTGGGGTCGCTCATTCCCACCAGCACTTCATCGTCGTCAGCTTCTAGCACTAGCGCGCGATAACGCCTTGCGTAAGTTTCTGGAATTAATTGCGCTTGCTCAGGATCAATTCGACGCTGCGTAATATCTAGAAAAGGAATATTGAGCTGCTGAGCGAGAAAGCGAAGGAGTTGAGGCTCACTGATAAACCCCAGATCAATAAGCGAATCACCAAGTTTACGCCCAGATGAACGCTGTGCTGATAGCGCGTTATCGAGCTGTTCGCTGGTGATAATATTTTCGTGAACTAATAAATCGCCAAGGCGCATCTTTAATCGAGGACGCATTAAGGTTGCTCCTGTAAATCAGTTAAGCGGGCACTAGCATATTGCGATGACGTAGAAGAGAGGCCACCAATTGCAAGGGCTCTAGAATATGAAGAAATGGCCAAGCGCTTGTCTAACAGTGCATCGTAATTAACCCCCAGTGCCAGCCACCATTTTGCGTTATCCGGTTGTAGCGAGGTCATAGCGCTAAACGCCGAGATAGCTTGTTCTGGTTTATTGATAGTTTGTGCAGAGGTGCCCTTTAGTATCAGATAATCAATACGTTTTTCAGCCAGTGCTTTAGCATCTAAGCTGTCAGGCATAAGGTTCAGTGCTTCTTCAAAACGGCTTTCCTGAACCAAAATCTTAGCCATGAGTTCTCGCCACACTAACGATTCTGGCGACATCACAACGCCTTCTGAAAGTACCTGTAACGCTTGTAAGTTGTTATTTTGACCAAAATAAAGCGCGGCCAATTGTTTACGAGCCTCGGTGTTTTGCGGGTAGGTAGACAGTGCAAGAGTAAAGCTTTTTTGGGCTTCATCGAAAATGCCAAAATTGTAAGCTTTAAGCCCTGCTTCTAAATGAACGGCGCTTTGTTGCTCCGGGGATTTAGGCGTAACGTCAATTGCAGGCTCTCGCGAAATAATGCTATTTGGCGTAGGCGCCCTTAATTCACCGCTTGTTTTAACGTTTGTTCCAAGGTTTGTCTTGTTGGCCGTTTGTATATTGGCGTTTTCTTGGGTTAAGCCTGAGGCTTTCACTACTGCCGAGCCAGTTTCTTCTGTCTCGGTGGATATGGTTTCGGCTGCAGCTGCTATTGCCGCTTCATCTGACTTAGTTTTCGAGTTTGAGTTTGAGTTTGCGTTTGAAGAATTAGTAGCTTTCGTACGCTGCCTATATTCGGCCTCGTCATCGACTATTGTCTCGTCAACACTATTAAAAACAAGCTCGGCCACATCTGACGGCGTATTTTGATATGCCATATCTTGCTCAGATAACGGCGTAGACTTCATGCCTTCTAATCCTTTCTCGGCACTATTGTCGGCTTGCTCAGCCGTACTTTCATCACCCGTTTTAATGGGCTCATTTTGCATTGAGTCTGCTGTATTCGGTACATCAACTTTTGCAACAGTATTAGCACTACCTGCATTACCAGCACTATTACTATCCACAGACTCAGTCATACTGCTCAACACCAACCATATAACCAGTGCTAGTCCAATGAGCGAAATGAGTGCTTTTGGCCATAGCGAGCGATTTGCAACGTGAACCGTAGGCGGTAACCCAAAATCTTCGCTTTTATTTCGCTCATCTAGCGATTTTAGCGTATCGTTTAAAATGCTCACAAACCCGCTGCCCTGTAAAGGTGAAGCACACTTGCAACGGCAATCACAGCAACTGATGCTATGACAATGCTTTGTCTGGGTATCAGCTGGCGTTTACAGTCGTCAGTATCAAACACCGCGTTTATCGTATGTTGCCAATTCGCAGAACTCTTCCCCTGACCGTAAGCGCGAAGAAGTATTTTGTGACAAACAATATTGACCAACCTTGGTGTCCCTCGGGTGACTAATGCGATAAAAGCGCGTAAACCTTTAGAAATTAATTGCTCGCTGCCTCCAGCCGTTGTCAGTCTGTGTCCTATGTAATAATCCACTTCTGCCGACGTCATGGTGCGCAGCGTGTAAGAGAAGCTGATGCGCTGACGGATTTGCCTAACCTTGGGGTTTGACAGGTTAACGTCAAGCTCTGGCTGGCCGAATAAAACAATTTGAAGCAGCTTACTTTTCTCTGTTTCTAAATTGCTAAACAAGCGCA
Organism: Alteromonas sp. ALT199; assembly: GCF_018619335.1. Lineage (GTDB taxonomy): Bacteria > Pseudomonadota > Gammaproteobacteria > Enterobacterales > Alteromonadaceae > Alteromonas. Next base: position 10,655 of record NZ_JAHHDX010000091.1, on the reverse strand, counting down.
GCATCTCAAGTGCATCCCAGCTTAACGATTGCGCTTCATCGATAATCAGTACCGCTTGCCGCCCCTCTTGTTTAAGTGCTAAAAGCCTTGACTCTATGGCACTGTGTAACCCCTGAGAAGCTTCATTTTTACTTACATCAATACCTAATTCATTGGCGAAGGCTATACGCAACTCGTCAGGGCTTAGATATGGATTCGGCAAGTAGCAGGCTACGAATTTATCCGAAAGGTGGTTTATCAGTTTGCGGCACAACAAAGTTTTGCCTGTACCTACTTCACCGGTCACTTTAATAAAGCCTTCAGACATACTTAACGCAGACAAAATGACTTTTAGCGCTTCGTTGTGCGGCGCCAGCGCACAAAAGAAATCCGTGTTCGGCGTAAGCGAAAACGGCATCTCTGTGAAGTGATAAAAGCCTTGATACATAACTAGTTTCTATACCACTGATCAAGCAATGATTGAGTACGAAGGCGCTGCTTTTCCCATGTATCTGGCTGAACGACAGAAGGGCGAATAAGTATTACCAACTCGCGTTTACTCTGGGTTTTCGCTTTATTTTTAAACGCATTCCCAATAAAGGGAATATCGCCTAATAGCGGGGTCTTAGACTCTTGCTCGCTGGTAACGGTTTCCATCAAACCACCTATCACCACTATTTCGCCGTCGCGGGCACGGATCACAGTGTCAGACTCACGAATATTACTTTGTGCAAGTGGTAGCAAGATTTGCTGGTCGCCCACTTGGATGACTTTTGTTTGTTCCGCCGTTTCTGTTACCGAGGGGTGAACATGCAGTATCACAGAACCGCTTTTATCTATTTGCGGGGTTACATCCAAAGCAATACCAGAGAAGAAAGGCGTAAGCTCGATATCATTTTCGTTTTCAGTACTTGTTGTGCTTTGATCTTCACTGGTCGACACATCGGTAACAAAGTACTCATCTTGCCCTACTTTAATTACGGCCTTCTGGTTGTTAGTTACCGTAACACGGGGATTACTTAGCATTTGCACATCACCCTGAGTTTGAAGCATATTGATAACGCCATCAAAATCACCGCGGGAAATACGCAACGTTGATACTCCACCGATATCGGTAGAAATAGTATTGCCGATGGCATTTACTGCGTTAATAGCAGGGTCGATGCCCGCAGCTGTGTTTGCTGCAAAATTCGAAGCGAGAGCTCCGCCACTGAAACCAAAGTTCAAGCTGCCGGTTAAACCGCTTGCGATGCGGTCCCATCGAACACCTTGTTGATAACCATCGTTAAGGGTGACCTCAATGATCCGTGCTTCTAGCACTACCTGTCTCTGTAGGCTTTCTTGGCTTTGATTTAAGAAGTCTCTCACTACTGCAATTTCACTTGGCAGCGCCCGAACTGTGACCAAGCCCGCTTGGGGTGAAACCACAACCTGGCGACCTTCTGTAGGAGACACCAGTACTTTTAATGCCTCTTTCAAGTCACTCCAAAAATCGTTTTCGCTGGTGGTTTGAATGTTTGATCCGTTGAGCTGCTGTATATTGTTGCCGCCAAGGCCTCCTTGACCACCAAAGCCACCTTGACCGCCCAGTGCGTTACCGCTCACATTGTTGTTGCCGTTAATACCGCCGTTGTTACCACCGTTATTCTGGTCCTGCTCACTAACGCCGCCTGCTATCACGCTTACGTTCGAAACGCCAAAACGCTTGATCATTAAGAAGTTAACCGGGATAGATTCAGTCTTTAATTGCGACGGCATGACCTGGATGACCTTACCTTCTAAAAATACATCCAACGGATACATTCTAGAAATAATCTTAATTACATCGTCAAGGGCAACGTCTTTAAGTGTTAAGCTTATTTGACCAGACACAGCTGGATGCACGGCTACACTGTATGGCGTATCTTCCACCAGAGCATCAAAGAAAGGGCGAACATCCACATTATTAGCCGAGACTGCAAACATCTTCTGAGAGGTAGGCGCAGGCAATGATTGATAACGCGCCACTTCTGACAGCAATTCTTGGTTCAACTGCGGTGGAGGCGCAGGCTTGCTGACAGGTGTATTCTGAGAACGATTGAGTTCATCGCGAATATGCGGTTTAACTTCTTCACCAACACCGTAGGTTTGACATCCAGTTATAACCAACGCCGCAGCTAGCACAAGTGCGTTAGAAATAAGGCTATTTTTTAATTTCATATGCATACATTCTTAGTATTTTCTGCTGACGTCCGTCAGTGATCACCACGTTTTTAGAATTAATTTTAGACACCGTATACTCGTTGAGTGTGTCACCCTCTCGATAAGATTTACCCGAGATAATAGCGCTGTACCCTGAACTGCGTTTAAAAATTGATTGTAGTGCCAATTCACCATCCTCAGCAGAACTCTCGCTGGTGCTTACCCCTTTAAACAAAGCAGGTTTGGTTGGGTCGACTTCAGCAGTAACAGGCGAGAAAACACCACCTATCATGACCAAACTAAACACGACGAAACTTATAGACTTCACCTGAACTCCTTAAAGCGAAATGAAGGTTGCATTGTTGCTTACTGTCGCTAACCCCAATGTAAGTGATGCACTGGGGTACTCGTCGACGTTATAAGCAAAGTCAGTCACAATGACCTTTTCCGGAGCAGCTTGAAGACGTGCGAGATAACTGCGTAAATCGAAATAACTTCCTTCAATAATTAGGCGCATATTGTGTCGATAAAGCGATGCACTTTGAGGCTCTTTATCGCCAAACCGAATGGTTTGTGAGGGCTCTACCTTAAAGTTAACTAAACGCACGTTGTTTTCTTCGTTTAACAGCGTCATCAGCAACTCAGGCATTCTGTCGGCAGCCACGAAGCCTTCGTTCATCGAAAGCAATGTCTCGTCAACTTTTAGCAATGCTTTTTTAGCGTTATCCAGCTCCTGCTGCATACGTTTTGTGTAGTCGACAGACAGGGCTTGTTGAATAGCATCTCGCTGAATAACTAGTGCTTTATATTCACTTTCTTTTCGAGTAGCGGTTTTGTCCGCAGCAGACATATCATCCAACGCTGGTGATACGCCGAACCAAAAAAACAGATAAACAATAAGGCCAAAGCTCACCCACAAAATAAGCTGTTTTTCTCTGCTCTCAAGTGCAGAAAATTTATCAGAGAGCTGTTGGTACTGGCTCATCAGCGTCTCCTTCAAAATCGGTTGATATTAAAAATTGCTTTACGTTTTCAGCTCCATCCACTTCGTCAAACTTCACTGACGAAAATGACTTGCCTTGGAAGAAAGGTGACTGCTGTAACTTCTTTAACCAGACAGGGATAGACGACGGTGCCACCGTTTGCCCTGACAAACGAATTTTCTGGGTATCTATATTTATGCTGGTCAGCCAAAGGTTTTGGTTGTGATAGTTAGCTAAATCGTCCATCACTTCACCATACTTGGTTGCATCAAAAGACAGCTCTCCACTTTCTAGATAGGCAAGCAGTCGCTTTCTGTTTTCTATCTTGGCATTCACTTGCTCAAGCTGTTGCTGAAGGGTTTTGGTATCACGCTTTTTACCTAGCGCATCATTCAGCACTTTAATTTCGTTGTTGATTTGGCCGGTTGACGTTGATTGCTGTGCTATTTTTTCTTGTTTAACGTTTAGCAAAAAATTTAAAGCCACAACGGTAATTAGCATTATTCCAAATGCTACGCCATTTACCCAAAGTACCTTTGATAGGGGTAAGCGCTCTTTTTTAGGCTTAAGCGAGGGGTGATATAGATTTATAGTGCGTTTCACTGTACATCCCTCGCGGCAACAAGCGCACTAGCTAAAGCAAAGTGACAAGTGGGGTCAACAACATCGGCTAAATCGAACTGTGGAACAAGCTTATTCATAGCCGCAGGCTGAAACGGCTTTAAGCGCTCTATAACGGGCTCACAATCAAATTGTGTTCTAAATAAGATTTCTTTTAGCGGCGGCTGTTTTAGCTGTGACTCATAGAAATCCATTGAACGCTGAATTTCTAATCCAAGCATATCGCTTAACTGCGTTAAATCATCTTGCGCGCTCGCTTTATTAACAAAGCCTCTTAAGCGGCGCGATAGCCAAATAGCTCGAGAACGCACAATCAGCAGAAAGGGTTCGCTATTGGGTTCTTGAATAATGAGTAATCGCGCATAATCATCATCAGGCACCATTTCTGTCGCCAACACTTCTTTGGCATGGATATGGGTGAGTTTAACGTCTTTATTTTTCGAAAGACCTTGAACCAATGAGGAAAGCGAGGATTTATCGGCGGCAAACACATCAATTTTTTTGCCGCCAGTTCTTGATTGAACCGGGTAATCGATGTAGTCCAATACAATATTGTTAGAATCGAACGGAACCAGCTCGCCAAGCGTCCAAGGTAGTGCAGTTGTAATGTCCTCTTCTGGCACATCAGGCTTTTCCACTTGAACCATGTGATAGATTTCTTGAGGGAGCACGACAGATACTCGACATGCTTCTTTTTCAAAATCACGCAATACGTCGCTTAATTGCTTTTCGAGAGGTTGCCGATTATCAAAGGGAACAGACGCAACAGAGCTGAGTACATAACCACCTTCGCCAATATTGACAGCGGCGATATGTAATTCAGTAGCACTCACAGACACACCTACCGTGAGCGTTACATTTTTCTTTTGCGAAGAGAATAAGCCAGATAGCATTTGTCTACTTAATTCGTTAGTGTCGAGTATTGTCTTGTTATCAACAATACCTTATGCCGCCAGTTTGTGACATGGCGCTAACTCAAAAGTAGACTAATTATGTAAATAAACCAAATACCTACATAGGTAATGACTAATATGAGAAAGTATATATTTTTAAACTCTATTAGTTTTCTAGTACAGTTACCGAGCCACTTGCTGGATAGTAGTCAAAGTACGTCCCCTTACTTAGGCTATAGCGACACCAATAATTGTCTTCATTTACATTAAGCTCGGCATAGTATCTAGCATGAATTTTAAATCCATCTACGCGAAGTGGAGTTGCCACTAATGATGACCAAATCGTTTCACAGCCCACATCGGACAGGTCTGCAGTTGGCCATCCATTGTGATTAATACGTACTGGCTTTCTGTTCACTTCGTTACCTGAGTCATCATAGTGAATGAGCATTATCATAGTGGCAGGTTGACGTACTCTCCATTGCCAATGTGAGGAAATCACATGACGTTTGAAAGTTTCTAACTGATCCGCAAAAACTTCAGTTGTCGTATCTTTTTCATCAATGTGAAAGAAGTTAATTGATACACCTAATGCTAGTGCGAAGACAACGGCAATCGATGCTTTAATTACATTTTTAGTAGTATCTGAGTCTTTTTTATTGTTATTCATTCGTGCTTTCACAGCCTAAACTGAAGTAATAAAAGTTTGACTAGAGTCGGCGTACTTTACTGCATAAGAAACATGAAATTGGCATGTCAAACCTGAGCCGCTCTTGCTTTATTTTTATCTTATCGGCATTTTGAATGAAATATAAAGCGACTTTAAAATAAACGCGGTATCTATTGGATGGTCGGGCGCTAATAGTTGTTGATAGGTGGCTTTGTGTTAAACCACTTTCTGTAGAATAGTTACTCCCCAAAAATCGTTGTTTTTTTGCTTTAGTTGCCAGCCATTCTTCATCAATGCTTTTCGCGTATAAAGATTTGTCATGCCATGGCCAAATAGGACCACCCTAGGGTGTTTTTCACTTAATTTGTTAATATGTAGAGAAAGTTTTTGAACCCGTTGTTTTGCAAGTTTGAAACTTTCAAAGCGACCTTTAATACCCATAAACCAAAGCGCTCGGCTCAGCAAAACCCAGTGCCAACTACGCAAAGTAAACGGCAACTTGTAATAGGGAATATCCATTTCTTTTAGATACGGAAGCTCTTCATCAATTGAGAGCGCGCCATAGTGAGCCGCTGTTAGTTTTGCCCTTAAAAGCGGGCTCACTGCAATGTAGCTATTATTTAGGTGTGTTATTTGCTTCGGTTTGCTGGTGGGGTCTAAGGGAGATTTATTGTAGTTACGTACCCAATTTGCATACTCGGCTGCATTCACTTTTTCATTGTGAGCCGAAAGCGGTTTCCCATGGCGAATGAAAACCACTTCTTTTAGCATAGTAATGTTCGAAACTTCCTTATTCATTGTTAACCCAATATATTTAAACGCGGAATCCCTCCCGCGCAACGTGTACAATAAGACGCTATTACAACTATTATTAACTACCCGTAAATAGGCATAGTAATAAACTAAACGCCCTTAGAGAAGACGCTCAGAACAATCATATTTACGCACTAGCTAATACTTGATCTTTGGCTTGCTGTTCGTTATCACGCAAGTCAGCTTTCTGTTCAATGTATTGCGATAGCACACCTTGTTGCTCTTCGTTTAAGCGCAAACCATGCTTAGTCCTACGCCATATAACGTCTTCCAATGTACACGCCCACTCATATTCAATTAAATAGTCTACTTCTGCACGATACATACCTGCGCCAAAGTCTTCGCCCATTTCCTCAAGTGACATCTTTCCTTTTAAGAATTTGTAGCTTAACAGGCCGTATTGGCGTGCGTAACGTTCAGCAATGTCTTTTTTCAACCATACAAATTCACTAGTTAGCTTTCCGACTAGTTCTCCTTGGCTTTCAAAAGCACCGCCTGGTAGGGGTACTTCTTTTGTCCATGCGCTTTTGGCTTTAGGGAAGCAAGTAACTAGTTTGTCTACTGCATGCTCAGCTAATTTTCTGTAGGTTGTGATTTTCCCGCCGAAAATATTGAGCAGCACAGGTTTATCTGTCTCTCCCTTCAACTCAACTTTATAATCGCGCGTTAATTCTTGTGCCGACGCATTTTTCTCTTCTAATAAAGGTCTAACGCCGCTGTAAGAGTGAACGATATCGCTTAGGGTAATTTTTGATTTAAAGTATGTGTTTACCACATCTATCAAGTATTCGGTTTCCTCATCCGAGATAGCAGCATCTGATGGGTTGCCTTTGAAGTCTTCATCAGTAGTGCCTACCAGAGAGAAATCCCCTTCATATGGGATAACGAAAACAATTCGCCCGTCTTTGTTTTGCAGTATGTAAGCTTCATCAGTATCATAAAGTTTAGGCACAATGAAGTGGCTTCCTTTCACCATGCGCATAGCATTCGGGTTGTTAACATTAACTAAACGATCGAGGAAAGACGCCGCCCATGGCCCTGCAGCGTTTACAATTGACTTAGCTTTAATTGTAAACGTTTTCCCTTTTGCTGTTTTAAGTTCGACACTCCACAGGTTATCTTTCTTTTCAGCTTTCACGCACTCAGTGCGGGTATAAATCTGTGCTCCCTGATCTTGTGCAGCTAAAGCGTTGAGAACAACCAGGCGCGCATCATCTACCCACCCATCAGAATATTCAAAACAAGTAGTAATGTCGCTAACTAGTGGACTTTCACTCGTTGTAAAAAGCTTGCGTGAGCGAGGCAACATGTTGCGTTTGGCCAGTGAGTCGTAAAGGAACAAACCAATTCGAATCATCCACGCCGGGCGTAAATGCTTTTGATGTGGTAAGCGAAAACGTAGAGGCCACATGATGTGGGGCGCTTTTTTCAGTAACACTTCTCGTTCTGCTAGTGCTTCTTTGACTAAACGGAATTCGTAATGCTCTAGATATCTAAGGCCGCCATGAATAAGCTTACTACTTGATGAAGATGTAGCGCCGGCAAGGTCACCTTTCTCGCACAATGCAACTGAAAGTCCACGCCCCGCAGCATCGAGCGCCACACCAACACCATTAACGCCACCGCCAACGACTAAAACGTCAACTGTCTTTTCAGTTACATTGCTGTGACTCATAGTTTGCCCCTACTTATACTTGTATTTACATTTTGCTTCACTTAATTGTTGACTATTTGACAACCAAAAAGAAAACATGTCAACACAAAACGAACATTAACGAACATTAAAGAAAGTTAAGTAAACGTATCAATGCACAGTTTTTATGTTCAATAACGGAAATAAAGAAGATATGGCGAAGCTCATATAGCTGAAAACTAAACAATTCGCCATAAACTTAGCAGCAATGCATAAGCGAACTGATAATATAAAAGAAGACTAGTTTAGAATTATGACCGGCCTATGATTAGGGCGGTAAAAAAATGCGGGGGTTTAAATTAGGCTTTCACAAAGGTGATATTATTCTCTTTTATAATTTTGCCTATGCTAGGCGGCGGTGCTTGGTCACAAACTAAACAGTCGACCTGTGATATATGACCCTGCTCAACCATAGCGCGGCGTTCAAATTTACTGTAGTCGGCCGCTAGGATCACATGTTGAGTGTGCTCTAGAATAGCTTGTGAAACTTTCACTTCTCTGAAGTCAAAGTCTAGTAGCGCGCCGTCGGCGCTTATACCACTTATACCGATAATACCGTAGTCCATACGAAATTGACTGATAAAATCACAGGTTGCTTCACCAATTATTCCGCCGTCACGATATCGTACTTCACCAGCGGCGATAATCACCGAGAAGTCCTCTTTAGCTGATAATATAGTTGCAACGTGAATGTTGTTCGTTACAACATGTAGATTTTTGTGCTTGAGAAGTTTAGTAGCGATGAGCTCTGTTGTGGTGCCGATATTGATAAACAAAGACGCGCCATCGGGTATCATTGCAGCAACAGCTTCAGCTATTTTTTCTTTTACTTCACTGTTTTGCGTTTTGCGCTCTTGGTAAGGGGTATTTTCCCAGCTTTTGTTTAATCCTGCCCCACCGTGATAGCGACTTACTATACCGTTTTCAGCCAGCTGATTTAAGTCTCTTCGGATGGTCTGTGGCGTCACTTCACAAGCACTAACCAAATCATCAATAGACATAAAACCATGTTGCTTTATTAGCCCGACAATTTTTTCGTGTCTTTGCGTTTGGTTCATTACACATCCTTAAAAATAAAATCGATAGTAATTATACGTGCTTAAAGACAAAGTTCACACGATAAAACGAAAATCAAATGTTCGTTTTCGAAAATATAGCATTGTTAATCCTGTGTAAATGATGCAAACTCTACGAAAACTATCTTCAGGAGTGACCTTATGGGACAACATATTCTTGCCATCGACCAAGGCACAACGAGCTCTCGCAGCATTATTTTTTCTCCAAAGGGCAGTATAGAAGCCATTGCTCAACAGGAGTTTTCTCAGAAGTACCCTAAAGATGGCTGGGTTGAACACGACCCAGAAGAAATTTGGGAAAGCGTTGTTGCTACCCTGAAGGAAGTTTTTAACAAATGTAATGTAGCGCCAAATGATATTGCCGCTGTTGGAATAACAAACCAGCGCGAAACAACTTTAGTATGGGATAAACAATCAGGAAAGCCTGTTTATCCGGCTATTGTTTGGCAGGACAGACGTACTGCGCAATACTGCCGCGATTTTAGCGAAGACGAAGCGTTCGTTTCCTACATAACAGAGTCGACAGGGCTTTTACTCGACCCTTACTTCTCAGCTACGAAAGTTGCATGGATACTAGATAACGTCGAAGGCGCTCGCGAGAAAGCAGAAAATGGCGAACTTCTGTTTGGTACTGTGGATACCTATTTGATTTGGCGCCTGACGGGCGGTGAGTCACATAAAACTGATGCCACGAATGCTTCTCGAACTATGTTGTTTGATATACACAATCAATGTTGGGATGAAAAGCTACTTAACAAATTCGATATTCCAGCCTCTATGCTTCCAGAGGTTATGGATTGCGCAGCCGACTTTGGCGTGATTAATGAAGATATTATAGGTAAAGCTATTCCTATTCAGGGTGTGGCAGGTGATCAGCAAGCAGCGCTTGTGGGCCAAGCATGTTTTGAAAAAGGCATGGCAAAAAGCACTTACGGTACGGGGTGCTTTATGATCCTTAACACCGGCGACGCACCGCTTCAGTCTAAAAACCGATTGCTCACTACAGTAGGTTATCGCCTAAATGGTAAAACTACGTATGCTTTAGAAGGCAGTATTTTTATGGCTGGCGCTACCGTACAGTGGCTTCGAGATGGTTTAAAACTCATTGACGATGCTGCTGAATCTGAAGCTTTAGCACAGCGCGCCAGAGAAGATAATGGTGTGTTTTTAGTTCCTGCATTTACCGGCTTAGGTGCGCCTTACTGGGACCCTGACGCCCGTGGAGCCATTTTAGGGCTTACCCGCGATACTGGTATAAGCGAGATTGTTGCGGCAGGGCTGCAATCAGTTTGTTATCAAACTAAAGATCTTCAAAAAGCCATGGAAAGCGACGGAGCACGTCCTACGAACATACGTGTAGATGGCGGCATGTCGCGAAATGACTGGGTAATGGGCTTTTTGTCAGACATCTTAGGTGCTGAAGTTGAGCGACCTGAAATCACTGAAACTACCGCGTTAGGCGCTGCCTTCCTTGCCGGTTTACAAGCAGGCGTGTTTAGCAGCATCGATGATTTAACGCAGTGCTGGAAGAGTGATAGCGTTTTCACCCCAAGACTATCGAAACAAGAACGCGATCATGCCTATGATGGTTGGAAAGCCGCTGTAGATCGTATCCGTTGTAGCTAATTTTTTCTTATTTTTCTTATTGTTAAAAAAGTGTGTGCATTTGCCGCACTTTTTTTATACAAAAAAACTTTTATAACATTGTCATTACATTGTCATTTTGTGCTAGTATTAGATTTAAGG